>JAZSEW010000002.1:0-13465 GCA_045531895.1 Lachnospiraceae bacterium
TAGACTTCAAACTTTCTAATAAGTTCCTTCAACATCTCAAGGTTACTTTCACTTTCACGTAAATGTCCATATCCTTCTACTGTTTTTGTCACAGCCTCGCCGGATTTTGCAGCAATGAGATTTACGCCTGCTGCAGACTCTGAAACTGTTTGATTTACATCTTCTATGGTCTGTGCAATCTCCATGATTTTTCCATTTAGATCAGATATCTCTGTATAGATCTGCTGCATGGATTCCATAAATGTCTGAGCATCCTCTTCGTATTTTTCACCAACCTGACGGAAGGAGCTGTAGTCTGCCACAACAGTTTCTTCCAGGAAAGTCATAATTACACGGATACAATCGGTCATATCTGCAACTGCACTGTTTACTTCCCCAACAATCTGGTTGATACTGTCTACCGTTTCGAAAGTCTGATTTGCCAATGCTCCAATTTCTGTTGCTACAACTGCAAATCCTTTTCCGGCATCTCCGGCTCTGGCCGCTTCAATATTGGCATTTAAAGCAAGAAGATTTGTCTGTGAAGAAATATTGCGGATATCATCCGTCAGTTCATTAATCTTGGCAACCACTTTGGATTTTTCAATAGCCTCCGCAGTGCGATTTTTCATATCTTCAAAAATTGCCATCGCTTTGTCACTGGATGCACGGGTATTGTCGCGTAATTCCCTTGCACGGGTCATAATGGTTTTGGATTCCTGCTGTTCTCGCTCAGACAAACCTCGAATACCTTCCGCATTAGTCTGAATAGCATCGATATTGCTTACAATCATGGTAGCACTTGCAGCGGTTTCTTCCATTCCTGCTGCCAGTTCCTGGGTGGTTGCGGAATTATCCTCGGAAATGGAGTTATTTTCTCTCATCACATCATCCAGACGTTTCATGTTTTCGAGCAAGCCATCCTTAACATTTTCCATATTACCCACCAGTTCACGCAGGACGGAACGCATCTCGTTTACCGCCTTTGCCATAATACCGGTTTCGTCTTTTTTCTTCATCAGTTTATCGATATCCGCAGCCCGGTGGAAATCCAACTCCGAAGTCTGCTTGATAATTTCCGTAATTCTCTTAATTGGTTTTGCAATAGTACTTCCGATTAAAACACCGAGCACAATAGCAACAACAAGTCCCATAGCAAGGAACATCAGAATCTGGACAGAAAGAGCATTTGCATCCGCTGTAATCTCCTCTAACGGAGCAGTTAATACCAATTTCATGCCATTTCCCAGCTCTGCATAAGATAAATATTTATCTTCTCCATTATAACTGTACTGCAACGTCTTTCCCTGATTGGAAGAATTCAGCACAAACTCCTTAACAGAACTAAGTTCTCCATCCTTATATTCTGCCAAATCAGTGCCGGAAGCAATGTCCTTGTGATACAATACATTCCCCGCAGAGCTCACTACAAAGGAATATCCTGTATCAAAAGCCACCGCATTGTCTGCCAGGGAGGTTAACTGTCCAAAGTCGATATCCATACCGAGAATACCAACCGATGTACCGTTTTCATAAAGCGGAACTACATAAGAAATCATATATACATTGATATTTGCGTTTAAATAAGGATCCATCCAAAGAGGTGCCTTATTGGCTACCGGTATGTAATACCAACCCACATGGGCTGCATCAGAAGGGTCATACATACTAAAGTCCGTTGGTGTTACACTATCAAACGCGGACTGTGTATCATTACGGGTCAGAAAAATACCGGAGGTCGGTTCCGTAAATTCCGGATTATAACGGATATATGCGGTAATTGCACCATCTGTATGCTCTGCAAATGTAACGAATTCTTCCAACAATCCATTGGTATACTCTTCTACATATGCATTATTGTTTTGAAACTTAGAAAAGTCCATCTTTTCCATGGCAATATCCGTTAAGGTGTCTACAGACTGCTCAATTCTGGAAATTAACGCATTGATTTCCCGTCCCGTATTATCGCAGGTCAATACCAGTTCATTTTCCGCAGCAGCATTTGATAAGTCTCTGGTATCAGAAATGCTGAGCAGGCTGATAATGGATGCCGTAATCAGGGAACAAACCACAATTGCAACAGTAATCTTCATTCGTATCGATTTCATGGCAATTCCTCCTTAGTTTAATTTTCTACATTATATCAAATTCTTCTTTTTCAGGCAAGAAAAAAAATGAACATTTCCATTTACCTTCCCAACTAACCTGATACACATCATTTCCGACATAAAAGAAATGAGCAGGTAACCTCATCCGATAGTCACCTGCTCACCAGTTAAACACTTTTTAAGCCAAAATCTCCTTTACCACCGCCGCAAGCTTCTCACACTTGCAGTTTGCAAAGAAATATTCCTGGAACTTTGCTCCGCCAAGAGCACCCTTTACCAAGTCTCTGTCGATTTCCTTTAAGATATCACACAGGTCACGGTAAGTAACACCCTTTACCGCATTTAAGATTTCACGGTTCTTCTTCATGATAGCAGCACGCTCTCTTGGGTAGCCCTGACCACTTTCCTCGCAGTACAGCTTCTCGAAGATATATTCCAGATTTTTTTCACCACCCCAGCCAAAGCCTTTTGCAAAAGGAAGGGCGATAGCATTACCATCGTTAATCTGAGAGAAGGTGTAAGCATCCAATGCGTCCTCTACATGACCGCAGATAACACCCGGGAAGGAATTGCAGGCAAGCATGGCACCCTCGCCGGTACCACAACCGGTAATAACATAATCTGCCGCGCCGGAGTTTAAAAGCACTGCTGATAAAATACCAACCTGAACGTAGGTTAACTGCTCTTTGTCCTCCGCACTGTACATACCATAATTAAATACCTCATGACCCATTGGTTCTACCACACTTTTTAATGCCTTTTCCACAATCGGATTCTTTGCCGCCTGGCTGTTTTCCATAACTAATGCAATTTTCATGTCATCTTCCTCTTTTCTTAAAAATAATTTGTGCTTATCTCGCAACAATAATTTTCTGTGGGCACTTCTCTGCGCACTTGCCGCAACCATTACACTTTTCATAATCAATCTTTGCCAGATTATCTGTTACGGTAATGGCACCATTCTCGCACTGCTTGGTACAAATCATACAACCGATACAACCGGTCTTGCAGGCAACCCGGACATCCTTACCCTTATCCTTAGAGTTGCAGGCAACCGCCTGTGAAGCCTTGTAAGGAATCAACTCAATGAGAGCCTTAGGGCAGGCACTGACACACTTACCGCAGGCCACACACTTTTCCTTGTCTACCACAGCCACACCGTCCACTACATGAATTGCGTCGAACTGACAGGCCGCCACACAACTGCCAAAGCCAAGGCAGCCAAAGCTACACATTTTATCGCCGGCACCCGGCACAGACATTGCCTTTCGGCAGTCATTGATACCATAGTAATTGTATTTTCTTTCTGTTTTATCACAGGTACCGGAGCACTTTACAAAAGCAACATTCTTATCAGCTTCGTCCACGGTCTGACCCATAATTTCACCAATTTTTGCCTTTGCTTCTGCATTAGCAACCGGACAACCACCTACCGGTGCCTCTCCCTTTGCAATTGCTGCTGCCAGGCCGTCACAGCCGGCATAACCACAACCGCCACAGTTATTGCCCGGCAGACACTCTCTTACCTGAAGTTCTCTTTCGTCCACCTTCACGAAGAATACCTTTCCGATAATGCCAAGAGCCACACCAAGAACGAGACCCAGCACACCAACGAAAGCACCTCCGATGAGGACGTTCTCAATATTAAACGCCAAAACCATATAAGGAATCGAATTTGTCATCGTCTGCTACCTCCTTATATAATACCGGCAAAACCGCAAAATGCGATTGCCATGAGACCGGCAGTAATCAGAACAATCGGCATACCCTGAAATGCCTTTGGAATGTCGTTGCCTTCCAGACGTTCACGGATACCTGCCATAATCACAATGGCAATCAGGAATCCCAGACTGGTACCAAGGCTGTTCATCATACTCTCTGCAAATGTGGAACCGTCTTGAATGTTGGTAATTGCAACACCAAGTACGGCACAGTTTGTAGTAATCAGCGGAAGGTACACGCCAAGAGCAGAATAAATTGCCGGACTTACCTTCTTTAACATCATTTCAATCATCTGAACCAATGCAGCAATCACCAGAATGAATACGATTGTCTGCATATATTCCATGCCCAGTGGCACTAATACCTGATAATGCACCGCATAGGTAACAGCACTGGCAATCATAATTACAAAAATAACCGCAGCACCCATACTGGCCGCTGTCTTCGTCTTTTTGGAAACTCCCAGGAATGGACACAGACCAAGGAACTGACTTAAGACAACGTTATTAACCAGCGCAGAGCCAATTAAAATAAGAATCATTTCTTTCATCGCTTAAATTTCCTCCTTCTGCTCATTCTCTGCTGTTTCGGACTTTTCCTCTTCTACCTTCTTCGCCGCCTCTTCCTCGGCTTTTTTTGCCTCAGCAGCTTTCTTTGCTTCTGCTGCCCTTCTGGCTGCCTCTGCCTTCGCTGCCACTGCTTCTGCTTCTTTAATGCCATTGATGCGGGCAATTTCCTCACGGTTCTCTACACACTTGCCGTCCATACAGGAAGCACAGTTTCCACCGCAGGCCACCTTGGCACCCGGCACATTAGTTGCAGATTTTGCCTTAAATACGTTCTGTAACGCTGTGAGAAGTGCCAGTACAAAGAACGCACCCGGAGCCAGTGTGAAAATAGACGCCGGTTCATAGGACGCCGGCATCACCTGAATGCCAAACACCTCACCGGCACCGATTAACTCACGAACCACACCGATGGAGGTAAGACCAAGGGTAAAACCAAGTCCCATGCCAAGTCCATCAAACAAAGATACGACAGGACCATTGGTATAAGCAAACGCCTCTGCACGGCCTAAAATAATACAGTTTACCACAATTAACGGAATGTACAGTCCAAGGCTTTCATTCAATTCAGGAAGATATGCCTGCAACAGCATCTGTACAATAGTAACAAAAGTCGCTACCACAACGATAAACGCCGGGATACGAACCTTATCCGGAATAATCTTACGGATAAGGGAAATAAAGAGGTTGGACAGCGCAAGAACCGCTGTCGTTGTCAGACCCATACCAAGACCGTTGCTGGCAGAGGAAGTTACCGCCAGTGTCGGACACATACCAAGCATCAGCACGAAGGTAGGGTTTTCTTTAAAGAGTCCGTTAAAGAACTGCTTGAAACATTTTCCCATTAGTTCGCACCTCCTAATCTGGTCTGAAGTTCTTTCATAAAGCAGATACCTGCATTCACACCCTTGATAACACCATTCGTTGTAAAGGTTGCGCCACTGATGGCATTGATTTCACCTGCACCAGCACCACTCTTTACAGAAACAAACTGGTCTGCACTATTTCCTGCAAACTGGTTCTTGAAGTCCGGCTCGTCTGCCTTCATACCAATACCCGGTGTTTCCTTAATATCAAGGAATGCCAGACCGGTACAGGTACCATCTACGGTATATCCAAAAGTAAGAGTCATAACGTCATATGCCTTTAAAGTAACGGAACCCACATAACCAATGTGATTGCCGGATGCATCCTCCACCAGACACACTTCATCTATTGTTACATTGGAGAAACCGCCATTTGCTAAAATGGTGTCTGCTTCTTCCATTGCTTTTTCAAGCACCTCATTATCTTTTGCTTCTACAAGAGAACTCATCTCCGGATAAACTTCCTTATAAGCCTCCGCCTTTGCCTGTGCTTCCAAATCAGCAATTCTGTCCTTGGTCAGCTCATTTACAAAACCAAGAGCCAATGCCGCAATCAGGGAAATCATGCAGAGGATAATGGCATCTTTTATCATACTTTGTTTCTTCTTTTTCTTTGCCATTTTAGTGTCCTCCTTTTCCAAATGGTCTAGGCATTGTCATCTTCTCAATTAACGGAACTAACAGGTTGGCAATAATAATTGCATAGGATACACCCTCCGCATTATTACCGTAGATACGGAAAATACCGGTGAGGATACCAAGCAGAATACCAAACACAATCTGTCCGCCCTTTGTAATCGGAGAAGTTACATAATCCGTTGCCATAAAGAATGCACCTAACATCAGACCACCGGTACAAAGTTCACAGGCAAGGTAATAAGGGTCAAAGCCCCTTCCACCGCAAAGGATAATAAATACAGAGAACGTCAACAGATACGCAAGTGGAATACGCAGGGAAATCACCTTGCGGTATACCATGTAAGCTGCACCCAGTAAAATCATGGCAGTACTTGTTTCACCAATAACACCACCGGTAAAACCAAAGAACGCATCAAGCAGATTGATAGTTTCACCTGCCTTTAAGGCAGCCAGCGGTGTAGCACCTGAAATACCATCTACAGAAGCCGCACCGTAATTAATAATCGCGTTACCTACCTTCTGTGGAATCTGGAAGGTGTTCATACGCTCTGCATAACATAAAAACAGGAAGCATCTGGCACCCAAAGCCGGGTTCATAAAGTTCTGTCCAAGACCACCGAACACCTGCTTTACTACTAAAATTGCAAATATACTTCCAATAACCGGAATCCAAAGCGGAACCGTTGGCGGCATATTCATACCGATTAACAGACCGGTAACAATAGCACTGCACTCATATGGCCCCTGCTGCCTCTTCATAAGCTTCAAATAAATATATTCTGTGACAGCACAGGTCAGACAGGATACCAGTAAAATCAATAACGCCCGAAGGCCGAACTGATACACACCAAGCGCACAGGCAGGAAGTAAAGCAATTGCCACATCACGCATAATGGTTGAAGTTGTTACTCCGCTTCTGATATGTGGAGAAGCGGACACGTTATACATTTTTCCCATAATGTTCTGCTACTCCTTTCCTATTTCTTTCTGCGGGCATCCAATACCGCACGTCTGGTTTGCTTGAAAGCCTGAGTCAGACGTCTGCCCGCCGGGCAGGCATAGGTACAGCTGCCACATTCGTAGCACTCCATACCACCCAGTTTTTCAAAGGTTTCATTATCAAATGCCGCAGATGCGATTGCAAGCTTCTGAGGTACCAGATGGCTTGGACACGCAGACAGGCATCTGCCACAACGGATACAAGGCGAGGATTCAAATGCTTCCACATCATCCCCGGCAAACGCAAGAATTGCAGAGGAAGTTTTCTGAACCGGAACATCCAGAGTATACATTGCCGTACCCATCATCGGACCACCGGAGATAAGCTTCTTTGGCTCGCCAATTAAACCACCGGCAGCTTCCACCACCTCGGCATGGTTGGTACCAATCGGAACATTAAAGTTCTGTGGTTCCTTTATCGAATCACCACTAACCGTAACAATACGGCGGATTAACGGAATACGCTCTGCCACCGCACGATAAATCGCACAAACCGTATCTACATTCTGCACAATGCATCCCACATCGGCAGGCAGCATAGTGGAATTGAACTTACGTCCCGTTGCCGCATATACCAGATTACGTTCTGCACCCTGTGGATACTTTGCCTTCAATACTTTAATTTTAATATTCTTATCATTTTTAATCAGCTCACTTAATACAGCTACTGCTGCCGGCTTGTTGTCCTCAATGCAGATAAGTCCTTCTGCATCCGGAAAAAGCTGTAATACAATGCGCAGACCGCCCACCAGTTTTTCCGGCTCCTCCAGCATTTCACGGTAGTCAGACGTAAGATACGGCTCACATTCCGCCGCATTGATTAAAATGTATTCTATGTCCTCCGGGTTCTTTGGTGACAGCTTTACATGGGTTGGAAAACCTGCACCACCCATACCAACTATACCGGACTCCTTGATAATATCACGAATTTCCTGTGGAGAAAGAGATTTTGGATCCCTCTTTTCACCCAATCCCGGAATGGTCTGATAAGCTCCGTCATTATCAATTACTACAGACAAAACTTTTGCACCTGATACCGTCTGCCTCGGCTCAATCGCCTTAACCGTACCGGAAACGGAACTGATAATATTGGCAGACACAAAACCTGCCGCCTCACCAATGCACTGCCCCACCAGCACTAAATCCCCTACTGCTACGACAGGATTCGCCGGAGCACCAATATGCTGTGCCATCGGAAATACCATCTCGCTTTTTGGATGCAGCCGAACAATTGGCTTATCCTTCGACAGCTCTTTTCCATCCCACGGATGAACGCCGCCGGAAAATGTTGCTTTTCCCATTGTCTTACCTTCTTTCTCTATAATTTATTGTCACTTATTGAATATTTTTATCATTTTAGCTACTCTAGTTTATCACAAAATGTCTCATTATGAAAGTGCTTTCTTTTGGGAAAATCAAAAACTTACCTGTTTATCTCTTTCCTTCTTGCAAGTTCTCATCCGAAATAGTATAACATAATTCAATAGAAAAAGAAAGAAGCAGGACAGCAAAAGTCCCGCTTCTTAATCTCTTCACAATATATCACTATTCCGGTAAAAATGTCTTCACTGCAAAGGATTCAAAAATTGCTTTTCTTGCTTCCTCTAAGGAACCATACTCCCCTGCATACAGCATCTGTGCCACCAGATTACCGATAGCCGTTGCCTCTGTCGGTCCGGCATACACCGTGCGTCCGGTGCTGTTTGCCGTAAGCTGGCTCAAGTAGTCTGCATTGGCACCACCACCCACAATATTAATTGCCTCATAGGTTTTTCCGGTAATTGCCTCGATTTCCTTTACGGTCTGACCATAGCTGTCAGCCAGACTCTGATATACTACCGTTGCAATTTCTCCCGGTGTTTCCGGCACCTGTTGTCCACTGTTTTTACAGTACACTTTAATTGCTTCAATCATGCTCTCCGGTGCAAAAAAGCTGTCGTCATTTACATCCACTCTGGACGGAAAATCTTTTACCTTCTCTGCCATTTCACAGAGTTCTGCAAAAGAGTACTTCTTATCGTATTCCTTACGAACCGACTGAATCATCCAAAGTCCCATAATATTCTTTAAAAAGCGGTATCGATAATCATAACCACCCTCATTCGTGAGGTTTGCTACCCGGCTGGTTTCAGAACAGATTGCCACCGGACTCTCTACGCCCATTAAAGACCAGGTACCGGAGCTGATGTATACCGTTTCCTTGCCCATGCTTGGCACCGCCATCACCGCAGAACCGGTATCATGGGATGCCGGAAGCACCACTTTACACTGATAACCGATTTCCTCCGCTATTTCCTCCGTCAGCATCCCAAGTACACTGCCCGGCTTCTTGATTTCCGGAAAGATTTTTCTCGGAAGTTCCAGCATATCCAACAATTCATAGTCCCAGTCTTTTGTTTCCGGACTTACCAACTGACCTGTAGTTGCAATTGTGTATTCCACTGCTTTTTTCCCTGTCAGAAGATAGTGGAAATAATCCGGCATAAACAACAAAGTTTCTGCCTGCTCAAGCTGCCCCGGATGCTGTTTTTTAACTGCCATTAACTGATAAATTGTATTATATAACTGTTTCTGAATTCCGGTTCTGGCATATAAATCCTGCTCAGAAATCACCTTGTAAACTTCTTCGTCCATACCTTTGGTACGACTGTCGCGATAACCTACTGCTTCTCCGATACGATTGCCCGCTTTATCTAAAAGAACAAAGTCCACGCCCCAGGTATCAATCCCCATAAACATAGGTGCCTTTCCGATTTCTCCGCATTTTTTCATACCTGCCTTGATGGAAGCAAACAGTTCATCCGCATCCCAGCACTTGGTACCATTTACATCTTTCATTCCATTTTCAAAACGGTACACCTCTTCCAACTGCATTTTACCCTCTGCGATATGGCACAGAATATGTCTACCGCTGGAGGCACCGATATCTACTGCCAAATAATAGTTTCCCATATCTTTTCTCCTTTTCCGGTTATAAAACACGGGACTGCTCGCACAGCCCCGCAAAGCATTACTCACTATTATATTTTACCACAGATTCATTTCAAGTTCCAGATATATTTTTTCGTTCGACTCCTACTTATAAAGCGGACCATATGCAGCACATGCCCTGTAATCCTGACCTTCCTTATCCATACCAAATGCATTCCATGCTGCCGGACGGAAAATCTTCTCTTCCGGAACGTTGTGCATGCTTACCGGAATACGAAGCATAGAGCAAAGAGTGATTAAATCAGCACCGATATGGCCGTAGCTGATAGCACCGTGGTTAGCACCCCAGTTGTTCATCACATCATAAGCAGTCTTAAACGGACCTTCCTTGCCATCGCAGCGTGGTGCAAACCAGGTACATGGCCAGGTATAGTCGGTACGCTTCCAAAGGGTATCGGTCACTTCTTCCGGAAGTTTCACTGTCCAGCCCTCTGCAATCTGTAACACAGGACCAAGACCCTTCACCAGATTCAGACGAATCATAGTTACCGGCATTTCTGCCTCCGTAACAAAACGGGACGAGAAGCCGCCACCGCGGAAATAACCGTAATCTGCAGCATTCCATGTGGTTGCTTTCATAATGGCATCCATATCAGCCTCATTTACCTCATACCAAGGCTTCATAACAGCATTGCCCGCAGCATCCTTTGCCTGACCGTTAGCATCCAGACAAGCCGCACCGGAGTTAATCAGGTGAATAATACCGCCGTTTGCCAGTGCCTTGCCCTCCATATCATAACCGGTTGCCTTTTTCACCGCCTCCGGGCTCCAATAGGTACGCACATCCGCAAAAATCTGGGCACGATTGGTAAGTAACTTCATAAACAGCATGCCAAGACCGTTTAATACATCGTTTTCTGTTGCTAAAATGTATGGTTCTCTCGGACCATTCCAGTCAAAGGAAGTATTCAACATTGCCTCCGGAAAATCGCAGTTTGGATAGAAGTCGGTCCACTGACGCTGACCCTGGAAGCCTGCTGCAATGGCATTATGACCAACCATTTCTTCCTCACAGCCCTCCGGCAGATTCTTATTGCCATTCATCAAATCCTTGATGATACACATCATCTTCACCACAAACTGAAGGTCTGCATCCACTTCCTCAGGGGACTTCTGCACAGCCTCCGGATTTTTATCAAAGCCAATGACACACTTTTCCTTTGCCCAGGCATATGCTTTGTCAAACTCAGCCTTGTCATAAACGCCCTTTTCCATACGGCGGATAATTTCCACCTCATCCACGGACTCCACACGCATACCAAGGTAGGATTCAATAAAATCAGGGTCGATAATGGAGCCGCCGATACCCATACAGATAGAACCAATCTGTAAGTAGGACTTACCTCTCATGGTAGCCACAGCCACAGCCGCACGCCCAAAACGAAGCAGCTTTTCTTCTACGTCCGCCGGAATATCGGTTGCATCTGCATCCTGCACATCATGACCATAAATACCGAACGCCGGAAGACCCTTCTGGGCATGGGTAGCCAGCACGGAAGCCAGATAAACCGCGCCCGGACGCTCCGTACCGTTAAAGCCCCAGACACCCTTAATGGTTCTCGGGTCCATGTCCATGGTTTCTGCACCGTAGCACCAGCAAGGCGTTACCGTAAGAGTGATTTCTACGCCCTCCTTTGCAAAGTAATCCGCACACTCTGCAGCCTCTGCCACACGGCCAATGGTAGTCGGAGAAATTACAACCTTTACCGGTTCTCCGTTACTATATTTTAAATTTTCCTCAAATAACTTCTTTGCGGAACGCGCCATATTCATGGTCTGCTCCTCCAGGGATTCTCTTACCTTAAGATAACCGCGTCTGCCATCAATGGTCGGGCGAATGCCGATGACCGGATATCTGCCAATTAATCTGTTTTCTGCCATGGTAATACTCCTTTCTTTGTTCGGAACTATTTTTCGTAACTGTTCACATAGTTGTTTATCTCAGCAGCCACACTACTGCTAATTATAAAAACATTGTAGCACTGATGAACCCGAAAAAATACCAACAAATTCCTAGAAAAAAAGCATAAAAAATGAGACTCTGGCATCTTATGTTTCCTGCCAAAGTCTCTGTCTTTCATTATCATGTGGCACAAATAAATCTTGTATCAATTATTTGATAAACGTTTCATTCCAATGCTTTTCATCCAGATTATCCACAAACCGCTTCTTTATCAGCAGAAAGTCCTCCAAATCCATCAGAACATGATACAAAATTGCCCGGCTTTCAAACTCTTCTCTGCTCTTTGGTAATTCCTGCGTCTTCATGTGTTCCAAAATACTGTACAACCGCTCCAACTGCATATCCAGAGCGTGCATTTTTCCGATACTTTCTGTGACAAAGTCCATAAACTCTGCAATAATTTCCGCCTGCACCGGCATGGACTGCATTTTCTTCATTTCATAGTGCAGACTGTGCAGTTCATCAATCTGCAACAGACGCATTTCAAAATAATCTATGTAATATTCCGGGTGTTTGGAGAACGAATTATTATTATACTCATAGGCATCTTCGATATAATCCTTGATTTTCGTCTCCAAAGCATTAATATCATCCCATACACTGTGCTTTAACGGTTCCTTTCGAAGATATGCTGCCATGTGGGCAAGAATTTCCTGCAACCGTTCTTCTACATACTGCATGTCCCGAAGCACCTTTTTCTGCGTCCCCCGGTTGTTGCTGTAAAGGCTTAACACCACCGCGATTGTAATACCAATGAGCAGTAACAAAAACTCATTCAGAATAAACTGCCAGCTAAAATCTGCCTCTGTAAAAAAGTGTGCTCCGATGACCGCATTGACTGATATCGTAGCTCCCCATCCCATGGTTTCGCAAAAAAACACCATAATAAGTACAAACACACCATATTCCAGCCATCCGCCGCCCAAATGGTTAAATACAAAAAAGCAGACCACTACAGAAAACAAAAAGGTCGCCACCCGGTATAAGGATAACCGGATAGTCTCCCACTTTGTTGTCAAAATGGTGAGCAGGGTAATGGTTCCCGCAAAAATTTCATATTTCAAATCCAGAAGATTCGCCAGAACAATGGCAAGACCACTTCCAATCGCAATTTTAAGTGACTTGCTGCAAATGCGTTTGAATCGTTTTTTATCTTTCAGTAACTTCATGAAACCTCCACAATCTCCAATGTCTTTTCTTATGTAAGCGCTACCATAATTACCTTTACAAAAGGGCGCAGCTTCGAAAAGAGTTTCCTTTGCTCCGCCCTTCATGTAGCATCTTTCCTGATATAATACCTGTTTCTTCCCCATATTATATCATTACTTGCCTGTCTTATGCAAATACTTTTCTTTCGTTGCCAATCCCCCGCGCAAATGCCGCTCCTGCTTGTTCACATCCAGCACCTTTCTGGCTTCCTCCGCCAGGGAAGGATTGATTTTTAAGAGTCTTTCTGCGACGTCTTTATGTATGGTAGACTTGCTGATTCCGAACGCCTTTGCCGCCTGCCGCACTGTGGCATTATTTTCCACAATATAATGTGCCACCTCCGCTGCTCTTTCCTCAATCTGTCTATACTTCACTGCACTGCAACTGTTCACATGTGCCCCCAAAGATTAATGTTTGTACAGT
>JAZSEW010000041.1:0-14081 GCA_045531895.1 Lachnospiraceae bacterium
TGGTTCTTCTTTTCCTTTGTCATGTTGTAATTGCGCTGCTTGCATTCTGTACATGCCAATGTAATTTTAACTCGCACGACCTTCCACCTCCGTTATTATTTTTTTAGGCATAAAAAAAAGACTACTTCCATAGCCGTTTAAATATATCACACATTTAGGGTTTAGTCAATACTTTTTTACTTTTTTCTTGCCTATAGAAAAAAACCGTGTTATAATCAAGTTAAGTAATTGTGTTTTTACCTATTAAAAATAAATTTATCCTGATGGAACAGGATATTCGGCATAGATAATTCTATTTTATGGGAAAGGAGGTCCCGCATATGCCATTACTCAGCGTCTATAATCATTTAATGCAAGGGCTTATCATGATGCGCCCAAACCGTTTTGACACTCACAAAAAGTCTGAGCTTCAAAACGTATACCGCGACATCATGCGCCTGACTTCGGAACAGCCGCTCTACAAAGTTACTTTTGACGAGCCTGCCCAGGAATACACACTGGGTATTAAAAATGCGGCACTCTCCCTGTCTTCCATGGTGAAAGAATTAAATATCGATGACGGCTCTTCTGTTTTTAAAAATCAGATTGTAGTCTCCGACCGTCCGGAGCTTGTTGACGTCTCCGTATTAGAAGGTTCCAGTCTTCAGGACACAACGCTTCCTCTTACTGTGGAAGTAAACACCTTATCCTCTCCTCAGGAAAATCACGGTACTTTTGTACCTTCCGGAGAGGCTGCACTTGTCAGTGGTCAGTATAATTTTACCATTGGAATCGAAGAAAACCTGTATTCCTTCCAGTTTAACGTAACCAAAGGCTCAACTAACCTGGACCTCCAGAAGAAGCTGTCCGATTTCATAAACAAAACTGCCATCGGTCTTCGCACCCGCATTGTGCAGGATCCCGAAACCAACGAATCCCGTCTGGACTTAATTGCTATTGCTGCAGGCTCTTCTGACGGTGAAGCATCTTTCCGTCCGGCAGATGTTCGTTTTCCGGACGGTTCCTCCCATGGAATTATTACTCATTTCGGTCTTGACCAGATTTCGGTAGCTCCGGTTAACACTATGTTTTCCATAAATGGTACACGTAAAGAAGTCCGCGGACGTTCTTATCTATACGACAACGCCCTGACTCTTTCCATCAAAGATGTTACCTCTTCGCCGATTACAATCGGCAAAATTACCAATCAGGCACCGATTGTGGAAAAAATACATACTTTTGTAAACAAATATAATTCTGTTTTTGATTTTGTGCAAGAACGGCAGCCGGATAACCACCGTGCAAGAAAACTCCTGTACGACTTAGGAAATACAATGCGGCAGTTCTCTTCGGAGATGAACGTTTGCGGACTTTCTGTTTCTCACACCGGTACTTTGTCCATCGATGAAGAAACTATTTATTCCGCAGCAGGTGACGGTTCTTTGGAAAAATTATTTTCAGAAGAAAGCAACTTTTCCTCCACTATCATTAAAAAATTTTCAGATATTGCTTTAAATCCAATGGAATATCTGAACAAAACCGTAGTCACCTATCCGAACATTTCTGCAAAGAAAACGCTGAACCCATATGTATCTTCTATTTACTGCGGATTACTGTACAACAACTATTGTTAAAAGTTTTGTAACTTTTTCCATATAAAATCTTAATAACATTGCCGGCTTCTGCCACAAATATGCCACCTTCCTCTGTTACGCTATGCTTATCGTAGATGTAACAGAGGATTTTTTATGTATTATAAAATTAGAAAATATCAATTAACCACTCTGCTTTTTTTTGTTTTTCTTCTTGTTCTTTTCTCCGGCACCCTCACTCAGGTCCGGGCAGAAGAAAATTCCGAAGCAGAATTAAATAGCTTTTTATACCCTGACGATCCATATAATGATACACTGTGGGCATACGATAACCCCGGCTTTTATACACACTATTACGGCACATTTCCCGTTACCCGGTACACAACCGCCGATATTGACATGAACATCTGGGATGCCTGGGAAATCTACCCCCTTGCCAAAGAAGAAACCCGCACAGTGTTGGTTGCCATTATCGATACCGGTGTTGATTATCGTCATCCGGATTTGGCAGACCATATGTGGGTTAATCCAAATGAAATTCCTGATAACGGCATAGATGATGACGCCAACGGATACACAGACGACATTCACGGTTGGGATTTTTATAACAACGATTCTTCTGTTTGCCACTATACCGAAACAGTAAACGGTTACACTTCCGACCCGGATGATAACGATAACCACGGAACCCACGTTGCCGGTATTATCGCTTCCGCTTCCAACAACGGTATCGGCATTTCCGGAATAGCATCCAATGTCAACATACAAATTATGTCCTTAAAAATTCACGGTGGTTCCACTTCTTCCGGTTCTGTAGCTAATGCCATCAAGGCAATCCGCTATGCAGAAGAAATGGGGGCTGATATTTGTAACTTAAGCTGGGGAACCACTAATTACAGTCAGGCTCTGGAACTTACTATCCGCGAGTCTTCCATGTTGTTTATTACTGCTGCAGGAAATAACGGAATTAATAACAACAATACCCCGATGTTTCCAGCCAGTTTACGACTTCCAAACCTGCTTTCCGTTGCTTTCGTCGACAGCAGCGGAAACCTTGATCCAGAGTCCAATTACGGTGATTCCACTGTAGACATTGCTGCTCCGGGACAGGATATTTACAGCACTCTGGTTGGATCTCATGGTTATTCCAGTGGTTCTTCCATGGCTGCCCCCCATGTAACCGGGCTTGCTGCCATGATTTATGCCTACCGGGACGACATTTATCCATCCCAGGTAAAAGAATTGATTATTAACACGTTAACTCCGTTAGACTCCCTAAACGGCAGTCTGATTCATCCGGGCATTCCAAATGCCCTTGAAGCCATCCGTTCTCTGCCTGAGTTGCAGGCTGATGCTTCAGAGCCTTTTCTTGTGTTAACAACCTCCTACTCAAAGGACGCTATTACCGTAACAGTAAACGCTTATGATACAGACGCCTCCGGTATTCGGAAAGTTCACTACACTTATGGAGCGAAGCCGGCAGAATTCTTTTCCACCGGCGGCAGTACCGCCATTTTGGGTGATACGGTGTCACTTACCAAAGAGGGTTATTACACGTTTTACGCAGAAGATTACGCAGGAAATCACACCATATATAACTATTATGTAGAAGATGATAATCTGGCACCTGAGTTTGAAGCTTCCTGTCATGTTGCTCCCGATTATTCCGATATTATGATTTCTTTCTCTGCTTCCGACCCGGACAGCGGTTTAAAAACCATTAAGTATCTGCCGGGAGAATTTGGTAAAGATATGTTTCTTTTTAGCGGAGAAATACTGGATCCTTCCCTTGGTCAATATTCCTTAACCGTTACTCCGGACGTATCTGCCATTTCCTTTTATGTAGCAGATTACCGTGGCAACAGTGCCGTACATATTGTTCCAATCAATATTATTCCGGCCACTGCATTATACTTAAACATTACAGAACGTTCCCTGCATATTTCGGAAACCTTCCAACTGCAGCCCTTAATTTTCCCATGGCTCAGCACAGATGGAGTTTCTTACATTTCCTACAACAATTCCGTTGTAGCGGTAGACCAGCAGGGACTTGTCACAGCACTTACTCCGGGGGAAGCCTATATACAGGTAGAAACCTACAGCGGTGTCTCTGCTTTCTGCAGATTCCTTGTTACCGAATAATTATAGTTTGCTGCTCTGTCAGCATATTTTCCTACAACACATAAAACAAAAAAACATGCGCAAGCATGTTTTTTTGTGGTTCAAATTCTATATACTCTTTTCCATTTTCTTTAATACTAAAGCAGATACAATTCCAATCAGCACTCCCGCAATAATTCCCGCCAAAAATAACATTGGGAAGTAAAATATGGTTTTGCTTCCCAGCAGCACCATGGCCACCAGAGTTTGCCCAATATTATGGCACACACTGCCCGCCACACTGATACCTGTCATGCCAAGAAGCTTTTTACGTTTTAACAGTGCCATCACCAAGAGACTTAAAAGACCACCCACAAGACTATATGGTACCGTACTGATTCCAAAAGCAAATCCTGACAATACAATCCGCACCAGGGAAATCACCAGGGCTTCTTTCTCTCCCAAAAGATATAATGCACAGAGAATTACAATATTGGCTGCTCCCAGTTTCACTCCCGTAGGAAGCGGTAGTGGAATCAGATACTCAATATAACTGAAAATAAATGCAAGTGCCACCAGCATTCCAAACAGTGCAACTCTCCTTGTTTTCATTTTTTCTCCTTACTGTCCTGTTGCATCCAGCTCCGAAGCATCGCCATTTTCAATAATTACTACGATGCCTCCCGGACGACAGACTATCATTTCCGTATTATAATGAATTTCCCCAAAATCCATACATATTTTATCAGGGCAAACTGCCGATGACATTCGGGCAGTTCCTTCTTGAATGATAAGAACATTGTTTCCCAGTAATCCCGGAATTTCCACATGGCAGTCCTTTGACAGTGGAAATCTTCCATACTCTTCTCCTTCTATCAGTACCACTGCCTCGCCGTTTACCGTATTCTTTTTTGCAAAGAACATTGCAAGGAACAGCACAATGGCTATTCCAAGCAATGTTCCGATAAATATCATGTCTCTTCGTCTCATACAGATTCCTTACTTAACTATCTGTTTTCATTGCTTCAATGGCACTGATTTTCGCAGCACGTCGTGCAGGGAAATATCCAGCCATAACACCAATCAGCATAGCAAATCCTGCAGCCAGGAACGGCAGCCAGAATGGAATCACCGAGAATTTGGCATCACCCACATCATACACACCACTACTTTGCATTAATGCCGCAAAAAATGAACCACCATACTTATTGAGCACAAACGAAACCACATAACTCAACACAATTCCTATAAAACCTCCCAACAAACCAATCATGGCTGCTTCAAACAAAAACAGCTTTTTCACATCCTTCACCAGACATCCTAACACCTTCATAATGCCGATTTCTCTGGTTCTCTCATAAATGGACATAATCATCGTATTAGCAATATTAATGGCGGATACTATCAGCGCCAAAGCACCACTAATTCCAAATACTATTTGTAGCATATTAGAAGTCTGCTTTAATGGTTCTAGAAACTGCATCTCACTATAGGTTACATATCCCAGTTCTTCAATATCTTCCCGCACCTTTTCTACATTCTTGATATTATCCACATTAATCATAATGTAAGTGTACGTATCCAATTCTGCCATTGCCTTTTTCCGGTCTGCCAGCTTTAACGTATTTGCATACTGGGTATACATTTCCTTATAGTAATCCATATCAAAATACACATAAGAATTATACTCCCAGTTATCGGATTCTTCCATCACTGCGTATTCTGTAATCTCCAGCTCAAATTCCTTTTTACGTTCATTTCTGATATATCTGTCATAAAACTTAAATACCAGCTCATCGGTTGCCGGGTCCACCGCTTTTGTCTCCCAGTTTCTTGAATTCGGATTATAGAAATAATAGTCCAGTATATAAGACGGAAGTACAATTGCCCGATTATTTTCTGCTGTCGGATAGGCACCGGAAAGCAAGCCCGGATAACCAAACTCCGCAAACGCCTCATATCCTATAGCCCGCAAACTGATAGATGTCTCAAATTTGCCGGAATACAGCATAGCACTGGTATCCAGAACCGGTGCCACTGCATTGACATGCTTTATCTGACGTACCTGCTCCACCAGATTGTCATCCAACACCTGGTCCTTGCTTCCCAGCCAGTTGCCATCATCATCATAAATACTTCCGTATTTCTGAATCTGAATCACTGACATTGCACCGTTTTCCATAAACTGCTGGTCGAAGCTGTTGTTCATGCCGATACCAATGGAAATCATAACAACAATGGCAGCGGTTCCGATGATTACGCCAAGGGCCGTCAGGACTGTTCTTACCTTTCTTCTGGCAAGATTTTTGAGTCCCATCTTTATCAGGTCACTAATCTTCATAAACATCAAATCCCTTTTTTATCTTGCTCTTTGCCGCCAGTAAACCAATGAGAATGGAAAAAATGAGCATGCCACCGGTTACTCCTCCAACAAAAAACCAGTTTGAAAGGAGGCCGTCCATGGAAATTTCCGTTGTCGCCGTTGTTTCGCTCTCCATCATCATATCATCCGTATACAAAGAGCCTGTGTCAATTGCATAAGAATTATTCATGTATTTCCCCTCCTTTTACTAAATTGCATCTTCTTTCTTAATTTTTCTGCGGTATGCTGCCAACCGGATAGCCCGGGTCACCGGAATCACAATAATCAATATGGCCGCCTGAATTCCAAGAAATACCCAAAGGTTAACAATCGGCTCCTTTGCAGCTTCACCATCTACCGGCATCGAAGGGTCCATATATCCCGGATTCATATAACCAGGGTCCTCAAACATCCCCGGATCCTCCCACATCATTTCACCCATGATATAGGCGGTAAATTCCTTTTCCATCGTTACTTCATCCCCATTAGAATCCTCCATGTGGATAATCAGCTTTCCTACCGCATCACCTTCAACTAACGGAACTATATCAAACTCAATATACTCCGGCATTCCGGATACGATATTTCCGATATAGAAGGAGTTGCTTCCATTCGCCAGCATAAAATCTCCTTCCATCGTTACATACGTATTGTTCAAAGTTGATTTACCCATATTATAAAACTCAAAATTCATCACCGTCGGCTGATTCACCATCGGAGTATCCCAAGAACCAACATATATATTCTCCACCGATGGACGAAGATTTTCTTTTACCTGCAGAAGAATTTCTTCCTCTACCACTTCACCACTGTAAGTAGCTGTTGCTACCATTCCCTCATACTCATACTCAATCTTAATCTGAATCGGGTACGCTCCGGTGGTTGCTGCTGCGCTTGCCTTTAAGTTAATTGTAATCGGTGCCGTTTCCTGTGGCTTAATTTCATTCACGAAGAAGCTGTTACCACCGGCTGTAACAGAAAAAGCATTAGATGCTCCGGTCACTGTCACTTTAATATTTTGGGCAGCAATACTATCGTTGGTATTTAAAATATCGAAAGTAAAATCAAACACACCACCTGCCTTTACTTCCTCCACGTTTGTGTAGAAATTGCTCACCATCAGCTTCGGACGGCTGATTATCATATCCTCTTCATCCGGGTTCTGTACATCCAGAATGTAAAGTGTTACATTTTCTGTTTCCGTTGTAATTCCGTAATCACCTTCCACATCAAAGGAGTACTGGATATTCAGCGTATTTAAGCCTTTTGGAATCTCTTCACCAACCTTCAGGGAAAGCTCTACCTTTTTCTTTTTACCCTTTTTTATTTCACTGATAAACTTGTATGGTTCAGAGTCCAATGGTTCAAAACCGTTTGCAGACAAGCCCACTGCAGACACTTTTACATTTTTTACAGCCGCTGTTCCCGCATTCTCAAGATAAAAGCTTATTTTTATCTTTTCCCCTGCCATTGGTTCTGACGGCGACTGCTTTACGGTATTTAGCAAAAGCAACGTTGTTTCCGGCACCGGAGTCGGAGTTGGGGTCGGAGTCGCCGTAGGGGTCGGTTCTGCCTTACCTGCCACATGAATATATACATACAAAACAGACGATCTTTCCTCTCCATTTTCCAATTTAAATGTTACATTAATCGGGAGCTTAATTGTTTCCGATGGCGCATCCTCTGCAACCTTATAGGATAAAGATACCGTCTTTGACTGATGCAACACAATGTTACCAAGCTTCTGTTTTAGCGGTGTATACTTCGGAATTAAAACCTTGTCATAAGCAGAATAATCCGCTTCCACATAAGTATCCATCGCCCGAAGTTCTCCCTGATTCTCTATCGTAAAATCAATATTTACCGTTCCGCCTGCTTTAGCATATTGCTCCATACCCTGCGTGATAGAAAGCTGCGGCGGAATCTTTTCGCTGGTTACCGAGACCTCCATCCACAGCTTTCCAAGATTTTTCTCTATTGGCTCTGCTGTTTCAGCATCATAATCATATTCCGGGATGACGCAACTGATATAATACCGGAACTGTCCAATCGATGCAAAATCATCTGCATTGATATCATATTCCAGCACTAGTACATGGTCGTCATCATCATCAGACAAATAAATTATGTCTTCATCATCATAACTCCCCCAGGGATGCACATTTTTCGCTTTAATATTGCTAAAACTGATGGAATCATTCTTCTCCGATGCAATCGTAAATATCGGATTATCATAATATCCATCTTCAACATTCAGACGAAGAGAAACATGCACCTTTCCACCGGCTGTTACCTGTACAGACCGGTATGCCTGGCTTGTCAGCACAAGTTCCGTTTCACTTTCTTCATTTACGCCGGTTGCATATGTAGTAATACCTGTGCCTGTCAGTAAAACAAACAGCAGTAAGACTATTGCAGCCATTATCCCTTTCTTTTTCATGTTGTCTCCTCCTTTATCCCATTTTCTATTCTAGCTTCCACAGAGTCAAAAAAATCCGGTTCAGGTTCTGTAGCAGGGGCTGTTTCTGCCTCCTGCTGTAATTGACTCCTGTCCACAACCTCCACCTTCTGTACCTTACCGTCCAGCACATGAATGATACGGTCCGCAAATTCTGCCAGGCGCCTGTCATGGGTTACCATAACAATCGTCTGATGGTTGACTCTGGCAATTTCACGGATTAATTCCATAACCTCCATGGTTGTTTTAGTATCCAGATTACCGGTTGGTTCGTCTGCAAAAACAATACTCGGTTTTGCCACAAAAGCTCTTGCAATGCCTACTCTCTGCTGCTGGCCTCCGCTCATTTCCTTAGGTTTGTGCTGCAGTCGGTTTTTTAACCCTACTTTTATCAGCATTTCCTTTGCCAGAGCGCGTCGCTTTTTTCGTGGTACCCGTTTAAACACCAGCGGCAGCTCTACATTTTCCAAGGCAGTCATTGTTCCGATCAGATTATAGGACTGAAACACAAACCCCAGATATTTTTGACGAAATCTTGCCAATCTGGTTTCATTCATTTTATGAATTGGCTGTCCTTTCATTATAATCTCACCGGAGGTCAATTTTTCAATTCCGGCCATCAGATTTAATAAAGTAGACTTACCGGAACCCGAAGTTCCCAGCAAACAACAGAATTCCCCCTCGCAAATGTCAAAGCTGACATCATCCACTGCATATATTTTTTCTGTCCCCATACGATATATCTTTCGTACATTTTTGACTTCAATCACTTTCCTCGGCGTATCACTCAAGTAAATTCACCTCTTTCTTATGGAACCGCCACCTCTGCCGGAATAATAAACTCAATTACTCCCATTGCTTCCGGTGCCACCGTACCTGCTTCAAAAACAATCACATACAGTTCATCTTCGTTCACATAATAATTCTGCTCTTCCGATATTTTTTCAAATCCTTCCGGATACAGTTCGCTCTTAATATAGTATGTCTCGCCATTTTCCTGCATGCGCGTCTCCATCTGGCGAAGAATTTCTGCACTGATATTCTCTATACACAAGCTAAAATCTTCTGCTGAATTCTCAAGTACAGGCGCACTACTACCGACATTATTCATTGCACCATCACAATCAACTTCCGATGATGCAGTAGATTGTGGAGCCTCTGCCTTATTCTCTTCAGCGGTACCTGCTTCTGTCGCAAAGAACCATCCGTCACTGCTTCCGGTACTTTCAGCACTGTCAAATAAAGTTTCCGGTGCCGCCATATCCTTGCTTTCACCAAACCCACTGTTAAAAAACACTATGCCCGGCAAAAGTATAACCACAAGCAATGCTGCCGCAACACCAGAACCACACTTCACCACTCGTTTCCATTGGTCTCGTTTCCGTTTCGCAGACGCCATAACTTCCAGCATTTGATGTGGACCATCCGTAGGAATCGGAATTTCTCTATATTCTTTTTTTATCTGTTCCCATTCCGTCATATTTATTTCCCCTAAACTTCCAAATCCAGTTTCAGCTTCTTCAGCGTACGATATAATCTGCTTTTTACAGTACTTAAACTTTCCTCGCACACCCTGGCGATTTCCTCTAGCTTCATATCTTCAAAATAACGCAGAATAATTACCGTTTTTTCCTCCGGCTGCAGCTTTTCCACTGCATTCCGAAGGTCTGTCATATCTTCCGCTTCCCTGCAGGCAAGTTCTCTGTCCATCGGCTCTGTCTGATTTTTTTTACGTTTCCGCAAAAACGACACCGCTTCATTAATAACAATACGGCAAATCCAGGTTTTGGCATATTCCGGATTTTTCAGCTTTTTCGCATAGTAAATTGCTTTATACGCACTTTCCTGCACAATATCCTGAGCATCTGCCTCACTACGTACATAACTATATGCGATACGATAGAACATTGCATAATCGGTTGTCAAAATTTCACTGATTACAGCATCCTTTGTTTTCAACGCTCTATCTCCTTTCGCATTAATTAGACGTCATTTTACCCCAAAAAGTTTCACAAAAAATGAGGGGATTTTCTCCCCCCATTATAATCGTTTCTTATGAAATTAGCAATGCTTCCAAAAGCTTATTTTATATCTTAATAAAAACTTAAGAAACCATGGAAAGTTCTTCCGCTTTTATTCCGGAATACTGTCAATAAAAGCCTTAATGCATTCCACTGTATTATCAATACCGATAAATCCGCTATTTACGGATAAGTGATAGTTCGTTGCCTTACCCCACTTTTCTCCGGAATGGTAATTGTAGTAGTTTGCTCGTCTTTTATCAGTTTTAAGAATTGCTTCCTCTGCCTTCACCGGATTCAAGCCGTTTACTCTGATAGCACGCTCTTTTCTGAACTCCATGTCCGCATACACAAATATATTGATAACATTCGGTGTTTCTTTTAATATATAGTCTGCACAACGGCCTACAATTACACAAGGTCCCTCTTCTGCTACCTTACGGATAACATCAGACTGTGCCAGATAAATACGGTCATCTAAGGACAACTGTGAAAAACCGATTTCCTGATTACCGTATGCACTCATGCCCATGGCAATCGAATAAAGAAGACTGTTGGTTGCCTTTGTTTCTGCATTATGAAATGCTGCTTCCGCATAACCGCTTTCCTTGGCAGCTCTTGTAATCAATTCATTATCATAAAATGGAATCCCGTACTTTGCCGCCAGTTTTGAACCGATTTCTCTTCCTCCGCTGCCATACTGTCTGCTGATTGTAATTATTTTATTCATACAGGCCTCATTTCTGCGTTTTTCACGCCTTTTATTTTCTTCTATTATAGCACACTTTTCTCAGAAAATAAATATTTTTCTTTGCTTTGCTGCGGCAAATCATTTCCCCGCAAAAAAAACTGCAAATTCTATCATAATACAGCCTGCCGTCATCCAAGGTACTAACGGAAGTTCCTTCTTTTTCTTAGCACACAATCCGTAATATAGCATTGCCAGAACAAGCCCCGCAAATACTCCGGACAATCCGGCATCCCATCCCTGCACCAGCATCATACCCGGAATCAGCCGAACATCAGCTCCACCAAACTGCCATGGCAGCCCGGTCTTTTTTGCAAACATCTGCACTAACTTATAAAATAAGAAAAGAAAAAGAAAACAAGCACAGGTGAGTGCCAAAGTCACCCACCTGTTTTCTTTTGTCAGTATCAAATTGAGAATTCCCAGCAGAAAAACCGCTATTATCCAACCGGGTCTTACTGTGTGGTATTTAAAATCCTCTGCTGAAGCTGCCCCCAGCAAAAGAAAATATACAGTTTTTAACACCATCCATATTCCTTTGTTAACTATTTCTTTTTAACCTCAACATTTACTACCGCATAAGTACCACTGCCGTCCTGCGCTTCAATCCAGATTTCACAGGTTCCGACAGCGTGTGTACGGATTTTACCGTTTTCGGAAACAGTTGCCACATCTTCATCGGTGGAGGAGTACTTAACATCCTTATTGTCTGCGCTAAGCGGAAATACTACCGGGTTGAGAGCAAAACTTCTGTTTACCTTTAACTCAACTTCTTCCTCTGCAACAATTTCTGTCACAAGAATCTGTGCTACCTCATGAATTATAATATATACACCAGGCTCATAGGCAACAAATTCATATTCCTTTTTGGTATCATCTACAAAATCACCGGCCACTTTTGCCATAATGGTTGACTTATTCGGCGTATAATAAACACCGAACCGTTCCGGTTCAAATCCTTCCGGCACCGATACTTTCATTGCCATCGGGAACTCCAGTATCATTTCATCATCATCATAAAACAATTCAAAACCAATGCATTCCTCTGTTGGAATCACACGGTTTACTGCATATTCTATGATATTACTATCCACCGGTCGCAATATAAATTTTCCCGGTTCCACATTCATGTTCATACCAAGAGTAACTTTAGATCTATGCTGCTGATTCGGACTTGCAAACATGTTGTAAACTGCATTGTCATAATTTGCAGCAAAACCCTTTACACCATATACCGATATTTCCGCACTGTATATATCGCAGTAAACAATAACTGTATTTACACCTTCTGAATTAATTACTGCGCTATACAAATCAAAGTCATCGGTTTGTTCTTCCTTGCCATCATTATACTTTACAAGGACTTCAACGTCTTCTTTGTTTACCTTCTTGCCGACAATAACTCCCGGTCCTGTATATTTCGCAGTCATTCCCGTAATATATCTTGCTTCACCCGGAACATAAATATATGCAGAGAACTCACCGAAAGTAACCTTTACCTTATTTTCTCCCTCGTATTTTACAGTAGCAGGACTGATATTAAAACTGGTAATTTCTTTTTCGGTTCCGTCGTTATATAACGCTGTAACTTTGATATTTTTCTTATCAATCTCATTTCCGGCTATTACAGAGCCACCGGTGTACTCAGCAGTAATGTCCTCTACTGCCAACGGTGCTTTTCCGTGTATTGTAAGTGTCATTCGCTTTCCCTGATAGGTAACTGTAACCAGATTGATTCCTTCTTTTGTAATTGTATCAGGAGTAACCTTAAAGTCACGCACCCGTTCGGAACTGCCATCGGTAAAATATGCATAAACCTCTATTTTGCTTTCCGGCACCTTGGCACCTACCACAATTTCCTCACCAACGTATTCTGCCGTAACACTATCTATTGTTTTACCCTCTACCTTAATAGCACAGCTTTTACCCTGATAGCTTACGACAACTCTGTTTTCTCCGCCTTTCTTAACAACGGTAGGATTAATGGTAAATCCTTTTTTTACCTCTATTTGTTCATTGTAGCTTTCACTGCCGTCACGGATCAGATACTCTGCCATTACGGAAATATCTTTTAAATTGATTTCTTCACCTACTTTAAGTGGTTCACCTGTATATTCCGCCTCGATTTTTTGTAAACGCTGCACCGCGGCAATAACCTGTTTTGCACCAAACCAGCCGGTTATCATCAGCACTACAGCCAGCATTGGCACTATATATTTGATAAATGATTTCTTTTTCATATGTACTACCCTTTCTTTTTGCATTAAGAGACTATCTCTAATTCAGCATATATTATATCGGCAAGTTGCCCTTTACATTTTAGAGTCTATTTCACCAACTTTATTTTTTCACAATACTGTGTCATTTGTGCGTCAAAAAAAAATTTTAAAAAAATAAAAAAGCAATTGACAAAACCTTATCCTCAGTGCTATACTATTTAAGCAGTTCGCGGATGTGGCGGAATTGGCAGACGCGCATGATTCAGGTTCATGTGAGATTACTCTCATAGGGGTTCAAGTCCCCTCATCCGCATCTCATTTTAAATCGCAAGTCCTTATAGGTAAAGGATTTGCGATTTTTATTTTCATGGGTACTCTTTCTTAGCTCACACGGATTTTTCTCCCCCATCCTTGACATACCTTTCCAAATAAACTACAATGCAAGCAATAGATGCATAAAATCAAAAGGAGAACCTCTATGAAGAAAATTTCCTGCCCCCTGCTGGCGCTTATGATGCTGCTGAGCCTGGCCGCCTGCGGCACCGATACCCCCGCCACCGACCCCACCACCGGCAACACCGAGCCTCCCAAGGCGCTGACCA
>JAZSEW010000026.1:0-99506 GCA_045531895.1 Lachnospiraceae bacterium
GTCCATAGATAATGATTACCCGGACGCTTACTTTGTTCAATTAGGTCAAATCGAAAATGGTGCAAACGAAAGGGCAGTTCGCTGTAATGTCAAAACTGCTTTTTCGTTTACACCATCATCGATTCTAACCTAAAGAATTTGTTGAAACAAATTATATCATAAATCTCTAATTCCGTAAACAAGAACGAAGTCTTCGCAGGAACCTCCCCACCGGATATATTTATCGTTGCTTCGGTTTTCTGAGTCATTCAGTACTTTTCCGGCAGGCTCCAAGGGGCATGGAACTTTTATCAATGGCGGTTCCAAGTGGTTTTGCTATTTGTCTGAGGTGTTGGGAAGCGAGAATGTAGATGATTTGGGTTGTTCAAAAAGGCGCGTAAGCGCATAAAAAAGACAGGTAAGGCGCCTCTTGCAAACTATATTTTGTGAAGAGCGCCTTCCTGTCTTTTTTGTACGTCCGAAGGACATTTTTGAACAGCTCAAATCTTAATAAATTCTTCAAAAACCTTCCCGGCACCGAGTTATAGCAAACCGGTCGGAACAGCCAGTAATCACAAAAAAGTTCCATCGCCTTGGCAAGCACCCGTGAAAGGTGGCTGAGTCGAAAGAAAACCGAAGCGACGGTAACTCTGGTGGGGAGGCTCCCTGAAACTTAATTCAGCTTAATATTTGCAAACAAAGATGCCATGGTATTATTTGCACTCTTATCTTCAAACACATAGTTTTCCGGTGCAACTTCTTCCACTTCCTCGGAAACCTCAGCATCTTCTTCCACAGCCTTCATGGAAAGGCTTACCTTGCCGTCCTTGACGTCAATGATTTTTACAGTGACGGTATCGCCGACTTTAATAACCTCACTTGGAGTCTTAATGCGCTTTGCACAAATCTGGGAAATGTGGAGCAAACCGGATAAATCATCACCAATGGAAACAAAAGCACCATATGGCATAATTTGTTCTACGGTTCCGGTAATTACGGTGCCAACAACCAGACGGGCAATGCGACTGTTACGAGCCTGCTTCTCCTGCTCTTTTAAAACATCTTTTACGGAAAGTACAAGCTTTTTGTCCGCTTCATTTACGGTGATAACCGCAGCCTGAACGGTCTGACCGACGAATGTGGTGGGGTCATCCACAAAGGTCATGGCAAGCTTGGAGGCCGGAATAAAAGCACGGATACCTTCAAGATAAGTAATAGCACCTGCCGGAAAAGCTTCTGCAATTTTTACGGTAACAGGAGTACCGGCATCGTGTAATTCCTTTAATTTGTCCCAAGCTAAAATGTCGTCGGCTTTCTTCTTGGAAAGCATTAAGGCACCTTCTCTGTTTTCGTGAGTTACTACCGCGGAAATAGTGTCGCCAATCTGTACGTCTGCTTTAATGGAAAAGCGAGGATCGTTACTTAACTCAGCCAGAGGAATAATTCCTTCAGAATAATAATTTAAATCCAGAGTTACTTCGGTATCAGAGATGCCGATAACAGTTCCGGTGACTACATCTCCCGGGAATAATTTTTTGAAGGAACTGTTCAGTTCACGTTCAAAATCTTTCATGGTTAATTCTTCACTCATCTTAATCGCTCCTTTTTACCAGATTTTT
The DNA here is from genome assembly GCA_045531895.1 of Lachnospiraceae bacterium. Lineage (GTDB taxonomy): Bacteria > Bacillota > Clostridia > Lachnospirales > Lachnospiraceae > SIG299. The sequence continues at coordinate 1,599 of JAZSEW010000026.1, forward strand.
TGTTTTGCTGCATATGGTGTGAAAATTAATGCGATTGCAGCATATATAAGAATGAATCTTTTGTGCATTGCATTTCGCTTACATTTATGATAACATATCAAAATGGATTTGAAAAGTTTTTTATCTTTATGGAAAAGAGGCGTTTGAAAAAATGAGCAGGAAGGAAAAGAAAAAGTATGAAATTGACATGTGCAACGGACCGATTTTAAAGAAAATGCTTTTATTTGCAGTTCCGTTAATGCTGTCCAGTATCCTGCAGCTGCTGTTTAATGCAGCAGATATTGTAGTAGTAGGCCGGTTTGCCGGAGATGATTCCCTGGCGGCGGTGGGGTCTACTTCTTCCTTGATTAACCTGTTAACAAATCTGTTTATCGGTTTGTCGGTAGGTGCAAATGTTTTAGTTGCCAGATATTTTGGCGCAAAGAAGGAAGAAGAATTAAAAGAAACCGTACATACTGCCATGACATTAAGTCTGATTGGCGGCGTTGTACTGACGGTGATAGGTATGATTGGTGCACCGGTGATTCTTTCCTGGATGCAGACACCACCGGAGGTACTTTCCCTGGCTGTCGTTTATCTGCGGGTATATTTTGCAGGCATGACTGCCATGATGATATATAACTTTGGCAGTTCCATTTTACGTGCTATTGGTGATACCAAGCGTCCGTTATATTTTTTGACCATTGCCGGTATAGTAAATGTGGTGCTGAATCTGATTTTTGTGATTGTATTCCATTGGGGTGTGTTTGGTGTTGGCCTTGCTACCACTATTTCCCAGGTGATTTCTGCTCTTTTCGTGTTGCGCTGTCTGATGAAGGAGCAGAGCGGTATCCGGCTGGATATGAAGTGCCTTGGAATACAAAAGGGAAAGCTGTTACAGATTATGCAGATAGGTCTTCCGGCAGGCTTTCAGGGAATGCTGTTTTCTCTGTCAAACGTGGTGATTCAGTCTTCCGTCAATTCTTTTGGCTCCACGGTGGTGGCGGGCAACTCTGCTGCTTCTAATATTGAAGGCTTTGTTTACGTTGGCATGAATGCGTTTTATCAGGCGGCAATTTCCTTTATGGGTCAGAATGTGGGTGCCGGAAAATATAACCGCGTGAATAAAATTTTGATTTCTGCGGAAACCTGTGTCATTGCCATCGGTTTACTTTTGGGTAATGTGGTAGTATTGTTTGCGGAACCTTTATTAGGAATTTATACTGACAGCCCGGCAGTGGTGCAGGCCGGTGTCGTACGTCTTACAATTATCTGCTCCATTTACTGTCTTTGCGGCATGATGGATGTAATGGTGGGAGCACTTCGAGGCCTGGGTTATTCCATTGCGCCGATGATTGTGTCTTTGCTGGGAGCCTGTGCTTTCCGCTTACTGTGGATTGCAACTGTATTCCGGATTGACCGGTTTCATACAATAGAAACGGTGTATATTTCTTATCCAATCAGTTGGACACTGACATTCTTAGCTCATGTGGTGACGTTTCTCATTGTGAGACGGTGGCTGAAAAAACGTTGGGGTGAGTAAGCGTTTCTTACCAAAGAAAGTATGTTGTAAAAGTTACAATTTAGTATATAATATAGACAGCAGAAAATATTGCATCATGCAAAAAGAAAATAGACGGAGGAAATTAGGTATGGACGATAAGAATCAGGAACAGAAAATTGAAGATTTAATTGCATTTTTAGATGGACGTATGGGAAGCGGCGGCGGTGCTGTAAAGCCAAAGTTTGAGGATGGAAAGATGGTAACGGAGGAACCTAAGCTTTTTAGTGATGGTCTGGATGAAGACTGCCCGACCTGTGCAAAAATTCCGAACTTAATGCAGTTCACACCGGATAATGAGCGGGAGATGGAAGAGGAAGAAGAATACTAAGATATGGAAAGCGGTTACTTGAAAGAGTGACCGCTTTATGTTATTCTATTTTTAAAGCAATGATAAATCCACTAGAAAGCAGGTGTTCTATGCAAACTATTGAAATAACCAAGTTTGGTCCAATATCACATTGTAAATTAACTATAAAAGAATTTCTGGTATTAACCGGACCGCAGGCATCTGGAAAAAGTACGATTGCAAAAAGTATTTTCTTTTTTAAAAATGTAAAAAATGTTTTGGCCGATAATTTGGTGAAACGTGGACTGCTCAATTATGATACGGAGCATATGTCAGTAAAGGATGCTTTCCTAAATGCATTAGCTCAATGTTTTGAACAGACTTTTGGCGAAATATCAAATTTTAATAGTGATATGGAGTTACGTTATTATTATGCAAAAGGTGTAGAAATTAAGGTTTGTATTGTTGAGGAACAAATTGCAGTTTGTTTGAGCGATGCGATAGAAAATTTTCTTCTGGAAATAGAGCAGGGAATACATGGAATTGTATTAATTGCCAATTCTGTAGCGGTTCAGGAATTAAAGAAAAAAATAGAGAAATTGTTTGATGAGGAAAGGGAAATAATTTATATTCCGGCTGGACGAAGTATGCTGACCGTATTAGGAGCACAGTTAAATTATATGTATAGCATAATGGATGATGTTCAGAAACGTAGTATGGATTATTGCACTCAGAATTATATTGAACGGGTAATTAAGATAAAGCCGGCTTTTGCCGATGCTTATGAAAAGATGATAAAGAAAGCATTACAAAGCGAGAGGGGCGGCAGGAAAGAAGAACAGCTATATTTGTGCAGTAATCTTAGTAAAAAAATACTGAGAGGAGATTATAGATATGTAGCAGGAGAAGAAATGCTGCAAGTGTCTGAAAAACAGTATGTAAAAATAAACTTTGCCTCTTCCGGACAACAGGAGTCTGTCTGGATTTTAAATGTAATGTTTTACTATTTGCTGAGTAATAGAAAAAACTATTTTATTATCGAGGAACCAGAGTCGCATTTGTTTCCGGATGCGCAAAAGCTGATGACAGAATTTATAGCGGCGGCGCAGAAAAATGGCAATCAGGTATTGGTTACAACACATAGCCCTTATATTTTAGGGGAATTGAACAATTTGTTATATGCTGAAAAGATAGCATCTCAGGTGGATGGTGATAAATTAGATGAAATTGTATGTTCGATGAAACGTTTGGATTTTTCAGATATGTCGGCGTATTATGTTAATCAGGGAAATGTATGTGCCTGTGTGGATAAGGAATTCCAATCAATAGAAAACGAAATTATTGATGGTGCATCAGAAAAGATTAACGAGGAATATGAGAAAATGATTCACCTGGTACATGAGACATGGGAGGAGGCAGAAGGAAATGCTTCTGACGAAAGAACATTCTTTATGTGAAAAAAACCAAAGTATTGTCGTTTCTAAAGATAAGGGAACTTCTCGAGAGCACAGAGCGGTTAATCCTGGCAGGGGGTATGATGTGCGCCATTATAAATTAGATGGTGAATTAGTAAAATATGAAACATGCTGTGATTTTCTTTTAATAAATGATAGTACGAGGAAGGCATATTTTATTGAACTAAAAGGAAGTAATATTGATGAGGCGGTTCCTCAGTTAGAATCAGCAGCAAAGCGGTTTCGAAGTGAATTGGCAGGATATTTGTTTTTATATCGAATAGTGACGAGTAAAGTATGCACCCACAGAGTAAATAAAAATTCTTTCCGAAAATTCCAAGAAAAGTGTGGGAGTGCATTGAAATATCAGAATAATCGGTTAGAAGAATCTTTGGATTAACTTAAATAGCAGAATAGGTATTAATATATGAAATATAAAAATACGATTCACGGTATCTTCCACAGCCGTCCCAACCGTTTCATCGCAAAAGTATATATTAGTGATGTACTGGAAACAGTTCATGTGAAAAATACCGGACGGTGTAAGGAACTTTTGCTTCCCGGAGCAAGGGTGATTTTAGAGGTTTCCGATAATCCGGCAAGAAAAACAAAATATGATTTGATTGCAGTATATAAAGACAGTCTTGGGTTGGTGAATATCGATAGTCAGCTGTGTAACAAGGTGGCGGCGGAATGGCTTGCGACACAAGGATATGATTATATTAAGCCGGAATATACTTATGGAGCTTCCCGTGTAGACTTTTATATGGAGAAGAACGGTGAGAAGTATCTGATGGAAGTCAAAGGATGTACGTTAGAAATTGACGGCATTGGCTATTTCCCGGATGCACCAACAGAGCGTGGTGTTAAGCACTTGAAGGAGCTGACAAAGGCGGTGAAACAGGGCTATCATTGTAGTGTGGCTTTTGTGATTCCGATGGAGGGAGTAACAGAGGTGCGGGCCAATGTGGCAACCCACAAGGCCTTTGGAGATGCTTTGGAGGAAGCGAAGCAGGCAGGGGTGGAAGTGGTATTTTTGCCGTGCAGAGTGCGTCCGGAGGAAGTTGTGGTGGTATAGGTTCAATAAATGGGGAAATCATAACTTTTAGGGATAGGCTTCTTGACTCACATGTGTCTTTATGGTATACTAAGGAAAATGAGATTGGTATGGTCTGCAAAGGATCATTCAAATCATTATAATTTTACGAGAATGGAGAATGAATCATGGAAAGAATTAAGACTCTTGAAACTCGTGACCTTTGCGAAAGCGCAAAGAACGGTGGCTGTGGCGAATGCCAGACATCTTGCCAGTCCGCTTGCAAGACTAGCTGTGGTGTTGCTAATCAGCAGTGTGAAAACACAGAGAAATAAGTCATTAAGATGAACGGGAATGCTGCTGTAAGGCAGCATTTTTCGCGTATATAGGCAAAGCTCTCGAAGTGACGATATATGCGTTTGATGGAATACAGGGAGGATTTTATGGTACACCAATATAAATTAAATGGCTACAACATTGTGCTGGATACCTGTTCCGGTGCGGTGCATGTGGTGGACGAGGTGGCATACGATATGATTGCCGCTTTCAAAGAAAAAAGTGAGGAAGAAATTGTGGCAGACATGCTTGCAAAGTATGGTGACCGCGAAGATGTTACTGAGGAAGATCTGCATCTTTGTATGGAGGATATCAGAACCTTAGTTAAAATGGGCAAGCTGTATACGGAAGATACCTTCGAGGATATGGCCGGCAAATTTAAGGAACGCTCCGGTAATGTGGTAAAGGCACTTTGTCTTCATGTGGCTCACACCTGTAACTTAAACTGCTCTTATTGCTTTGCCAGTCAGGGCAAATACCATGGTGACAGAGCGTTAATGAGCTTTGAGGTTGGTAAACGTGCTCTGGATTTCTTAATTGAAAATTCCGGCAAGAGAAGAAATCTGGAAGTGGACTTCTTCGGCGGCGAACCTCTGATGAACTGGGATGTGGTGAAGCAGCTGGTTGAGTACGCAAGAAGTGTGGAAAAGCAGCATAACAAGAACTTTCGTTTTACTCTTACCACCAACGGTATGTTGATTGATGAGGATGTTATTGAATTTGCAAATAAGGAAATGAGTAATGTGGTGTTAAGTCTGGACGGTCGTAAGGAAATCAACGACTTAAAGCGTGTGGACTATGCCGGCAACGGAAGCTACGATAAAATTGTGCCGAAGTTTAAGCAACTGGTGGAATCCAGAGGTGGTCAGGGCTATTATATGAGAGGTACCTTTACCCATGCAAACCCGGATTTTACCAAGGATGTGTTCCATATGGCTGACCTTGGATTTACCGAACTTAGCATGGAGCCGGTAGTAAGTTCTCCGGATGACCCGGCAGCACTTACTCCGGAGGATTTGGAGATTGTCAAGGAGCATTATGAGATTCTTGCCAAGGAAATGATAAAGCGTAAGAAGGAAGGCAGAGGCTTTACTTTCTATCACTATATGTTAGACTTAACCGAGGGACCTTGTGTGTATAAGCGAATTTCCGGTTGTGGTTCAGGAACGGAGTATATGGCAGTGACGCCTTGGGGGGATTTATATCCATGTCATCAGTTTGTGGGTGATGATAAGTACAAGTTGGGTGACATCTGGCAGGGCGTGACAAACGAGGCTCTTCGTGAGGACTTCCGCAGCTGTAACGCTTATGCAAGACCGGATTGTAAGGATTGCTGGGCAAAACTTTACTGCTCCGGTGGCTGTGCTGCTAATGCGTACCATGCCAGCGGTTCTATTCGTGGTATTTATGAGTCGGGCTGTGAACTGTTCAAGAAGAGAATTGAATGTGCCATTATGATTAAGGCGGCAGAGGATGCAGAAAAATAAATGAAAACTCCAATTGCTGATTTTGTAACTAAATATGCGGATTCTGATGTGGCGCGGTTTCACATGCCGGGACATAAGGGACAGAACTTCCTTGGCTGTGAGGCATTGGATATTACGGAGATTTCCGGAGCAGATGCCCTGTATGAGGCTTCCGGAATTATTGCAGAGAGTGAAGCAAATGCCACAGAATTGTTTGGCACCGGACGTACGCTGTATTCTACAGAAGGTTCCAGTCAATGTGTGCGGGCAATGTTGGAACTGGCTAGACGGTGGTGGATACAGAGGAACGAGAAAGGCAATGCGTCACGTCCTGTTGCTGTGGCGGCAAGAAATGCCCACAAAGCTTTTTTATATGCAGCAATTTTACTGGACTTTGATGTGGTTTGGCTGTGGCCGGAGGAAGAAAAAGCTTCTCTGTGCAGTTGTGTGGTAACACCATCGACGTTGGAACGGGTGCTGTCAGAGCAGGGAAATAAGGTGGCAGCAGTGTACCTTACCAGTCCGAATTATTTAGGTGGTATGGCAGATATTTCCGCGCTGGCAAAGGTATGCCATCAGCATAATACGCTCTTGCTTGTGGATAATGCCCACGGGGCATACCTGCATTTTCTGGAAAACTCCCTGCATCCGATGGATTTGGGTGCGGATATGTGTTGTGACTCTGCTCATAAAACATTGCCGGTACTGACAGGAGGTGCATATCTGCATATCAGTAGGAGTGCACCGGAAAAACTGGCAGAATGGAGTAAGGGTGCCATGGAACTGTTTGGCTCCACCAGTCCTTCCTATTTGATTTTGCAATCCTTAGACTTATGCAACCGGTATTTGTCGGAAGGTTATCGGGAGCGGTTGAAGGAGACTTGTGAGGTACTGAAGAATTGCAGACGCCGTCTGAAAGAAAATGGCTGGCAGATGGAGGAAACGGACCCGCTGCGACTGACGATAAAAGTACCTTGTGGGATGACTGGTGGAAAACTGGCAGAACAGTTAAGAAGCAGCTACATGGAGTGCGAATATGCGGACGAAGATTATCTGGTTTTGATGGTAACATCGGAAAATGCAGATGCGGATTTTGAACGTTTGATAACAACACTGGGAAAGGATAAATTAAATCCTGATATAATAAATGCAAAGAGAAAAGTGAAGCTGGCAGTAAATGCGGAACGAGTGATGAGTGCTCGGGATGCATATTTTTCTAATGGAGAGATTGTGCCGGTAGAAAATGCTCTGGGTAGAATCTGCCGCATGCCAACAGCAACCTGTCCGCCGGCAATCCCTATTGTGGTGCCGGGAGAACGCATTGATGAGTTGGCAGTGCAAAGTTTTTTGTATTATGGAATTGCTCAAATAGAAGTGGTACAAGAATAAAGGATGCTGAAAAGCACAGTGTATAGAGTGGAGGCTAAACGATGGCGAAGGTAACTTTTAAACCGGGAAATATGCTGTATCCCCTTCCGGCAGTGATGGTAAGCTGCCAGAGACCGGGAGAAAAACCGAATATTATTACAATTGCCTGGGTGGCAACGGTGTGCACCAATCCGCCGATGCTGACGGTGTCTATCCGCCCGGAACGGTATTCCTATAATATTATCAAGGAAACCGGAGAGTTTGTAGTGAATCTCACCACGAAAGAGTTGGCGTATGCCACAGATTATTGTGGGGTAAAGTCCGGTCGTGACGTAGATAAATTTAAGGAAGCAAAACTGACTCCGCAGACATCAAATGTGGTGGCCGCTCCGGGCATTGCGGAAAGCCCCGTAAACATTGAGTGCAAGGTAGTAGAAGTAAAGGAACTGGGCAGTCATGCCATGTTTCTGGCAGAGGTAGTCAGTGTTCAGGTAGATGATTCCTACATGGATGAAACAGGAAAGTTTCATTTGAATGATACCGGATTGATGGCGTATTCCCATGGAACTTACAAGGAACTTGGGGCAGATATCGGAACTTTTGGATATTCCGTGAAGAAAAAATAGATTGGAAGTATAAGGGACAAGTACAAAGGTGCGGAAAGAAGGGAAGAATATGCTGATTCGCAGAGCAGAGAAGAAGGATATGCCGGGTATTAACAACCTGCTTCGTCAGGTGTTGATGGTGCATCATAATGGCAGACCGGATTTGTTTAAGGCAAATGCCAAGAAGTATACCGATGAACAGTTGGCGGAGCTGATAAAAGATGATAAGAAGCCAATTTTTGTCTGTGTGGATGAGGAAGAAAATGTGCTCGGCTATGCATTTTGTGTATGGCAGCAGCATGTAAATAATGAGATTCTGACGGACATTAAGACACTGTACATTGATGACTTGTGTGTAGATGAGAAACGTAGAGGACAGCATATTGGAAAGAGCTTGTATGAATATGTACTTGCCTATGCAAAAGAAAACGGTTTTTACAACGTGACCTTAAATGTGTGGTCTTTAAATGAAAGTGCCAAGAAATTTTATGAAGCCTGTGGACTGGTGCCGCAAAAGGTTGGTATGGAGAAAATATTGTAAAAAAGGAAGGGAGAATCTGAACTGCAGATTCTCCCTCTTGTGTTTATTCAGCAATAGATTTATGGAAAGGATCATAAAATGGTTCATTTATACTGCTGTCAGGGTCAATTTCGTGCTCTGAACCGTTATAGGTAATCAGAAAATCCTGTGGTGGTCTTACATTTCCTTCGTAGTTAAAGATGAAAATTAATTGTTCATCCTCTGTTTCGTCGCAGGTAATATCCAGTGCCAGATAATCTTTTTTGTTGAAAAAACCTTTGGTTTCTGTATCGTAGGAGACATCTTGATATCCGCTGGCACCCGGAATGTAAATTAAATACTGATATTTATAGAAATCTTCCGGAGTATCAGCTTCATATACAAAAATATGATATGGTTGCCCGTATAGCGGAGCAGAGTGGGTTTCGAACCAGTCCGTGAACAGTTCCTGCTCGGCTTCGGTTTTATCTTCCATAAATTCGTCCATGGACAGGGTGGTAATACTGGAAGAGGAGTAGCCGGACATTCCGTTAAAACTATATGGTATTATAGCAAAAATTATCAGCAACAGAATAATGATGATTGGGATGACCAGAATAGCAATCAGAATTTTTCCCAATGTTTTATCCTTTTTACGTACCGGAGTAGCTACTTCTTCGGTAAAATCCAGTGGTGTTCCGCAGTGTGGACACACCTGCCAGGTTGGCTGTACCGGAGTGGCACAGGAAGGACAGGTAGGGCGGAGTTTAGTTCGGCAGGTTGGGCAAACTACAAAGGATTCCTCTATCGGAGTGTCGCACTTTGGACATCTTAAGTCCGAATAGTTGTTGCGCACTAACAGATAGATAATCAGTCCCAAAAGAGATGGGGTCAAAAGGGCAATCAACATCCAGAGAACCGCGTTCATGCCACGTTTGCCGGCATCACGGTATACATAGATGGCAATCATAATAGGAATGCCTAAAATAAGTGGAATCAGGATAAGAAGAAAAATAATACTTACGCTCATAAAAACCTCCTATATGTTTATTTGTTTGAAAAATCAGGCTTGATGCAATGCACGCTTGCCGGTGTCAGAGTGTATTAAAATCGCAATTACTGTACCGCCGGTGGCAGAAAGGATAACGTAAGCAACACAGACGGCAGCCAGCAGGAGTGAATAGTCGGTTAAAAGAAAGGCAGCTATCAGTACAACCAACTGAGTTAAGATGCCTGCAACGGTAGCCATTGTGGTCTGGCGGCGAAGCTGTCGTTTTTCAAGTTCTGCCCGCAGCATGGATTCATTTAATACAGGTGGATTATTTTCTTCAAAATTGTATATTTGCTTCATCTGCCAGAACCTCCTTTAATAGTTTCTTTGCTTTGTTTAATCTGGATTTAACTGTTCCTGGTGGAATGCCTAAGACTTTTGCAGTTGTGTTAATGTCCATATCCCGGAAGTAAAACAAAATTACAGTAAGTCGAAGCTTTTCCGGTAAATGGTCAATGGCGGTGTAAAGAGAGGAATAATCCTTTCCTTCCGGCGCTGGGATGGAATTTAGAGTATCCTCCTTTTCTTCTGTAGTGGTGAAGGAATTAAAGACAGGGCTTTTGGCAATGCGCCGTAAAGTGTTACGGTAGGTGTTGACACAAATGGTAGTAAGCCATGGCTCAAATTCTTTTTCCGGATGATACTTGGAAATGTTTTTCACAACTTTTAACCAGGTTTCCTGATATAAATCCTCGGCTTCATAGGAGTTTACACAGAGAAAGGTACAAAGTCCGTATAAGCGTTTGCCGTAGTCACGGATATATTGGTCTATCATCCCTGTAATCTCTCCTTTCTTTGCCTTTCATTAACAGATACAATCGATATGTTCAAAAAGTTCATTTTTTCTTTATAAATTTTTCTTTCTATAGTATTATAATAATAACCGGGTGGCTGGTAAAGAAAAAAGTTCGGCAAAAGTCACGCGGGAAGGAGAAGTTGAGATGGGAAACAAGAGAAGAAATATCGTTTTTGCTTTACCGCGAGTCGTTTTGATGGTGGTGGCAGTGATTTGCTTTGCATGGTTTGCTATTCCGCTTTCGCTGTCTGTGAGTTTGAACCTCGGAAATATGACCGGACTGGCTGTTGCGGTCTTGTTATTTTTATATGGACTGCTGATGCCCCGGGTAAATCGTATGATGGCAAAGTGGCGTGTACATAAAATGCTGCGGTGGCTTTATCGTGGGATTCTTGGTATACTGGCGTTGATTGTGATTTTTGTAGTAGTGGAGTCTGCCTGTATGCTTCATGCGGCAGGTAAAAAGCCGGAGCCGGGGGCAACGGTTGTAGTTCTGGGCTGTCGTGTCTATGGGGAGAGAGCCAGTCTTTCCATGGTAGAACGTCTGGAGGCAGCTTATGAATATCTGGTAGAGCATAAGGATTCGGTTTGCGTGTTGTCCGGTGGACAGGGGGATGGTGAAAATATCACAGAAGCAGAGTGCATGTACCGATACCTGGTAAATAAGGGGATTGATGCATCACGGTTGTATAAAGAGGAAGCCTCCACAACAACCAGAGAGAACCTGCAGTTTTCAAAACAGTTAATTGAGACAGAAAGGCTGAATCCGGTGATTGCCATTGCTACCAGTGAGTATCATGAATACCGGGCAGGACTGATTGCAGACAGTCTTGGAATTAAGTATGCGGCAGTGCCGGGAAAAACCGCTATTTGGCTGTTTCCTACTTATTATGTGAGGGAGCTGTACGCAATTTTGTATGAGTGGATATTTTAGGAGGATTGTTATGGCAAGAACAGAACAGGTGGAATTAACCTGCCTTTGTATGATTTACAAAGACGATATGATTTTATTACAAAACAGGGTGAAAAAGGACTGGCAGGGCTATACGTTACCGGGCGGTCACATTGAGCCTGGGGAATCTTTTGTGGATGCGGTGATTCGTGAAATGAAGGAAGAAACCGGTTTGGATATTCAACATCCAAAGCTTTGCGGTATAAAGCAGTTTCCAATTGATGGAGGCCGATATCTGGTAGTATTGTTTAAAACAGATGAATTTTCCGGGGAACTGGTATCTTCTGAGGAAGGACAGATGGAGTGGATTCGCCGGAGTGAAATGGACAAGGTCAATCTGGTGAGTGATTTACCGGAACTTTTACAGGTGATGGAAGACGATACCTTGACGGAATTCCAGTATGTGATAGAAGATGAGGAATGGAAAGTTGTATTGAAATAACAGAGTGTAGTTGGAAAGAGGAATTGTAGTGCAGAAACTATCAAATTTACAGAAAAAAAGAGTGTTTTACTTAATTGTAGCCATCAGTGTTTTTATGGTAGAACTTTTCATTGCCCTGTTTGTGAGGGACAGATTTATTCGCCCTTATGTGGGTGATATGCTGGTTGTGATTTTGATATATACTTTTCTTCGCGTGATTTTTCCGGAGAAGCCACGCTTATTGCCGCTGTATGTATTTTTGTTTGCAGCCGCGGTAGAAGGCATGCAGGCAATCAATATTGTAGAATTATTGGGACTGCAGGACAGTCGTTTTTTCAGTGTGCTAATTGGGACAACCTTTGACTGGAAGGATATTGCCTGTTATGCGGTGGGCTGTGTCTTACTGGGATTGTGGGAATATTGGCTATGGAAAAGGGGAAACTAGCGTTTTTCGCTACCTGCCACAACTTCAGCGTAATTGTTTTTGACGGAGTTCCTTGTTAAACTTTCAATGTAAACAAAAGAAAAGCAGTGCGCACTTGCTTCGCAAAACAAGGAGGATTAAAATGGAATTAACCGCTGTATTAAGAAGTTGATGGAAAAATAATAGGAAAAAAAGGGTAAGCAACAGAGGTTAGCAGGTCTGCTGTTTATCCTTTTTAGTTTTAGAGAAAAAGCAAGCGTTTTTATTGCTAAGTAGATAGAGATTAGGTATAATATGTAATATGAAATCATTGGAGGTATTCTATGATAATTGATACCCATGTGCATATCGGAGGAGAAAAGATTGGCTTTGATATGACCGAAGAAAAAGTACTTTCTGCAATAGAAAAATATAATATTGATTTAACAATTGTTTCAAACGGAGATGCGGTGGAAGTGGATCATGAGCAAAAGCTTTTGCCCGGAGAATACCATGTTTCTCAAGAAGATGCCCTGCGCCGGGTACTTGGATTTGCAAGAAAGTATCCCGAAAAAATCCGTGTCGGTGTCTGGGTAAAACCTTTGACGGAAACAGTGACAGAAGAACTTAAGCAGTTGATTGCTGACAACCGGGATATTATCTGCGCATTAAAGCTACACCCATTCCATTCCAAGGTTTCCCCGGTGGACAAGCGGACATTGCCTTATCTGGAACTGGCAAATCAATATAAGCTGACAGTGGTTTCCCACACGGGAACCGGACCGGAGGATTCCCCGGTGCATGTATACGAAGCGGCAAAGCTGTTCCCCGAAATACCGTTCGTGATGGTTCACATGGGGCTTGGTTTGGATAATAAAGAAGCATTGGAGCTGCTTGGCAAGGCAGATAATTTATACGGTGACACGGCATGGGTACCAATGGAAACGACGATAGAGGCAATTCGTCGCTACGGAAGTAAAAAGATGCTGTTTGGCAGCGACATGCCCATTGATGGTGTGGATACGTACCTTTGCAATCCGAAAGGCGAGCGTTCCCTGTATCAGGACTATTTTCATGTACTGCCTGAAAAAATCAGTAAAGAAGCTTATGAGGATTTAATGTGGAGAAATGCTTTGAAAGTATTTAACTTAAATCATGATTTGATATATGACGTTGTGAAATGAGTACACTACAGTGGAAGGAAAGAGAACATGGGAAAGATAGCAGTCAGTGCCTGCCTGCTTGGAGAAAACTGCAAGTACAGTGGTGGCAATAATAAAAACGAAACAGTGCTTAAATTTATGGTGGGAAAAGAAGTTATTCCGGTCTGTCCGGAGGTGACGGGTGGTCTGCCGATTCCAAGAGTTCCGGTGGAACTGGTAAACGGTATAGCAATTAACCGGGACGGAGTCAATGTGGATAAGGAGTTCCGACTTGGTGTAGAGCGAATACTTAACAAGCTGGAAAATGAGGATGTGGAACTGGTGATTTTGCAGCCGAGAAGCCCGTCCTGTGGTACAAAGCAGATTTATGACGGTACTTTTACCAGAACATTGATTCCGGGGCAGGGGATGTTTGCAAAAGCACTTATCGAGAAAGGATATAAGGTGGTGGAACCGGATGAACTTGAATATTTATAAAGCAGAAGAAAAGGATGCCCTTGTGGCTGCTGCATTGGCAATTCAGATGTGGGAAGATAATGATTTAGAGGCTTTGGCAAGAGAATTTGTAGAAATCATTCATAGTCCCGAAGGTGTTATTTTTCTTGGAGAAATCGATGGGAAGAACATAGGATTTGCCGAGTGTCAGCTGCGCCACGATTACGTGGAAGGAAAAGAAACCAGTCCGGTGGGTTATCTGGAAGGAATTTTTATTGAAGAAGAATACCGGAAGAATGGCTATGCAAAGCAACTGCTTGCAGCTTGTGAAAACTGGGCACTGGAACAGGGATGCACAGAGTTTGCCAGTGATTGTGAACTGGATAATACAGAGAGCCTGAAGTTTCATTTGAGTCTGGGATTTGAGGAAGCGAATCGGGTGATTTGTTTTACAAAGTCATTGAATAAATAAGGGAAAATCGGAGGAAAATGATATGAAATTTACATACTGTCCGCATTGCGGAACGAAAGCAATTCAGAAGGAAATCGGTGACGAGGGCTTAATGCAGTACTGTCCGACCTGTGAAATTCCATTGTGGGATATGTTTTCTACCTGTACTATTTGTGCAGTGGTAAATGAGTATAAGGAGGTTGCACTGATTCGCCAGAGTTATGTGAATACTACCAATTATGTATGTGTAGCGGGTTACATGAAGATGGGAGAGTCGGCAGAAGATACCGCTTGTCGTGAAATTGAGGAAGAAATCGGTTTAAAGGTAGAGAAGCTGACCTTTGTAAAGAGCTATCCTTACGAGAAAAAGGGATTGTTGATGCTGGGCTTTAAGGCAGAAGTAAAGAAGGCTGAGTTTAAGCTGTCCGGCGAGGTGGATTCTGTAGCATGGTTTGGTTTTGATGAAGTGCTTGAAAATATCCGCGAGGGCAGTATTGCCTGGCAACTGGTAAAGAGCGTCATCGAAGAAGCATAAGTATACAAAAAAAGGTTGAGAATGAAGGGATGAAAGAAAAAGACACAGTTTTGGGAAAAACGGTAACGGTCATTATGGACCGCCCCATGGGGACGTATCACCCGAAGCATAAGGATATGTACTATCCGGTGAACTATGGTTTTATTCCGGGAATTATTGCCGGAGATGGTGAGGAACAGGATGCTTATGTGCTTGGGGTAGACGAGCCTTTGCAGGAATTTACCGGCGTAGTAATTGCCATTATTCATCGCTTTGATGACGTGGAAGAAAAGTGGGTAGTGGCACCGGAGGGTGTGCTGTTTTCGAAAGAGGAAATTTGGGAACAGGTGAAGTTTCAGGAGCAGTATTTTCAGTCGGAGATTATTGTGATGGAAAAAGTGAATGAAAAACTGATTGACTTAACCGAAGAACAATCGGAATATATCAATGAGCAGCTACATCTGTACGATAGGGAGCATATCAAATATCGTCTGGATGGCGGTGTGCAGATTGGAATAGAGAAGGATGGAAAGCTGATTGGCGGTCTGAATGCATACATGACAGCGTTTCACATCCTGTATGTAGATACCCTGTTTGTAGCAGAAGAATATCGCAGGCAGGGAATTGGGAAAAAACTGATTTTTGAGATGGAGCATCGTGCAAAAAACTTAGGTGCAAATTTGATTCGGCTTGATACCTTTGATTGGCAGGGGTATGAATTTTATAAGAGCCTGGGATATGAAGAAGCAGGTCATTATTATAACGATGAGGACGATTTTCATGAGTATTTCTTTGTAAAAAGAATTTAACAGGGATAAAAAATTTTGCGTAAAATAAAATCACCAAATTCTTGCCATTATTAGCAAAGGAAATTCAAATGTTACATAATGCAATCTGAACTTTATGGAGTATACGAGAGAAAAAGCGTAATATAAACAAAGAATAGTTTAAAGGAGGACTTTGCATATGAGCATTGGAGAAAAAATTGCAGAGGCGAGAAAAGTAAATAATCTGACACAGGAGCAGTTGGCTGAACTCATGGGAGTAACCAGACAGTCCATTTCACGCTGGGAACAGAACCTGGCGTATCCTGAGGTGGAAAAGATTTTGCGCTTGTCAGACATTTTGAAGGTAAGCTGTGATTATCTGCTGAAGGAGAGCGAAGCGAGGGAAAACGATACTTCCGATGGAAAGGAAAAACAGTCTGTGGTAACGAGACTGTTAAAAGGCATGGTCGGTAAAAAGGTAAAAATTGACCTGCTGGATGGAGATATGGACATAGATTATTTTGATGCGGTCTGCGAAATTCTCGAACTGGATGGGGACTTTATAAAGGTAAGCTGTGAAAAGCATAAAACGGTAGAGGTTAATCTGGTAGATACAGCAAAAATAGCCTCTCTGGAATTAGTGGAGGAGTAGGCAAATGAATGATACATTGTTATATATTATACTTTTTATTTTGTTTATATGGTGCGGTTCCCTTTCTGGTGAACTTCATAGTCTCAAGAAGCGATTAAAAGAAGATAACATGTTAAAGGAACATGGTGATAAAGTGAAGAATTTATTAGCAAAGAATATTGGAAAGCAAATGTTTCTTAAGTTTGATGATGACAATATGGATATAGACTTATTGAGTACTCCTTGTGAGATTGTCGACGTGGATGAAAAATGGGTTTTGGTGCGTTACACGAGCGGAAAGAAGACAAAGGAAAAACTGATTCGTTTGTCCGTTCTGGAAGGAGCAAAGTATAAGCAGTAAGCAGTTGGAGGAAAAAATATGAACAATTCTATTCCTGCCTTGCCGTCAATGGAGAGCGGCGGTAAACTAAGAAACATGACATCCATTTATTTACGCAGGGGTGACAAATTTCTTCTGCTCTACCGCATGGGTTCCCGTGTGATTGGAAATTCCTATACCGGAACTGCCGGCGGTCACATGGAAGAGTCAGAACTGAACGACCCTCGTGCCTGTGTATTACGGGAATTAAAAGAGGAAACCGGACTAACAGAGCAGGATATTGATAATCTGCAGTTTCGTTATATAACCTTGCGCTTAAAGAATGGCGAAGTGCGCCAGAATTATTATTTCTTTGCAGAGTTGGCAGAACATGTGGATGCAGAGACGCTTACCAGCAACGAAGGAGAACTTCGTTGGTTTTCAGAAGAAGAAGCGGAAAACTTAAATATGCCGCATTCTGCGAAGTATATGTTACTGCATTATATAAAAACAGGACAGTACACGAACTGTTTGTATGGTGGAAATACCACGGAGGCCGGTGTGGTATTTACGGAACTGAAGGAATTTTAACTGAAACATAGAAGAGAAATGATATAAGAAATAAACACAGGAGGAAGTTACTATGCTGGAATACATCTGGTGCTTTATTGCAGCAGCACTGGCAGGAATCGGAACCGGCCTTGCCGGACTATCTGCTGCTACGGTGATGGTGCCGATATTAATTGTGCTTTGTCCGTCCTTTGCCGGAGAAACCGGAGCCTATCAGGCGACGGCTATTGCGCTGGCATCGGATATTCTTGGGTCCGCGGTTACTACAGCGACTTATATCAAGCATAAAAATATTGATTTAAAGAGGGGCTGGATTATGCTTGTCTGCATTATTTCCATGTGTACCGTAGGAAGCTTTGCGGCATGGAAAGCAGGAAATGTAGTGCTGGGTGGTTTCACTCTGTTCCTGACCTTCTGCATCGGAATCCGTTTTCTCGTAAAACCAAGCACAGAACGGAAAGAAACGGTAGATAAGGGAGAAAAGCTGGATTTCAAAGGTGTTCTTATTTCCCTGTTTTTTGGTCTGACCATTGGGTTTGGTACCGGTTTTGTGGGAACCGGCGGTGGTATGATGATGCTGGTGGTATTTACTGCATTCCTTGGCATGAGTTTAAAACCCGCTGTGGGAACCAGTACCTTTATTATGACTTTTACGGCACTGATTGCTTCCGTCAGCCACATTTTAATTCATCCGGCAATTGTGCTGGAGCGCTGGAACATTTTGATACTTTGCATCGTAGTGGCGACGGTATTTTCTTTAGTATCTGCCCGGTTTGCCAACAAGGTTGACAATCGTACCGTAGGTCTGGTGACAGGGGTGGTATTAACCATTCTTGGTGCAACCATGATTGTGCTGAACTACTGGGAAACGATTCGCGGTTGGACTATTCTGTTCGACGTACTGGTCTGCTTTGGAAAGTATTTGCTGTTTATTATTCCGGCAGCACTGTTCTTAATATTTTTACATGTGGTATTTAAGGTGCAGAAAGAATTGTTCCGGAAACTGCTGCATATTGCTGCATTTTCCTCCACAGCGGTGATTGTTTACCATGCGAACACTTGGCAGGTGGCGTGTCTGACACTGATTCTTTTTGCTGTAATAGTATATCCGATACTACATTTGGCAGAGCGTTGGAAAGGCTATGGAAATTTGTTTGTCCAACGAAAAACAGGAGAAGTAAAAAAGAGTTTATTAATTCTGTTTTTAACAGATGCGGTGCTGGTTGCTGTTGCCTGGGGCGTTTTTGACCTGCCGTTTGTTGCAATTACAGCCATTTTTATGTGGGGCTGCGGTGACGGTGCAGCGGCACTTGTGGGCAAACGGTTTGGAAAGCATCATGTTAATATTAAGTGGGCGGATAAAAAGAAAACCTGGGAAGGCTCGGCAGGAATGTTTGTGGTGTCTTCTGTGATAGGTGTGATTTGCATGCTTCTGATGACAAGCCTGCCGTGGTATCAATGTTTGTTAATGGCGGTAATTACAGCAGTTTTTGGCGCTTATACAGAGTTGATTACGAAGAATGGAAACGACACGGCGACGGTACCTGCGGTGAATACAATAGTGTTACTTGTTTTGTCGCTGTTATTGAATTAAAGAAAAATGAATTACAAGTTCAATGACAGAAGTGTAACGTTGCCGGTGGCAGTGCAGAAGGAGACGGTGTGGAATTTCGTAAATGGGCAAACTCTGTTTTAAAACAGCATATTTTACAAGGTTATGCCGTCAATAATAATCGTATCAATCAACTTGGTGAGGTGATACGAATTATGAAGCGCACAGAGAATTCATTGGACAGTGTATTTATATTTTCTGGACAAAAATGGTGTACTGTTTGCAGATGATAAAAAATTAATTGTGATTAGTGTGATTATGAATTGTATCAAGTAAAGACAAAGGAGAGTTCTCATGTTATATACAATTGTGACAATCTATTTAATACTTATTAATGTAGTGGGCATTTTTGTCATGTGGTCTGACAAGCGCAAAGCAAAACAAGGCGCTTGGCGAATTAAAGAAAGCACCTTGTTTGCGGTGGCGTTGCTTGGTGGCGCGTTGGGAACTACTCTTGGCATGTACTGGTTTCGCCACAAGACCCAGCACTGGTATTTTAAATATGGTTTTCCGCTGATTTTAATTGCAGAAGCAGCACTGGTGATATGGATTCTGTTCTTTCTACTATAAGAAATAAGAGAAGAAATTTTTAATCCTCAATCACCAAAACCATTGGTGGCGTATTTTGCTTCAAATCAAAATCTCCATGAACAATTGCTTCCTTGATAATTGCCATAGGAATCTGATTGTGACGGTATTTTCGAAACTCGGCAATACGGTTTTCCAGATGCTTTGGAACGGGAACTTTTAATCCAGGTAAAACATCACGCAGCAATGGTTCCTGTAAATCTGCAAAGGCAAAAATATTCGGTGTAAAAAATTCATTGATTTTCATACACTGTTCCTTGGTGATAACCGGAATGGCAAGCTTCGGCTTGTCCTGTTCCATGCAAAGCACGCCACAATCCACAAGATGCGGAATGTCCTGTAAATACAGTGGGTCCAGACCGGTGTAATGAAATGGTATGCCTCGGTCGATGATGTAGAGAAGCTTCATCAGAATGTCATCGCCAAGGGCAATCGGACCATGCTGATATTTATTTTGGTCAGGTGGAGAATCGTAAATTAAAAGGGAAACAGACTTGGAACTGAAAAAGTTCTGCTCCTGAGAGATGCGTTCTCCGCCGTAACTGTAATCAAACATTTTATAATGTTCAAAATCGAAATCGAGAGGGAAACGGTTGCCGATAGCAATCCATTTGCCACCGTCCGGGCGCAGTGGGAATTCTTCTTTGGAGGGAAGTATCCGTTGCATGGCGTGATACATTCCACAGGAAAACAGGTGGAGGATGTAAAAGTATTCCAGCTTGTCGGCTTGTTTTTTTGGAAGGGCAAACTCATTAATTAGCTGCATTAAACCGTTACGGAACCCGGAAATAAAGTTCCAGATAACCGGATAATGTGTTTGGGCAAACTGAATCTGTGCCTCTAGCTTGTGTAATGACTGTTCGGGAGTTTTTATCATAAAGTCGGTAAAGACTTTATCCCCTTTTTTCTGCATAAGCTCTGTAGCTAACAGGTCGTTGACAGCAGTTTCAATATAGGCAGTAGGAATACCAAGAGCCAACGCAATTTCCACGCAGGTAAGCGGTTTTTCGTAGGCGGCAATCAGAATATTTTGTTTCATCAAATCACCTTCTACCAAAGACCAGGGCTCGTGATTTAGCCCCATGCTTCCATTGCAGGAAAGCTCTAATCGTTCCGGTTGATAGCTTTGCTTTTCATATCGTTCCATAGAATCAAATCCTTTCTTTATCTGTTCTCTTCCGGTGGAGAGTCGGGACAGCACGGTACCCTTGGGGATTCGGAGAGAATGGGCAATGTCCTGTACTTTTTCACCATTTAAATAGTGTCGTACAATGACTTCCCGGTATTTGCCGGAAAGGTAGGCCACTTCCCGGCGGATTTCTTCCGGGGTTGGCGCGTCTGAAACTTCCGAGAGTGCAGGTTCATACTGTAGCAGGGTCTCGTCAATCAGGTTGATGCTGACGGTAGGCTGCTTATACTTTTTGCGAAGCATATCGTAGTATTTGTGATTCAGCACAGTGGAGAGCCATGGCCTGATATCTTTAATTTCTTTTGGATAGTTTAGGGCAGCCAGCAGCACTTCACTGGTTAAGTCTTCCGCGTCCTGAAAATTTCCACACTTTTTTAGAGCAGCAGAGAACAGGTAATTCATATGTAGTTCAATATTGGTTATATGCATATGCAATCTCCTTGTTTTTCCTTTGAAAGCTTTCACTTATAAGTCGCAGAATTCGGATTTGATTCGATGATTTTTTACTGTTGCTGTCTCTGCATCCTTTTCCAGTTGTAAAACCCATACAAATCATTGAATAAAAACATCACAAAGCAGGCCACCATGGGCAGATACGAAATATTCTCCAAAGAAGCCAGCACCCATAAAACTATCAGCACCACATCATTGGCAGAATATCCGATGGCATAGTATGGGCTTCTTAAAAAGGTAAGGTAAGATGCTACAAAGCTGGTGGTAATGGAAACGGTGCTGAAAAACAGGTTGGCGGTATCCAGTGCTTTTAAAATAAAGTAAAACAGTATAGTAACCAGTATAGCAAGTAACCACATCACAGCCAGTTGCTTTTTTGTTACCTTATGCACTTTAACTTCCTGCGTATCTTTATAAGGATTTTTAATCCATTCAACAGCAGCAACGACAGCCATGGGTGCTGTCATAAACAGGTAAGTAATCATTTCGCCATAGTAGGTAAAGAGGACAGAGATAATACCGTAAAAAACGGAGAATACCACGGTCAGCAGTTGTCCCAGAACGTGTCCCTTTGCTACGAAAATAAGGGCAGTGACTCCTATTAAGGAAGCAATTAAATTCAATAAATCTCCATTGCCGGAAAATAAATAAGAAAGCAGATAGGACAGCAGGGTGACGGTAAGGGAAGTCAGCCAGAGTCCTCGTTCAAATTTGGTTAATGATTTAAAGGATGCTAAATAGTTTTTCATGATATTCCTTTCTGATTTATGAAAAAAAGCATCCGCAGTACATCTTCTAAGACCTAATGATGTACAACGAATGCTGTTTTTGCATTATTCTACCCGGTGGCAGTGTTTCTATATTTGCTTTGTTTGTAACTATTCAGCCCCCCTGTTCCATATTCATAAAACCTGCAAGCAAGCTGTCAGTCGCTGCTTCGCAGCTTGATGTTTTATTCATATGGGTGTACTGTAAATATAGCTGAATAGTTACTTAGTGCCGTAAATTCTATCGCCGGCGTCGCCGAGACCCGGCAGGATATAACCGTGCTCGTTGAGCCGTTCGTCCTGAGCACCGATATAAACATCCACGTCAGGGTGCGCTTCGGTTAAAGCTTTAATGCCTTCCGGTGCTGCAATGAGGCACAGAAAGCGGATTTTTTTGATGCCGCGCTTTTTTAGTAAATCAATGGCTGCAATGGCAGAACCACCGGTGGCAAGCATTGGGTCTACTACAAAAATTTCTCGGTCAACAGCATCTACCGGAAGCTTGCAGAAATATTCCACAGGCTCTAAGGTTTCTTCATTGCGGTAGAGCCCGATGTGGCCCACCTTGGCGTTCGGAGTTAAAGTTAAGATGCCGTCTGCCATATGGAGGCCGGCACGTAAAATAGGAACCACACAAAGTTTTTTTCCGGCAATTTCTTTTACCGTAGTTGTTACCAGTGGGGTTTCAATTACTTTATCTGCCATCTGAAGATTGCGGCTGGCTTCGTAGTAAACAAGCATGGCAACCTCTGCTACAAGGGCACGGAATTCTTTGGTGGAAGTGTTTTTATCACGCATGATGCCGATTTTGTGCTGAATCAGCGGGTGGTCCATAACCATTACATTTGACATAAGAACCTCTTTCTGCACGGTTTCGTGCGATTTTGCTATACATAATATTTTGAATAAGCTACTATTTGCATATGACCTTAGTATATCAGAAAATGATGGGATTGAAAAGGAGTCCTTGCAAAATTTCTTTAAGTTTGTTAAGATGTGAAGAAGTGAAACAACAGGCAGAAAAAATCCCCTGCCGAAACAAAACTAATCTGGGCAGAGGAGAAGCCCGGTAGAGGGGGAGGGTAACTGCCGGGCTTTGCTTTATGAAAAAATTTTCTTATCAGCTTGTTAAGTTGTTTTCTTTATGACTTTATTATAGTATTCATATTTGAGGATAGTATGGATAACTTGTGAACGTTTTGTAAACTTTTTAGTTCAAAAAAATGTCAAGAAAATCTTCCAGATTTTCGAGCATGTTCGGAAAGGATATGAAACTTGTTTTCGAGTATACTAAAAAGAAAAAGAAAGGCGGAAGATACGTTGTTTAATGTACTGAAAAAAACATTGCGTAAAGAATTTGGGCAGTCAAAGTATGAGCAGTATGCCCGTTCTATAAAACAGAATATCCGAGAAGCAAAAACGGACAATTCCGAGATCTTTAATGATATATATGAACTGTTACAAGGAACGGATGAAAAGAAGCTGGAGGAGATGCAGGAACGTCTGAATACTTCTCTGCTGGATGCTTTTTATGTCAGCAAAAATTATATTGGAGCCTTTGTGGCATATCTGGCGGCATTTTTTATTATCGCCAGTTTTGTAGCACAGATGTATGCCATTCCGTTGATGTTTATTATTAGTGGAATGTTTCTGATAAAGACCTATGAATTTCTGGTAAATAAGTTTTGTTATGTGGATGCTCATATGGTGCTGATTTATAAAGCAGTTCTGGACCGCATCAGGACAGAGCGAAGAACAGCGGCACGGCAGGAGTAAAAGTGCGCATAGGAACAAATTATTAAAAAATGATAAAAAAGAGAAAGCAGTAGTTGCTTTTTCTTTTTTTTATACTATAATAGTTAGCATGTTAAATGTTAATTAGTTAACTAAAGTTGTAGAGAAAGGAGAATTACATGGATAAAAAATATCTTGTATGGGAAATCATCAAGATTGCAAGAGAACATAGGAAAACAGTGGAAAAGCGGGTATGTTCCCTGGGAATTCATCCAAGCCAGCATCATTTTTTAATGCATATTTCTAAATATGGAGCCTGTACTCAGAGCAGTATTGCGGAAGCCATGGAGGTGTCGGCTGCTACTGTGGCTGTGTCCTTGAAAAAGCTGGAAAAGGGAGGATATATTGAGAAAAAAAGCAGCCCGGAGGACGGTCGTTCCAATCAGATTGTTTTGACACCAAAGGGTGAGGATGTTGTGGAAAAGTCTAAGGCATTGTTTGAAGAAGTGGATCGAAAAATGTTTGAGTCCATCACAGAGGAACAACAGAAACAACTTCATAATTATATGGAGAAAATGATAGAAAATTTAAAAACAATGGAGGAAAATTTGACATGAAACAGTATATGAAGTATGTAAAGCCCTATGCCATATACTTTCTTCTGGCACCAATTTTTATGCTGGTAGAGGTTGTGGGCGAAGTGGTTATGCCAAAGCTTCTGGCGAACATCATCAATATTGGTATTCCGGCAGGGGACTCGGCCTATATTGTGAAGATGGGACTTGGCATGGCAGGTATGGCGCTTGTTATGATGCTTGGCGGTGTCGGCGGTGGATTTTTCAGTGCCAAGGCCAGTGTAAGCTTTGCGGCGGCTCTCAGAAAGGATGCGTTTGCCAAGGTGCAGGAGTTTTCCTTTGCCAATATCGATAAGTTCAGTACCGGTTCTTTGGTAACCCGTCTGACTAACGATATCACCCAGTTGCAGAACATTATCAACATGGGTCTTAAGATGGCATTTCGTGCACCCGGTATGTTAATTGGTGCGCTGATTATGGCGGTTGCCATGAACCCAAGTCTTGCCACAGTGATTGCAGTGGTAATTCCGGTTCTGGTGGTTGCGCTGGTGCTTGTGATGAGAAAGGCGTTTCCAAAGTTTACTGCCATGCAGAAAAAGCTGGACCGATTAAATACCAGTGTACAGGAAAACTTAACTAACATCCGTGTAGTGAAATCCTTTGTCCGTGAGGAAGAGGAAAAGGAAAAGTTTTCCGAGGCGAACGAAGATTTGCGAATGGGCAGTATAGATGCCTTTAAAACGGTTATTATGACTATGCCGATTATGACACTGGCTATGAATGTTACTACGCTGGCAGTGGTCTGGTTAGCCGGACGCCAGATTATGGTTGGTGACATGGAGGTCGGTGATTTAACTGCGTTTACTACTTATATTGTGCAGATTTTGATTTCTTTAATGATGACTGCGATGGTTATTTTAAACAGTTCCCGTGCCATTGCTTCTGCAAAGCGTATCAGCGAAATTTTAAATACGGACGTGGATTTATCCGATGAGGACGCGAAGCAGAAGGACGCAGTAGTAACTGCCGGTAAGGTGGAATTTAAGGATGTTTGCTTTAAATACTATAAGGATAATGAAAATTATGTGTTAGACCATATCAATTTCACCGCTAATCCGGGTGAAATCGTAGGTATCATCGGTGGTACAGGCTCCGGTAAAACCAGTATGGTGCAGTTGATTCCAAGGCTTTATGACTGTGATGCCGGTGAGGTGTTAGTAGATGGTATCAATGTAAAGGATTATTCCCTAAAGCATCTTCGTGAGGGTGTGGGCATGGTGCTTCAGAAAAATGTCCTGTTTTCCGGCACGATTATGGATAACTTAAAGTGGGGCGATGAAAACGCTACGACGGAACAGGTGCAGGCAGCAGCAGAAAGCGCTCAGGCACACAACTTTGTTACTTCCTTTACCGATGGTTACGAAACCGAGCTTGGTCAGGGCGGTGTTAACGTATCCGGTGGACAGAAGCAGCGTCTCTGCATTGCAAGAGCCCTTTTAAAGAAGCCGAAGATTCTTATTCTGGATGACAGCACCAGTGCGGTAGATACCGCAACGGAACGCAGAATCCGTGAAGCGTTTGAGGGTGAATTAAAGGATACGACTAAGATTATTATTGCCCAGAGAATTTCCTCCGTAAAAGATGCAGACCGCATTCTTGTGATTGATGACGGACAGATTGTGGGAGAAGGCACCCATACCTCTTTGTTTAAGAATTGTGAGGCGTATCGGGAAATCTGTATTTCCCAGGAAGAAAAGGAGGTGGATGCATAATGGCTGATATGAAGAAAACTCCGGGAAGACCACCAATGGGACCGGGACATGGACCGGGGCCGGGCGGTATGAGAGGTCCGGGTGGAAAGCCAAAGAATACAAAGGCTGCCATCGGAAGAATTTTCAGTTACATCAGAAATGATGTACCAATGTTACTTGTAGTAATGATTTGCGTATTGACTAATACCGCATGCAGTCTGGCGGGCTCTTATCTGCTCCGTCCGATTATCAACGATTTGGGAACCAATGCGGCAGCTTATATGTCTGCGGCAACTCCGGCACTTGCAGATGAAGTGTTTGAAAAGGGCGTGTCTGCACTGCTTCAGGGACTTCTTACCATGGCAGTGGTATATATGTTCAGTGTGGTATGTTCCTATGCCCAGTCCCGCATTATGGTAACCATTTCCCAGCGGGCTATCCGAAACATGCGTAACGATTTGTTCGGCAAGATGCAGGAGCTTCCAATCCGTTACTTTGATACGAACAACCACGGCGATTTAATGAGCCGCTTTACCAATGATTTAGATGCCGTTGGTGAAATGTTAAATAATACAATTCCACAGATTATTTCGGCAATGATTACATTGGTTGGAACCTTATGCCTGATGTTTTACACCAACTGGATTCTGGCGATTGTAACAATTGTTACCGTACCGCTTCTTAGCAGTGCAGGTGTTATGATTGCAAAGCGCAGCCGGAATTTCTACTCCGAGCAGCAGGCGGCAATTGGTGCGGTAAACGGTTATGTGGAAGAGGCGGGTACCGGTCAGAAGGTAATTAAGGTATTCTGCCACGAAGAAACTACGGTAGAAGAGTTTAATGAATTAAATGAAGATTTAAAGAACAAGCAGATTCGTGCGGCGTTTGTAGGTGGTCTCATGGGACCGGTCATGGGTAATTTAAGTCAGGTGAGCTATTCCATCACTGCGTTGGTGGGTGGTATTCTCTGTGCACTCGGAAGATTTGACGTAGGTGGTCTTACTATTTTTGTAAACTACTCTAAGCAGTTCTCCAGACCGATTAACGAAGTATCCATGCAGATGCACACTGTATTTTCTGCTCTTGCCGGTGCAGAGCGCGTGTTTGGTATGATGGATCAGGAGCCGGAGCTTCCGGATGCAAAGGATGCGGCAGAGCCGGTGGCGCTTACCGGTAATGTGGTATTAAAGGATGTAACCTTTGGATATAATCCGGATAAGACGATATTAAAGAACATTTCCCTGTATGCAAAGCCGGGACAGAAGATTGCTTTTGTTGGTTCTACCGGTGCGGGAAAAACAACTATTACGAACCTGATTAACCGCTTCTATGACATTCAGGAGGGTGAAATTACCATTGATGGTGTGGATATCCGTAATTACAAGCGGGATTTCTTACGTAAAAACATTGCCATGGTGTTACAGGATACCCACCTGTTTACAGGGACTGTGCGTGAAAATATCCGTTACGGACGTCTGGATGCCACGGACGAAGAAGTGGAAGCAGCGGCAAAGGTGGCCAGTGCCCATTCCTTTATTATGCGTCTGGAACATGGCTACGATACGATGTTAGAGGGGGACGGTGCCAACTTAAGTCAGGGTCAGCGCCAGCTCCTTAATATTGCCAGAGCAGCAATTTCCAAGGCTCCGATTCTGGTACTGGATGAGGCAACCAGCTCCGTCGATACAAGAACCGAACGGCACATTGAGCATGGTATGGACCGCTTGATGAAGAACCGTACCACCTTTGTTATTGCCCATCGTTTGTCTACGGTACGTAATGCCAATGCAATTATGGTACTGGAGCAGGGCGAAATTATTGAGCGCGGTACCCATGACGAATTATTAGAGCTTGGCGGAAGATATTATGAGCTTTATACAGGCTTGAAAGAACTGGATTAAATGTGTTAAAATGGAACAGGGCGGAGTTTTGTGCTCCGCCCTTTAGAATATGGTGAGATAGGAGAAAAATTAAAATGAGCAAGGTATATGTGTTTATGGCAGATGGTACAGAGGAAGTAGAGGCATTAACCGTAATTGATTTACTTCGTCGTGCCAAGGTGGATGTGGTAACCGTTTCCATCATGGAAAAGAAGCAGGTGATGACATCCCATAAAATCGGTGTAGAAGCAGATGAACTGTATGGGGAATCCGATTACATGGATGGTGACATGATTGTTTTGCCGGGCGGTATGCCGGGTACAACCCATTTAAAGAACCACGAAGCACTCCGCAAGGTGTTATTTGCTTACAAGGAAGCAGGCAAGTATCTGGCAGCGATTTGCGCGGCTCCATCCATTTACGGTTGGAACGGTATGCTGGAAGGCAAGAAAGCCATTTGCTATCCGGGCTTTGAAGAAGAGTTAAAGGGTGCCATAGTAACCAATGAAGGTGTGGTAACGGACGGACAGTTTATTACTTCTAAGGGTCTTGGTACCGCGATTGATTTTTCGCTGGAGCTGATTACGCTGTTAGTGAATGCGGAAACGGCAGAGAACATTGCGAAGGCAGTGCAGTATAAGTAAATCGAATAAAACTTGGAAAATGCTCTTGAAAGGTGCTTGGTGTGCTTTTGGGAGCATTTTGAAAAATACACGATCTCGGATATAATTGCTTGTATAGAAGGCGAACCGGAGGTGGCGACTTCTTCGGTGCATTACGGTACTTATACACATGAACTGGAAGGTTTGCCAACGGAAGTAACGGAAAATGAAGCTCAAAGGGTTACTTATGATATCCGGTTTCGGGTCAGGGTGCCGGGACACTTTATCTGAGGGTATCTTAGTTGGAAGAAGCGAGGGCATGCTGGCAAATCTTCATGCGATTATGGTTAACTTAAATTTTACAGCGGAAAAAGCTATGGATGCATTAAATGTGCCGCAAGAGGAGCGGGCACGGTATGCGGCGAAACTGAATAAATGCTAATAAGCAGAAGAATACCAACAGGTTTAAATACTATATGAATGAAAGTTAAAAGCGAAAAAACTGAAGAAGTTATTAAGGCTTCTCCAGTTTTTTTCTTAATAAAAATAAACTAACCACATTAGTAATAAACATCAATGCATTAAAGAAATCGTTTAGCTCCCATACCAGGCTCATCGTCATCTGGGAGCCTGCAAAAACCATAAGACAATACAGAAAGCGGTAGGTTTTTATCTGGCTTGCGCCAAATAAGAATTCTGCCGCTTTTTCGCCGAAAAAAGACCAGCCGAGCAAGGTGGCGATGGCGAATAAAACGATGGCGATACCTAATATCTTATCTCCTGCAAAAGGAAGCAGGGAAAAGGCCGCCAGAGTGTAGTCTCCGGCAGTGTATGCTTTAAAGAGCTCCGGTACTGCCAGCCCGGCAGAGACAATAACCAGACCGGTAATACCGCACATAACGACGGTGTCCCAAAAAGTGGCACTCATCAGCACCAAAGCCTGTTCTTTTGGATTACCACTGCTGTTTGCTGCGGCAACAGGGGCGGAGCCAAGACCGGCTTCGTTGGTAAAAAGTCCTCTGGCGATGCCATGCCTTGCAGAAAGGAGGAAAGAACTGCCAAGCAATCCGCCGGAAACCGAAGAAAAGGAAAATGCGGAGGATAGGATTAGTCCAATGGCATCTGCCAGATACTCTATATGAAAAAATAACAGAAGAAGGCAGGAAAGCAGATAAAATCCCCCCATGACCGGAACCAGGCAGGTACAGACCGTACTGATTCCGGAGAAACCGCCGAGTAAAACAAAGGTGATAACAGCGGCAATGCAAAAGCCTGCTATGGGAACCGGCAAATCAAACAGAGTATGCAAGGTTTCTGTTGCTGCTCTGCTTTGTGTGGAACATCCCACACAGAATGCTGAAACCAGAAGAAGGTAAGCATACAGCCGGGCTGTTTTTGGTGCATGAAGCTGGTCTCTCAGCAAGTACATGGGGCCTCCGCAGAAGCTTCCGTCGGCACGCTTTGTTCTGAACTTAAGGCTCAAAAAACATTCGGAATAAGAAGTTGCCATCCCAAGTACTCCGGTAATCCAGCACCAGAATACAGCTCCGGGACCACCTAAGGCAATTGCTGTGGAAAGTCCGATAATGTTACCGGTTCCAAGGGTTGCGGCAAGGGTTGTGGCAAGAGAGGTAAAGGCACTAAAACCGCCTTCTTTTTTTTCTCCGGAAACGGAAAGACGTAGGGCGGTTGAAAGCTTTTTTTGCACACATCCGGTATGTTTTGTTATATAAATATGGGTAAATAAAAGAAAGAAAAGCAGGGGACCATTCCATAAGAAGCTGTTTGCTGTTTGTAAAAAAGTGAAAAATCCGGACATGGTTGCCTCCTGCTGTTGATATTATATGGTATGAATGTTATATCCGATGTATGAGTGAGACTTTAAGTTCGATACACGACAAAAGTAGAATAAATATTTTGCGCGCTTTTTAAAAATGTGCTTGTATAAAAAGTTAAATTGTGTTATGATTTTCTTGAATTGCGAATGTTTTACGATGGAGAAGGTTATGGGAAAAAAACACAGAGAAAAAACAAATGCAATATTTGGAGTTTTAAATATGAAACGCTGTTTAAATGCAGCGCTTGTTTCGGTTGCTTTTTTTCCGGTCCTTTTAATATTTTCTTTTGCAGAGCCTGAACTGGCACATAACTATATGATTCCGGGAGCGTTCTTTTCAGCAGGCTCCGGAGCATTTGCTTTTTTACTTCATCAGATAATCAGAAATAAAGCAAAGCAGTATTATGAAGCTGCTGTCTGGGCATATCTTACGGCATCCCATTTGTTTTTTGTATATATGGCACAGGAGAATATTGTGTTTTATTATGCTGCAGTTGTGCTTGCGGCATATACGGTATTTCTGTCTATGGACCGGTATGTGATTATGGCGGCAGGAGAACTGGTATGCTATGCGGCTGTTGTGGTAAAAAGCGGAGCAGAAGAACTGCCGATGGGACAATTGTTATTCCTTACCGGAGTTCATCTGTTTGCATTTTTTATGTCCAGAGACTTTTACACGACAAAGAAGAACTACATCGCAGAGGAAAAGAAATTCCGCAGAGAAATGCAGGAAGCAGAGCATGACCCATTAACCGGGCTGATTAACCGTCGAGGTCTGGAACGTCGTGTCAATGAAAGCTGGCAGGCAAGTATTAATCGTCAGGAAACGGTGGCGGCTTTTGTTATGGATATTGATTTATTTAAGTCCTATAACGATTGTTTCGGTCATGTCCAGGGGGATGTCTGCATTAAGCGTGTGGCACACTCCATTGCGCAGACTGTTCGTGGGCATGGTATTGCAGCGCGAATCGGCGGTGAGGAATTTTTAGTGTTTGTCCGTGGAAAAAATGTAGATGAAATGTATGACCTGGCAGAACAAATCAGGGCTGATGTAGAATGTATGGGCATTTCCAGAGGTCGCAGCGGTGCCGGTGTAATTACCATAAGTATAGGTATGGATATTCGATATGCCACAGCAGATGTAACATTACAGGGATTATATGGAAGAGCCGATCAGGCATTGTATCAGGCAAAACAGGATGGAAGAAATTGTGTCAGAAGTACTCAGATGATGAGAGAGCGCCATTCCAGAATCGGTTAATCAATATAGAAAATCAGGAGGATAATATGGGTAAGTATTTCGGAACAGACGGTTTTCGTGGTGAAGCAAACGAAGACTTAACAGTAGAGCATGCATATAAAGTAGGACGGTATCTTGGCTGGTATTACGGTCAGGAACACAAGGCGAAGGTAGTCATCGGTAAAGATACCCGCCGTTCCAGTTATATGTTTGAGTATGCATTGGTAGCAGGTTTGACAGCCAGCGGCGCAGATGCATATCTGTTACATGTAACCACAACTCCAAGTGTATCTTATGTAGTAAAAAGTGAGGATTTTGACTGTGGCATCATGATTACAGCCAGTCATAATCCTTTTTATGATAACGGAATTAAAATTATTAACAGTTATGGTTATAAGGTGGAGGCTGAGGTAGAGGATAAGGTGGAAGCCTACATTGACGGAAAAATCGAAGAACTTCCTCTCGCTAAGAAAGAAAATATCGGTCGTACAGTTGACTATGCCATGGGCAGACACCGCTATATCGGACATCTGATTTCCATTGCAACCAGAGCTTTTAAGGATATCAAGGTGGGGCTTGATTTGGCGAATGGTTCTGCAACTACGGTAGCAAAGGGAGTTTTTGATGCTCTTGGTGCGAAAACATACGTTATGAGTAATGAACCAAATGGTTTTAACATTAATACCGATTGCGGTTCCACCCATATCGAACATCTTCAGAAGTTTGTGGTAGATAACGGTCTTGCTGTCGGATTTGCCTATGATGGTGATGCAGATCGTTGTCTTGCAGTAGATGAAAAGGGCAATATTGTAGACGGTGACCAGATTATGTATCTTTGCGGGTTATATATGAAGGAACGGGGCGAGCTGAACAACAATACGGTTGTTACTACCGTCATGTCCAATATGGGCTTATATAAGGCATTGGATGCAGCCGGTATTGCTTATGAACAGACTGCGGTTGGTGACAAATATGTATTCGAAAATATGCAGAAAAATAATCACTCTTTAGGTGGTGAAAATTCCGGTCATATTATTTTCAGTAAGCATGCCATGACCGGTGACGGTATTCTGACGTCCTTAAAGATTATGGAAGTAATGTTAGAGAAGAAGCAGCCATTGTCTGAACTGTTAAAGGATATGAAGATTTATCCACAGGTGTTAAAGAATGTCCGTGTTCGTGATAAAAAAGAAGCCAGAGAGGATATGGAAGTGCAGGCGGCAGTTAAGGCAGGAGAGGCAAAGCTTGCCGGGGATGGCAGAATTCTTCTTCGTGAGAGCGGTACCGAGCCTGTGATTCGTGTAATGGCAGAAGCAGGAACCATGGAGCTTTGCAATGAAGTGGTAGATGACATTGTTGATGTTCTTAAGAAATTTAAGGTAGAATAAGATGGAACAAAAGGAGGCCTGTTCTAAATTATCAAAAAAAATACTGGTAATTTGGAAAAAGGTATGATATACTAATCGGTATTGTGGGTAGGTAGGCGTAAAGGTGATACCTACCAAGAGGTTTAAGGAGGAAATTTTTTAATGAGCTGTAAAGTAGAGAATTTAGAAAAGAACATGGCTAAGCTTACTATCGAAGTAAGTGCAGAAGAATTTGAGAAGGCTTGCGAAAAGGCATATCAGAAGAATAAGAATAAGATTAACGTACAGGGCTTCCGCAAAGGTAAAGCTCCAAGAAATGTAATTGAAAAAATGTACGGTGCAGGTGTATTTTTTGAAGATGCTGCAAATGAGTTAATTCCTGACGCATATGCCGAGGCTGCAAAGGAAAGCGGTCTTGACATCGTTTCCAGACCGGAAATTGATGTTGTACAGATTGAAAAGGGTAAGGATTTCATCTTCACAGCAGAAGTTGCAGTAAAGCCTGAAGTTACTCTTGGTGCATACAAGGGCATTGAAGTAGAAAAGGTTGCTGTAGAAGTAACTGAGGAAGAAGTAGCTGCAGAGTTAAACAGAGTTCGTGAGCAGAATTCCAGAATGATTACAGTAGATGACAGAGCAATCGCTAGTGGCGACCTTGCTAACATTGATTATGAAGGTTTCTGTGACGGTGTACCATTTGCAGGCGGTAAGGATTCCGGCTATGATTTAGCAATCGGCTCCCATTCCTTCATTGATACTTTTGAAGACCAGTTAATCGGCAAGAATATTGGCGATGAAGTAGAAGTAAATGTAACTTTCCCGGCAGAATATCATGCTGCGGAATTAGCAGGAAAGCCGGCAATGTTCAAAGTTAAGGTAAACGGCATTAAAGTAAAGGAACTTCCTGAGTTAGACGATGATTTTGCGCAGGATGTATCTGAATTTGATACTTTAGATGAATACAAAAACGACTTAAAGGCAACAATTCTGGAAAGAAAAGAAAAAGAAGCTAAGTCCGTAAAGGAAGAGGCGGTTATCGATAAAATTATCGAGGGTGCTACCATGGAAATTCCTGAGCCGATGATTGATAACACTGTTCGTCAGATGGCAGATGATTTTGCACAGAGAATTCAGGCGCAGGGTCTTTCTATTGAGCAGTACTTCCAGTTCACAGGCATGAATGCAAACACATTTATGGAGAACTTAAAGCCACAGGCACTTAAGAGAATCCAGAGCAGACTTGTATTAGAGGCTGTTGTTAAGGTTGAGAATATTACAGCATCTGAAGAAGACGTAAACAAAGAAATTACAAATATGGCAGAAATGTACCAGATGGAAGTTGATAAGTTAATGGAACTTGTTGGCGAAGAGGAAAAGAAGGCGATGGCAGAGGATGTTGCTGTTCAGAAGGCTCTTGACTTCGTAATGGCTGCTGCTGTTGAAAAGTAATATATAAGTTGAAATAAAGTAATCTGCCCGCTTTTTTGTGGGCAGATACTTTGCTATGTAAAAGTGAGAAAACAGGGAGGCTTAACATGAGTTTTGTACCTTATGTTGTGGAACAGACCAGTAAGGGAGAACGTTCCTACGATATTTACTCCAGATTATTAAAAGACAGAATCATTTTTCTTGGTGATGAAGTAAATGACACTACAGCAAGTCTTGTAGTTGCCCAGTTGTTGTTTTTAGAGGCAGAAGATCCAAAGAAGGATATTCATCTTTACATCAACAGCCCGGGGGGGTCCGTAACCGCAGGTATGGCAATTTATGATACCATGCAGTTTATTAAGTGTGATGTATCTACCATTTGTATCGGTATGGCAGCCAGCATGGGTGCTTTCCTGCTTGCAGGCGGTGCAAAGGGTAAGAGAATGATTCTTCCGAATTCTGAGGTAATGATTCACCAGCCATCCGGCGGTGCAAGAGGTCAGGAAACAGAAATCCGTATTGCGGCGGAGAATATTTTAAGAACAAGAAAGAAATTAAACGAGATTCTTGCAGCAAATACCGGTAAGCCGGTAGAGGTAATTGCTGCTGATACTGAGCGTGACAACTACATGACCGCAGAACAGGCTTTGGAATATGGTCTTGTAGATGTAATTGTCAAAGAGAGAGCATAAGCAAGGGCTGACGGAGGTAGATTAATGGCAAAATCAGATGATAAGAATATGGTTTGCTGTTCCTTTTGCGGAAAGCGTCAGGACCAGGTACACAGAATGCTTGCCGGCATGAACGGTGCATTTATTTGTGATGCCTGTGTAGATCTCTGTTCCGAAATCATGGAAGAAGAGGAAGAAGATGCAGCCGCGCCTGCGGAGTATGCGGGAGAGCAGGGAATCAATCTGTTAAAGCCGAAGGAAATCAAAGAATTCCTTGACCAGTATGTTATTGGTCAGGAAGAAGCAAAGAAGGTGCTTTCGGTTGCCGTTTACAATCACTATAAGAGAGTATTGTCTTCCGAAGAATCTGAAGTGGAGCTTCAGAAGAGTAATATTTTAATGATAGGTCCGACCGGTTCCGGTAAAACCTATCTTGCACAGACATTAGCCAAGCTTTTGAATGTTGCGTTTGCAATTGCAGACGCAACAGCCTTAACAGAGGCAGGTTATGTTGGTGAAGATGTAGAAAATATTCTGTTAAAGATTATTCAGGCTGCCGACTTTAATATTGAACGCGCAGAATTTGGTATTATCTACATCGATGAAATCGATAAAATTACAAGAAAATCCGAAAATACATCCATTACAAGAGATGTTTCCGGCGAAGGTGTACAGCAGGCATTGTTAAAGATTCTGGAGGGAACGGTAGCTTCTGTTCCGCCACAGGGTGGCAGAAAACATCCGCATCAGGAATTCATTCAGATTGATACCACTAATATTCTCTTTATCTGTGGTGGCGCTTTTGACGGTCTGGAACGAATTGTGGAAAACAGAATCGGAGAAAAGGCAATGGGCTTCTCGGCAAAATTGTATGAGAAAGAAGACAAAAATATCGGCGAGTTATTCCGTCAGGTAATGCCTCAGGATTTGGTAAAGTTTGGGTTGATTCCTGAATTTATCGGACGTGTTCCGGTACATGTGGCATTGGATATGTTAGATGAGGATGCCCTTATCAGTATCCTGCGCGATCCAAAGAATGCCCTGACCAAGCAGTATCAGAAGCTGTTTGAGTTAGATGGCGTGGAGTTGGAATTCGAAGAGGATGCGCTCAGGGTATTTGCAAAACGAGCCTTGGAGTATAAGACAGGTGCACGTGGTCTTCGTTCTATAATGGAAAAGACACTTCTTGAAACAATGTATCAGATGCCTTCCGATGAAACGATTTTAAAGTGTATCGTGACAAAGGAGTCAGCTGAAGGCTCTGAACAGCCTAGTCTTCTGGTCTCCGGTGGCGGACAGAAGCACGGCAGATAAGAAGAGTAAGAAAATAATGTGTAAAGCAGGCTGACAGAAAATTCCGTGGAATGATGTCGGCCTGCTTTTTTAGAGAGGAAGAATGCAATGAGTGAAGAAAAACAGCTGATGCCTGTGGTGGCACTAAAAGGTATTACCATGCTTCCGGGCATGTTGATTCACTTTGACATACAAAAAGAATCCAGCATCAGTGCAATCAATGTGGCGTTGCGGGAAGGAAAGTATATTCTTGTTATTACCCAGAAAAATACGGCGGTGGACGACCCGGAACAGGTAGATTTGTATCCGATGGGAACAGTTTCCGTAGTCAAGCAGATGATTAAGATGCCGGGAAATCAGATTCGCGTATTGGCAACCGGTGTTCGCAGAGGGTATCTGGAAGAGCTTGTATCTACAGAACCGCATCTGGAGGGGATGGTATCTCTGCCGGAGGAAGTAAATGCAGACTCTCTGACAATTATCGAGCAACGGGCAATGCTGCGTGGCTTAAAGGATATGCTGGATGTTTATGTGACAACGAATGAAAAGTTTGGTAAGGATATTGTAAAGCAGTTGATGAGTGTGGATACGGTAGATGCTTTGATAAATCAGGTGGCAATCAGTGTACCAATGACGATTACTTCCAAACAGAAGATTCTGGATGCCGTTCATATCGTAGACCGGTATGAGGCAATTATGGTGATTCTTGCCAATGAAATAGAAATCATTCGTATCAAAAAGGACTTACAGGCAAAGGTAAAAGCAAAGGTTGACAAGAACCAGAAGGACTATGTGCTCAGAGAGCAGTTAAAGGTAATCCGTGACGAGTTAGGGGATGGTTCTACCGGAGATGACATTCCGGAGCTTTATACAAAGCTGGAGCAATTAGAAGCTGAAGAAGACGTAAAAAAGAAAATTAAAAAAGAAATTGACCGGTATAAATCCGTATTGGGAAGCCAGTCGGAAAGTGCGGTGGCAAGAGGCTATGTGGAAACACTGCTTGCACTGCCATGGGACCATGCCACCAAGGATAATCTGGATATTGCCAGA
Organism: Lachnospiraceae bacterium; assembly: GCA_045531895.1. Taxonomy (GTDB): domain Bacteria; phylum Bacillota; class Clostridia; order Lachnospirales; family Lachnospiraceae; genus SIG299. The sequence continues at coordinate 38,702 of JAZSEW010000026.1, forward strand.
GCGGAAAAAATATTAAACAGGGATCATTATGGCTTGGAAAAGGTAAAGGAACGTATTCTGGAATTTTTGGCAGTCCGTGCGTTGAATGAAAAGGGTCAGGCACCGATTATTTGTCTGGTAGGACCTCCAGGAACAGGAAAAACATCCATTGCAAGGTCTGTTGCCACGGCACTTAAGAAGGAATATGTCCGTATTTGTCTCGGAGGTGTCCGTGATGAAGCAGAAATCCGTGGGCATAGAAGAACCTATGTTGGTGCAATTCCTGGCCGATTAATCCAGGCCTTAAAATCTGCAAAAGTAAAGAATCCGCTGATGTTGCTTGATGAGATTGATAAGGTCAGTAGTGATTTTAAGGGAGATGTGGCATCTGCATTGCTGGAAGTATTAGATCCGGAACAGAATAAGCATTTTGCCGATCATTATGTAGAAATTCCGGTGGATTTGTCGGAAGTACTGTTTATATGTACAGCGAATTCTACCCAGACTATTCCGAGACCGCTGTTAGACCGAATGGAAATTATTGAAGTGCACAGCTATACGGAAAACGAAAAGTATCATATTGCGAAAGATCACCTGGTGCCAAAGCAGTTAGAAAAACATGGTCTGACAAAGAAAGAATTGCAGATTAAGGCGGATGGTCTTCGGGAAGTGATTGCAAGCTATACAAGAGAAGCCGGTGTGCGTTCCCTGGAACGAAAAATCGGTGAGCTGTGCCGCAAGGCAGCCAAGGAAGTGTTAAAGGCTCGTCAGGCCGGAACTGAATTTGAATCAATTAAAATATCAAAGAAAAATGTAACAGATTACCTCGGTAAAAAGAAATACCGTCAAAAGAAAGCTAATGAAGCGGCAGAGGTCGGTATTGTACGTGGGCTTGCATGGACGGAGGTTGGCGGTGACACATTGCAGATAGAAGTAAACAGCATGCCGGGTAAAGGAAATTTGCAACTCACCGGAAAGCTTGGGGATGTGATGAAGGAATCCGCCCAGATTGCCTTGAGCTTTGTACGTTCCAAGGTGGAAAATACAGATGTTCCGGCGGAATATTTTGAAAAGCATGATTTTCATTTGCATGTGCCGGAGAGAGCAGTACCGAAAGACGGACCTTCTGCCGGAATTACGATGGCAACCGCTTTTTATTCCATGGTGTTGAATCTTCCGGTAAAAGCAGATGTGGCAATGACGGGAGAAATTTCCCTGCGGGGAAAGGTACTTCCGATTGGTGGCTTGAAAGAAAAACTTCTGGCCGCAAAGCAGGCAGGAATAAAAATGGTGCTGATTCCGAAGGATAACGAACCTGATCTGGAAGAAATTTCTGATGAAATTATCGGAGATATGACAGTGCTTCCTGTATCCGGCATGGATGAAGTGCTGGAGCATGCATTGGTACAAAAGCAGAGTTCGAAAAGGAGATTGATATGAATGTAAATAATGTATCGCTGGAAACGGTTTGTGGCATTACAAGTACTCTGCCGGAAAATGTACTTCCGGAGTTTGCTTTTGCAGGTAAGTCCAATGTGGGCAAATCTTCCCTGATTAATGCAATGATTAATCGTAAGGCTCTGGCAAGAACCTCCTCACAGCCGGGTAAAACCCAGACCATCAATTTTTATAATGTGGAAAATCAGCTGTACTTTGTAGATCTGCCGGGTTACGGCTATGCAAAGGTATCGCAGGAAATCAAGGCAAAGTGGGGAAAAATGATTGAACGTTATCTGCAAAAATCCGGGCAGCTGAAGCTGGTATTCCTGCTTATTGATATTCGTCATGAGCCTTCTGCCAATGATAAAAACATGTATGAATGGATTGAGTATAACGGTTTTGAACCTGTAATTATTGCTACCAAGTTAGATAAGATTAACCGTAGTCAGGTGCAGAAGCATCTAAAAATGTTACGTACGGGACTGGGACTGAAGAAAGAAACTATTCTGATTCCGTTTTCCTCGGAAACAAAGCAGGGAAAGGAAGAAGTCTGGCAGATTATTGATTCCTATCTGGCAGCCGGGCAGGACGGAGAAACAGAAGCATGAAAAAATATCTGACCAAAGAAATGTTAAAAAGAAATCTTGTCATGCTGTTTGCTGTCTGTATGATGGGGGTATGTGTACAGTTTTTAAACCTGACCAATCTCGGACCGGATCCTTGCTCTGCTTTGAATTACGGTATGGCCGCAAGGCTTCATATGACTTTCGGAAATTATCAGTTGCTATTTAATGTGATTTTATTTTTGATTGTGGTATTTCAGGATCGGACTTTATTTGGTACAGGTTCCTTGGGTAATATGATTTTAGTGGGTTATTCTGCTGATTTTACCGGCTGGCTGTTAGAGAAGGCAGGATTGATGGCAAAATTTCAGAATATGACAACCGGGCTTGCCATTGGTATTATGGTTCCGACATTGCTAGTATTTCTTGTGGTAGCGGCATTGTATATGAACTGCGGGCTTGGAACCGCTCCATATGATGCAGTTCCGTTTCTTGTACACCGGAAACTGGAAAAAGCCACAGAGAAAACCATTCCGTTCCGGTTTATCCGGATTGCTTTTGACGGAATTGTAACCCTTGCAGCCTTTTTTATAGGTGGTAGTATTGGAATTGTAACCGTACTTATGATTTTTCTTTTGGGACCGGCGGTGGACATGGTATCCGGCCTGGTGAAAAAGAGTGGAATTTTTGCGGAAAAATAATTACTGTTTGCCGGAGGCAGGAGCACCGGCAGCGAGAGTGGAAATCAGATAGCCGTATACATCGGCACTGCATTCCTTCCAACGGCTGCAGATAGCATCGGCTTCTGCGGCAGAAGTTACCAGCAAGTTAATATGAACGAGTTCGCTGTCACGCTCTACTACACGGAGCTCCACAACGAACTCGTTTTTCTTTGCCTCATAGTAGTCTGCTGAGGTGGCAACCATTTCACGGAGCTGGTATTCTTTTTCGGAAAGATAAGCATCAATATCATCCCGGATAGCAACGGAAATTCTGGTGTAAAAAAAAGACAGGGTTTCCTTGCCGGCAGGGGTGATGCGATATAAATAAGAATTATGGGAGTGTTCTACCTCCACATACTGATCTTCGATTAAATCTTCCAGGGTTTGCTGAATCGTGATGTAGTTGCAGTATTCCTTTTCCAGAATGAAACGGGTCAGTTCGGTGTTGGTAATCGGAAAATTCATCCGGTCAAGGATATAAAGGATAATCAGTTTATAAAGCATCAATGATTCAGATTGCATAGTGGTATTTTCCTCCCTGGATAATGTTTCGTGATTTTAGTTCCATACGCAGGTCATTTTGAATTCGTTTTTTATCGGTACTCCACAACGGTGCAATAAGCAGGCTTCGCGGACCGTCGCCGGTAAGACGGTAGATGACGATGTGGGGTGGAATCCGTTCTAATAGTGAGAGTACAGTGTTGATATATTCGGTGCGTTCCATGCAGGCAAATGCATGATTCTTACATAGCCTTTCGTAGTCTTTTGCAAGGCCTGTCCCTTTTAATATATGCAGAAGCTGTAATTTTATGCCGTGAACCGGAAGAGAGCATACATAATTGATAGTGTGCTGCATATCATTTAGCGTCTCATAAGGAAGTCCGAGAATACAATGAACTATCACGGGGATACCGCGAGAGTTCAATGAATGGACAGCTTCCTCGAAGACCGAATTGTCATAACATCGGTTAATATAGGCAATGGATTCTTTTTTTGATGTCTGCAGACCAAGTTCAACGTAAACCGGCTTTTTTTTGGAAAGACGGGTAAGCAGTTCAAGGACGGGAAGCGGAAGACAATCCGGTCGTGTGCCGATGAACAAGCCTTCAATGTCAGGGTGAGTTAAAGCTTCCGTAAAAAGATGTTCCAGATAATCTATCGGGGCATAGGTGACGGTGAAAGATTGGAAATAAGCAACATAGCCATAGGGTGCTCCGTTTTTGGGAAGCTTGTTTTTTACCTGTAGCTTTGCTGCTTCGATTTGTGCATAAACAGATGTGGTCCGTTCGGCTGCAAAATCTCCGGAGCCTCTTTCTGAGCAGAAAATACAACCGCCATAACCGGCAGTGCCGTCACGGTTGGGACAGGTGGTGCCACCGGCCAGCGACAGACGAAAAATTTTTTTGCCAAAGGTTTCTCTAAAATATTCATCTGCACTGTAAAAATAGGGCTTCATTTCTAAAATACCTTTCTGAAAAATGGGGTTGTACAGAAAATAATTGTACCACGGACAAAGTTTTTCGTCAATCAAACGAAATACATCTTTTCTTTTTTTTGAAGATAGTGTATAATGATACCAAATCATAAGAGTTCTTATGTTGTACGTTATATGTTTCCCTGCATCCCCCAAATTATGAAATGAGTAAAAGGAGAATATTATGGCAGATTTTTCAGTAATGTCTCTTGCTGACCTAAAGGAAGAGGCTAAAAAATTAGGAATAAAAGGAATATCCACAATGAGGAAACAGGAGTTAGTGGAATTGTTGTCTGCACAGGAAAAAACAGCAGAACAGCTGAAGGAACCGAAAGAGGAGCCGGTGGCAGCAGAAGAACCCAAAACAGAAGTGCTTAAGGAAGAACCGGTAAGAGAAGAGCAGGCAGAACAGGATGAAATACGTATGTCGGAGGAACGCCGTCCGCAGCAATATGTACCGGATGGTCGCCGTCCGCAGCAATATCAGGACAGAGGACAAGCAACATATGGCATGCAGCGTCGCCCGGCTTCACCTTCCTATGTGCAACAGCCAAAACAGGGTTACAATGTACAACCAAAACCGGGTTACAATACCCAACCGGCTTATGATGCCCAGAATCAGAACCGTTCACAGCAGCCACAGCAGGGAGAGGCTCTAAAGGGACCAACGGCTATGGATATTGCAGCAATGTCTCCGAAGGAATTAGAGGCATTGGACAGCGGTGAAACAAAAACAGGAATTCTTGAAATTATGCCCGAAGGCTTTGGATTCATCCGATGTGACAATTATCTTCCGGGCGAAAATGACGTGTATGTAGGTACCCCATTATTACGTAAGTACGGTCTTCGTACCGGTGATATTGTTTCCGGTAACACAAAAATTCGTACAGCAACAGAAAAATTCAGTCCGTTATTATATGTAAAAACTATCAATGGATTTCCTGTTGTGGAAACTCCGATGAGGCGTCCTAAGTTTGAACATCTGACTCCGATTTTTCCAAATCAGCGCATTCATCTTGAAACACCGGGGTGCCCGCTTGCGATGCGTATGGTAGATTTGATTTCTCCAATCGGTAAGGGCCAGAGAGGCATGATAGTTTCCCAACCAAAAACCGGTAAAACAACATTACTTAAGCAGGTGGCAAAGGCCATCACGCGTAATCACAGAGACATGCACTTAATTATTCTATTAATTGATGAGAGACCGGAAGAAGTTACCGACATTAAGGAGTCTATTGAGGGTGATAAGGTAGAGGTTATTTACTCCACTTTTGATGAACTTCCGGAAAACCATAAGAGAGTATCCGAAATGGTAATTGAGCGTGCAAAGCGTCTGGTAGAGCACAAGAAGGACGTTGTCATTCTGCTTGATAGTATTACCCGTCTGGCAAGAGCTTATAATCTGACTGTACAGGCCAGCGGTCGTACCCTTTCCGGTGGTCTTGATCCGGCAGCACTGCATATGCCAAAAAAATTTTTTGGTGCAGCCCGTAACATGAGAGAGGGAGGCAGTCTCACGATTCTTGCTACTGCACTGGTAGATACCGGTAGTCGTATGGACGATGTTGTTTTCGAGGAATTTAAGGGAACCGGTAATATGGAACTGGTATTAAACAGAAACCTGTCTGAACGAAGAGTTTTCCCTGCCATCGATTTGCCGAAGTCCGGTACACGAAGAGAAGACCTTTTGTTAAGTCAGAGCGAGCTGGAGGCATCTACTATTATGCGTCGTGCATTAAATGGTGTGAAGTCGGAAGAGGCAACGGAGAATATTATTAAGCTTTTTACACAGACAAGAAACAATGCAGATTTTATAGATATGGTAAAAAAGACAAAAATTATAAATTAAGTATTGCAATTAGAAAAAAATTATGCTACAATGTAAAAGCTGTTTATTATGCGGTTAATAATCGTAATGTTTGAAATAAGAGGTGAAAAGAATGAAAGAAGCAATTCAGCCAAAGTACTATCAGGCAAAGGTAACATGTAACTGCGGTAATGAGTTCGTAACCGGTTCTACCAAGAGCGAAATTCACGTAGAAATTTGTTCCAAGTGTCATCCTTTTTATACCGGTCAGCAGAAAGCTGCTGCTGCTCGTGGTGCTATTGAAAAGTTCAACCGTAAGTATGGTTTAACACAGTAGTAGACAAAAATATAAGGTTAAAAATCAGGTTGGGCTATAATTATGGGCTCAACCTATTTTTATAAAAAGAGCAAAATAAAAGGAGGATTAGTATGAAACCATCCGGGATTGGTGGACAGGCGGTTATCGAGGGTGTTATGATGAAGAACGGTAACAAGTATGCTGTCGCTGTCAGAAAACCAAATAAAGAAATTGTAGTAGAGACAAAAACCCTATCCACAAAGAAAAATCCGGTGGCAAACCTGCCGATTATTCGTGGAGTGGTGGCTTTCGTTGAGTCATTGTCTCTTGGAATGAAAACATTGTCCTTTTCAGCATCCTTTTACGAAGAAGAGGAAGAAGAGTCCAAGTTTGAGAAAAAACTGAACAAGATAACAAAGGGTCATGCAGATGGAATTTTGAATGGATTTACCATGGTGTTGGCAATACTGCTGGCTGTAGGTATTTTTATTGTGGCACCGATGCTGTTGGCTGGTTTTCTTGCAGCAAAAATTGAAAGCCAGACTGTGCTTGCCCTGTTAGAAGGGGTATTCCGTCTGTTGATATTTATATTATACATTGGCTTAATTTCCAGAATTAAAGATATCCAGCGTCTGTTCATGTATCATGGAGCAGAACATAAGTCCATTAACTGTATAGAAAACGGTCTGCCGCTCAATGTGGCAAATGTAAAAAAGCAGAGTAGAGAACATAAGCGTTGTGGTACCAGCTTTATGCTGACCGTTATGGTAATCAGTATTATATTTTTTATTTTTATCCGTGTGGATAATACACTGGTGCGTTTTGTTGTCCGCTTACTGCTGATTCCGGTGATTGCGGGAGTTTCTTATGAATTTATTCGTCTGGCAGGCAGAAGCAATAACGTAATTATCAACATCTTAAGCAGACCGGGGATGTGGCTGCAGGCACTGACAACCAGAGAGCCGGATGATTCCATGATTGAGGTTGCCATTGCATCGGTGGAAGCAGTCTTTGACTGGGAGAAATTTATTGAGAAAGAAAATCGGAAGAAGAATAGAAAGAATAGTAAGAAGCATCAGAACCAGACTGCCAGGGAAGAAAAGAAGCCGGTAGCAGATGCTGCGGCTGCTGCGGAATTGTCTGCAACAGCAGAAAAAGCAAAAACAGAACCGATACAGTCTGCAAAAGAGAAACCATTAGAAGTGGATATTACCCAGATGTTTGATATTAAGCTGTCCGGCGAGCCAAAGGAAATCAGACATGGCAGAGCACCAAAGAAGGATCCTATGCCTTCTGCGACTAAGGTAGTGGCAGTTTCCAAGGATGACGAAGATGACGATATTTTAAATGCTCTGGATATGTATTTTGAATATAATGGAACAAAATCCGTTATGGAAATCTCTGATGAAGAAGTAGATGAGGATACCAAGAAATGAATACCTTAAAAAAGGCTTTACAGCAGGCTGAGGAGCTTTTGCAGGTCGCGGGGGTTCCTGAGGCAGAGGTGAATGCATGGTATCTGTTTGAGCATGTAACCGGCATGAATCGATCGGCATATTATTTAAGTCAGGAAGAATCGATGCCGGAGGAGCAGCAGAGAGAATTTACAAAGCTTCTTAAAATGCGTTGTGAAAGAATTCCGCTACAGTATATCACAGGAATGCAGGAGTTTATGGGGTATTCTTTTCTTGTCAGCCCTGCAACTCTGATTCCAAGACAGGATACAGAAATACTGGTAGAGGAAGTCAGCAAGGTGGCAGAGGGAAAAAGCGTGCTTGATTTATGCACCGGAACCGGCTGTATTTTGCTGAGTCTTGCAAAGCTGTGTCGACTTACCAAGGCGGTGGGGACCGATATTTCTGCAGAAGCAGTGGAAACGGCAAAAAGAAATGCGGAACGCTTGCAGGTACAGGCAGAGTTTTACCGTGGGGACTTATTTCAGGCAGTACGACCGAATGAGCAATTTGACATTATTGTTTCCAATCCGCCGTACATTCCATCGGCAGTGATTGAAACGCTGATGCCGGAAGTAAAAGAACATGAGCCCATGAGCGCGTTGGACGGAGATACGGATGGCTTAAAGTTTTATAGAGAGATTATTAAAAATGCAAATAAGTATCTGGCAAATCAGGGGCAGATATTTTTTGAAATCGGCTGTGAGCAGAGTGCGGATGTTTCTGCATTATTGGAAGAGCAGGGATTTCGGAACATTCGTGTAATCAAGGATTTGGCAGGACTGGACCGTGTGGTATGTGCCACACAGGTATAAATAGAGAGGTAAAGAAGAAATGTTTGATAAATTAGAGGATTTATTAAGACGCTTTGAAGAAATCCAGAATGAATTAAGTGAACCTACTGTAGTCAGTGACCAGAACCGCTTCCGTAAACTGATGAAGGAACAGAACGACCTGACTCCGATTGTAGAGGCGTATACCGAATATAAGAAGGAAAAGCAGAATATTGAAGACAGCCTCATGATTTTGGATGAGGAAAGCGATGAAGAAATGAGAGAGCTGGCAAAAGAAGAATTAAATGCCAGCAAAGAAAATGTAGATGCTTTAGAGCAGAAGTTAAAAATTTTACTTCTTCCAAAAGACCCGAACGATGATAAGAATGTAATTGTGGAGCTTCGTGCAGGCACGGGTGGTGACGAGGCCACGCTGTTTACTGCAGAAATTTACCGTATGTATTGTAAATATGCCGAATCCCAGCGCTGGAAGACCGAACTGATTTCTGTCAGCGAGAATGGCATTGGTGGTTTTAAAGAAGCTATCTTTATGGTAAACGGTACCGGTGCATATTCTAAGCTGAAGTATGAAAGTGGTGCCCACCGTGTACAGCGAGTTCCTGTAACGGAGTCGCAGGGACGTATTCAGACTTCTGCTATTACCGTTGCAATTATGCCGGAAGCAGAAGAAGTAGATATCGAGATTAATCCAAATGATTGCCGTATCGATGTATTCCGTTCCTCTGGTAACGGTGGCCAGTGTGTAAACACTACCGACTCTGCAGTGCGTTTGACTCACATACCGACAGGTATTGTTATTTCCTGTCAGGATGAAAAGTCTCAGTTAAAGAATCGTGACAAGGCCTTCAAGGTACTGCGCTCCAAATTGTATGAATTAGAATTGGAAAAGGCTCATGATGCGGAAGCAGCAGCAAGAAAGAGTCAGGTTGGTTCCGGTGACCGTTCCGAAAAGATTCGTACTTACAACTTCCCGCAGGGACGTGTAACCGACCACAGAATCAATCTTACCACATATAATCTGGATGCGGTAATGAACGGAGATTTACAGAAGTTTGTGGACTCGTTAATAGCAGCCGACCAGGCGGCGAAGTTAGCTGCTATGGCGGAAGAGTAATTGCTCTGTCCGGGAATTCACGGATGCTCTTTCTGGTTTTAATATTTTTATAAGATATATGCCTATTTGAAAACAGGTTCGAACTTTTGATTTCGAATCTGTTTTTTTATGGAAGGTTTTGAAATGAAAAAGAGACTGTATTATTGAAACTCCCTGCTGTTTTTGCTATAATTAAACTATGTATATGTTATTTCTCCGTACTTCTTATTTTGAAATCTATGATTTTGTTTCAGAGAAGAATGTTGCGTACCAACAGCTTTTTGTTAACCTTGCAAGGATGCCTGACTGGAGGGAATAGTATGAAATCATTAAACCGTACACAGTTAAAATTAATTGCCATAACTGCCATGGTGTGTGACCATGTAGCATGGGGATTTGTGGAGTTCTGGAGTCCGTTGGGACAAATTATGCATATTATTGGACGGCTGACTATCCCTATTATGTGCTTTTTTATTGCGGAAGGGTTTCGAAAGACTTCCAGTGTCAAAGAATATATCAAGCGAATGATGTTGTTTAGTGTGGTGGCAATGTTGCCGTTTTACTTGTTTTTTGGTGATATGTATGAGTATAGGCAAAATATAATTTTTGATTTACTGCTGGGACTTTTACTGTTGGCAACATTAGAAAACAGGGAACTTAGACTATGGCAGAAGGTGGTTTGTTCTGCCGGATTGTTTTTGATCTCTGCAATGATTGGCGGATGGATTATTATGCCGATGTTATATATTCTTGTATTTTATTATGTGCGGGATTTTAAGAAGCAGGCGGCATGGGTTTGCGGACTGACCATTATTTTGGAGGTTTTTCTGATTGTGGCGGTGGAATTAAACCGTATTCTGCATTTTTCACGTTATGACTGGCCGTGGTATGACAAATTGTATTTCTTAGGCTTCATGATTCCGCTATTGTTGATTAAGCGGTATAACGGGGAAAAAGGAAAGAGCATCGGTGGAAGATATTTTTTCTATCTGTTTTACCCGGGACATTTTCTTGCACTGGCAGGAATTAAATGGCTGCTTGCAGGAGTGACTTTATATGATATCTATGTGGGACTTCATGTATTGGCATTAGTTGTATGTGTGGCGATTCTTATTAAGGTTTTCTGGGCGAGACCATCCAGAGGACAAACCGGCACATTGCTTTTGGTACTTTCCGGCTGTATTTATACCTTCGGCTTTTTACTTGAAATCACCTCCGGAAATGTAGGTGGATTTTATGCAGCTACGGTTACCCAATATTTTGGGGAATGCCTGCTTATGATAGGTTTTACAACCTTTGTAGCGGAGATGTGTCACCGTATGGTGCCCGCATTTATTTACGCATTGGAATGGCTGACTAATATTATCATTATGTGGCTCTTGTTTACAACGAGAGAAAATCACTATTTCTACACCTATATTGGTATGGATGACAGTGGACCATTTCCAAGATTGGTACTGGAATATGGTTGGGGATTTTCAATGTTCGTAGTATATATGGTGCTGGTATGCGGCGGATGTCTTTTTGTTTGTGTGGCCGGTGCATGTAAATCCACCGGGATTGAACGAAAAAGAATGCTTTGTACCGCGGTTGCCATTATTTGTCCATGGTTGCCGATTTTTATCAGGGAAGCAGGGCTGACCGGAGGCTATGAAGTACCTTGTCTTGGTATTATGGGAGCCGTGATTTTAGTAGGTCTGGCACTGTTGAGATATGGCTATTTCGACTCGATTGCACTGGCCGGAGAAAATGCTCTGAATCATGGGCAGGAGGGCATTATGGTAATTAATAACCATCGTGCCATTACTTACTTTAACAAACGTATGGAAGAAATGTTTGGAAAGCTTGCGCTGAAGCAGAATGCATATAAAAATGAAACTTTAAAAAAGATTTTTGAAGGAACAGTAAAGACACTGGAACTTAAAGGAAAAATATACGAAATGCGTGTAGAACCTCTGATAGAGGGTGGATATGTGCAGGGGTATATGTTATGGATGTTGGATATTACAGAGCATCAGCATATTTTGGATAAAATCAGCGATATGGCTCATAAGGATTCCTTAACCGGTGTTTATAACCGAAATTATTTTATTACTCTTTTGGAATCGTATTTACAAGAGGGTGGTAGTGGAAGCTTTTTTATGATGGATTTAAACAGCTTTCGTCAGGTAAATGATCGCTTTGGACACCAGGCTGGCGATGATATTTTGGCGAAACTGGGAGAAACTTTATCAGAACAGGGGGCAGATGCAATTGCATGCCGTATCGGCGGAGATGAGTTCTGTATGTTTTGTAAGGAGGCTTTTGACGCTAAAGAACTGGAGAACGTGGCTGAAAGGATAATTACAGCGTTTAAATCAAAGATTGAAGAAGAAAAATATGCAAATCTTGTAAGTGTTTCGTTTGGAATTACAAGAATTCTGGAAAACACAGACCGCGATTTTGAAAAGCTGTACAGTAATGCGGACAAGGCATTATATGTGGCAAAGAACAGAAGCAAAAATGCCTGGTATATCCTTTAAGAAACGGCTGGAGGCATAAGAAGTGGGGTAAGAATATGAAGGTAGACATTTTCAGAAAAGTAATCCGGGCGGTTCTGCTGATTGATATTATTCTGGTGCTTGTGGTTATTTTTGGATTTCGAGTGGATGATATGACACTTTCAAAAGGAGAAGTGTATTGTTTCAATTCCGGCTGGTCTATGACATGGCAGGGAGGAGAAAGTAAAAAAATAGAAAAACTTCCGTATCTGGGAAAGAGTGAACCGGAGGAATTGGTGGTTATGGAAAACACGATTCCGGAAGCCTTTTATGGAAAGACATTATCTTTCTTGTCTGCAGATAAGGAATTGATAGTATGGTTGGACGGAGAAAAGGTGTATGAATTTGGAACCTCAGATACAAGGTATTTTGGACATACACCGGGTAGTGTGGTTAACTTTATTGATATACCTGACAATCTTGTCCAAGGCCATATCAGAATAGAAATGATGTCGCCTTATGCGGATTATGCGGCCAGAGCCAGTGAAATTACCATAGGAGAACGTGATACTCTGATTTTACAGCTGCTACAGGAAAATCTGTTTAAGATTATCTGTAATGTGGTCATTCTAATTTGCGGTATTATTTTTCTGCTATTATTTTTGATTCAGAAGGTTTCAGGACAGAGTACAGGCGGCATGCAGTATTTATGCGGTTATTGTGTAGTGGCTGCAGTGTATTATTCTGTAGAAACTAAGGTACTACATATTTTTTACGGAAACCAGACGTTGTATTCTGTACTGGTATTCCTATGCCTGATGCTGATTCCGTTTTTTATAGGATTATATTATTCTAATGGAATTTTTGTACAGTATAAGAAACGCTGGAAGCTTTTACTTGGACTGATAAGTACAAACATTGTAATTCAGCTGATATTGCAGTTAACCAATCTGGTGGACTTTATGAATATGGCTTTTTTCTCCCATGCGCTGATTGCGCTTACCGTTCTCGTGGTAGGAAAATCATATCTGGATATTTTAAAAGAGAAGAAAGATATGGGAATCCGGCTGGGAATGTTAGCCTTGCTTGCTATGGGAATCGGAGGTACTATTGACATTGTCAGGATGTATGTGGTTGCTGTAGGAGATATGGGAAAATTCAGTCGTCTTGGAACAACCTGCTTTGGAATGATTATGCTGTATCAGCATATCAGTCAGGTGCTGAAAGGTTATGCACATAACACAGAAGAAAATGCCAGACTTTTAAAAAATGAGATGGAATTGATTGAGAAGCAGAACGAGCAGCTGAGAATTGCCAATGAGCAGGCAGAGGAGGCAAGAGCAGAAGCAATTGCTGCCAACGCAGCCAAGGGGAGATTCCTTGCTCATATGTCTCACGAAATACGGACACCTATTAATGCGGTGCTCGGCATGGATACCATGATTTTAAGAGAAAGCAGGGAAATGCAAATAAAGGAATATGCACTGGATATTCAGAATGCAGGACAGACTTTACTGGCTTTGATTAATGAAATTCTGGATTTTTCCAAGATTGAGTCCGGTAAGTTGGACATTGTTTTGGTAGAGTATGACTTTAGCAGCTTGATTCATGATATTTCCAACATGATTAAAGCAAAGGCAAATGCAAAAAAACTGGAATTAAAGATTCATGTAGATGAAAAACTTCCTTCCAAGCTTTTGGGTGATGATGTGCGTATTCGACAGGTACTTGTCAATTTACTGAATAATGCGGTAAAATATACGCAGAGTGGAACCGTAAGTCTGAAGGTTGATGGAAGGCAGGAGGGCAGAAAGGTATATTTTGACTTTTCTGTGGAAGATACAGGAATCGGTATCAGGGAAGAGGATATTGAAAAACTGTTTAAGGAATTTGAACGTATTGAGGAAAAGCGGAACCGCAATATTGAGGGAACCGGTCTTGGCATCAATATCACAACCCAGCTTTTGCATTTAATGGGCAGCAGGCTTCAGGTTGAAAGTGTTTATGGTAAAGGGTCCAGATTTTTCTTTACATTGGAGCAGCAGATTATAGATTCCACGCCGGTAGGAAATCTTGAGGAACGGTTAAAGAAGATGACAACGGAATATTCCTATATGGCAGCCTTTACAGCACCGAATGCAAAAGTTCTTGTGGTGGACGATAATGCCACAAATCATAAAGTATTTGTAAGCCTGCTTAAGTTTACAAAAATTAACGTGGATGTGGCAGACAGCGGCAAGGCCTGTCTGGAGCTGATAACAAAAAAGAAATATGATCTGATCTTTCTTGATCATATGATGCCGGAAATGGATGGCATTGAAACCATACACCGGATGAAACAGATGGAACAGAATTTGTGTGACAGAACTCCGGTGATTGCCCTGACAGCCAATGCCATTACCGGGGCAAAGGAGATGTATCTGGCAGAAGGATTTGATGCATTTTTACCAAAGCCAATCAATCCGGAAAAATTAGAACAGATGATTTTACGGTTGTTACCTAGAGAACTGTTGCTGTTCGAGGCAGAGGAGGACGGAACGGAAACAAGTGCAGAGGAAGTAAAATCGGATAAGGACAATAGTCCGGTTATGGAAGAAGAGCTTCCGATGGTGGATGGTATTGACTGGAGCTATGGTCTTATGCATTTGCCGGACAGGGAACTGTTGCAGGATACAGTGAATGATTTTTATAAAACACTGGAAGCTGAAGCGTCATTTTTACAATCCTTATATGAAGAACGTCAGAATCAGGAGAAGCTTTCACAGTACCGCATTAAGGTGCATGCAATGAAAAGCACGGCCAATCTGATTGGTGCCACAGTGCTTGGTGGAATGGCAAAGCTTTTGGAAAACGCCGCCAGAGATGGGGATGTGGATCGAATAGAAGCTTTACACGATATTTTCCTGACAGAGTGGCGGAGCTACAAAGAAAAACTTAAAGTATGCATAAATGAAGAGCAAAAGGAACAAAAAGGGAATGCAGCAGAGCAGTACTTGTTAGTTTTAAACTATTTGGAAATGCTTCAGACGGCCATGCAGGAACTGAATATGGATGAAATGGACAGGATAATGGAACTTTTGGAGGAATTTCAATATTCAGAAGAGCTTCAGGAACAAATAGAACAACTGGCAGTATTTGTGACAAATTTAGATAGCGCTCAGGGAGAACTACTGATAGAAAAAATGATACATCAGATAACAAGTGAAATGGGAGGAAACTAGTATGAAAAAGATACTTTTAATTGGGGAATTAAATATGACAGTCAGCAGTATTAACCAGCATCTGTATACCAGATTCCAAACACAGATATGTACCAACGATTATGAAACGGTAAAAGGAATGGAAAAGGTATTTAAGCCGGATTTGGTGCTGATTTGTCTTGTGGGAAGTGAGGAACTGGATGAGAGAATTCTGACCTTCTTCAGTGAGAAGAAGAGACCGATTTTACTGGTTGGAACAAAGGAGGAATACAGTCGGTATCAATCTTGTATAGAGGAAAATTTGTGTGATTTTGCGGTACGTCCGCTTACGTTACAAGCTCTTTTGAAAAAATGTATGGTAATGCTTAAGATGGCAGTCGAAGAACAGGAAGAAATCGTTGTAAAGCGGGAAACAAGAGAGAAAAAAATGATTCTTGCAGTAGATGACAGCGGTATTTTACTGAGAAGTGTAAAGAAGATGCTGGAGCCAACGTATGATGTCGTGGTAGCCAATTCCGGAATGATGGCACTGAATCAGGCCAAAAAGAACCGGCCGGATTTGATTCTTCTGGATTATGAAATGCCGGAATGGGATGGAAAGAAGACCTTGGAAGAAATCAGAAAAGACGAAGAACTAAAGGATATTCAGGTGCTGTTTTTGACGGCAGTGGCGGACAAAGCCCATATCACTGCCGTACTTGATTTGCATCCGTGTGGTTATTTGCTAAAACCGTTTGAACAGCAGAAGCTTCTGGATACCATAGAGACAGTATTATCGGGTGAAGTATAATCTATATTATACCGGAAATACATTATGTCGATTGTAGCTGTCCCGATACTCGCTAGGAGAAAGTCCGGTTACTTTACGGAACGCATTGGAAAAGTTATGGGCATCGGTAAAGCCAAGCCGGAAAGCAATCTGGGATACCGGTTCTGTGGTCTCGCTAAGAGAAGCCTTGGCACGTTCCATTTTTATTTGGAGAATATACTGTTTTAGGGAAATACCTGCCCGCTGTTTAAAGAACGTGGTCAGGTATTTTTCGTTATAGCCGAAGTAGTTTGCTACCTGAGAAACCTTTAAATTTTCTGAAAGGTGCCAGGAAACATAATCGCAAATGTCTTGGTAGAGCTGTTCCTTAATGATTTTATTACCATAAGCAGGATAAATCTGTCCCTGAAGAGCGACTTCTGATAAGATGGCACTGCAAAGGTAACGGTTTAAGGAGATTTCACGGTAGCGGCGGTCGGAATCCTGTAGTTGCTTCATCAAAATAATGATACGGTCGGGGGAGGTGAGTCGTCCCTGCTCCGGAAGAAGAAGTTGTCCGGGAGTATAGGAAAGTCCTTTTGCAGTAAGCAGTTCGTGGTTATTTTGTTCTTTATTATAGCCAAAATGCATCCAGTAAAAGATACAATGTGATGATTTTGTGCCGTGTTCAAATTCATTTGGAGGCATCAGAAGATATTCCCCGGTAGAAACCGTGTATTCTGTTGTTGCGCTGGCAATATGGAGGACACCTTCTGTTACGACAAACAGTTCGTAGTCTGCCAAATTTCGGGTCAAATGAATCCAATTATTGTCCGGAGCAATAAATTTGCCACACCAATGGTAAATAAATTCGTTTTCGGTATTAAAACGGATATAGTTCATAAGATGACCTCCTTTGAATGAAATATTGCCTTATAGTAGATTATACAATTTTTTTATACTTCGTGTAAAGGGTGGGAGTAAAAATGGTAAGTAGTATATTATATAATGGAAAAAGTACATTTTTCTGAACTTACTTCTTGCGCAATAGGAATGAACGTAATATAATTAAGTTATGTAAGGCTAACCAAAGAGTAACGGGTAATGGGGATAGAGTTATGAGAAATACAGATTTAAATGTGAAAATATGGGAAATTGTAAGCAATGTTCCGGAGGGGCAGTTTGTATTTATTGAAAATTTAGAAACCGGAGTGTCAAACTGGTCCAGAGATGCGGTTGAGTTTTTCGGACTTCCGGGAGTCAATATAGAAAATACTAAAGATGTTATAAAGGTGTTGGTCCATCCGGATGATTTGGATAAATGGTTGCAGGAGATGGATGAAGTGTTCTCTATGCAGAACGATGGCTTCTTCCTGACGTATCAGATAAAAAATGCCAAGGGGGAATATGTTCCCTGTACCGGAAAAGGAAAAATTCTTCTTGGAGAAGATGGAAAACCGTTGATTTTTACCGGCTCCATGACTATTCATCAGGGGGAAGAAGCGCATGATGCCATTACAGATTTGCCTAAATTCCAGAGCTTTTTAAAGAATGTCAGTGCGACAAAGAAGAAAAAGCAGGAGTGTCTTCTGGTGGCATTGGAAATAAAGCGGTTTAACAGTATCAATGCATTATATGGCTATAACTTTGGCAGCAAAACCTTATATGAGACCGCTCAGATTATGAAACGTGCTGTAGGAGATAATGGAAAGGTTTATCGTCTGGAAGGTGTCAGTTTTGGTATACTGTTCAAGAATAATGACTTAGAATATGCAAAAGAGGTATTTAAGGAAATCCGTGAGAATATGGCTGCATTCTCCCTGGATGGTTCTGCAGTAAATATTGAAATTAATGGCGGTGCATTATATACAAAGAACTATAAGGTAAGCTCCCAGACAGTATATTCCTGTCTGCTGTCTGCGTTGGAAAAAGCAAAAGACGAAGATGCATATGATTTAGTTATCTTTGATGATGAATCTCATGAAACAAACTTTAAAATGTTAGAACTTCTGGATGCTATCAAGGCAGGCATCCGCAATAACTGTGAAGGCTTCTATTTATGCTATCAGCCGTTTGTTTCCACAGTAACAGGAAAAATAATTGGTGCAGAGGCGCTAATCCGTTGGCGCAGCCCTATCTTTGGAGAGGTTTCCCCGGGACGTTTTGTGCCTCATTTAGAGTCTCATCCTTGCTTTTATGATTTGAGTATCTGGGTGCTTCGTAAGGCAATTGAAGATGCAAAGGAAGTTATTAAAGATATTCCGGGATTTTTTATTAATGTGAATATGTCTTACAGCCAGTTGGAACGACCGGAGTTTAAGCATGAGGTAATTGCCATTCTGGATGAATTTGATTTTCCGAAAAAGAATTTGCAGCTGGAGTTGACGGAGAGATGCCGAAACCTGGATATGAATTATTTAAAGGAGCAATTAAGCTTCTTTAGAAATCATGGCATAAAGATTGCATTGGATGACTATGGAACGGGTAATTCCACTATTAATCTGCTGTGTGATTTACCGATTACCTGTGTGAAGATTGACCAGACTTTTATTCTTCATATTCTGGACAAGACCAATAACAGAGTAGTGGTTGACTCTACCGTACAGTGTGCAAAGCGTTTGGGCTTAAATGTATGCTTTGAGGGTGTGGAGACCCGTGAAATAAAAGACTTTATCGGAAAATATTCCGCAAATTATCATCAGGGGTATTTTTACTCCCGCCCGGTAGAGTTTGAGAAGTTTAAGAATTTTCTGAATGACACATGGAGTGTCAGTGAGGTTAGCCTAATTAAGGGAAATCCAAAAGACAATTTTGGCGTAGACAGTATTCTTTCCATGATTCCGGGTGGTTTTTTCATTTACGCGGATGATGAAAACGAGAAGATTCTCAGTGTTAATGAGATGCTTTTGGAAATTTTTGAATGTGAAACACTGGAAGAATTTTTGGAATTGACTAAGGGCTCTTTTAAAGGAATTGTACATCCGGAGGACTATCTGGAGGTTAGCAGAAGTATTGCAAAGCAGATTACCGAGAATGAGTCTAATCTTGATTTTGTAAAGTATCGTATCATTACTAAGAATGGTACTGTGAAATATGTCAGAGACTATGGTCATCTGGTACATAATGACAGCGATGCTGATTTATATTATGTATTCCTGGTGGAAGAGCATTAAATGATAAAATATGAAGAACAGTCTGTAAGAGCCTGCCTGAATGGCAGATGCTCCGACAGGCTGTTTTGTTGTATTAGCCGGACTATTTATAGCGGATTTTGAATGAATTTTTACTGATTTACAAAGACTAAGAAAAATGGAAAGGAGAAATAATTGTGGAAAAAGAAAAGCAGCATACGATAGAAGCTATTTTGCAGGAAAAAAAGAGAGAACTGCAGTTAGAAGAGGCGTTTGAACTAAGTAATTCAGCATCTTTTACGGATTGTACCGGTTCGGTACCGGTAGCACCGGTGACTGGGGAACAGTGGAATAATTACGATGAATCCTATCACTTTCAACCTAAACCGGTGAACGCTGAGCGTTAGCATCGGTAAAAAAACAGCAAAGGAAAATACTGGGAAAGACATCCGGGGTTGCAGGATGTCTTTTTTTATGTTAAGATAACCACAAATTAGAAAGGAAGGACGCAGATGAATCGTTTTTTACATATCAAAATGACAACGACAAGAATTATTGTATTGGGTTTTTTGATAGGAATATTATTAGGTGGTTTTCTGCTGTGGCTGCCGATATCTTCTAAGGCAGGGAGGGACATTTCTTTTGTAGATGCGCTGTTTGTAGCAACAACATCCCTGTGTGTAACAGGTCTGACTCCGGTGGTTATGGCAGAACAGTGGAATTATTTTGGTCAGGCGGTTATTCTTCTACTGATGCAGTTTGGAGGCCTTGGTGTAATTACCTTTACGACTACGGTGCTGATGATGCTTGGAAAACGTATTACTTTAAAGGAACGTATGCTGATTCAGGACTCTTATAATCTGGATTCTATCTCCGGTGTGGTAAAGCTGACCAAGAGGATTATAAAAGGAACATTAATTGTAGAAGCCTGTGGTGCCGTTCTTTATGCTCTTGTATTTGTGCCGGAATATGGTATTCCGGATGGTATCTGGAAATCAGTATTTCATGCAGTGTCAGCGTTTTGTAATGCTGGTCTGGATCTGGTTGGAAGTAACAGTTTTATTGCGTATCAGACGAATGTTATCATCAATGTGGCGACCATGCTGCTGATTGTGCTTGGTGGTCTTGGTTTTCCGGTATGGTGGGATATATTGGATGTAGTGAAACGTGCAGGAAAAAAGGAAATCCTTTGGCGGGATGTTTGTAACAAGCTGAATGTACATAGTAAACTGGTGCTTGTGATGACGGTTTCTCTGATATTTGGTGGAGGACTGCTTATTTTGCTGTTTGAGTACAACAATCCGGCAACAATTGGGCAGTTATCTTTTGGAAATAAAGTGATGGCCTCTTTATTTGAGTCAGTGACGCTTCGGACGGCAGGCTTTCAGTCCATTGCACAGGAGAATATGACAGAAGCTTCAACTTTGCTGGCATTGATTTTAATGTTTATTGGTGGTTCTCCGTCCGGTACAGCCGGAGGTGTAAAAACCGTTACAATGATTATTCTGATTCTTTCTATGCTTGCGGCAGTAAAGGGTACCGATGAAGTGCGTGCATTTCACCGAAAAATTTCAGATAATTATGTGCGCCGGGCAGTGGCTGTGATTGTAGTGTTTTTTGTAGCCCTGGTGGCAGTGACAATGGTACTTTCTATTACAGAGAATGGAAGCTTTGTTGATATTTTATTTGAAGCAACTTCTGCAATGGCAACTGTTGGACTGACCAGAGGCTTTACAGGTTCGTTGTCACTGGCGGGGAAGTGGATCATTATTCTTGCTATGTATCTTGGACGCCTTGGACCGATTACCATGGCCCTGGCATTTAATGCAAAGAAATACGAAGGAAAGAAGTCCTATGCAGAAGGCAAGGTTATCATTGGATAAATTGAAGAGCAAAACAAGGAGAATCAGTATGGCGAAAAGAAATGGAAATGGCAGAAAAGAATTTGTAGTATTTGGTCTTGGAAAATTTGGACTAAGTGTAGCAAAGGCACTGGCGGATAACGGTTGTCAGGTGATGGCAGTAGATTCTGAGCAGAGTAAAGTAGAGGAAATTGCAGAGGATGTAACCTATGCGGTTTGCACGGATGTTACAGATGCCGAGGCAATTCATTCTCTGGGAATTCGGAATTTTGATGGAGCAATCGTGGCAATCGGAGAAAATTTGGAAGCAAGTGTGTTGGTAACCATTATTGCAAAAGAGATGGGAATTCCTTATGTACTTGCAAAGGCCCAGTCGGAGTTGCAGGCCAAGGTGCTAAAGAAGGTCGGTGCGGATAAAATAATTTTTCCGGAAAAGGAAACAGGTATTCGTATTGCCAACAATTTAGTCAGTGGTAATTTCTTTGATGCTATTGAGCTTTCTACCAAGTACAGCATGATAGATTTGGATATCCCGGCGGAATGGGTGGGAAAAACATTGCGGGAGTTAAACCTGCGTGCTACAAAGAAAATCAATATTATTGGTATTAAAAGAAATGATGAGTTTGAAATTACACCGGATCCGGACGCTCCGTTGCTCGTGGATGATGTACTGGTGATTATCGGGAAAAATCATACTTTGAGCAAACTAATCGGAGCGGAGGCATAAAATGATAACCAGTACATCCAATGTGCAGATTAAACAAATCATGGCACTATTAAAAAAAAGTAAGGAACGAAAAGAGCAGAAAGCCTTTGTAATTGAAGGAAGAAAGATGTTTGAGGAAATCTGTCAGGAAAAAAGCAGGATAATTAAGGCATATTTTTCGGACAGTTATGTAAAGGAGCAGTATGAGAACCGGAAACTGCCGGAGGTACCGTATGAAATAGTGGCAGATTCTGTATTTGATGCAATGGCAGAAACCGTAACACCTCAGGGAGTACTTGCTATTGTAAAAATGCCGGAATATTCTCTGAAAGATATGATTGAAGATGCGGGAACGCTGGTATTACTGGAAAATCTGAGAGATCCGGGAAACTTAGGAACAATTATCCGTACGGCAGAAGCAGCAGGTATATCCGGAGTAATTTTAAGTAAAGAATCGGTGGATATTTATAATCCGAAGGTTATACGCTCCACTATGGGAGCAGTGTATCGTGTACCATTTTTATATGTGGAGGACTTTATGGCACTGCTTGGTGAGCTTAAGGAAAAGAAAGTGCGTTTGCTGGCTGCTCATCTGAATGGCGACAAAACTTTCGACAAAGCAGATTATAGTGGTAAGGTAGGGATTCTTATCGGAAATGAAGCAAATGGTCTTTCGAAGGAGGCAGCAGAGCTTGCAGATGAAAAGGTATTGATTCCGATGGCCGGTAGTGTAGAATCATTAAACGCTGCGGTAGCAGCAGCTCTTTTAATGTACGAAGCTTTTCGAAAGCAAAAATTATCATAATTGTAATGGGAGCGATAAGATTTGTCGAATTTTGTCGCTCTCTTTTTTTGATTCTGTTCCTGATTTCGACAAAATATTACATAAGAAAAGGTGTAAGATTCAACTGGAAATAAAAGTAAATTTTAAAATTCAGGAGGAATTTATGGGACAGACATTATATTATAGTACAATTACAGCATGTGCATTCGGGTGTGTATTGAGAGTAATATTATCAGGGTATTACAGAATATTGCTAAAAGCATTAAAACGTATGAAGACAACGAAGAATAAGTGGATGCAGAAAATGAAGGCACAGTTTATTTTACGATATCAGGCAATGTTAGGAGTACAGAATGTAGAAAGCTTTGTGGAAAAATTTCTGGCAGAACGAAAAATTTTAGGAATTCCCCTTTCTAACTGGAACGGTTTACATATCCAACTGGTAAGTCTGTGTCTGCTTTTAGGAGCAGTGGCTGCCATGTATCAGTGTACGCAGAAAGCACCGGTGGAAAGTGTGATGATGACAATGTTTCAGGGAATATGGACCAGTGGTCTGTTGCTGCTGGTGGATGGATTTTGCATGGTACCGGGTAAAATTGATGCTTTGAAAAATGGTATGTGTGACTATCTGGAAAATTACCTGCAGATAAGGTTGGAGCATGAGTATCATGTTTGGGGTAAGAACAGGGAGGAACTCCGCCAGACCAAAGCGGTGCTGGATGCGCAGATGCAGGTAATTGATATGAAGGCATACCAGACACAGAAAAAAGTGGAGAGACGACAGGAAAAAGAGCAGGAAAAGCTGAAGCGTGCGGCGTTGAAATTGAAAAAGCGTGCAGTGGCAAAACGCAGACCGGAAGTAGAACAGAAAGTTCGTAAGGATGTACAGATGCTCAAAGAAGAGGTTGAAGCACGCAGAAGACGGGATGCTGAAGCACAAGCGGCGGCAGAATTGGAACGTACAGCGAGTCGCCAGGTAGAAGAAATTCTCCAGGGTATTTTGTAAAATTAAAAAATCAAAAAATTGTCACAAATTCTACACAAATATATGGTATACTGTTTTTGATAATGAACAATGTAAAGTACCTGGAGAAGAAAATGGCAATAGAGGTTTTTAACCGGTATGAAAAAAAGTACCGGATTCGTGATGATACATACTATAAATTAAGAGAGCGACTGGCTGAGAATATGGAGTCGGACGAGCATAGCCGGAATGGTGATTTTTATACGATATGTAATATATATTATGACACACCGGATAATTATTTGATACGAAAATCCATTGATGGCAGCGCGTATAAAGAAAAGCTACGCTTACGCAGTTATGGCGTGAAAGCACCGGACGAAAAAGTCTTTCTGGAAATCAAAAAGAAATATAAGCGTCTGGTAAATAAGAGAAGAACAAAATTGGTGCTGGCGGAAGCTTATGAATATATGCAGAGCAAAGAACGTCCGGTGCTGAAGCCTTATATGAATGGGCAGGTATTAAATGAAATTGATTACATGATTCACCGCATGGATTTATCGCCAAAAGTCTTTTTGTCCTATGACCGTTGTGCTATGTTCGGCAGAGAAGACAAGGAGTTTCGTGTAACCTTCGATAGGAATATTACCACAAGACGTTATGATTTAGGGCTGCATTACGGGATTTACGGAGAGAAGCTGTTGGAAGAGGACGAGTGGATTATGGAGGTAAAAATTGATAAAGCAATGCCTCTCTGGATGACGGAGATTCTTTCTGAGTTTGAGATTTATCCGGCGTCTTTTTCGAAATATGGAACAGAATATAAAAGATTTGTAGCAAATGGCTGCAAAATAAACAACAAAGGAGAAAATAAAATATGATAGAGCAAATATTTGGAGTGGCACAGGATACAACCATGAATGTGGGGCTTGCAATTACGTGTATGTTAGTAGCAGCGGTGTTTGGCTTAATTATTGGCAGTGTATATTTTATAGTGTGTAAGAAGGAACAAAGAAGCTTAAGCTTTTTCTTAAGTCTTGTTATGATTCCTGCAGTGGTTGCTGTGGTTATTGCACTGGTAGGCAGTAATGTGGCAAGAGCATTTTCTATTGCGGGTGTTTTTGCACTGGTCCGCTATCGTAGCATTCCTGGGGATGGAAAAGATATTGCATTTGTGTTTATGGCAATGGCTTCCGGATTATCCTGTGGTCTTGGCTATCTGACGTTGGGACTTGCGGTGGTGCTAATTCTTTCCGTAGTGATTGTTCTGGTTAATTTTGCGGGCAGAATGCTGGTAAAGACAGACTGCAGGCAGTTACGTATTCTGATTCCGGAGGATATGGACTATCAGGGAGTTTTTGATGACATTTTTAAAGAATATGCTACAAAGACTTCACTGGAAAAAATCAAAACAACCAATATGGGAACTCTTTATGAACTGACCTATTATGTATATTTGAAAAATGGTGTCAATGAAAAGAAGATGATGGACAGTATTCGCACAAGAAATGGAAACCTGACGGTTATTTTAAGCAAGTTTGAACCGGTACAGGGATTGTAACAGAAAATTAAGTAAAGATTTGAAGGGAAAGCAGAAAAGGGCTTTTCCTTCCTTTTTTTTTGTGCTATTATTAAAGATAAATTTATGTGAGGTGACAGGAGGAATACAAATGAAGTTTACAAAGATGCAAGGTTGCGGAAATGATTATGTATATGTGAATTGCTTTAAGGAAAAGGTAGAGAATGGACCGGAATTGGCAGTAAGCATAAGTAACCGGAATTTTGGTGTGGGTTCTGATGGCTTGATTTTAATCTGCCCGTCGGAAGTGGCAGATGTGAAAATGATTATGTATAATGCAGATGGTTCTCAGTCACAAATGTGCGGTAATGGCATACGTTGTGTAGGAAAGTATTCCTATGACTACGGAATTGTGGATAAGGATATAATTACGGTGGAGACACTGGCGGGAATTAAGACATTGAGACTTCAGATAGAGAATGGAAAGGTAGCCGGTGTTACTGTAGATATGGGAGCACCGATTGTAAAACCGGAGCTGGTTCCTGTTGTGGCAGAGGGTGATTCTGTTATTGCAAAGCCGGTGACAGTTTGTGGTAAAGAATATGAAATTACCTGTGTTTCCATGGGAAATCCACATGCAATTACCTTTGTTGAGGATACAACGGCGGTGGAAATTGAAACTATCGGACCGGTATTTGAAAACCATCCGATGTTTCCTGAACGGACCAATACGGAGTTTATTCAGGTACTGAGTGAAAACGAAGTGAATATGCGTGTATGGGAACGGGGAAGCGGAGAAACACTTGCATGCGGTACCGGTGCATGTGCCAGTGTATATGCCTGTATGCTGAACGGAAAGACAAAGGAAGAAGTTACCGTGCATTTGCTGGGCGGTGATTTAAAGATTAAATTTGACAAGGAGAGCGGCCATATTTTTATGACCGGACCTGCTGTGGTTGTATTTGATGGAGAATTATTTGAATGAAAGAAAGTATAAAACAGGAACTGCTTCATTGCGTTCTGTGTCTTGGATTGCCGGTATTATTTGAGATATTGTATCAGCTGCTTGTATTAGGCAGCGGTGCAGGAACCTTTTACATGGCATTTTATGCGGCGCTGGTTGGTGGAGCTGTTTATGTGGCAACCGGATTTCTTCCGGAGTTTGCCGGAAAAATAGTATATTGTGTGATAAACAGTCTGCTCTGGTTGTACTTTGCAGTTCAGATAGTGTATTACTATGTGTTTGAGGTGTTCTTCTCGTTTGCGTCCATCTTTGCGGTAGGGACCGATGTTATGGACTTTAAAAGCACCATAGGCAATGCTATCATGGCGAATATATGGTATATTTTATTGTTCTTATTTCTACTGGTAGTATGCTGTATACTCTTTTGCGTAAAGTGTGACCTGGACAAAAAAGGTTGGAAAGCCCGTCTGGTTTTAGTGGGTGGCTGGCTGCTTGCATTTCTTTTATTTCATGGAAGTCTGTTCCTTGGCGGTACGGAGGAAAATACGCCTTACAGCCTCTATGTAAAGGATTGGAATGAAAAGCTGGGGGCAGAAAAGTTTGGCATGCTGGTGTTGGCAGAAAAAGATATTATCAGCCTGATAAAGGGAGATGATATGTCAGAGGAACTTAATGATATTGTGATTGTGGACCGTCCCGTGATTCAGACGCCGGTGCCGACAAAAGCACAAAAACCTACGGAATCCATGCACAGCGATATTCCGTCACCATCGGTTACGGTGCCGCCGGATGTGACAATATTACCAAGCGAAACGCCGACTCCGACGATAAGTCCGACTCCGACACCAACACCGGTGGACACGTCGCCAAATGTACTGAATATTGATTTCCTTGCATTGGCAGAGGAAGAGAAAAATAAAGAAGTAAAAACGCTGCATGAGTATTTTGCCAGTGAGGAATATACACTGAAAAATGAATACACAGGTATGTTTGAGGGCTATAACCTGATTATGATTACGGCAGAGGGCTTTGCACCATATGCCATGCAGGAGGGACTAACCCCAACTCTGCTCAAAATGGCGAAGGAGGGTTTTGTATTTAATCATTATTATGCGCCAATCTGGATGACCAGTACCATTGACGGAGAGTTTGTCAACTGTACCGGTCTGCTGCCTGACAGATATTATAGTTTGCGGCGGATGATTGGGCATGATATGCGGTATTGCTTTGGACATATGTTTGACGGGCTTGGATATCTGACCAATGCATACCACAATTATTCCTACACGTATTATGACAGAGATGAAACTCACCCATCCATGGGGTATACCTATAAGGGCAGAGGTAACGGTCTGAATGTGAAAAAGCAATGGCCGGGCTCTGATTTGGAGATGATGGAGCTTTCAGTACCGGAATATATCGGAAGTGAACCGTTCCACGTTTATTACATGACAGTCAGCGGACATATGGAGTATAGCTTTTCCGGCAACCGAATGGCGTCTGTAAATAAAGATGTTGTAAGCGAATTGCCGTACTCTGAACAGGCAAAGGCTTATATTGCCTGCAACTATGAACTGGAAAAAGCAATGACTTATCTGGTGGAACAGTTAGAGACGGCCGGAGTGGCAGAACGCACTGTGATTGCTCTTGCAACGGATCATTATCCATATGGCTTGGAAAAGGAAACCATCGATGAACTGGTGGGGCATGAGGTGGAAGAAAATTTTGAATTATATGAAAGTACTTTAATCATATGGTCTCCGTCCATGGAGGAACCGATTGAAGTGGATAAATATTGCTCTGCCATTGATATTGCACCGACACTTGCAAATCTCTTTGGGCTGGAATATGATTCCAGACTTTATATGGGAAAGGATATTTTGTCTACGGCAGAGGGCCTGGTAATGTTTCAGGATAAGAGTTTCATTACCGACCGGATAATGTATGATGCGGGAACCGGAAGGGTCACATATCTTACGGAGGAAGAGCTTCCGGAGGATTATGTAAAAATCATGCGGCAGATTGTGAAAAATCGGTTTAAAGTTTCTAAGGGAATTATTGATTTAGACTATTACAGCTATCTTCCGCGAGAGGATGCTGTGAATTGACGATGCGGAGAAAGCATGGTACAATGAAAGCAAAAATGGGATGGTTATGTATGAAAAGAACAAATAGAAAAAAATACTGGATTTCTCTTGCAGTGCTGGGAATTTTTCTTGGAGCTGCAGGCTGTGGACAGGTGCTGGAAACTGCATCGGACCGATTTGACAGCCTGATGGGAGATATTCTTTCCTCAGGTCAGGATTCCTTTGAAGATGATGGTAATGTAACGATACGGATTCTGACTGCTACACCGATTCCGGAGGCAACACTTTCTCCGACACCAACGTTGGATCCGACTCCGACACCGGGAGAGGATAATTCAGAACCGGAAGGAGAAGAAGTGGATGAATGGGTGTATGCTACCGGAGGAGTGAATATTCGTGCCGGCTGGTCTACGGATTCTTCTATTGTGGGAACACTGAGTAAGAACGACCAGATACATCGGTTGGCAGTATTGGAAAATGGTTGGTCAAAGGTCAGCTACAATAGTGATTATGCGTATATTCACAGTAATTATCTGACTACTGAACGTCCGACGGTGCCGGGTACGGTACACCTGGACACTTCAGAATATGCGTATGATGCGGTAAAAAACGGAGAAGATGTTTTAATGCTTGGCGTGCAGAATATTTTGCAGAAGCCGGATTTGCCGGCCGGATCGGAGGTTACCTGTCTGGCAATTGTGCTTAATTATCTGGGAGAGTATGCAGACAAGGTTGCTCTGGCAGAGAATTATCTGGTAATTGCAGAACCGGGAACGGCATCACCATATGAAGCATATCTGGGCGATCCCAAGGTATCAGAAGGGAGCTATGGCTGCTATGCACCGGTACTTGTGGATACGGCGAACCGATATCTGGCAGATAAAGGAGAGACGAAAAAGCAGGCGAGAGATGTTTCCGGAAGCAGTCTGCAGAGCCTGTTTGATTACGTAAAGAAGGGGATTCCTGTAATTGTATGGGGCACTACTAATGTGGCGGAATCAGAGATAACTGCAGAATGGGTAATTAACGGAGAGCTGATTCAATGGAAAGGGAATGAGCATTGTACTGTGCTGATGGGTTATAATAAGACTCGTGAAACTGTGATTGTGGCAGATCCGTTATGCGGCATTGTAGAATATGATATGGACAACTATTATGAGCGTTACAAGGAGCAGTATTCCAACGCGGTAATTATCACAACAAGATAAATTAAAAAGAGCCTTAATAAAATTTCATGCAGCTGATGCGGAAATTTTGATTAGGGCTCTTTTTATAATGATTAGAGCGGAAGCGTTACAAGTTTATTGATTGGTGTATATTTTTTGTAGGTAATTCCTGCGGAGTCAAACATTTTTCTGGCTGCAACGGAGGAATCAGTATCATGGTATTTGTCGGAATAGTAAATAACCTCGGCAATACCGGATTGAATCAGTGCCTTCGTGCATTCATTACAAGGAAACAGGGTGGTGTATACCCTGGCACCTTTGATATCACTGCCGGTGTAATTTAAAATGGCATTTAGCTCGGCATGGCAGACATAGAGATATTTGGTATCCAGAGGCTTGCCCTCTCTGTCCCACGGAAACTCGTCGTCGGAGCAGCCGGCAGGCATACCGTTATAGCCTACGGAAAGAATTTTGTTGTCCTTGCTGACGATGCAACAGCCAACACTGGTGCTTGGGTCTTTGCTGCGTTGTGCGGAAAGCAGGGCAATTCCCATAAAATAATCATCCCATTTTAAATAATCCTGACGTTTCATATGAGGTTCCGTCCTTTCTGTGGTTCATTTGTTTTAGTGTATCACGAATGAGTTCCGGGTACAATAGATTTTTTTCGTTTTCCTGCGTATAGCATAAGTAGTATTACACAACCAAGCAATACCGTTCCGACAATAATTAAGGCACATTGCAGAAAGAAACGTTCTGGCAGAAACAGGATAATCGGGTCTTCGTATGGAGAGAAAATCCAGTCATCGTTGTTAAATACAATCTGATGGAAGAGCACAAAAATCCGATTGAAATCAATGGCACATGCCAGACCAATCAGCAGCGGAAGGACGCAGACAATGACGGGGGACGCAATCATCCAGGAGAAACTGCCGCGTTTGTGCTGGATGTAAATTAAACCGGCAAGAAAGACCGGGGTAATAAACAGCAGGGCAAAAAACAGGTTAAAGATAACCTTAACCTCCACAAAGTGGGAAATTCCGCTCTCACTTTCAGGAAGAGAAGGAAAGTCAAGCTCTTCGGTGAAAAAAGGACTGCAGTAATCGATCAGGGCATCATAGTTTTCTTTTATTATTTCAGTGGAATAGCCGGTTTCTGCTGAAATTCGTTCCATGCCCAGATAGTAGAACGGACGGAAATAAATGGCAATGACAAGGCCGACGGAAATAAAGAAGATTAAAAATAATATACCGATGGCACTGTTTACCAGCCAGGTAGTAAGTTTATTTGCTTTCATACTAATTCTCCTCGTAAAATGGTCTATGGTTGTATTTTAAAGGGTGAAGCAGTATAATTCAAGAGGAAAGTGTATTTGATGCGGAAAGAGGGCGGTTCTGTGGATTTATTTGGGAAAATAAAAGAATGGATTACAAAATCAGCGGCAACAAAGGCTGTAGCAATAATTACAGCAACGATAATTCTGGGCGGCGGTGTGGTATCTTTGGTATATGCGGGTATCTGTAACAGTGCCAAAGTGCAGCTCGGGAAGGCAGTGACGGTTACTTTTGCTACGGAGGAATCTGCTGCAGAGAAGACCTTTGGATTAGGGGAATTGCTTGCTGCAATGAAAGAAAATGGAACAGAGCTTGGAATAGAAGCATCCGTAGAAGAACTGCCTGTTAATGTGGGTATGGGTGAAGTGACATTGTCCAATGTGGGGATTGGTATGGTACTACGTACCAATACTCTGGGAGAGAGCAACCTGAATGCTGATGTGAATGTGATGAATATGGCATTATTGTCTGCAAGGGCATATGCGAACAAAGAAAAGGTACAGGTAACGGTGCCGAAACTTTTAAAAGATATCTTTTCTGTAAACTATAGAAGCGAAACTTTCAAGGAGGATTTAGAAAACTGCTATCTGGTGGATTATGCCGGAGTTTCACAGGAAAAACTTAAGGAGATTTTAGAAATTTTTCCGGAACGCACCGAAAATACGGAGTGTCCGGATGCAAAGGAAATAGAGAAAAGGTTTTATGAAATTTTGTTTCATTGCATTACAGATAATTTTGAAGAGGTTGAGTTGAAAAAATCCGGCAAAGCAGATGTGATGGTGGAAGATGAGGTGCTAAACTGTAAGGTATATTCCGCAGAAATCTTCCGTGGCTATATCTCGGACTTTTTTAGTGAGTACACATTGCTCACTCAGAATTATATAAAAGAACTTGTGAAAGAATACGGAATAACTGCCTTGGAAGTAGATTATGCGTTTTCAAAACTGAATCAGGCAGTTCGTTTTATCAGAGGATTTATTACAGATGTCACCGTGGATTTTTATGTGAGTGAAAACCGTCTGGTAAAAGTGCGGGTTGACTGGGGTGTGGAATGGTACTTAAATGAGCAGGAGGGGTGTCTGGAATTGACTTTTGCAGCGTCAGGAAATCCGTTGGAAAACATGCAGTTAGAGCTGGTGTTGCCGATTCATGAGGATAATGCAAAGCCGGAGATACCAAAGCGGTTGGAGTTTTCTTATCAGGTAACAACGGAGAATACCGAGAATACATATTCGGTGGAATACCGTGTGCAGTACAATGGGAAACCTATGCGACTCTCTTTGAACCATGAAAAGCTGGGTGGTGACTTTATATTGGTTGTAAAGAATGGTATAAAGTCCTTAGCTATAACAGGAGCCATTGGGGAACTGGAAAAAGGAAGAAAAATTGGTCTGGAAGTAAAGGATTATGTGTATGCAGAGGGGGATTATACCGAAGAACAGGAGTTGAATGTCAGCATATATCTGAAAGTATTGGAAGATACGGTGACACCGCTTAAGGGTGAGGAACGGGATGCACTGGCATTGACCGAAGCTGACGTGGCAGCGCTTAAAGAGGAAGTGATAGTGAATATATACAAGCTGGCATTCAGTATGCTGGGAGTGTTGCAGTAGGGGAAAGGGAGTGCCGCAAAACAACCGGTTTTTAGTTATAGAGCGGTACTCCCTGAATTTATGCCCTGATATCAAACGTATACCGGTTTAATCCACCCGGTGCATGTTCTTCTAAGAATTGTTCCAGCAAGGTCGGAGTATTGTCCTCCTTGGAGGGCTCTCGCACGGAAACTTCCGACTGGAGTGTGTAGCCTTTTAAGGCCAGTGCTTCTGTGAGCTTTGGCAGCTCGGTACGGACTAAATTACCGGAGTCTTTGTCGGTCATGGAAAAACGTGTGGTGACGTGGGTGCCGGACAGAGTAACAAAAATATCGGTGGTGCCAAGGGCTTCCAGCTCCAGGTGAAGCAGGGCACTTAATGTATCGGAAGGTTTTATGGCCTTCTTTTTTTCGTACACATACAGTTCGCCGTGGGCAGGTCCTTCTCTGAATTTCAACGGAAGCTGGACATAAGGGAACACTTGATTGACTGCGTCCATAAAGGAAAGATTCTGGCGCATCTGCTTTGGTACGTCGGCGGTGTTTTTTTCTGTAGTACTTTCTGCAAGCTTTTGTGATAGCTGTTCCAGCCGGGTCAGCTTTTCGTTTAGTTCGTCATAGTATTTTTGTACTTTTTCACTATCTGCGATGTCTTCCGGCTTCAGAAGAAAGGAGTTAAAAAAGTCTTCCATTAAGGTTTCGCCAATCGGGCGAGTGTGCTCCGAACGTACAAAGACAGAACTGTCGGAGGAATCAGGGGGTGGGGCATCTGCTTTGACAGCGGTTGGAACATCAGCCGAAGTTGCAATTTCATCCGCAGGAGCAGGTGCAGGTGTTATTTCCGCAGAATGCGCTTGCATATCAATAGCATCTGCAGGAATAGGGGCAGATGCCCGTTCGGGCAATGCATTTGACATGTCGGCTGTGGCTGATTCCGGGTCTGTTTTGGGTGGTGAAACTGCAATTTCAGCCGCAGAATCTGTGAAAAGCTTTTCGGTAACGATTTCACCGGTGTGAAAAGTGGACGGTGAAATTACAGTTTCTTTGCCAACGAATCGGGCAAGCTCCTGCATGACCTCCTGCTTAAGTGACCCTTCCGGTAACTGCTGTATGGTTTCTGTTAATCCTTTTATCATAATTTGTGCTTGTGTCAGAAGCTTGGCGTTTCGGTCCTGATAGGTTACAAACTGCTCCACATTTTCTTTTGTAACCGGGATATGGTGAAGCTCCATTAAAATCAAATCTTTTACCGGTAACTCCGGATGTTTTGCGGAGATGGAAAGATAGTGACGGATATTTGCTTCATTTACCGGTTGCTGGTGGGCAAGCAGTTCTGTAACAATGGATACGCTACGTTCGGTTTTGATAATATTTGCCGCAGAAAGTGCCTTGTCAATCATTGGGTTTTCTACCGGTGAATCTTCACCGGCCAGCTTTAAAAGAATTTGCTCTTCTGTGGTTTGGGCCACGAAGAAGCGTGCTGTTTGTCCAATGGAAAGATTTAAGGTACCTTCGGTACGGGCAGAAACCGTTGCACCGTTTTCTAATAGTACCATAATCTGATTTGCACGCAAATCAAGCACCTCACCCTTTAGAAACTGTCCCTGATTAACGGTGGTCTGTTTTGCAAGTTGTGCAGCTTTGGAAGGAGTCAGGTGTTTTGGCAGAGCCGGTACCGTTTTTTCCTGCTTTGGAGGTTTATAAATATTCGCCATCATGTGATCTATAAGTCCCATAGGAAGTTCCTCGCTTTTCTGTAAAAAAAGATTTGGTGTGCTATGTATTTTAATTGTTTCTGGAACATTTTTCCGCATCAATGGCAAGTACCAGCATTAGGGCATACAGTGCATCTTCCGGATTTTTCACATCGATGGAATAGGTATCGGTCCAGTTGAACAACTCCTTGGTTACTGTGGCAACCAGAGAACCGTTATCGGTAACAATCTGATAGTCCCACTCCCAGAAGTCACCTTCCACATGCCAGCCATTAAAGTCAATGTCAAAGACAGGCTTAAAAAAGGTAAATTCTTTCTGAATACAGCCCAGATACTGTTCTTCGTTGCCAAGATAGAGTTCAAATTTTGGGAGGAAGGTCAGGATCTTTTCTTTTAATGTGGCTACATGAATGCCGGAAGCATCATGGATATGCAGGCAGTGCCCCCAGGAAAGCTTGCCCTCTACAGTATATATAGTGTTACCGGCTTCATCAAAAATATCGTAACTGTCTAACCAGGAAAAAAATCGTTGCTTGAATAAAAGTTTCATAAGAGATGTCCTCCTTGTAAGCTAAGCACATTTATAAAATTATTTGTAACAGTTCAGCCTGCGCCATTCGCAAATGCACCTACGGTGCTTTACCGCTGCTATGCAGCTAATTTGCTCATAAACAGGCGCTAACCCTATGCAATAATTATTTTATCATACTCTATGTAAATTTGGAAGAAAAGATGATTTTTTCAAAAAAGTATGCTACACTGTATTATATCGGCTGTCAGGCCGGAGAAGTGGAGGAGAATTTATGCGATATCCAAAGTATTTACAACCGGGTGAAACCATCGGCTTTGTGGCACCATCTTTTGGCTGTGCCACCGAGCCTTATCATACAGCATTTTTAAATGCCCAGAAGAAGTTTACAGAGCAGGGCTACGGATTGGATATAGGTCCGAATTGTTATGAGAGCAAAGGAATTGGTATCAGTAATACACCTGAATTATGCGGACGGGAGCTTACGGAGAGTTATATCGGTACCACAAATCAGGCAATAATCTCCTGTGGCGGCGGAGAATTGATGTGTGAGATTCTTGACCATGTAGATTTTGAGAAAATAAAGTCCGCAGATCCAAAGTGGTACATGGGCTATTCTGATAATACGAATTTTACCTTTTTGCTGACAACTCTTTGTGATGTGGCATCTGTCTATGGACCTTGTGCAGGAACTTTTGGTATGGAACCGTGGCACCCATCAGTAAAGGATGCATTTGCGCTGATAACCGGGAAAAAAAATACGGTATCCGGCTATGATGGATGGGAAAAGGAGTCTTTAAAGGATGCAGAACATCCATTGGTTCCGTATAATATTACGGAAAAGAGAGTACTCAAGG
Source organism: Lachnospiraceae bacterium (assembly GCA_045531895.1). Taxonomy (GTDB): domain Bacteria; phylum Bacillota; class Clostridia; order Lachnospirales; family Lachnospiraceae; genus SIG299. Next base: position 73,963 of record JAZSEW010000026.1, read on the forward strand.
TGTACAATCCGGCAACAGGAAGTATTACAGAGAATGGTAATGTGCAGATTTCCGGCAGACTAATCGGTGGCTGTCTGGATTGTCTTGATATGCTGGTCGGTACAAAGTTTGATAAAGTACCGGAGTTTGCAGAAAAGTATAAAGAAGAAGGCATTCTCTGGTTCTTAGAGGCATGTGATTTAAACGTCATGTCTATAAGGAGAGCACTGTGGCAGCTGGAGCACAGTGGCTGGTTTCGGTATACCAAAGGCTTCTTGATTGGTCGCCCGTTATGCCTTGGACAGGAGTTGATGGGGCTTGATCATTACAGTGCAGTAACCGGAATTTTAGGTAAGTATAATGTGCCGGTTATTATGGATGCGGATGTGGGACATTTTGCACCGATGATGCCGTTAATTTGCGGCAGTTTAGCAAAGATAACCGTGACGGGTAATGAGATACAGGCAGAGATGAAATAAGGAAAAACAACATGAAACAGATAGTACTTCGAAAACGAAACATACTGTTATTACTGATTCCTTTGGGAATATTACTTACAAACTGGGCAAAAAACAGTGCTAATATAACGGAGACGGTATTTGCCGGCGGAATTTATAAGGTGCTCTCCCAGGGAATGTCCCTGCTTACAGGGTGGATTCCGTTTTCACTGATGGAACTTATTATTATAGTGGGACCTTTGACGCTGCTGGGACTTATCATCCGGCAGATTGTATGTGTGGTTAAAGTAAAAAATCCGGTGTATGATATGTCGGAGAGCCGAAGGAAAACTATTGCAGTGAAAAGTGTCGGGGAACAGCGTTTTTTGCTGCTCATGACCATGATACAAAACCTGCTCTGTTTGATTGCGGTGATTTTCTTTGGCTATGTGTTGCTCTGCGGAGTGAACTATCATCGGTATCCTGTGGCGTATCATCTGGAGCTTACGGTAGAAAATTCTTCGGTAGAGGAATTGGAAGGATTACTTATTGAACTGGCAGACAAGGCAGTGGAGCTTAGATCACAGCTTACCACGGAGAATGAACAGGGTGTTTATATGCTTCCGTTTTCAGAACGGAAGCTCGGAGAAGAAGCAAGGAAGGCATATAAGGCTTTTGCGGAGGAATATCCGGTGTTTGGCGGCTTGTATCCGGTACCAAAGCATGTGTTTTTTTCAAGGCTTATGTCTTACACAGAGATTACCGGTGTATTTACGCCATGGACAATGGAGGCAAATGTAAACATTGATATTTCTCCATATTCTATTGGAGCTACCATGTGCCATGAACTGGCACATTTACGGGGCTTCATGAGAGAAGATGAGGCGAATTACATTGCTTATCGTGCCTGTATGGCATCAGATTCTTTGGATTTGCAGTACAGCGGAACCATGCTTGCTTTGATTCATACGGGAAATGCATTGTATGGCAGGGATGCCGAACGGTATTATGCTGTGTATCGGGAACATTACAGTGAGGCTGTAAACCGGGATCTGGTTGCCAATAATGAGTATTGGGATCAGTTTGAAAAGCCTGTGGCAGGAGATACAACGGTGGCGGATATTGCAGAAAAGGTGAATGATACCTATTTAAAGCTTAACGATCAGTCTGACGGAACCCAGAGCTACGGCAGAGTAGTGGATTTACTGCTGGCAGAATATAAACAAAGACAGAAGAGTGCAGGCGAAATGGTAAAATGATTTTATATTGTGAGAAAATGAAGGGAAAACGAAAGTTTTCCTTTTATTTTCCTGAAAGTTATGTTATGATAAAGGATATGATAGCCTGTCCATAATCTGCAGGCAAAAATCAAAGCTGAACAAGTAGAAAGGCATGGAGAGAAACATGGCTGAAGAAATTAAAGACGATGTAAAAGAAGTAGTATCTAAAAATTTTATTGAAATGATTATTGAAAAGGATTTGGCAGAGGGTAAGCATACCCGGATTGTGACACGTTTTCCACCGGAACCAAACGGCTATCTTCACATCGGACATGCAAAATCCATTTTATTAAACTATGGTCTGGCAAAGAAGTATGGAGGTAAGTTTAATCTCCGTTTTGATGATACCAATCCAACCAAGGAGAAAACAGAATTTGTTGAATCCATCAAGGCTGATGTAAAGTGGGTTGGCGGTGATTTTGAAGACAGACTGTTTTTCGCATCCGATTATTTTGATCAGATGTATGAGGCGGCTGTTAAACTAATTAAAAAGGGTAAGGCTTTTGTCTGCGACTTAACTGCCGAAGAAATTCGTGAATATCGCGGAGATTTTGAAAAGCCGGGTAAAAACAGCCCATACCGCGACAGAAGTGTGGAAGAAAATCTGGCTTTATTTGAGGCTATGAAGAATGGTGAATTTGAAGACGGTACGAAGGTACTCCGTGCAAAAATTGACATGGCTTCCCCGAATATCAACATGAGAGACCCGGTTATTTACCGTGTGGCAAGAATGACTCACCATAATACCGGTGACAAGTGGTGCATTTACCCAATGTATGACTTTGCACATCCAATTGAGGACGCTATCGAAGGAGTAACCCACTCCATTTGTACTCTGGAATTTGAAGACCACAGACCTTTGTATGACTGGGTAGTTAGAGAATTAGAGTATCCGAATCCGCCGCAGCAGATTGAATTTGCAAAGATGTATTTAACCAATGTTATTACCGGTAAGAGATACATTAAGCGTCTTGTAGAGGACGGCACCGTCGACGGCTGGGACGACCCTCGTCTGGTTTCCATTGCAGCCCTTCGCCGCCGTGGCTTTACGCCGGAATCCCTGCAGTTATTTATGGAACTTTGTGGTGTTTCTAAGGCGAACAGCTCCGTAGATTATGCAATGCTTGAGTACTGCATCCGCGAAGACTTAAAATTAAAGAAGAATCGTGTTATGGCTGTTCTTGACCCGGTTAAGCTTGTGATTGACAATTATCCGGAAGACCAAATAGAATATCTGGATGCGCCGAATAACCTGGAAAATGAAGCTCTGGGTGAGAGAAAACTCCCATTTGGCAGAGAACTTTATATCGACCGTGATGACTTTATGATTGAACCTCCGAAGAAGTATTTCCGTCTGTTCCCAGGCAACGAGGTTCGCTTAATGAATGCATACTTTGTTACCTGTACCGGTTATGAAACGGATGAAACAGGCAAAGTAACTGTGGTTCATTGCACCTATGATCCGGAAACCAAGAGCGGCTCCGGTTTTGAAGGCAGAAAAGTAAAGGGTACCATTCACTGGGTAGCAGCAAAGACGGCGGTTCCTTGTGAGGTTCGCCTATATGAAAATTTGGTGGATGAAGAAAAGGGTGTATACAACGAGGATGGAACGGTAAACTTAAATCCAAACTCCAGAACTATTTTAACCAATTGTTTTGTGGAGCCAAGTGTGGCAGATGCCAAGGCATACGAAAGCTTCCAGTTTTTACGTAACGGTTATTTCTGTGTGGATTGCAAAGATTCCACGCCGGAACATCTGGTATTTAACCGGATTGTTTCTATGAAGAGCTCTTACAAGCCACAGTAAAAGGAGGATTAGTATGGCAAATATATTTTCGGGTCTTGAGTCATTAGGACTTGGCAATCTGTCTGATATGCAGCTGTTTGAAAATGAAAAGAAGGAAAACGTGCAGAATGGGAGCAAGGCATCTGTAGAAATAAAGGAAGCTGACCTGATTTTTGATAAAACATTTCGTTGCAAAGTTTGTGACAAGGAATTTAAAACCAAAATGGTCCGTACCGGTAAAGCCAAACTTGTATCGCAGGATAGTGATTTAAGACCTCGTTACCAGACGTTGGATCCACTAAAATATGATGCAGTAGTCTGTCCACATTGCGGCTTCGCTGCATTAAGCCGTTTCTTTAACTATATGACAGATGCTCAGGCAAGGCTTATAAAAGAGAATATTTCTTCAAACTTTAAGGGATTAAAGGAAAGTGAAGAAATCCTGACTTATGATGAGGCAATTGTCCGTCATAAATTAGTTCTTGTGAATACTGTGGTAAAGCGGGCCAAGGCAAGTGAAAAGGCATATACCTGCTTAAAACTGGCATGGCTGCTGCGTGGCAAGGCAGAAACTCTTCCGGAAGCTACGCCAAATCCGGCTGATGTAAAGAAGGAACTGGCAGAACAGGAAAAGGAATACATTGCAAATGCCTATGAAGGTTTTATGGAGGCATTCTCTAAAGAGCAGTTTCCAATGTGCGGTATGGATGAAATCACTATGACTTATCTGGTTGCTGACCTTGGAAGACAGGTTGGAAAATATGACGAAGCACTTCGTATGGTGGCACGTGTACTGATGTCCAAAAATGTTGGTGACAGAATTAAGCAGAAAACAATTGACCTGAAAGAATTAATCAGGGAAGAAAAGGCAAAGGCAGAAGGAAAAACGGAAGCATAAGAGTAAGAATAACGAGAGGTGACGTTTGCAACTTGTGGCGTCACCTTCTTTTGTGATAATGTGTTAAGTTTCACAGTACGCGAAAGGAGATTGAAATGAAAGAACAGTTATATACAATTCCTGTAAATGAAGCGTTTGCACTGGACTGTGAGTGTCCTGTTTGTGCCATGCATCATAAATTAAAGGAGGATGCCCTGGATTTTACGTTGGGACCGAGTTACATGGAAGATGATATCCGTATGGTGACCGATAAGGTGGGATTTTGTAAGGAGCATGTTCAGGAGTTATATAATAAGCAGAACCGTTTGGGGCTTGCGCTGATGTTAAAAACCCATGCAGATAAAACAATTCGGGATACATCAAAACTGATGAAAAATTATAAGCCGGCAAAACCCGGTTTGTTTAAAAAAGATACAGAGACAAATCCATTGCTTTCTTATTTGGAAGAAATAGAACATAGTTGTTTCGTATGTAATAAAATTGACGGTGTATTTGAACGTTACATTGTTACCATTTTCTTTTTGTATGAAAAAGAATCTGATTTTAGAAATATCGTGGATAATTGCAAAGGGTTCTGCTCACGGCACTATGCATTGCTCCTTCGGGAAGCACCAAAGCAGCTTTCCGGAAAGTATGTGGAAGATTTTACGAATGCGCTGCATAAATCTTATATAAAAGGTATGGAGCGGGTTAGAGATGATTTGTCCTGGTTTATTGATAAATTTGATTATCGGTTTACCAATGAACCATGGAAAAATTCTAAAGATTCCTTGCAGCGTATGATGATGAAGCAGAATAGTCTGGAATATTTTCCGGATGAAAGAAAAAAATAAAAAAAGAATAAAATCACATAAAATAGGTCAAAAGCCCTATTTTATATTGCGCGAGTTGTGATAATATAAATATATCGATTTTAGCACTCGAACTCGAAGAGTGCTAATAAAATAAAAGAGATGATAGTACTGATAAAGGAGGATTTGTAACATGAAATTAGTACCATTAGGAGATAAGGTAGTATTAAAACAGTTATTGGCAGAAGAAACTACAAAGTCCGGTATTGTTTTACCGGGTCAGGCAAAGGAAAAGCCACAGCAGGCAGAGGTTATCGCTGTAGGTCCCGGCGGTGTGGTAGATGGTAAGGAAGTTACTATGCAGGTTAAGGTTGGTGACAAGGTTATTTATTCCAAGTATGCCGGCACAGATGTAAAGCTTGGTGATGATGAATATATCGTAGTTAAGCAGAATGATATTGTTGCAATTGTTGAAGAGTATGCGTAAAGGGCGGAATTGATAGCATTACAGTTTTTTATGTGAGCTTGCTTACAATAAGAACTGTAATGTTATCGATGGAGTGAAGCGACTGAGGAAAAACGAAGTTTTTTCGAAGACGCCCTTTACACAAAAAAATTTAGGAGGATATTAACATGGCAAAGGAAATTAAGTACGGTGCAGACGCAAGAGTAGCGTTAGAGGCCGGTGTAAACAAGCTTGCAAACACAGTAAAGGTAACTTTAGGACCAAAGGGTAGAAACGTAGTTCTTGACAAGTCCTTTGGTGCTCCGCTCATCACAAACGACGGTGTTACCATCGCAAAGGAAATTGAACTGGAAGATGCATTCGAAAACATGGGTGCCCAGATTGTAAAGGAAGTTGCTACAAAGACTAACGATGTAGCCGGTGACGGCACTACAACAGCTACTGTTCTTGCTCAGGCAATGATTAACGAAGGTATGAAGAACCTGGCAGCAGGCGCTAACCCAATCATCTTAAGAAAGGGTATGAAAAAGGCAACTGATTGTGCAGTAGAGGCTATTTCTGAAATGAGTTCCGTAGTTACAGGCAAGGAGCAGATTGCAAAGGTTGCAGCAATCTCTGCCGGTGATGAGGCAGTTGGTGAAATGGTAGCAGACGCTATGGATAAGGTTTCCAAGGACGGCGTTATCACTATTGAAGAGTCAAAGACCATGAAGACGGAGCTTGATCTGGTAGAAGGTATGCAGTTTGACCGCGGTTACATTTCTGCATATATGGCGACTGACATGGATAAGATGGAAGCTAACCTTGACAGTCCATTCATCTTAATCACAGACAAGAAGATTTCCAACATCCAGGAAATTCTCCCTGTATTAGAGCAGATTGTTCAGTCCGGTCAGAGACTATTAATCATCGCTGAGGATATCGAGGGTGAAGCACTCACTACACTGGTTATTAATAAGTTAAGAGGTACCTTCACCGTTGTTGGTGTTAAGGCTCCTGGCTACGGCGACAGAAGAAAGGCTATGCTTCAGGATATCGCTATTTTAACCGGTGGTACTGTAATTTCCGATGAACTTGGTCTTGATCTTAAGGATGTTACCATGGATCAGCTTGGTCGCGCAAAGTCCGTAAAGGTTCAGAAGGAAAATACTATCATCGTTGACGGTGCGGGCGATGCAAATGAAATTGCTGCAAGAGTAGCTCAGATTCGTGCACAGATTGAAGAAACAACTTCCGAATTCGATAGAGAAAAGCTTCAGGAAAGACTTGCCAAGTTAGCAGGTGGTGTTGCTGTTATCCGTGTTGGTGCTGCAACTGAAACTGAAATGAAGGAAAACAAGCTCCGTATGGAAGATGCTCTTGCTGCAACAAAGGCAGCCGTAGAAGAGGGTATCATTGCAGGCGGCGGTTCCGCATACATCCATGCTTCCAAGAAGGTTGCTGCTTTAGCTGCTTCCTTAGAAGGCGATGAAAAGACCGGTGCAAACATCATCCTTGCAGCGCTCGAAGCTCCACTTCGCTGCATCGCTGCAAATGCAGGCTTAGAAGGCTCTGTAATCGTAAACAAGATTCGCGAGTCCGCAGTTGGCACAGGTTTCAACGCGCTTACCGAGCAGTATGTAGACATGGTGGCAGACGGTATTCTTGATCCTGCCAAGGTAACAAGAAGCGCTCTTCAGAACGCTACCAGCGTTGCTTCTACTTTCCTTACCACAGAATCCGCTGTGGCAAACATTAAGGAAGAGGCTCCTGCAATGCCAGCCGGCGGTATGGGAATGGGCATGTAATTCAATTGAATTAAGCATAGGTTACGAAGGGTCATGGTATCTGAGATTCCATGACCCTTAAATGTATTCTTCCGCACACATTTTTCTTTTCCGACTCAGCTGTTTTCCTCGGGGGCTTGCCGATGCAGCTTTCTTTTACGAGGACTATGTCTGCTACTTGGTGCTTTGCAAAAACTCGTCATCGGGTGGGAAGATTTTTTGATATTTGGCTTGTTCAAAACATCCTGTGGATGTAATTCTAAGAAAAAGTCATGGTCTGTCAGACACAAGGTGTCCACAGACCATGAAACTTTTTCTTAAAGGCGCCTGAGCGCCTTTTGAACAATCCAAATGCCAAATGAAGTAAATGCTACACCCTCTGCCTCAAACAGTTTGCATAACACCAGACGCATCCATATCGTAACGAAAGCAGCACCGGAGCCACTGGGAAAACACTGAACGTCGGTGCAAGAAAAGTGGTGCGAAAAGCTATGTTACAGAGATACAAATTGGGATTAGTATTAAGCAGGAAAACTTCTAAAATAGATTATATTCCTATCAGGGTCATAAAAACTCATGTTAACAGCACCCCAAGGACGCGGAGTAGGTTTTTCAATAATTTCAACGCCCATCGCAAGTAATTTATGGTATTCCACATCAATATTATTTACAGTAAAGGACAAACTAATATTTTGATTGTTGTTATTCTTATGTAAGCCATCATTATATATCGTAAATTGTGTTTCTTCACATATTAGTATCTGGTGTATTTCATCGTCACTACCATTATCTATTTCTAATATTTGTTTATAAAAATTTGCAAGCCTTGATACATCGTTTGTGTTTAGACACACTTCGCCAATTTTCATATATACCTCCGTAAGTACATATTTTCTCTACTACACCAATCTAAAATGTTCCGCCAATCTGGCACAAACTTCTTCCCTGGTATCTCTGTCGCCATCTTCCCGCACCAGTGTAAAGAATCCACTATTTAAAAATTCCTCATAATGTTCCTTGCTGTTAATGCGTGCCAGACCTTTCCGGTAATTTTCCATTACTTCCCCGGAATTTTCACAACTATCAATAACACTAAGAATAAATTGCTTTTCCGGGTCGTTACGGTCAAAAAAGCGCTCTACACTCATGCTCTGCGGCGAGAGCATCACTGCTACATGCTGATAATCAGAAATCTCTTTTAAGATACCCAGTGGAATGTTGGTGTCAACAATTACTTTTTTGTCACGGGAAAGAGAAATCAGTTCTGCAATCTCAAACCCGGCGGCTTCTATTCCTGTGCCGTAAATCCAGCGCTCGTATTCCTCCGGAGTACGGGTGACAAACTCCTTGAAATCGTTCAGATTTTTTATGTAGCACAAATCCGGCTGGATGGCAGGGTCAGCCACTATATCGGTAACTTCGGTAAAATAATTTTCACCGCAGAATACCATATCATATTTTTCTGCCAGCATTGTCACCATAGTGGATTTTCCTGCATAAGCAGTGCCGGTAATGAAATAAACATTACGCAGATAATGCTTTAAAATATTATTTTCTATTTTCATAGCAGTTCCTTTCTCAATCAAGAAGCTGAAGCGCAGATAATATTTTTTATAAAAAGTATATCACAGTTTGAATGTTTTGAAAATGAAAATCTTATTTTTTGCTTTGTGAAAAGAAATAATCAAACATATTGCAAAAATATACGGAAGTGTAGTACAATATAACCTGGAGAAGTTTGAATATGACAGTTACTTGTAAATGGATATAAGTGTAAGGAGAATAATGGGGATGAAAGCAACAGAAAAAGGATTATTAGAAACCGCGTTTCAGATGCTGTTACAGGCTTCGTCAGATATGATATTTGTAAAGGATGCCAACCTGGTATATCAGGCAGCGTCCATGTCTTTTGTTTCAATGGTCGGGAAAGCATCGGCAGAAGAAATTATCGGACATACGGATAGTGAGATTTTTAAGGATCCGCAGTTGGCAAAGCGTTATGAACGAGATGACAGAAAATTGATGGAGACGCAAAAGGACTTGCTGAATTTTGTGGAGCCGATTCCTGATGTAGATGGGCAATCCAGATACGGTTTTACAACAAAGTGCCTGGTAAGAGATGAAAAAGGCCGGGTTATCGGAATTCTTGGCATTACAAAAGATATTACCTTGGAATATTTTGCACGGCAAAGGTATCAGCAGGAACTCAGATATTTGTTTGGGCTTCCGGAGGATACTTATGCAGTATGTTACATAGATGTGGATGACTGGCGTATTATTAAACAAAAGCGTCAGCTGATAGCAGGAGGTACGTTGCAGGAGTGTCAGACGGTGGAGGAAATATGCAGTTATGCAGTGGAATCTATTGCAAATCAGAATAATCCGGCGGTAGAATTTTATTCCGGCTTTGAACCAACCGTGCTGTGGCAGATATATACCGACGGAAGAAGTAATATTACTTTTGAGTATGAGCGTAGACTGTCTAACGGTTCTGCCAGATGGGTGCGTAATGAGGTACATTTTTTGTCGGATGTGGATAGCGGGCATTTATGCGTTATGCTGTCGGCAAAGGATATTCATGAAAGCAAGCTGGAAGAACAAAAAATTATTGATGCGGCAAGGCTGGATCGGATGACAAAGGTATTTAACCGTGAAACGGCAATGGAATACATCCGGAGGATATTGGAAAAGGAACCGAACCACCAGCATGCGTTATTTATGCTGGATATTGACAATTTTAAAGCATTAAATGATACTCTGGGGCATCAGGCAGGGGATGAGTTTTTGATACACCTGGCAAGTAGGCTAAAGGATGCATTCAGAGACAGTGATGTGGTAGGACGAATCGGCGGAGATGAATTTTTCATCTTTTTACGAAATATACCTGAAATAAAGCAGATTGAAAAACGGGCAGGGGATGTTCTGGATGTTGTAGCTTCCCTTGCAAAAGGATATTTGAATCTGGATTTGAGCGGAAGCATTGGAATAAGTCTTTATCCGAAGCATGGTGAAACACTGGACGATTTATATACAAGGGCGGATGAGGCCTTGTATATTGCAAAGAATCTGGGGAAAAACCGGTATATATTTGCAAAATAGTACTGCAAAATTTCTTAAAATTTTATATACTCCCGATTGAAAAGCGGAAAGTTTTTTTATATACTGTAAAGTAAGATGTTTTTTTGAATAATATCGGAAAAACAACAAAAGTTTATATAACATGTAGGAGGATTACATAATGGACGGCTTATATGCGGAAGCAAGAGCAAAGAAAAAAGTTACAATGAAGGATAACCTGATTAAATTCGGTCTGGTTGCAGGAATGGTTATATTCTTCGGATTGGGATTTCTTTCCTTTAATGTGGTATTGTTAATTATCGGCCTGGTGTTTGTTGGTCTTGGTTATTATTTCCTGCCAAGACTGGCAACGGAATACGAATATGTATTCTGTGACGGACAGGTGGATTTTGACAAAATCAACGGTGGTGTAAAGCGTAAGACAGTACTCCGTGTGGATTTTGAAAAGCTTGTGGTAATTGCGCCAAAGAACTCTCATGCACTGGACGGATACCGTCATAACGGTGTGGCAGTAAGGGATTTTTCCAGCCTGGAAGAGAATGCAAAGGTATATGGTATGGTAATTACCGGCGGAGAGCAGAATACCATGATTTATTTCGAACCAAATGAAAAGATGCTTGCAGCTATGAAGCAGAAGGCTCCTAGAAAAATCATGGACTATTAATGCAAATCGCCTATTGACATTTTTCAGAAAACACAGTATACTTTTTAAAATCTTTTTAACAATTAACTATTCACCACTAGCGAAAGAGAGGAGTAAGTAATGGGAACTATTATTGGCGAAGGTATTACCTTTGATGACGTGTTACTTGTACCGTCCTATTCCGAGGTAATCCCAAATGAGGTAGACTTAAGAACACATCTTACACAGAAAATTCAGCTGAACATTCCGCTTATGAGTGCGGGCATGGATACAGTTACTGAGCATCGTATGGCAATTGCCATGGCAAGACAGGGCGGTATCGGTGTTATTCATAAGAATATGTCCATTGAGGCACAGGCAGATGAGGTAGATAAGGTAAAGCGTTCTGAAAATGGTGTTATTACAGACCCGTTTTCTTTAAGTCCAAACCACACATTAAAGGATGCGGACGAGCTTATGGCAAAATTCCGTATTTCCGGTGTTCCGATTACAGAAGGCAAAAAGTTAGTAGGTATTATCACGAACCGTGATTTGAAATTTGAAACAGATTTTTCACAGAAGATTTCTGACTGTATGACTTCCGAAAATCTGGTAACAGCAAAGGAAGGCGTAACTTTAGAAGAAGCAAAGAAGATTCTTGCAGCTGCAAGAAAGGAAAAGCTTCCTATTGTTGATGATGCAGGTAATCTGAAAGGACTTATCACCATTAAGGATATTGAAAAGCAGATTAAGTATCCGCTTCCTGCGAAGGATCCCCAGGGAAGACTTCTTTGTGCGGCTGGTGTTGGTGTTACTGCAAATATTTTAGAAAGAGTAGAAGCTTTGGTAAATGCCAAGGTAGATGCCATTGTTATTGACTCTGCCCATGGTCATTCCGCAAACGTTATCCGTTGCGTAAAGATGATTCGTGATGCATTTCCGGAATTGCAGATTATTGCAGGTAATGTAGCAACAGCAGCAGCAACAGAAGACCTTATTAAGGCCGGTGTTGACTGTGTTAAGGTTGGTATCGGACCTGGTTCTATTTGTACTACCCGTGTTGTTGCAGGTATTGGTGTTCCTCAGATTACAGCAATTATGGACGCTTACTCCGCAGCAAAGAAGTATAATGTTCCAATCATCGCAGACGGTGGTATTAAGTTCTCCGGCGATATTACAAAGGCAATTGCAGCAGGTGCTAACGTATGTATGATGGGCAGTCTGTTCGCAGGCTGTGACGAAAGTCCGGGAACTTTCGAATTATTCCAGGGCAGAAAGTATAAGGTTTACCGCGGTATGGGTTCCATCGCTGCTATGGAAAACGGCAGTAAGGACAGATATTTCCAGGCAGATGCGAAGAAGCTTGTTCCGGAAGGCGTAGAAGGCCGTGTGGCATATAAGGGCCTTGTAGAAGATACCGTATTCCAGTTGCTTGGCGGACTTCGTTCCGGTATGGGTTACTGTGGTGCGGCTGATATCGAAACCTTAAAGGAAACCGGAAGATTCGTTAAGATTTCTGCTGCTTCCTTAAAGGAAAGTCATCCGCATGACATTCATATTACTAAGGAAGCACCAAACTATAGTATTGATGCATAAGGGTTGAGAAGGCTACAAAAGAAAAAGTTTTTCTGGGGAAAGTGAGGAATTCTATATGATGCAGGAAAAGAGAAGAAGTAAAAGACTTCCGATACAGTTAGAACTGGTAGTATCAAAGTTGTTTCGTCAAGAAGCAGCAGAAACTATTGAAACAGATGCTCCTATTCAGGTGGTTGATGTGTCAAAGCTTGGTATTGGATTTGTAACAACCAATGATTTACCAATAAACTATTATTTTAATGCAAGATTGGAACTTGGAAGTTCGGAAAATTCGCTTTACTGTGTTGTTCAGATAATCCGCAAAACTCCAAAAGAAGACGGAAGCCAGTTATACGGCTGTGAATTTGTAGGACTTGCTCCGGTACTTGGTGGCGTATTTGACGAATATGAAAGAATGCTGGCAGAAGAAAATTAGTTTATAAACTACGGACTATCGTTTTGTGCGACAAAACGATAGTCTTTTTTTGCTCAGAAGTGTACAATATAAAAAAATTGTGGTACAATATCCATAATGGGTAAAAAGGTGCCTTGATTGCACGACCAGCTATGAAAAAGGAGAAATGGGGTAAGTAATATGAAAAATTTAACAAATTTAAGAGAATACACACTGATAAAAACGGAGGAATTGCCGGATTTAAAGGGAACCGGTTATTATCTGCGTCACAAAAAGTCCGGTGCAAGAGTTGTATGGGTAGAAAATGAGGATGATAATAAGGTTTTTTCTATTGCCTTTCGTACACCGCCAACGGATTCTACCGGCGTGGCTCATATTATCGAGCATACGGTATTATGCGGTTCAGAGCACTTTCCGGCAAAAGACCCATTTATTGAATTGGCAAAGGGGTCTTTAAATACTTTTTTAAATGCGATGACATTTCCGGACAGGACAATGTATTCGGTGGCAAGCTGTAATATGCAGGATTTTAAGAATCTGATGCATGTGTATTTGGATGCAGTTTTTTATCCGAATATTTATAAGAGAGAAGAAATTTTTAAACAGGAAGGCTGGCATTACGAACTGGAAAGCGAGGATGCTGAGCTGATTTATAATGGCATTGTATATAGTGAAATGAAGGGAGCATTTTCTTCTCCGGAACAGGTATTATCCCGCGTTTCCATGCATGCTATGTATCCGGATACTGCTTATGGCGTAGAGTCCGGTGGTGACCCGGATTTTATTCCGGATCTGACCTATGCAGACTACCTGGACTTTCACAGAAGATACTATCATCCGGTAAACAGCTATATTTATCTGTACGGTGATATGGATATTGAAGAGCGCCTTTCCTGGATGGATAAAGAATATTTGTCCAAGTTTGAAGCAATAGAACTGGATTCCGAGATTCAGAAGCAGCAGGAATTTGGTGAAATTCGCACAAAGACAGAGTATTATTCCGTGGAAGAGGAAAAAGAAGACGGCGTGTATTATTCCTATAATGTATTTCTTGGAGACTGGGCAAATTTAACAGAAGCAATTGCCTTTGAAATTTTAGATCAGGTTCTGTTTTCTAACCCAGGTGCGCCGGTAAAGCAGGCACTGATTGATGCAGGGCTTGGTGAAGATTTTATGTCCGGTATGACAAATCTGTTACAACCAAACTTCACGGTTGTGGCTAAAAATGCAAAGCCGGGTGACAGGGAGCGTTTTGCCGAGGTGCTTCGCAGTGCTTTGGAGAAGTGCGTTAAGGAAGGATTAAAAAAGACTACAGTGCTTGCTACAATTAATGCTCAGGAATTCCGTTACAGAGAAGCTGACTTCGGTCGTTTCCCGAAGGGACTTATGCACGGCATTAACTTGATGAGTACCTGGCTGTACGATGACAATGAGCCATTTATTTATATGCATGCGAATAAGGTTTATGCAGAATTGAAAGAAAAGGCACAGACTGATTACTTTGAACAGTTAATTCAGAAATATTTCTTAGACAGTAACCATGGTGTGTTGTTGGAACTTGTTCCTAAGGCGGGGTTCAACGCGGAAAAGGATGCAAAACTGAAAGAAAAGCTGGCATCCTACAAGGCATCCTTAAGTAAAGCAGAAGTAATGCAACTGGTAGCAGATACCAAGGCATTGAGAGACTATCAGGATGAACCATCTACAAAGGAGCAGTTAGAGTCCATCCCGTTGCTTTCTATTTCTGATATTGAAAAGAAAGCGAAAGCCTTTAAAAACAAGAAGTTTTTAGAAGGCAAGGCAGAAGCGGTATGGCATAATATTTCTACAAGCGGCATCAGCTATATCAGTATGATGTTTGATGCAAGAAAAGTGGCTGTAGAAGATGTGCCGTATATTGGCTTGCTTTCTGACGTGCTTTCACTTGTAAACACAGGACTGCATACTTATCAGGAACTGGTAGATGAACTGAACATGTATACCGGTGGCTTTGAGACAGCAATCCAGACATATGCAAAAATGAAAGACCACAAGGCATTTTTGCCGTTGTTTGGTGTGTCTGTTAAAGCACTGACGGAAAATACAGAAAAGGCGTTGAAATTTTTACAGGAAATTTTGTTTGAGTCTGACTTTTCCGATAAGAAGCGTTTAAATGAAATTCTTCTGGAGTTGAAGTCCAGACATGAAATGAAGTTTATGGGTGCAGGTCATGCGGTAGCAATCGGCAGAGCGGCTTCTTACTATAGTGAAAATGCAGCTTTTGAGGAAGCAACCAAGGGCATTGAATACTATGAGTTTGTGAAAAAGCTAACTATGAATCTGGAAGAAAAAGCAGAGGAAATAAGTGCAGGCCTTAATAGAGTGGCCAAACAGCTTTTTACTAAGGAAAACCTGATTATCAGCCTGATTTGTGAAGAAGATGGAAAAAAAGCATTCGAAGAAAGTGTGGACAATATTTTAGAAGCAATGTATCCTGCTGCGAAGGGAAAAGAACTTCATATGCCGATAGTAAAGAAAAATGAAGGCTTTAAAACTCCGGGACAGGTACAGTATGTTATCCGCAGCGGAAATTTCTTAGATGCAGGTGTACCTTATCATGGCTCCTATGAAGTCTTGCAAACCTTGCTTGGGTATGGCTACCTCTGGAATGAAATCCGTGTCAAGGGTGGCGCATATGGTGGTGGTATTTCTCTCAACGGACTGACAGGTAATGCTTTCACTTATTCCTACCGAGACCCGAATTTGGCAGAAACAAACCGTATTTATGAGGGAATGCCGGCTTATGTGGAAAACTTTGATGCAGATGAGCGTGAAATGACCAAGAATATCCTTGGAACTATGAGTAATGTGGATGCACCGATGACACCAAGAACGGAAGGTATCCGTTCCTTTGTGGCATATCTGACAGGAAAGACGCTGGATGATATCCAAAAGACCCGTGACGAAATTCTGGCAACCACAGCGGAAGATATACGCAAGACAAAGTCTTTGCTTACGGCATTGCTTGCAGCAGACTGCATTTGTACCGTTGGTTCTGCGGCAAAGGTAGAAGAATGCAAGGAAATGTTTGATGTTGTAAAGACGTTGATGTAATTTGGAAAGAAAGAGGCCGGCTGCGGAAACGTAGTCCGGCTGTATGGTGAAACTATGAATGATCAAATGAAATCCGGATTTGTAACTTTAATTGGACGTCCGAATGTAGGAAAATCCACATTGATGAACCATCTTATCGGACAGAAGATTGCGATTACTTCCGATAAGCCACAGACAACCAGAAACCGTATTCAGACGGTATATACCGATGAAAGGGGACAGGTGATTTTTTTAGATACTCCGGGTATTCATAAGGCAAAAAATAAGCTGGGTGAATATATGGTAAAAGTGGCAAAAGATACCTTAAATGAAGTGGATGTAGTGCTCTGGCTGGTAGAGCCGACTACCTACATCGGAGCCGGAGAACAGCATATTATTGAACAGCTTGGCAGAGTAAAAACACCGGTAATTCTCGTTATCAACAAGATTGACATGGTGAAAAAAGAAGAAATTATGGCGGCCATTGAGACATATCAGAGCAAGTATTCTTTTGCGGAAATTATTCCGGTTTCGGCCAAAAAAAAGGAGAATACAGACCGCCTTATGGAATTGGTATTTAAGTACCTGCCGTATGGTCCGATGTACTATGACGAAGATACGGTAACTGACCAGCCGGAACGTCAGATTGCTGCAGAGTTGATTCGTGAAAAGGCGTTGAGACTACTTGGGGAAGAGGTACCGCATGGTATTGCAGTTACTATCGAAAAGATGAGAGAACGTGCAGACGGCTCCATGGTAGATATCGAGGCAACCATTGTTTGCGAGAGAGATTCTCACAAAGGAATTATTATTGGCAAGCAGGGTATGATGCTGAAAAAAATCGGTACTAAGGCGAGAGAAGAAATTGAACGCCTGTTTGAATACAAAGTTAATTTAAAATTGTGGGTCAAGGTAAAGAAAGACTGGAGAGATTCTGATATCCTTATGAAGAATTATGGTTACCGGGATAATCCGGATGCGTTTTAATACATGTTATATCATGGAAATTTTGTTTCCAATTCTTCCATAGGGTAATTATTGTTGCGTTGGAAATCCTAAGTATATCAAAAAACAAACTTGTTTGGTGTGCGAAGGGAGAAGAACGATGAAGACGTGGAACAATATGGACTCAGAAATGGAATTTGGACAGGAATTTTTACCGAGCCAGCAGTTTGGTGAAGCGACAGCAAATGATTACTGGCAGCGCTTTGCAAAAACAGGAAGTATTGCGGATTATTTAAATTATACGGCACACTCCCGGGGGGAGCACAGACCGAACGATATAAAGTAGTGAAGGTTATTTATGACAGGACAAATACACTTAACCGGCATGGTATTAGTTTCCATGCCGGTTGGCGATTATGATCGCCGACTGACAATTTTAACAAGGGAACGAGGAAAAATTTCCGCATTTGCAAAGGGTGCCAGAAAGCCTACCAGCCCACTGCTTGGCTGTAGCCAGCCTTTTTCTTTTGGGGAATTTGTTTTGTATGAAGGAAAAAGTTCTTATAATGTGGTCAGTGCGGAAATCAAAAACTATTTTGCAGAACTAAGAGAAGATGTAGAGACGATTTACTACGCGATGTATTTCTGCGAATTTTCCTGTTATATGACAAAGGAAAATTTAGAAGCGGGAGAACCGCTGAAATTATTATATATGACGTTGCGGGCATTGTCGAAACCTGCATTACATAAAAAACTGGTGCGGCGGATTTTTGAACTTCGTTTTATGGCAGTGAACGGAGAAATGCCACAGGTGGAAAACTGTGTACTGTGTGGCAGAGAAGAAATGTTAAAAGCTCCAAAGGGCTGGTTTTCACCATCCGAGGGTGGTATTTGCTGTGAGGAGTGTCGAAGAAAAAGAATCCGGGAAAAAGAAAATGCATCGGGTGGAACATATCAGCCGGAAAACGATGGTGTATGGATAGGTACGTCAAGTATTTATACGATGCAGTATATTTTGGCGACGCCATTGGAAAAATTGTTTACCTTTACGGTATCGGAAGAAGTTCTTTCTGAACTTTCTCAGGCGATGGACCAGTTTTTACAAAAGCATGTGGGGCATAAAATGAAATCGGAAGAAATGTTGGAAATATTCTAGCTACAGATAGAGAAGGATGAAGAGAATGCAAAAGAAATGTTGGAGGTTCAGAGGGAAAAAGCTGATGCTGGCTTTGGGAATTATATGTTTTCTGGTACTGATTGGGTGTTCCGGCAGACAGAATGGGCAGGAAGAATATAGTGATAGTGGCGCTGGCATGATGGAGCCAACAGCTACACCTAAGCCGACGGTTACGCCTACACCAACGCTTCTTCCGGAGGCGGAGGCAAAGGAACGGCAGTCTGCAGTGAATAAGCTGAAGATTGACACCGTTACTCCGAAAAATATCGGGGAATACAGTGTACTTCCGGTGCTGGAACTCAATGTTGAAAACACAATTAATGACAATTATGAAATCGGAACAATGCTTCTCTCTGATTTGACAGGGAATACACTGTATGAAGGTGAGCTGGAAATTAAGCTACGCGGTAACTCTACCAGATATTTAAATAAAAGGCCGTATAAAATCAAATTAGAAAGCAAGTCGGATTTGTTAGGTATGGGTGAAAATAAGCACTGGGTATTGCTTGCCAATGACATTGATCATACACTGATTAGAAATAAAATTACTTTAGATTTTGCTGATGCCATTGGTATGAAATTTGCCAGCGAGTCTGAGCTTGTGTCGGTATTTTTGAATGGAAAATATCAGGGAGTATATCAGCTTTGTGAGCATATCCGTGTGGATGAAGAGCGTGTGGATGTGTATGACTGGGAAGATTATTTCACCGCAAAGGAATGGTCCGAGGAAATGGACATGAAACAGGAGGAATACGAAGAAGCAGCATCTATGCCTCAGACAGGAGGATTTCTGCTGGAGGCAGATTTTTATGGATTTAATGAATCAGGTCTTTCCAAGGTGATGACAAATTTTCGACAGCCGTTTTATTTTAATACACCGGAAGAAGTACCGGAGGATTCAGAGCTTTATTTATATGCAAAGAATTATATTCAGTCTTTTGAATATGCCCTTCATAGTGAGGATTATATATATAATGTGGATGACCCCCATTATTCTGCTTTCAGCGTACAGTATGACGGAAAAACAAATGGATGGTTTACGGTTTATAATAAGTTAGAATATACAGACCCGACCTTTGACGGTTATCATTATTCCCAGCTTTTTGACCTGGATTCTCTGGTGCAGAATTTTATGGTGTGCGAACTGACCATGAACTGGGACAGTATGAAAAACAGTACGTTTTTGTATAAGGATATTGAGGGACCGGCTTACATGGGACCGGTATGGGATTATGACTGGGCTTACGGAAACATCAATATGTATCGGATTGACACTTATATCACTGATGACTGGCATACAACGAATAACTATTTCACAAGAGAGCAGTTTTATCAGTCGGTGCAGTGGAACCGCTATCTGATAAAAGATCCGTATTTTTTGATGAAGATATATGAAAAATACAGAGCGATTCGGGGAAAGGAATTAAGAGAACTGATAGATTCCCTGGATTATTATCAGGCTTATCTTGCAAGTGATGGCGCTATGAATGACAAACGGTGGAATTATGGCGGCAGAAATGGTGAAAAGTATGCCAAGGCAACAGTCAGCCTGAAAAATTTTATTACAGAGCGTGTAGCGTGGCTGGATGCACAGTTTGAAGATTTTGAGACACTGATAGATTCTCTTGGATATTATGAACCTTCGCCGGAGGCACTACATGTGGAAAACGTTACGGAAGGAGAAAAAGAGTATACTATTACCGTGGAAGTAGATGGTGTGACAGCGGCAGAGGTGGAATATCAGATTAACGGTGTGTATCTGGTAAGAGTAGCTGTAATAGATGGAGTGAGCACCGTTACGGTTCCTGCGGTATACTTTTCGGATGGCTTCGACATGATTCATATCCGTCCGGTGGATGCAGAGGGTAGCTATTATTATGCGGTGACAGAAAAAGAGGCATTGCCGATAAGCAATTATTATTTGTATGAATAATTTGTGAGTTTCGCTGATAGATTGCAATTAAGGTGTTCTTGCGTTATAATCGGAACAGATGATGTACAGAAAGAATATCCGGGTACTGTAATGAGAAAGCATAAAGAGGAGAAAATAATGGATAAAATAGCGGTGTTAGTGCCTTGCTATAATGAGGCAGTTACAATTGGAAAGGTAGTGAGGGACTATCGGGAGGCACTTCCGGAGTGCACAGTATATGTGTATGATAATAATTCTTCAGATGATACGGCAAAAGAGGCAGAAAAAGCCGGTGCAGTTGTGCGTCGGGAGTATCAGCAGGGAAAGGGAAATGTTATTCGGCGGATGTTTCGGGAAATTGATGCGGAATGTTATATTATGGTGGATGGCGATGATACCTATCCGGCACAAAATGCGAAAGAAATGGCACGGCTGGTGTTGGAGGAACAGGCAGATATGGTAATTGGGGACAGGCTGTCCTCTACCTATTTTACTGAGAATAAAAGAGCATTTCATAATTTTGGAAATGCGTTTGTCAGAAAAATTATTAATCTTTTGTTTCGCAGTGAAATCAAAGACATTATGACCGGCTACCGGGCGTTCAGTTATCAGTTTGTAAAGAGCTTCCCGGTTCTTTCCAGAGGATTTGAAATAGAGACAGAAATGAGTATTCATGCAATCGATAAAAACATGGCATTACGCCATGTGGTGGTAGATTATCGTGACAGACCGGAGGGAAGCGAATCTAAATTAAATACATATTCCGATGGGTGCAAAGTTGTCTGGACGGTGATTCGTTTGTATAAGTATTGCAGACCGATGCTCTTTTTTGGAGCGTTATCTGTACTGCTGTTTTTATTGGCAACGTTCTTCTTTATTCCTGTATTTGGGGAGTACTTACAGAGCGGTATGGTGGAACGTTTTCCGACTCTGATTGTTTGCGGCTTTGTTGTAATAGCGTCAATACAATCCTTTTTTACCGGAATGATTTTGGAAACAATGATGAAGAAAAACAGGCAGGATTTTGAGCAGCAGCTGATTTATCTTGCAGGACAGTTTAAGCAGCTGAAAGGAGCATCCGATGAATTGCAGTAAATCAAAAGATAAATGTATCAGTTTTGTGTTAACCTTATGCTCGCTGTTTGGCATATGCGTATCAAATAATTGCTATACGGTGGATGGAAAACTATACGAGGAACTGGGTGGCGGCTGGAACGGGTGGCTTTGGAAAATTCAGAAAAGCTTACAACAGCTGGGATATGAGGAACTATGCATTGGTATATTACTCTACTTTGCATTTTTGTATTTATTACCGAAAGTAAAGAAAAATCTTTCACTGTGGAATATTTTGTTTGGTGCTGTGTCGGCGTTGATTCTCTTGCTGTGCGAAAGCTATTATCATGATAATAACTGGGACAGAGTGTTCGGAAACGGAACAGCAGTACTTCTTTCCATTGTCAGGGGAATAGGAATAGCAATACCTGCTTCAATCCTTTTTTCGCTTGTCAGTGAAATTCAGGTATTTACGAAAGATAAAAGTGAAAAAAGTACATGGAAGCAATTTTTTGTTATATTTGCATCGGTGATGGTGGCATGGACTCCTTATCTGATTATTATGTTTCCGGGAAATGTAAGTGCGGATGCTACAGATGCGATAGCACAGGTGC
The DNA here is from genome assembly GCA_045531895.1 of Lachnospiraceae bacterium. GTDB lineage: Bacteria > Bacillota > Clostridia > Lachnospirales > Lachnospiraceae > SIG299. Next base: position 95,829 of record JAZSEW010000026.1, read on the forward strand.
TTGGATACGAAGAATACTGTTGGACAGTAAAATCAGTCTTCCAGACCCGCCCGGATATGCTCTTAAATAATCATCATCCGGTATTGTATACAATGATATTAGCCTTTTTTGTAAAGGTGGGAGAGTGGCTGGGGTCCTATGCATGGGGACTGGAATTATATTGCATTATACAGAGCATATGTTTTGCAGCTTCCGGCGCATATTTGATTTGCTATCTTAGAGAACTTGGTGTAAAAAAAGGGGTCTATATAGGGAGCTGGCTGTTTTTTGCATTGAATCCATTGTTCCCTTTGTGGGGGGCTACTGTAGTAAAGGATGTTCCGTTTTCCTTTGTTATGCTGCTGTTTGTGATTTTTCTGAAAAAGGCAGTGGATACATCTGAATTTAAATTCAGAAAGCATGGTTTGCCATTGATGATTAGTGCGTTATTTCTTATGCTTATCAGAAATAACGGTACCTATATTTTGCTGGTACTCCTGCCTTTTGTATTGCTTGGCTATAGAAAAGATAAAAAGAAAGCGATACATCTTTTTGCGGTGCTTGGAACATCGTTACTTATTGTTTTGGTAGGAATTCAGGGGATTTTGTTTTCCTGTCTGGAGATTCCGAAAGGAAGCCGGAGAGAGGTTTTGTCGGTTCCTGTGCAGCAGATTGCAAGAACCATTACGGAGTATGATGATTTTACTGAGGAAGAAGAAAGCAGTATTTTGGCCGTACTTGGTTTGAGGGCAGACAGTATAGAAAAATTGAGTGAGAAATATAATCCAATGTTAGCAGATCCGGTAAAAAACAGTTATGATAAAAACTGTACATCCGCGGAATTCAAAGAATTTTTGAGAGTATGGTTGCGGGGATTGTTAAGACATCCGGATTCTTATGTGGAAGCATTTTTGAATTTGAATTACAGTTGGTTTTCCATGGACAGTGTGAGAGATTTCCATTATTACAATGGTATTATGGAGGATGAATTATCAATTATGCTGCCGGGAGCAGAACTTCCGAAGAGTCTTGCTTCTGCCAGAAAAGCGGTATGGAGAGTTGTGGCGATATTAGAAAAGATTCCATTGACACAATGTTTTATTGAATTTTCCGTATATACATGGTTTTATGTGATTTGCCTGCTGATGATGCTGAAAAAGAAACGCTATTCAGAACTATTATGTACAGGTGCTCTTTATGTGAATTATCTGATTTGCTTTGTGGGACCGGTTGCATATACAAGATATGCACTTCCTATGATTGCATGTGCACCATTTGTTTTGGCAATGACCTTTAAACGTGAGGAAGAAAATGAAATAGCTGTTTCAGAGAATACTATGGAATAAATGTAGTTGACATTTTTACAAATCTCAAGTATAATTGCCCCATAGTTAAACGGCTGTGAAGAGGAGTAGTACACATACAGGATGGTTTAGAGAGAAGATGGCTGGTGAAAATCTTCCCAAAATGTAGTGGAAAGGCGCCTTGGAGCTTTGGTTTTGAACAGTGTAGAGGGTTCAAATTCCCCTCTCGCAAAGTAGAGACCAACGTAATCCTTCGTTACAGGAATCTTAAGAGCATGGAAAATCAGTAAAACCTATTTTCCATGAAGCTAGGTGGAACCACGGACATTAAATTTGTTCGCCCTAAGCAGACAAGACACTTGTTCTGCTTAGGGCGTTTTCTATTCTTAGACTTATATTTTAAACGGGCCTTGGAATATGAATTTACCTTTATCGCAGAACAAACATGGATATTTCTTTTATTCTCTTTTGGAAAATTTAAGCAAGAATATTTCTGTGACCTGCGGCTTAGTGGAGAATATATAGATTTTCAAATATTTTGCTTTGGAATCAGCAATTTTCCAACAGGACGTTGGAAAAAGGACTGACTGAGCCATGGATGGCGAATTCAGTCCGATTGCGTCGCTTGAAATGATGTGAATGCAAAATGTTTAGAAAATCATATATTCGTAACGTGAAGCAGGGCATAGAAATATTCTTGATTAAATTGTAAAAGAAAATGAAAGAAACACTTTTGAAAGAGAGAAAGGAGAATTCACTATGGAAAAAACCATGGACAAAATCATCGCTCTGGCAAAGAACAGAGGCTTTGTGTACCCGGGCTCCGAAATCTACGGCGGTCTGGCAAACACCTGGGATTACGGTAATCTCGGTGTAGAATTAAAGAATAACGTAAAGAAGGCATGGTGGAGCAAGTTCATCCAGGAAAACCCATACAACGTAGGTGTGGACTGTGCCATTCTTATGAACCCACAGACATGGGTTGCCAGCGGTCACCTTGGCGGCTTTGCAGACCCTCTCATGGACTGTAAAGAATGTAAGGAGCGTTTCCGTGCCGATAAGTTAATTGAAGACTACGGCTTCGAAAACAAGATTACTTTTGATAAGGCAATTGATGCATGGACCCATGAAGAAATGAAGGCTTATATTGACGAGCACGGCATTGACTGCCCAAGCTGCGGTAAGCACAACTTCACTGATATCCGTCAGTTCAACCTGATGTTCAAGACCTTCCAGGGTGTAACTGAAGATGCAAAGAACATTGTATACCTTCGTCCGGAAACCGCACAGGGTATTTTCGTAAACTTTAAGAACGTACAGAGAACTTCCAGAAAGAAGATTCCGTTTGGTATCGGTCAGATTGGTAAGTCCTTCCGTAATGAAATCACTCCTGGTAACTTTACTTTCCGTACCAGAGAATTTGAGCAGATGGAATTAGAGTTCTTCTGTGAGCCGGATACTGACCTTGAATGGTTTGCATACTGGAAGAAGTTCTGTATCGACTGGTTACAGACTCTTGGCATCAAGCCGGAAGAAATGCGCGTACGTGACCATGATCCGGAAGAACTTTGCTTCTATTCCAAGGCAACTACAGACATCGAGTTCCTGTTCCCATTCGGCTGGGGCGAGCTTTGGGGTATTGCCGACAGAACCGACTATGACTTAACACAGCATCAGAATACTTCCGGTCAGGATATGACCTACTTTGACGATGAGAAGAAGGAAAAGTACGTTCCATACGTAGTTGAGCCATCTCTTGGTGCAGATCGCGTAACGCTTGCTTTCCTTTGTGCAGCGTATGATGAAGAAGAGATTGCAGAGGGCGATGTTCGTACCGTGCTTCACTTCCATCCGGCACTTGCACCGGTGAAGATTGGTGTGCTTCCTCTTTCCAAGAAGCTCTCCGAAGGTGCAGAAAAGATTTACATGGAACTTTCCAAGTACTACAACTGTGAATTCGATGACAGAGGCAACATCGGTAAGAGATATCGTCGTCAGGACGAAATCGGTACTCCGTTCTGTATCACTTATGACTTCGAGTCCGAAGAAGACGGTGCTGTTACCGTTCGTGACCGTGATACCATGGCTCAGGAGCGCGTAAAGATTGAAGACTTAAAGGCTTACTTCGAGAAGAAGTTTGAGTGGTAATTAGTGTAAGCGTTTACATCAAAAAACGTGAAAAAATCGGCGTTTTTTGAAAAAAAGTGTTTTATTTTTAACGAACTTATGTTATAATGGGCATTGTGGTGACAGAACTTGTATACATATACAGCGTTGTCTATCAAGCAAATAGTTCTGTTAAAATTAACAAATAAGCAGGACAAACCTGCGCACAACAAATTTAGGAGGATATTACCATGGCAAGAAAATGGGTATACTTGTTCAGCGAAGGTAA
>JAZSEW010000080.1:0-52512 GCA_045531895.1 Lachnospiraceae bacterium
GGGTGATTTTTAATCACCCTTCAAAATACAGCTCTCGTATCAACGATTTCACATACAACAGTTGTTCATGATTTAATTTTTTGAGCATTGAAATTATTTCAGTCATCATATAACGCCTCCCAGTAATATCGTACAAACATACGTTCTGCCTTTCTAGTATATATCGAATGGTCAGGAAATACAATACAATATTACAATTTTTTATGTTATTCGGCAATTATTTTACATTTACAAATTTTCTTAAAAAACGACAATATTCAAAAAAGTTTTCAATCGCAACACACTGTTGCTTGAAATAAAAACATTAAGAAAGGACAGATAATCATGAAAAAGAAAACCAAATGGATCATTGGTGGTGTTGCCGGGGTCTTAGTGCTTGGCAGTTTGCTCGGCGGGGGCGATCCAGAGCAAACTGAAAAACGGAATCAAGAGTATTATGACAAGGTTGCGAAAATGGCCGAGGCTGAGGCAAACAAGAACGTTCTTATGGAAGCAACCATTCATAAAGCTCCTGTAATGAACGGTTCCGGCGATTCTGCAATCGGAGAATACGCATACATTGAGCTTGAAAAAGATGAGCTCGTAGCCGTATCTCAGGATGAGTTTAAAGAATTTGTGGATGAAGTGGTTAGAGATAGTGGATATAATTATGTGACCATCATATCTACAGACACCGGCGAAGCAATCTTCTTCCCTGGTTCAATCTCTGAACTGGCACAGTTTGGTATCTTGAATGCTGATGGAATGCTTAAGTATGTAAAGGGCGACATTGTGCTTCAGGAAGATGGAACATATTTGTACACAGAAAGATAAAAAAGAGCCGCCCCTGTTAGCGCAGGAATCAGCTCTCATGCGTGATATAATCACACTCTCACAAGATTGATTATATCACGACCAAAGATAAATGAATAGATAAAAAATAGCAGAAAGGTTGTGATTTTATGGATATTTACTTAATGTATTTGCGTAAATCCAGAATGGACCGTGATTATAATACCGTATCTACAGAAGAAACTTTAAAAAGGCATAAAGGTATTCTACTAGACCTTGCAGCAAGGCTCAATATTATCATAAAGGATGAAAACATGTATGAAGAAGTCGTATCTGGTGAGTCTCTTGCCAGTAGACCTAAAATGCAGGAAGTCCTTGAGCGAATATCTAACGAAAAAATATCCGGTGTTCTGTGTATGGACTTAGATCGCTTAAGTCGTGGTGACAGTATAGATTCCGGAATCGTGCAACAGACATTCTTGTATTCTAATACTCTTATCATAACTCCCACAAAGACATACGATTTAAGAAATGATAGCGATGACCAGTTTATGGGAATGTCGCTCATGTTCGCCAGATGGGAACTAAAAACTATCACGAAGAGATTAGTTAGAGGCAGGGATGAATCTGCTAAAGAAGGAAAGTATCTTGGTAGCATTGCTCCATACGGATATGAAATAGTTAAAATTGAAGGTGATAAAGGGAATAAACTTTCTCCAATTGAACACGAAGCAGAAATTGTTCGTATTATCTTTGATTTGTATATAAATCACAAATTGGGATATGAAAAAATATCAAAGCAGCTTAATCGGATGAACTTAAAAATGAGAAATGGGAACCCCTGGAACAAGAGCACTGTATCCAATATAATTACAAACCCATGCTATACGGGCAAAATTAGGTGGAAATACAGCGTTTCTGAAAAGAAGCTAGTAGATGGTAAGGTAATTAAATATAGGGTTCAAAATGAGGATTGTGAGCTCTATGACGGTATGCATACTCCAATCATTAGTGAAGAAATATATAATCAAGCCTTATCCATACGAGAAACTCATACTCCTTTTGGTGAAAACAAACAGTTTAGAAATGTTCTTGCAGGGTTATTATACTGCGAAAACTGTGGGTGCAGGATTGAACGTACACAGGCTGCTCATGGTATTGGCCGCTATCGTTGCGTGAATCGAGAATGTCCAACTGGATCCGCAAATGAAGATATTGTTCTTGAAGCTGTTCATTCTTCCATGAAGTCCTGGTTAAAAAGATACAAGGCGGACCTTAATATTGATGTAGAAAATGTTAATCATGATATGGGTTCTTTTTATGAAACTGCTCTATCGGGTCTTAAGAAAGACCTTGCGTTAAATGAAAAGCAGCTTTTGAATGCAAAGATTTTCTTAGAACAGGAAGTCTATTCTCTAGAGGAATATATGGACAGAAAAGAAACGATATCTGAAAACATCGCAATGTTAAAAGATAAAATTTCAGAAATTGAAGAACAAATAACAAAAGCAGCCACTGACGCTCATTCAAAAGACGTACTGCTACCGAAAATGGAATATGTAGTTGATTCATGGGACGCATTAAATACTGAAGAACTGAACGAACTACTCAAACTCGTCTTAAACAAAGTCACCTATAGAAAAGATAAGTTTTCAAAAGGAGAGTCGTTAAAGCCCTTAGAAATCAACATCTATCCAGTATTACAGAGGTCCTAATTTTTTTAGGGCCTCTGTAGGTATAAGGTGTTAGCATATACATGTGCTAACACAGAAATACAAAGTTTTTTCTTATTATTATTGTTATTCACAATTCATTCCTCTCAGACGAACGCTATCTATTTCGTCTTTCTCCTATTATCTATGTTTTCTTCCAACTCATTAATAAACCAATCTCTACCCACCTTGTGCGCTGTCTTAAGGCTACCACGTCTCGCTTTCTGGCGAGCGTATGACTCGTCCAGTCCGTGTTTGTGTGCCCACTCTGCGAGTGGAATATCTCTTCCCTGCTCCATCTCAATTGTGACCTCGGAATGTGCTTCCTGATCAGCTTGGTACTCTGCTTCTCGTTCCAGGATGCGAAGTGTGCGCTCCATAGCTTTGATATCTTCTTCCAGGTCCTTAGCTGCAACGCATTCCTTATCTTCGTATCCGTCATATAAGTTTTTGTATATTCTTAAATAAATTTTCAAATTTTCCATCTTACGATTCTCCTTCTTCTTCGGTATTTCATTGTCGCACATAAGGCGGCACATATCTTCTGTGGAATCAATGTCAAACGTTAATCCCATCAGATACCTTTTTTCTCCCCGTCATGCCGCTAGGTCAGCTTCTAATTAATAGTTCCTCCGGGAGATTATCCGCTCCCGGTCGGTATAAATTTTTACTTTAAGTTATCTCTTAAATCTTTTACAGTGTAATTGTCAAAGCGTTTACAGTAAGTTTCGAATGGATTTTCGTTACTCCAATTTTTATTAGATCCGTTTATAGATTCGAAATAGAATTTATCTCTTTCGTATTTGAGTTTTAAAAGCTCATCTCTTGTCATTTTGTTAATTTCGGTTTTGGTGTAATCGTAAATATTTTTCATAGTTTAGACCTCCTAAATTTGTTTTCCTTGTTGATATTATAATACACCTTTAAAGGATTATTGTCAACACGTTTTTGTAAATATTTTCAAATTTTTTTACAAAACAAAGAGCCCCGGATTGCTCCGGAGCTCTTCTACAAAGGAAAACAAAAACCTTAGAGGTTCTTGTCATGAATGATTATATCATTCTATTCCGTTTTTGTCATTATGAAATTTTCAAGATCCGCTCTCTGCTGCTCCGTCATGGCTTCTCCCGGAATACTTTGCACTGCTTCCAGCATCCCACATGTGGGGCATATCTCTGTCTTGTTATCTGCTCTGGATAGGGCAGGTCGTTCATTGTATTTTCTGTTGCAAATCGGGCATGTTCTCATATGTTTATTCCTCCTAGGATTCGCAAGGGGATTTCTCCCCTTGCTTATTGTTTAAGCTAATTTTGTATTGTTATTTGTTTCCATTGTTATTTTTCTAGTGCTTCGGCTGTAAAAGTAAACCTCGTTTGAAAGTCTTTCGCAAGGTTCTACTTTACTGCCATTCACTTCGTTTACCATCTCTGAAAGGTAATATGGGTCTTTCCCATTGGCAGGAAGTAAAATGCACTCGTGAATCGAAGATGGCAGGATGTATAAGTCATCATCTAGGTCATTCGCCAGTTCGTATAAATATTCCTCGTAAAGGATGCTTCCTGCTCCGTTAAGCTTTTGCTTATTTGTTATGACCCACGATTCTCGTCTTGGCATCATCGCCAGCATTTCAGTCGGCACTCCCATCCCTGCTCCGATGACATCTACCATGTCTGTTATCGTTGGTTCAAAGATTCTTTTCGTATTAAGTACTGCTTCGTTGAATAATTCCTCTTCAGTTGCCTTAAAGATTTTTTTAAAGGCATCATTTATAAGAATGCTCGCTGTTCCGCTGTCGTCTGCGTCAACTATCAATCTGTAAACAATCGCCAAATCAAGGTATTTGCGGTGAGGTGCTTGTGCAAGCATCTGCTTATTCTGTTCGTAATTTACTAGCTGGAATACGATGTTTTCTTTCCTATTCTCAAATGTCAGATTTGAGAGGTCGATTATCGGTGCCTGCTCCATTGCTCTTGTCATCGCCAGCGTAGCTTTTCTCATGCAATCTTCAAAGTCGTTCGTCAGCATGTAATCTTCGTACATGTGGTTTATGTACATTGTTGGGAAAGGCTTTGCGCTTTCGTCTTTATTGAATAATGTCAAGCTGTCTAATGTTTCATTGACCTTCATTGTTTGGGAAATTCTTATTTCCATGTTCTGATACTCTTTTGGCATAAAGCTTAAAAATTTGTGCTCCACTTCTGTTTTAAATTTTTCGTAATTCATTTGAATTACCTCCTTTTTGATTTTTGTTTTTCCTTTGTAGGTGTTTCCCCTTTAGGGGTGCCCGTCTAGCCGTTAGCTCAGCTTTGTTTCTTATAAGAAGTCTCTTAGGCTCATCCCCAAGGTGTTCAGGTATTCTTCTGTCCAGCCTCGTCTTGGTTCTTCATCTCTTTCCTCTTCTTCCTCGTAAAACTCTTCCTCGTAATCTTTCATGTTTGTTTCCTCCTTGTTTTTGTTTTCCTTTGTATCTTTATTATACACCTTTAAAGGACTATTAGCAAGCACTTTTTTAACATTTATTTTAATTATTTTAAAATTATTTTTAAAATATGACTTGTATTACTTTGGTACTAGAGTTAATATACATACACAAAGGAAAAACAAAAACATCTTAGAAAGGTTGATTTACAAATGAAAACTCAAAACTTTGGAATTGAAATTGAATTAACAGGAATCACAAGACAAAATGCAGCAATCGTTATTGCGAACTATTTCGGCACTCGATACGAATATGTAGGGGGTGGGTATCAAACCTATGAAGCTTTCGACAACCATGGCAGACGCTGGAAATGCATGTATGACTCTTCCATCCGTGCAGAAAAAAAAGCCGGCACACGAATCGCTTCCGCCGGTACTGAGTATAAATGTGAAGTCGTAAGCCCTATCCTTTCCTACTCTGATATTTCAGACCTACAGGAAATCGTTCGTCAGCTCCGCAAAAATGGAGCAATCGCCAATAACTCATGTGGCATTCACATCCACGTAGACGCTTCGGCTCATACTCCACAGACCTTGCGAAATCTTATAAATATTACTTTCCAAAAGGAAGATCTTCTTTATAAGGCACTCGCTATTAACCCAAATCGCATAGGCTATTGTAAAAAGGTAAACTCAAGGCTCTTGGAAAATCTGAATAAGCAAAAGCCAACGTCAATGGAACAGCTTGCTGATATCTGGTACGGCGGAATGAGCCAGTACGCACGAAATCAACATTATAATGATACAAGGTATCATGGTGTGAACCTCCACGCTACCTTCACCAAGGGCACGGTCGAGTTTAGGTTATTCAACTCCACCACCCACGCAGGCGAAATCAAAGCCTACATCCAGTTCTGCTTGGCAGTTAGCAACCAAGCGCTTAGTCAAAAGTCAGCTAGGGCAAGGCGAACTGAAACGGACAATGAAAAGTACACGTTCCGTTGTTGGATGCTCCGCCTTGGATTAAATGGGGATGAGTTCAAAACCTGTAGGCTTCACTTCTTAAAACATCTTACCGGAAACAGTGCATGGCGAGATGTGAACCACTCAGCTTAGTCAACTAGGGGAGCCTGTCTCCCCTTTATATAAAATCTTAAAAAGGAAGGTACTTATTATGAAAAAAATTTACTATATCGCTTATGGCAGTAATTTGCATATTGGCCAGATGGCACACCGTTGCCCTACTGCTACTATCGTTGGAACTTCGGAGCTCATAAATTGGCGACTCATGTTCAAAGGGAGCAAGTCCGGGAACTATGCCACCATCGAGCCTTGCATCGGCGAGTCCGTTCCTGTTCTAATCTGGGAACTGTCCGAGTCGGATGAGCGCTCTCTTGACCGCTATGAAGGCTTCCCTGTGTTCTACTTTAAGCAAACTATTCCAGTGTTTGTGAATGGCCGGGAAATCGAAGCTATGGCTTATCTGATGCGCCTTGATGCAAAGGTCGGCGCTCCGTCTCTGTCGTATGTGCACACGTTGGAAATCGGCTACCGTGATGCCGGTTTCGATAAAGGTTGCCTCAAAGCCGCCCTGTCGCGTTGCTTAATGGCATAAAAACACTGATTCTTAGCAACTGGGGGCACTGCCCTTGGTTGCTATTCTTTTTAAACTATATAAATATTTATTTAAAATATATTTTAAAAATGACTTGTATTAGTACCTCTTTAGAGTTAATATAAACATGTAAAGGAAAACAAAAACACACTTTGGAGGTAATAAATTATGGTATTATTAACAGAAAGAAAAATTGCAAACATCGGGGCATTCCTAAGGAACAGCCTAGAGGACGAAATCGTTATCCGGACCTCATATATGGACGCAGGGTGGCATGATATCGAGTTCGATGCAAACCGTGCCGGATTCAATGTCTACCGCTTTATCAACAAGGAACTCCAGGGGTTCAACGAATGTTACCGATTTGTAAGAAAAAAATAAATGGAATAAGGGAGCCGTAGCTCCCCTTTTCCATTACTTGTAAATTACCTCTTTAAAATATATAGCTTGTCATATGTCAAGTAGAAAGGACGGTTTATCTTATGGTAAATAAACAACTCTTAAAATCAAAAATGGCACTTTTTGGCGATGACCAGAACGCTCTTGCTGCAGCTCTCGGCATCTCGATTCAGCGCTTGTCTGCTAAGATGAACGCTAAGCAGGTATCCGAGAAGGTCAAGCCTGCCACATTCACGCTCCAGGAAGTGCGTATCATCATGGAACGCTACCAGCTCGCGCCGGAGGAAGTGGTTGAGATATTTCTACTAACGAATGAAGAGTAGGCTTAGTACACCTCATCGTAATATACGTTAAGACCATTGCAATATATGTACCCAGCTCCTGACTTATTTTGTGCAAGATAAAAGGCAACATACTGACCTTTTTCGACCCAAAGAGTAACATCGCTTTGTATATAAGTTGAAAGAGCAGTACCACAAACCATCGTAGCAGCATTGCTTTGATATAGGTCGTAAATATTAGGAACTACGCTATTAATTTCCGCATGATGAAAATTAATAGGAGTTTCTCTAGGCGTTCCTAAATATTCTATCCCGGCGGAAACTCCACTGCCACCCCCTTTGTTATATCTCGGAACTGCAAGCAGCGCAAAGCTAGATGTTCCATCCGTTCTTACTGACGAGACAACTCTTATACATCCAGTCTGCACCGCATAGAATCCACCTAATTTTAGACAGTTGCTGTTGGTTGCTACTTCACTTGTAGCAAAGGAATGTCTTAATGTTCCGGATGGCTTATAATATCCGGTTGCACGTCTCAAAGCACTTATGTTATCGAGAAGTGTATTTAATTTCGCCATAACAGTTCCTGTATTAATACCACCGCCACCGTCTGCCGTGTTTCCCACGTTTGCCATTGCGTTGTATGCATAGTTTGCTATTACCGGGAGACCATGTCCACCATTAACCAAATTGTCAATATATCCTGCTCTGGCATTCGTCCAGACAGCATTACTCAAAGCAGTAGAAGCCGGTGCTCTGCTGCTTATTGTTGTATCTAAATAGCCGAGCCTATCCAGCAATGCCGCCCTAGCATTCGTCCACACTGCATTGCTCAGTGCGGTATTTGCCGGCGCTCTGCTGCTTACCAGTGCATCCAGGTTGTCTAGCTTTCCAGCTCTAGCCACCGTGTATGCTGCAACAAGTGCATCCAGTATAGACAGTATGCTTTCTGCCTGGCTGTACTTCGCCCAGTCTCCATCCAGCTTAATATTCTGAATAGCTGTTAAGATATTCTCTGCATCCGAGCTCGAAGCATACGCACCCTTCTGGAGTGTAATCTGTACATTGTCCGAGTTGGATAATGTTACGATCGTGCGGATGGTTCTTGTGAACACAGCACTGTCTACGTTCTCCATCCACTCTGCAAGGGAACCGGATGTGCCATACATGAACAGTATTTCTGTGGTACCGTCCGTAGCGTAAATGCCTTTTTCTCTGAAATAGAAACCTTGCGATATAGCTTCGCTCTCCAGTATGTTAGTGATCTCAATGTTGTTGTCGCCCGTTAAAAGCACACTATATATGTCTAGTGTCATTTGTGGACTTTCTAATGATGTGATTGCTCTTGTTGAAGCGCCACGATCACCGTCTCCTATCATCATCTTAGTGAAAGTAATAGTTGCAGTGCCAGCTATTGATTTAGCCAGAAGGCGCTCGCCCTCTGTTGTCAAGAAATCTTTGAACATGATAATTTCCTCCTGTTTATGATTCTGTCCTACTCATTGGAAATTATCTTTTGTAAGAAGGGAAGCCGGCACAGATTTCTCCGGCCGGCAACCATGATTAGATGTAATCTACATATTTAGTGGAAATGCTAATCCATCCTGCTCCTGATTTCAACTTGCCCCAGGAACCGGATACCTCTGTAATGGTGTATGTGCCTACCGGTGCCACACCATTAACCTTGAATTTCGTACCTGCTCCTGCACGAATGTTTAAGGTTGTTTTCGTTTTCACCTTAAATGGTACCGCCTTAACAGTAGAACCGCTTTCTGCAGTATCCTGCTTAGGAGCTTCTGTGCTCACTGTTTTATTCAGGATACCTTCTACGATAGCTTTTGCCATTGTAGCTGCGTTGTACAGCTTGATATCGTCTGCATCATCAACGAAGCAGCATTCAATGAGTAATGCCGGCGCTGATGTCTTTTTTAACACATACAAAGACGTGCTTGTCTTAACACCACGGTTTCTGAATCCCAAAGAAGCAATCTTTTTACAGATTCGCTCCGCTTCATCGTAAGACTTGGACGTCTTTTTATACACAAGGACCTCTGTTCCACCGATAGAACCGTCACCCTTATAATCGCCTCTTCCGGCATTAAAGTGAATAGATACATCAAGGTCTGCTGCGTGTGCATTGCACTTTGCAACGATTTTCTTAAGCACATCATTCTGACTGGTGCCGTTGTCGACAGTGCAATCATACACAGTGTGCCCTTCTGCTCTTAAGAGTGCAATTACTTTTGCTGCCACGTTACGAGCTTCCGTGGATTCCTTAATTAAACCTACAGCTCCGCAGGCTACTTTCCCGTCCGGATTATGTCCGGCATGTACATTAATAATCATAACCTATTCCTCCGTTGATTTATTATATTTCCCATCATCTAACAGGTCTTTGACTGCTCTGAACCAGCACTCGACCGCCTTGTACAGTAATTCATCTGTTATAATAATCTGTGCCCATTTAGGTAAGAGGCTACGTGCCTGGCTGATTACCCATTTCATTTTCTGTTTACCCTCTCCAGTGGCCGTATATGTATGTTCTGCTTCCAAGAACAGCTGATACACATCTGCCCGGATATCGTTCAATGATTTGTCCCTCAGATACACGTATGTGCCTACTACAAGTCCTGCTACCAACACGATAGCGAGTACAATGATCATAAATGTGTTAAGCGTCATATTGCTTCTTCCTCCTTAAATTCCATTTGCTAATAATGCGATTAATGCAGCACCAAATGCTCCGCCTAGTGCGCTTATAATCGATGTTACCAATGTTCTCCTTGCCGCTTTGTACCGCTCTGCAGGCTCTGCTTCGATTCTGTCAATGCGTTCCCCCTGCGACTTCTGCTCCTCTACCATGTTCTTCACACTGATAGCGAGTTCCTTTACTGCAATTGTTAAGTCCTGAATTTGTGACTGGGTTCCCTCCAAGTCTTTAATTCTGTGTTCTGACACCCTGAGCCGTTGCTCATGGTTCGTAAGTTTGACAGCAATTTCTTCACTATCCATCCTGTGTTTATCTCCTTTCGTCTATGTTCTTCCGGCAGAGCTACTGCCTGCCACCTCCTAAGCAACAGGCTCATTCGCTCATAGATTTGCCGGTATAAAAAAAGCAGTAGGCTTTATACTCCTACCGCTTTTTTCAGCTCTTTTACTTCTGCCTGAGTCAATCTCGGATAGCCAGCGATGATTTCTTCGAATGTCTCACCTTTGGCCATTCTTCTTTTGATTACTCTTACCATTACGTTTTTAACTGCAGCTGTCATCTTATACCTCCCCGAACATTAATGTTGCGATGATTTCTTCCTGTTCATTGTATCTTGCTTCCAATGATTCAACCTGGCATTCCAGCTCTGTCTTGATTCGCATACACACAGTGACGTTACCATCTTCATCCACCATCGCATATGCGAACTTAAGATTGTCATAGGTTCCATAGACAGCCTTGTCCTCTCCTGCAACGGTCAAGGAAGACACATCATTGAATGTCGACTTTGCTGTTGTAGCATCCATTTCCAACGTGAAAACGATGCTGTTGGTTGTTGTTGTTACCTTTTGGCACTCGTACTCGGTGCCGTTCGCTGTGATATATTCCATAGATATCACGCTCCTTTCTTATGTGTTTTTATTTACTAAACAGTAGTTTAATCAATTTATTTGACATGAATATTGTATATGATTTTGTTGAAGTATCAGCGAATACGTGGACAACATTAACAATACCACACGGACTATCCAAAGCTCCGTCCTATGTTCTTGCAACACCATATTCAAAAGCTAATGGAAGAATAACTTTTGTTACTTTTGTAGATGAAACAAATATTTATATTAAAGTATTTAACATGGAAAACAGTGTATACGCAGTAGGATTTCATGTTATGTATAAATAAAATTTATCTCGGCATCCATAACGAAGTTCGTGCGCACAGTATATCAGTTGCGTCAATTGCGACAGGAGTTCTTAAAAATATCGCTCCACCATCGGATATAATTGCCACGGCTTCACCTTTTGGAACATTCGCACTTGTCATTATGAATACTGGGATTGTCATATACTTCATGCCGTCTAGATAGCAACTCATGCTACTGATTAAACGTGTATATGAGTTAGCGGCTACGGCTGTTTTAAGTTTGGCTTCAATTAAATTGATGTTTGTAAACAGTTTGCCATATGCAATTGTTATAGCTGAATAAACTGACATATTGTCGAGTGTGAAATCTGATAACTCATACTGAGTTAAACTACTGGTTAACTCATCAATTTCCGTCTCAGCGTCACTGATCCGGGTTTCCAGCTCTTTGTTTTCGTCATCCTTTTCCACCTTCAATGCAGCTATCTGATTTGCCAAGGTACCACTGATACTTGCATTCTTTTCCGTTGCCGGAAGTGCCAATCCCTCACTATTCGTTACTGCAGATGAACTTGATAATTTAACTCTACCCAACGTATCAGCTGTAGCCTTTTTAGCTAATTCCTCTTTTACTGGGGAAACATAGGCTGTAAATGGCTTTGCCTCTGAGCCAACGTTGAGCATTGGTTTGAAGGTGAGGTTATCTACGGTTTGACCGCTACGAATATTTAGAGTTATGGCATAATCATCCATATCATAAGCATCACAATCAACAATTGCACCATCGCCATATTCATAATAAGATTTCACTACGGCTCCATCTTTGTATAAATTTAATTGCATTCTATACTTATCCCATGAGCCACCGCTAGGACATCCACTTAAAATATATTTTCCTTTTAATTTAACATCCTCACTGCTTGCACTTCTTACAGTAAAATACGCATCTGCGGTTGCTGTACCATTAACTGTTACCGTACCGTCCCCATTATCCGTGAATGCAATTCCATTGTTTGTGTGTGTACTTGCATAATACGGATACGGAATGAGGTTCTCACATTCATATCCTAGGGTAGCTC
Source organism: Lachnospiraceae bacterium (assembly GCA_045531895.1). Taxonomy (GTDB): domain Bacteria; phylum Bacillota; class Clostridia; order Lachnospirales; family Lachnospiraceae; genus SIG299. The sequence continues at coordinate 12,130 of JAZSEW010000080.1, forward strand.
TGTTCTGCATAATTTCGACATTCGAATCGGCTATTTGTCTCGCTAGTGTACCCTCAATGCTTGCGTTCTTTTCTGTAGCTGGGAGTGCCAATCCTGTTGAATCAGTTACTGCAGAACTGTCTGATAACATTACCCTACCTAACACCGTGCTTGATGCCTTTGTATCTCTCAGTGCTTCGCTGGACAGGCTGTGTGGTGTAAATGGTCGCGCCACCGTTCCTTTTACTAGCATTGGTTTGAGCGTTATAGGTTCACTGATTACCGCACCGGCATATATGATAATTCTTAATGCTAAGGTGTAGGTGCTATCTAAATAATCTGATAGTTTAAAAGTACAACCATTACCAGTATCATCTATATGAGTGTATTTACCACTCGCATCTTTCATGGCTACTTGTACCCCGACTTTATTCGAATATCCACCGCTTAAAGTGTACGTTTCATCTATATCTAAGTAAGTATTATCAACTGCTGTATATGGGAAGAAATGTAATCCTATATCTGCTGTAGCCGTTCCTGCGCTAATTGTAATCGTTCCGTCTCCATTATCAGTGAGCGTAAGACCATTTTTAGTGAAAGTTGTTTGATAATACGGATACAGTATAAGGTTCTGCGGAGTAAAGCATTCCGTAGGGATGGCATCGATTTCATCTTCTATGCCATCTAATGCTTTCTGTGTTGCCGTGGATATTGGTTTATTTGCATCCGATGTATTGTTTACGTTTCCTAAGCCGATTTGCGACTTTGTTACCTTGTGGGGGTTACTCACATTGGCTATGTGCGAAATAAAGTCTTTTACAACCTTCGCAAGCTTTCCAAACAGCACTCCCAAGGTTTCCCCGGAAGTAAGTTCTTGCAGTTCAGACGTTTCCTGGAATGCAATCGATGAACCGGAGCTGGTTCCATCGACCAATGTAATATTCGCAATTTCATCTGTTGTAAGCTGGATCACCGTCCGAAGCATTCTTTCAATCACACACACATCCGGTGTGTCGATATATGTTGCCATGCTTCCGGTATTGCCGTAAATACCGACAACCTCTTCATCGCCTACCTTCATATAGATTGCTTTTTCACGGAAGTAGAAACCTTCCTCTAAGCCTTCGTTTTTAAAGTAGGCAGATATGACTGTAGAGGTATTGTCGTTCAAAGCTACTGAGTCAATTTCTAATGTTTTGACCGGAGTAACTACTTCACTAACATTTTTTTCAATTGTGCCCTGAGCAATGTACCCGGAACCCATTACTACTTTCGTGAAAGTAATAGGCACAGATTCTGCAATGGACTTAGCCAGAAGGCGCTCACCTTCGGCTGTTAAATAATCCTTAAATGCCATATGCTATTCTCCTTCGTGTTTTTATTATTTACCTTTGTACGGTATAAGTAACTACCTCAGATTCCACATTAGCGATGAATACATAGGTATTGCACTGTCCATCTGAAACAAGCTCTATCACATCTAAGTGCGCGCTCTTTCTCTTGACCTTTTCCAGTATCTGCATGAAAGCATTTGCTTTGCTGTTTAAGATACTTTGATTAAGTGTCTGAATCTTAAAGTGCCCCGGTTCTCCACCGTATTCGTACCAGTCAATAATCTTACTTTCTCCGAAGTAGTCAGTAATTACCTGCAGTGCTGCCCAGTTCGTACCGAGCTTTGCATGCACCATATCGGACTTCTTGATAATGCTTCGTTTAACATCAATAGCTGCAGTCTTGTCATACCAGCTGATATGTAGTTCTTCTGCCAAGAGGTCAAGCTCTGCACTGCTCATGTTATCAATCTGATTCCACGTAGAAAGGAGTTTGATTCGCTCTGCTAATCTGGAGCTGACCTTGTTTACTCCTTCTGACAATCCGATACACGCTTCATCGTTCTTCATGAACGCAGGTAAGAGTTCTATGAAGCTCATGTCCTCTAATCGCATATCTTAGTCCTCCTCTACTACGTGAGATACTTTGAGATTGCCACTAAACACAGCTATCTGCGCTCTGCCTACTGTCTTATAGGATGGCGCAACGACTTCTATTCTGTTGCATCCGGTACCTGCTGAAGGAGCAAGGCACAGCGAACGGAGCTTATCCGGATTAATATCGCGCCCCATCTTGGTTCCCTGCCAGTCCTTGAACTGGTCGAGTGCCCCCCTGGTACCCTCAATGGTATTAACACAGTCGGATTCCTCAGAGCTGGATGTGTAATACACGATTTCGATGTCGTATGTCACCTGCTCCGGTGCTCTTACCTCTACCAAATCTGTCATAGGTCTTACATCTTCCGCACTGCATATCTCACTGATCTTATTCAGGATATCTTCATCCGGAATCACACCGCCTTTTAGAATTGGCACGATTAATACCTTTCCGGCCATCTCCCGGTCGATGGTGATATCTACCGTTTCTGCGCTTGCCTTATCTCCCAGGAACGTAATCTTAAGAAGTTCGTTTTCATAAGACACAGTGTAGTCCGTTCCGATGGTGCAGCCTTTCACGACCAAGGTGTCGATTAACAGCTCTCTGCCCCCAAGGAACACACAACCACCATGGAGCTGCAGTGTCTTATTAATTGTTTCTACATCGCTGATGATAGCCACGTCCGTAATAGAAGAATCTGCACTCTTCGCATAATATCTGTAGGAATCTTCCGGACCCGCAGCTGAGAGCGATGTGGGCGCCAACTGGATCCTCTCACGGTAATGTTCGTCACCGCTTCCGTCATCTTCTGAAGGATAAGGCTCCCCATCGTCACCGTCATGAGTTTCTTCGATATTCGTCACATCATCAATGTACGGTACCATGTCCACCAACTGCTTAATGGTGTCGATGCCATATCCGTTATAGGATGTTCCCGGTTCAGTAGCTTTCGCCTGAACATCCACATAAAAAGAACCGGCTTGTAATACTGCCGATTCTGTCGTTTCAAAGTATATTTCATTGTCCGGTGTCACTCTGGTGCCTTCCGCAATAAAAATATTGCTTGTCATCGTTTCCTTAACAGAAAACCTTAACACCGTCTCTGCTGCCGTTGCCGGCAATCTGGTACAATTATATCTTGCACCTAATGCATCCAATACCTCTCCGCTCGCATACTGTAGCATCTTCTGCTTGCAAGCATTGTTTGCTTCATTAAAAACTGCAACGACCAAAGCGACCAAGGCATCCCCGAACACACGCCGTTCGTCACCCGGATACAATGGTTCGTTCACATTCTCTTCTAATGAAGTTATGATATCTTCATAAATTTCTTTTGAGTTTGTCTCTAAGAACGATAAGTCTCCCATGGCTCCTCCTATCCCGTAATATTTGCATTCACATTAAGTGCAAAGCCACCTTCGCTCGCAATGAGTTCCTGCATGTCAATGCTATTCACATCTACTCGTGGCTCATAGGTTTTGATTAGCCACTTTGCTTCTGCAGCCATCAACGGCATTGCAATGTCGGAGTTCATGTCGATAAGCTCCGGATCCATTCCCTTAATCCTGTCATAGACACACTCCCCTCTTGTAATCCTAAGAAGGTTTGCTACACACTGCATCGGTTTTCCATTTCCACTTCCCAGCATCTTTACTCACCTCCTAATAAAATCCCATGTACCTACCATCATCATCCAATACACTCTTGTAAGACGGACGCATAATTCCGTTTGCATTCTTTCTCATAACAGTTGTTTTCTTGGATGATTTGTCAGTACTACTCGCTGTCACATTGACCGCTGTAGTAGTTTTTTTCTTACTTGTTGTCTTGGATGTTGTACTCTTGGTCGAGGTTGAGGATGTGGATGTTGTCGTGCTCTTAGTGGTTGATGTGGTGCTCTTAACGGTTGTAACACCACTACTTTCTTCCACGAACTCTTTAAACTTAAAAGAAAGCGTTACCGCTCTCATCGTGCCACGACTATCCAGTTGCACATTTGACACCCCTACGGATTGCAATTGCACCTTATCCGGTCCGAATGTGGATCCACCAATAACCAATGGTCCGGTTTTCCCAACCAATCGCTTCCAGGCATTCATCGTACCACGAACATCTCTCGTCCCGGTTTCGACACGGTAGGTTGTATTTAGTGATATTTCTATAAGACTGTTCGCTACCTGCTCTGTAGCGCTTTTACCTTCCTTATCAGCATTGGTGCTAGTCTCAATCGAGAATGCCGTTGTGAGTGACTCTAAGTAGGTGATTTCCTTTTCAGAAACTTTCCACGTCATTCCGTTCCAATATGCCATTGTCATCTTAGACTACACCCCCTTTATATTCGGTTTTCCGGTAGAACTGTCGCCACCAACTACACCGGTATGTGTGTGTGAATGTAATTCGACATTAGAATCGACCACCGACTTCGCTGTGAGCGATTCCGCTGTGATAGCTAGAGAAGTTACATCATCAGATATGATGTCGCCTACAGTAATTAACCCTGCATCATCCATTACTCCATCCCAGTCGCCATCCATCCGTGATAAGACGATTCCTGTCGCATCATCAAATACGGCATACACTACCTCAGTTCCTTTTGACAACTCGGCCATATGCCCTCTAAGCCACCATGGGATTGTTAGTGGCATTGTAGATGTACCATTGGCCGCAGTGCTCTGCACACTTGCTTGTGAGTAATTACCATTCCTATCCGGCTTGCTTAACGATAGGATTACTCCCTTGTCTATCTGTCCCATTAATATCCCTCCAATGCCTTTCTAAACCACAGCTTCGTGGTCGCTTTAACAAAATCATGACGAACATGCGTCATGATTACCGGAACATTCCAACTACTAACTCCTGTAGTCTCTAAATTTACAAGACTGCCTGCTGCATATCCCGGCAGATAGCTATTTGAATAGCATATCCCTTCTGTCATTTTCTTATTTTCAAATCGCATAAGGTTCTTTGCGAAGCGGTTCGCTTCTGCCTGACTGGACATCTTAATGGACAACACCTTTTCCAACGTCCGGTCTGTCGTTCCTGTCGCATACGTTCCCATCAGCGCACCGTTTTTCACCTTGCAGGTACCGTAAACTTCGTTACTACTGTCTCTGTAATCAAATTGAACATCATTTCCGATTCTCAACGTATCGCTGGCACCTGCCGTCTCAATATAATGTTCCGAGTAAATTACAAGTTTTCCATTGTATACGAGGAAAGCACAGCCTTCTAAGACACAGCGCTCTTCTAAAAATATGAAATCCTCTTTGTTCTGCTGATTCACGTATTCATATGTCTGGTCCTCAACACCGTAGAATTCACACGACAGCCCATGCCGGGAAGCTATTTCGTTGCACAGCTGCTTAAAATGCACATGCTGCCATGACTTATTGCTTCTGTCATTATGGGTTCCCGGAATAGAGCTTGCCCTAAGACACATAAGTCCGTTTTCTGGCCGGACAGATATAATATTCATATCGCCGGTATCGCAAGCTCCGAGAGATACAGATATTTTGTCTCCCTTCGCCGGTGCCCATGCATCCCACATATCGCTTGTATCACTAAATACGATTCTTAGCGCATCCCCCTGCTGTTCTCCATATGAGTCGTACACACACTGGTTCACGGAAATGCTCGGATATATGTCCGTTCCTTCATACATTATCTTCATGTCTTATCGCCTCCAAGGTGGAAGTGTAGTTGGTAAATCTGTCTTAGATATTACCGGTATTTTAAGCATCACACCGGCTTCAAACACAATCGTATCTGCATACAATGGGTTTGCTTTAATAATATGTGATGCCATTTTTTCTTCACTATATGCCGCAATAGCGAGCAGGTCGAATGTATCGCCTGCTCGTGTTACGCACATTTCATAATCATTAACTGTAGCCATATCGCTCTCCACCTCTCCTGCTTAGCATCTCTTCGACAAGGTCCATAAACTCATCTTCTTCACGTCTCAAAGCCGCTATGATGTCTGCTTTCATATCACCGGTACCATTAATAGATATCTGCGGTGCAAAGGTGAACGAAATACTATCACCTGAGCTTGTGGATCCTCTCTCAAATGCTGTAAGCATATTGTCATCAACACCAAGCATTCGTCCTGCTTTTGCCCAGTAGCTTAAGTTCTCCGCTCTTGCTGCCTTATTGAAAGAGATAACAGCTTCGGTTCCGGCTTCACCTGCGATAGATGGTCCATTTGTGAAACCACCATTTGCAAACATAGGAATCTCCGGAACATCAAGTTTAAATTCTTTACCACCAAGTATCGGTACCCAGTCAGGAATTGTAAAGCCACAGCTGTTTATACCCTCAATTACTCCATTAATTACGCTAATAATCGCGTTGATTGGATATTTCATTATTCCAACGAGAGCTTCGAAGCAATTTGAGAAGATAGTTTTTACATTTTCCCAAGCTGCAGACCAGTTTCCTGTGAACACATTTGAAATAAAATCACATACTCCTGAAATCGCATCAACGATATTCTGAATAATCGGTATCACGAACGATAGTGTATTTTCTAGAACTGACGCTACAACCGAACCGATTAACTGAATGATCGGCAAGAGGAAGTTAATAACATTTGTCAATGCCGGCAACAATGACGATACCAGCTGTACCACCATGTCGAAAATTGGAGATAATGCCGTAACGACAACCTTCAATATTGGAGCCAGCGACTGAATTACAGAGCCTATCTGAGGAATGAGATTTGTCACGAATTCCCCAATTAAAGGTGATAATTTATCAAACATATCTCCTAAAGCGCCGAATATTTCTTCATAAATTGGTCCCATTACCTCTGCTAGTTGCGTCCAAACATCCATCATTCCTGTCATCTGTCCTTCGAACAATGGTAGGATTCCCTCTGCCATCTCACCGAATGCTTCGATTACCGGCGACAATCCTGTGTAAATTGTCGTGAAAATAGGCTCTAGCCTCTCTAACCCCACCTCGATAGCAGGAAGCAACTTTTCAGCCACTTGTCTAACCACCGGAAGTATCTTTTGTCCTATTTTTGTAACAAAGTTCTTGCCTAGGTTTTTAATTACTTCAATTGTATGTTCTAACGTATCCGTTCTGGTATCGTATGCACTCTGCATTGCTCCGGTAGCGTCGTACATCGCCATTGTCTTTTCTGTCAGGTCCTCAGACTGCGCTCCTGCTAATGCAAGGATGGCCGTTTGAGCTTCTACGGAAGAGAACAACTTAGCCAGTGCCTGCGTATCTCCACCTACAGTTTCGCCTAATGCATCAAGCATTCCTTGGAAGCCTAATGCCTCAAGAGCTGCGTTTGAATTGGCATAGCCTAATTCATTCAGTTTCTCCGTCATATCGTCTGTTGGACTCATGAGTCCGGACATTACGGCTTTCATCTGCGTAGCAACCTCAGCTGTGGATCCGGTAACACCGGTTAAGGCTGCGAAGGTACCGAACAGTTCTTCCTGTTCTACTCCTAACGCTGCAGACAGTGGTATAACCTTACCGATTGAACTCGCTAGTTCCGGCACACTTGTCTGACCTAATTTGTCGGTCATAAATGCCAAGTCAGCCGCTTTCTGGAACGCTTCACCTGATGTGTCGTTGTAACCTTTTGTTACAGCTGTTAAAAGGTCGATTGCTTCTGTAGTTTCAGTACCACCGGCTGTTGCCACTTTAGCTGCTAATTCCATCTGAGTGATTGCGTCCTCACTATCACCTACAGCTGATATGATTTTGTACAAACCATCCGACAATTCCTCGGTTGACACACCGGTTGCATCCGATACCTTAAGAACATCTGCACTTAACTCTTCCGTTCTCTTAGATATCTGCTCCTGCGTACCGTCCAACAATGAAGCAACGTTTGCCATGGACTGTTCAAATTCAGCGGCGCTCTTGCATGCTTCAACTCCGAACTTAACAACAGCAGCCGACACCGCTACTGCTGCGGTTCCGACTGCTGCCATTCCTATTTTCATGCCACTAAACTGTTTAGTAGCCCCCGTCAACGATTTTTGAAGAGACGGGTCGAGCTGACCAGCGATTGTAACTATCGCTTCCAATGTTTTATTGTTGGCCATTTCTACCTCCTTCTTCTAGATTTAGAAGAAGCACGCGCTCTCTTCATGGCTGCTTCTTGCTGTTCCTGTTCTCGTTTTATATCCTCAAAAGCCTCACCATACTCTTTTAAGAAGTTAATAAGGCTCATTCTTTCTATTTCTTTGATTCCTGTGTGGAAAGTTCTGGAGTAGCTTCTGATTGCTCTTCTGAGTTGCTTCGGTCTGAGGGTTCCTCCGACTTCCCAATAATAAAATTTCTTCCCAGCCCTGCCAGTCTGACAATGTCAAACCCTTTGATTCTTTCAAGGTCTGCAATGTCAATCTCCGGATTTACGGCCACAATTGCCATCATTCCAAGATACATATGAAAGTTTGTATCCTGCTCCATAACAACGGCATTCGGCTTACCTTTCTGCGTTGCCACAAGTGATTTTGCACTTGCGTATGACGCTGCTAATGAAAACGCATCACAGTCGATTTCATTAAAGTCATATGATAATTCTGTTACCTCTTTTCCATTAACGAGTAATGGCTGTCTTAATTCGAATTTTTGTTTCATAGTTTTTTCCCTTCCTTTTACAAAAAAAGGTAAGGACACAAATGTCCTCACCTTTTCTAATTTTTAAAGTAAGCTATCTAAGCTACCTGCGTAGTCGACACCGTCAATTCTACAGATGCCTGCCAGTTTATCTACCAGCAACAATTCCCTGCCGGCACAGAACAGCTGATAACGAGTTACTGAGCCTGGGATTTCAAGCTCTACATTGTCTCCCGGATTTACTTCGATACCCGGTATAACCTTTGGAATGAATCTCAAGAACGCTTTACAGCCTTCCGTTGCGATTTCACCGTTTGCCTTTGTTACCTGCTGAGCCCATCGGAACTCAATTGTTTTGCTCTTCAAAGCACAGATTTTAACCAGTCCATTGTCAACACCGATTTTCTGAATGGTTGCTTCCATGGCTTCGATTAAGCCATACAACGGTATTTCAGCTTCACCGAGTGCTGTGTTAATGGTTCCTAACACATGAGTTACCTCCGGAAGTGTCAGGGTTACGTTTCTCGCTACGAGAGCGCCTTCGCAATATGCAGTATCTGCATTGACAGGTCCTCTTACATCAATTGCTTTTCCCATCTTTTACACCTCCTATTCATCATCGCTGAAGTAAGCAGAAAATCCAGCGTCTGTATAAGCCACATAAACAGTAGCACTTTTAAGTGGTGGGGTAGGTGTGATAGGAATATCCCATCTGAAATCACCATTCATCATGTCTACGGTGCTATTGTTTGATTCGAGGAACAACACCTGTGGTGTTCCAATGAGAGCGCCGCGCGCAACTAAAGCGTCTAGCTTCTCCTGCTCTCTGTTTAAGATTCTGTCTCTTAACTGCTTTGTGAATGGTTCATCGATTACAACACCCCATTCTCTCTGGAATGCATTTGTAATGTGGAATAACATTCTCATAGACACATCAAAGATGCATCGTGGGTCAACGTCAGCTCCATATGCATATGCTGCAGTATGGTCACCCCATAATACCCAGTTACCACCCCAGAATACACAGGTACTGATTCCGTTGGATGTCAGCTCTTTCGATGTTACCTGGTCGAATCCTCTGTTTGTAGAGCCTTCTCCGAAGTACTGAGCTGCGCCCGGAATAGTCTTGTTACCACAAGTCTCCATTGGCACAGATGCATGTGAATAATCGACTCTCATAAACTCTACCATCGCCATTGTCGACAAGTGATAGATATTACTATTAGAACCTTTTACCATTGGCCAGAACACTTTTGAACGTTCATTGTTATATCCGTTTTCCTCTTTCCAGGTCAACGCTTTTGCAATGGTATCAATCTTGTTTCCACCGTCAATAATCGGGATGTCTGCGCACACAAAAGCATCCCAGTGGCCATTAATCTGTGAAGCTGCCACAACCATAGCGTTGTACACTTCCGGAATTTCTGACCAGCCCGGCGCCGCAAGTAAATTACACACAGCATATTTTTCCTGATATAACAGCTGTAAAGCTCCTAATCCGGAATACTCACCGTTAGCTGTAACCCCACCGATTATATCTTCTGCAGTTACTAATGACGGGTCCACTTCGGTGTAGCTTGCCGCTACGCTTCCTGTAATTTTCGTTGCACCGGAGCTATTAATGATTACAACTCCTTTGGTAAAGTTGTAATCGACGGTGTAGTCAACACCTTCCACCTTGTTTTCTAACGCCAAAGTGTCAAGAATAATCGTGTTACTCTTAATAGTTGCTCTACCATTAGAGAACGCAAGATTTACGGTTGTTGCTTCCGCTTTTCTATGCGCATCCGGATCAAGCACATTAATAACATAGATTGGACCGATATTCCCCTGCACATTATTAAAATGCGCGTCAATCGCTTCACATAAAGAAAAGCTCTCCCAGCTGTTGGAATAGCCTACTGTCTGCTGCGCGTTTGGCAAGTTTGAAAGCTTAACCGGATAGTTAACGATATCTAAATCGCTATAGCTTCTGATTAAGTTAACAGGGGCACATCCGACATACACCGGTGTGGTGCCTGCCTGAGTAGCACTCTGAGCCACACTGTCACCAAGGTGACCATATGCGCCGTATAAATACTCATTAGCCATTTTTTAATTACCTCCTATAATAATTCCTCAATTTCTGGATTGTTTCGAATAAAGTCTGACCGCACGGTAAACTGCACGTAGGCGAACCAATGCGGATAATAATCTGGAATTGCGTCTTGCTCTTTATACGGTCCAAATGATACCGAGGTTCCCGGTGCCAAATACAAACCTTCAATTCCTGTTATTGATTCAATTTTGCGAATCAGTGCATCAACAAAGTTCCAGGCATCCATCCAGCCGTCATATCCGGATTTATATTTTTCCGGTTCTTCTGGCCGTTTTCCTTCCGGATAGTAAATATCTTTACTATGCACACCCGGATTCCATGTTGATATGCCGAGATTAATTCTTAAATCTCGCTGACTGCTGGTTGTGTCATCGCTTCCATCAAGTAATTGCACACACACCGAAGGCATGTTCGTTTCTACATTTGGTGGAAGTTTATCTTTTGCAGGAACAAAAAAAGGAAATGCATATGGATGCACTTCCTTGTAGTTCCATTTGTCATTTATTGGTGCGCCATCGTTAGGTGGAGTTTTGAACTTAAACATCGGACACACTTCTTTGTTAAGCCATTCGCTAATCTTAATTAATGAATCAGTTATTGTCATATGTTCCTCCTCCCTAACTATTCACAGAAATAAATAATTCAATAGTTGCCATTCCCATGTTTTCATACCATGTATTAATCATGTATGGAACGCCGTCTACCATCAATTCGGAACCATATCCCTTGCGGTCAGGTAGATCTTCACATTTGGCATACACAGTCTTGGTCGATTGGCCAACCGCATAAATGGCACCTCCTTGCCTATCAAGCAGTCCGTCCTCATCGATTACGCAAGTAATGGTATTTCCGTCAATATCGTGTTCCTCTCCCAGTTCATCGAGGTTGAGGAACACTCTACTGATATCCGATGCAACCATATCTTTGAATTTAGACATTAAATCTCCGGATCCGCTGCGTCTAATACTGGAGGTTTTTCATTGTCGTCACCTTCTGACGCTTCACCATCTGTATTTCCTTCCGGTTCTTCGCCATCCGTATCATCTTCTGCCGGCACTTCGACTTCTTCCGCTGTGATTCTTGCAATAAGCTCTGCTTTAGAACCATTTGCTTTTAAGCCCATGTCTTTAGCTAACTTCTGAAGCTCCTTGATACTCCAATTGTCAAACTGGCCTACATCAAGGTGTCCTTTAATAACACTTTCTGAGGTATTATCAACGTACTTTGCTACTCCAAGCCCCACAAGTCTTTCTGCTTCTGCATCTTCTACTTCGATTGGTTCACTATTCTTATTAATTGCTTCAATAGGAGACGTGCTATCCTTGCGGTAGCCATATGTTCCTACTACGATTTTAATTCTCTTCATGATATGATATTCTCCCTTCTTAAAAGGCTACTGCACTAGAAAAGTACAGTAGCTGAGATTGCAGAGTTCTTGTAGTAAGGTGCTAATAAAGGTTTAGATTCAAGGTATAATTCCTTCACACCTGACTTCTGGTCTGCTACAACATGTGGAATACGTTTGCCCGGATATGTGTAGAAGTTTTCATCCTTCTCAAGCACAGTAACGGAACCGTACATTGCATGACCCATCTTTGGAGCAGTTACAACAATCTTGTTCTGTGGAACGAAAGACTGTGTCTGTCCTGCTTCGTCTGTATATGTTTCTGTGTAGCAGAACAAGTCAAGAGCCACACCATATACATTAAGTCTGCCGTAGTAAACAACACCTTCCGGAAGCTCTGTTGGATTGATAGCCATGAGGTCTAATCTCTTGTTATCGAGTAACTTCTGGAAGTATTCGTTATTAATAATAACGCTTCCTACCTCATGGCCGAATACTACATCAGATGCCTTTAATCCACGCTGTTTGAGCTGAATTGCAATAGCGTATAAGTCATCCATAATAACTTTAGATGAAGTGCTCCAAGAAGCAGAAGGTGTGTACACTGCCGGGTTAGATGCTTCATCATGGAATCTGATAGCATACTCCTGATATTTGTCTCCGCCATAGTTATCAATGTAATGTTTCATTGAATAACCATTGTTGAATAACACCTGCGCTGCCATCCATTCTTCTCTTGAATCAACAAGTTCTCCTAAGTCTGACATATCCTGACGAAGTAATGCAGCTTCTCTTTCTGCAGGTTTTTTCTGAGAGAATACTGTTTCACCGAACCCACGTTTCTGTAAGTCAGCTACAGTTAATGTTCTCTTCGGTGCTACGTTAGCAGGTGTATATCTTTCTGTCTTAAAACCATCTCTGTTAATGGCAATACCGCCGGACATTGGAACAACGCAAGGTGCGAGCTTACGGTTTTTCTCGTCTTTATATTCTACGAGAACGTCCTCAGTTACGAATAAATCATTTTCAGTTGTTTCGAAGTATCTGTCTCTTAAGAAAGTAGGACGCTTCAAAACAAGTGGAGCTGCTGCTACTAATGTTTGTGTCTGATAAATATTAATTGGCATTCTTCATTTCCTCCTATTCTACGATTCCGTTGTCAAGAATGATTCCAACCTTGCGGAACTCCTCAACATCAGCATCTGTCATTGTATAAGCTTCTTTTACAGTAAGTGCATTCTTAATGAAATGACCGGTTCTGTATACTTCAGCGTTAACATCTGCATCTGTTGCATCGATATCTTCTGCTAAGATATAAGCTGCAGTTGCGGATGCGGTACCCAAGATTACGCACTTGTTATCTGCGGTGATAGCTAATGCGGTACCTCTTGTAAGCACACCGCTACCTGATGCAACCGGCATTAACACTTTGCTTACAGGGTATTTGCTTGAAGCAAATAAAAACTCCGGAGCACATGCTCCTACATACTCTCTACCTGTTGTGTTCATATCTGTTTTCCTCCTTATTTATTTTCTTCTGCAATGCCAGCGATTAACGCTGCACCTGCTGCAATGTCATTTTTAATCTGCTCATTGTCTGAACCGCTCTGTGGCGCAGGTTCTACCTTTGCAGCACCTGAGTTTTCAGCATCTTTCTGCATGTTGTTTAAGAACTGTGTTCCTGCATCCTGCTGAGCCTTTAACGCTGCCAGTGCTAAATCCCCAGCACTCATTTTCTGCTCACCATATTTAGCTTTTTCCACAAGCTCTTTGTCTGCGATTTTCCCTGCAATTTCATCAATCGCTTTCAATCGGTCAACTTCAGCAGACACAGCATTGTCGATTGCTGTCTGATTTGTTGCTGTGGCATTCTGAACTGCTTCATTCTGAATCTGTTTTACAAGTTCAGGATCTGACTTCATTAATTCTTCTAATGTCATTTTTACATTCCCTCCTATAGGTTCATTGTTATTTATAACGTCTGGCTTCTTGGTGCCAGGAGTTACCTCTTTCTTATTCACCGGGATTGAATCCGGTAAATTAAATAAGCCTCTAGCAGACATAGGAATTCCATTGACTGTTAGTAGGCTCTTGGATGAATTAAGGCTCATCGTTACCTTTTCGCCTGTATCCACAATTTCATCTGCAAAGCCGTTATCTACAGCTTCCTGCGCAGACATCCATGTGGTTTTAGACATCATATTTTTGACTTTGTCCTGTTCGATTCCAGTACACTTTGCATAGATTTCAGCGATTGATTTATCAATGGCATTAATCTGTGCCAGGCTTTCCTTCATGTCGTTGGCATTATAATAGCCGTACATGAACCCGGATGCACCATGGATCATTGTTAAGGCTCCATTACACACTTTTCTGGTCTTACCACCCTGTGCGATGATGCTTGCTGCACTTGCAGCTAACCCATCTACGATAGTGGTTACGTTACCGGTGAACTCCTTCATTCGGTTATAAATAGCCACGCCTGCGAACACTTCACCGCCCGGTGAGTTAATATGGAAAGTTACATTTGCTTTGCTTTTTAATGTTTCCATGTCGTTTAGGAAATCTGAAAGCACAATGTATAAACCTTCAATGCGTTCTCCTGTCCACCAATCGGTAGGTACATTTGATACAACCTCACCGTACATATTAACCTCTGCACTATCATCGTCATCGTTGGTAACGATGTTGTAAGGCTTTAAGTCCGGCGAAGCTTTGAACGGAATAGGTGCTGGACCATTCCAATACACTTTACTCGTCATCGTTTACTCCTTCCTCATTTTCTTTATCTTCATCCGGATCCTCTTCTTTTGGTTGTTCCGGTTTAGATACATTTTGATTCATTTTCTGATTTTCCATTTCTAACTGGTCCATATTAGAATCCCAGTCACTACCATTCAGCCTTGCTGTAGCTGCTTCATGCGTTGTAAAGCCATGCTGTACTGCTAGGATTTCTGCATTAACTTCTTTTACCGGGTCAAGCTGACCTTGTGAAGGTCCTATCCATTCAGAACCAAACCACGCTTCCCTAATCAATGGATCATCAAAAAAGCCAGGAGCATTAATTCTGCCTCTGGCGATAGCTTCAGATAACCATATCTCATATACCGGCTTACAGAATCCACTTGTGAACCACTGGCGGTACATCTTAAATGACTTCCACGCTTCCATTAACGCTGCTCTTGAAGCTGAATAGCTGGCATTAAACTCTTTCATCAATAAGTCTGCAGGTATTTCTAAAGCCGCACCACACTGTTTACAGATAGCTTTGAAGAAATTCTCAAAGCCTGCCGCCGGTCTTTTCGGATCCGCGAACACGACATCTTCGCCAGGATTCATAATGTTCATTGCTCCTGGTCCTAATTCGTATTCATTTGGGTCATACGAGTCTTCTTCCTGTCCCGGCTGACCGTCTCCGATTTCATTGAACGGCATTCCTGATTCATCTGTGGTCGCTTCCGTCTTAATAAACGCTGTGAAGAAGCTTTCGACCAATGCCGCCATGAGTTCTGACTCTGTGTATCTTCGGAGCTGTAATATCTGTTCAATAACCGGCGCCAAATATGTAACTCCTCGGTACTGGTCTGGTCTTTCTGAGTTCATAATATGAATTACATTTGGAAGTCCTGTCTGCTCTCCGTAAGCTTCTACACGTTGCCAGTCGGTCTTTTCAATCGTCTGCTGATACGGATATGTGTTTCTTATCCAGTAAGCTACCACAGCACCGTCCTTATCGACTTCTACGCCGTCATAAATGCGATTACCATTCTCTGCCTTACCTTCTGTAATGGTCAGATTGTAGCCTAGCGCACTTCCTGGTGTGCTACACCGGTCAGCTTCTACAACATGAAGCTTAAGAGTATATGGACAGTTCTTAACTTCCTTTTCTTTTCTAAGAACTAACACATCTCCGGATGACAACCATGAATAAAAACACAGCTGCTGCATCTCGTAAAAATCATTCATTGAAGTGGAATCACAGTTCCGCTTCTTGGATGCCCACAGATTAAATTCTGCCTTTACTCTTTTCTGCCACTCTTTGGCTTCTTCGGATGTTAATCCTAAGATATCCTTATCCGGTCTTGGATTCAGTTTTAATCCTAAACCGATAGTATTTGTTCTGTTTGTTTTAACCGCAGATGTCGCAATCGGTGATGATATCGTTAACATTCTACCTCGTTGTCTTAAGGTATAATTGTTCTCATCGATATCTTCTCGCGGACTGCCGGACATGGCATCAAACGCTTTTAATGCACGTTTCGATGTACTGGCTCCTGCCTGGCCATACCCTTTTGCACCTGCGCCATATATTATTCTGCTTTCCATGCTTCACCACCTTATTTTTGTTAAACGGAGCCGAGGAGAAGGGGAGACTCAGCTCCGATACCTTAATCATGAAAACAGATAAGGTATCACCAGTCTCTAGGAACCACACCCACCGCTTTTCGCGGTCGTATTCCATTTAACAAGTTTTCCAATTCGTCACGTTTTGTCTCAAGCTCTTCTATCTGACTCTTGATATTACTCGAATACTGATATCTTGTGACACTTCTTCCACCAATCGTATAGCTCTGCACACCATCGTCAGTAAGGAGAGCTTTTTCCTTTTCGTAATAATACTCTAAGCGCTCAGTTATCTTATCAAGACTTCGCTTAATCTGTGCTTTTGTTTTAATTGCCACGCTTACTCACCTCCTGTTCTGATGTATATACAGTTTTCTTTTGTACAAACCTTATTCCGGATAGCGCAATGGTCGTAAAATCTTCCACCACTGGATGTCCGTGTATGCTCATGGATTTTAGATGTCCTGAAACGGCATTGTTCTCTTTGTTTCCTAAAAAGACTTTGTTCTCTTTGCTTTTCAAATTCTACAAATTCTTCGTCACCATTCGCTGTCATAAGTTCTCCTCCTTGGTTGTTTCTTTTTAACAGGCTTGCTTTTCTTCTCAGGCACCAAGCCGATTAGCTTACGATAGATAGCATCTAAATTTGGATTCAATGCCCGGAATGCTGCGTTCGCGTAATTTCTACAGTCCAAAGCTTCGTTTCTGTTGTGTCCGGGAAGCTTCTCCCATTTCCATTTGCCGTCTTTATATGTCATTTTCTCGGATAATAACCCTGTGAAATAATTACTGTCATAGCCTTTTCCCTCATTCAAAGGGAAGTGCGAGTATCTCGGAGACGCTCCGTCATCCTGCTTTTTAACCTTGAGTCCTGACATAATTCGTTCTTTTCCGGCATCAACACCGAGAACGTACAGCCACGCTTTTCCGACTACCTTCTCATCTTTTACGATGTTTACCTTGCTTGGAGGACCGGTAAAGGGAACACCCTCGCCCCCTTTACCTTTTATGGCAAACACGCGCTTATTAATGCGCTTACTGCATTGCTCGTATACCTCCTGCGTATAATGTCCGCCGGAGTCAACAAATGTAAGACTTATCTTCAAGGCTTTGCCATCCTTAAAATAGTAAGAGCGGTCGATGATTCCATCTAACCGCTCCCACACATCCATCTCGGATGGCTTACCCATGATATATCCTTTTTCAATTCCCCAGTTTTCTCCAAACTGGCCATACCCTACAACCTCATATTCTAATCGGTTGTCCTGCGTATCTACACCACACGTCAAGCACAGCACTCCTTCCGGAAGGTCTGCATCGTATACTTCTCTACGTGCAAGCATTTCATCTTCATCCTCAAGGTCGCCTCTATCTTCCCAGAGTTCTCCAAAGAGTGTATTGTATACAGTCTTAAGTTTCTCCGGATCGTCTTTGGCTTCAAGGAACCTTAAGACTAACTTATCCCATGGCATCCATGGTGATGAGAATGCATTAATCCAAAAGGAACGCACACCGTTCTTATAAGCTTCCGGGTTCTTCGCTATCCATTTTCTTGGCTGCTTTCGCATTTCTGCCTCAGAAGATACACAGCCACACTCCGGACAGCAATAGCTCACGCTATCAACGATGTACTGTTTCTTACCGTTTATCTTATTCGAGTGGTGCTCAAATCTTATATTATCAAAGCGGATGAATGTATATTCTCCGCAGTGAGGGCACATTACGCACCAGTATTCTTGCGTTCCGGTATTAAACGCTGACTCTATGGCGCTGTATCCTTTAATGGTTGGTGTTGAAACTTCAACCATCTTGTAATTGTAGAAGGTGATTGTTCTGGCTTCCACCAATCCCCAAGGATCACCCTCGCCCCCGGCATCCTTTGCCCATCGGTCACGTTCGTCACCGAACACATACCTTGCAGGTACAGATGCGAGCGAAGCTGGAGAGTTACTTCCTGTCATCGTAAGCATACCACCCGGATATGCTTTCTTGAGGACCGTATTCTCTCCGTCTCTGCTCTTTGCCTTGGCTATCTTCTCTCTTAATGGTTTGGTATCCCTAATCATTGGAGCGATTCGTCTCTTAGAGAAGTCCTTGGCATTATCCACAGTTGGCATTACCAACATGATTGGACCTGGGTCTATATCGATTGCGTAGCCTAGCATGTTCATTTCGCACTCGGTGTTATGCGTAGG
The DNA here is from genome assembly GCA_045531895.1 of Lachnospiraceae bacterium. GTDB lineage: Bacteria > Bacillota > Clostridia > Lachnospirales > Lachnospiraceae > SIG299. Next base: position 30,608 of record JAZSEW010000080.1, read on the forward strand.
TATCATTGTCCTACCTGCTAGGTACAAGTGGTTTGGACTATCCACCTGAATGCAACGAACCGGACGTGTCTCGACTTCTTCCACAGCCACAATTCTTCTGCGTTCTGTTTCTGTTGTTCTCTTTCCGGCTCTTCCAACCATCCTATCAAGTTTTCTTTTTAACTTAAAAACAGGAGTGTCATCATATACCATAAATGATATACGATAAGCAACTCCTGTTGGTTGTCCTACTGCATTGGTGCAAATAGTTTTCTTTTCTTTTAACGTATGCTTGATTCCTAAAGAATGGAGCAATTCACTAACATCATCTATCAGTTGCTTTGATTTTAATGTAATTTCACAACGACCTTTAGTGGATATTGTTCCATCGGTATCCATTAAGCCTTTTAATAATTCAAAGCGCTGCTCTACAGATGCTCGCAAATATTCTTTTGGAATATGCTTGTTTCCAATCAAATTAAGATTGCGCATCTTCATTCCAAAAGTCAACGGCTCTGTAATAGGAGAAGTATAAGAATCATCTTTCTTTTTATACTTCATTGCCCATTCTCTTGAGCAGATTAAGCATCTGCCGTACTTATTTACTCCGGTCACCCTGGTATCGTGACCATGTCTACATATAGGAGATTTCTCTTTTGGCTCTATAAGTGCCTCATAGTTTCGATTTTCTTTTTCGACAACCTTTACTCTATAGCCATCCTTACGAACGTTTTCTATAATCTCATGGTCATCAAAATGGCCACAAAAATATGATGAATAAGAATGACCATCTCCTAACCACACACCTAAAGTATATGGTTTGATTGGAAGCTCTGCTTCAGGACACACAATTGGAGCCTGAACAGGAATGGCATATCTATTTCTAGCTTTTATGTTTGTAGTTCCTGTCTCATACTTATATGTATCCTTAATCTGTTCAGTTGTTAAAACACCATTATAAATGGCTTTTCTATTTGTTCCATTAGGATATTCTAACGGCAAATCACTTTCTACATACCATCGATGCTCTGCATCAGCTACAATACTGCTGCCATCTGAAAAGACAACATTGTAGCACTTTCTGTCATACATCACTTCGGTTGCAAATGTAACATTGCACACGCATCCGTTTTCATCGTACACTTTATCTCCGACCTTCAGCTCTCCCATTGTGGTCCATCCGGTAGGAGTAGGAATCGGTGTATTGATATCGAGAGCTTTCCCGACCTGTGACGATGCTGCTACTGCGATTCTGTGCACCTTCGGATCAGTGAAGGCATCCATTATTTCTTTTAGGTATGGAGTTCTACTGGTTCTCCATCTTCCTGGTTCGGCGCTGTTCTCAGCAGATAATCTTCTGTACTTATCTGACCATTCTGTAACGGTCAGCTGTTCAGGAGGCTTAAAATTGGCGGTGGATTTCTTGATGGTTGCATTAAGGTTTGCAAGTGCATCCTTATTCTGCATCATCTTCCTCCCGTTCTACTTTCTCTAGCCATCCCTGCCGTTCTCTTACCCTGCGCCGATATTCATTAGGGTCATATTCATATCTGGACAGTTCTTCTAAGATATCATTCACTGTCCGTTTTATAATCTCCGATGCTTCCGCTGCGTTCTCTGCTTCAGTTACATCGATTGATAACTGCCCCGGCATAGAAAGAAGAGCCGACCGAACCGCAAGACACAGGTCCGTGGTCATTGCTTCCACATCCTCTGCGGAATGCATGCGCCCTTCCAGTTCATCAAGCTCTAGCTGCGCTATCTTAGCCTTGGCTTTCTTGATGTCAACTTCAGCTTGGAGCTTCTCTTCCTCTTTATCAGAGACACTTGCTTTCTGCTCCCTGCCGTTTGCCTTATCGCTAAGGTATTTAATGTATTGCATAATCGTTGGCATGAGGTCGTAGCGTCTTAGCTCACGACCACCTTCTTTGATTCCTTCTGTTTGGATAATTCCTTCCTGAGTTAGCTGCTGCACACGGCGCACAGTAACCTGGAATATCTTAGCTATGATTTCAACCTTGACCAGGTTCTTACCTGTTGTTGCATCTGCCATGGTATCAGCTCCCTTCCTTTATTAAACATTAAAATCTGTTATGCCCACTTACACTATGTCATGGATATGATCCACTACTTCCCCACTGACGTACAAGTCACTAACTAGTATTCACACTTGTACCGTTGTATAGCTGAATCGAACAGCCCTACAGATTTCTCATTAAATTCTATATCGCTCTGTGGCTTCGTATTTGCCCCATACAGCCACTTTATATTTTAGGTGTGCCGTTCTTCGGCTACCTCATTTTAAATGCCACCTCGTAACGAAACGGCTCAAATTTTCCCCCAGTAATTATCGAAATCCAGGGCTCGCCAGCACCGCTAAGGTTTTCTTTTATTTTCACAGTACCTTTTGTCAAACTTCTTGATGTTTTTTATTCATTTTATTTCACCAAGTTTTTAAGATGATGATCCAATCGCTTACCAAGCTCTTCACTGATTCGCTCATGGATTTGCTTAGCTACTTTCTCATTGGTTACCATCTGTGGCACAGATACCGTCTTAATAACATCGATTGGCAGCCTTGCATCTCCTCTTCTTTGGAATGGTATCTGCTTTGTTCCTGCGCTTCCTGATGGTGCAAGGAACACGCTGTGCCCTAGCGCCTTGCGCCCACCAGTCTTTTTAATTTGTGCTGTGACAACATACGGCCTGTTCTTCGCCGGCCTTGCTGTAGGCTTCATACCAAAGTGTGTAGGTGTTAATAGTCTGCCCTGGTACAGTATGGACAGTTCATCCACGCTGGTACCGGCTATCTTAATCTTATTACCGCCCTTAGACACACCCTTCTTAGCCTCGTTGATATCCTTCTTCTTAATGTTATATTCCTTAGCCACCTCTTGGCTTACCCATCCGGGTCCTCTTGTTTTGAAGTCTGATATGGTTCGTTGCACAGCCTTCTTAGACTGCTTCTCTATATTGCTTATGTCGCTCATTAATTCGCGGTAATTTTCAATCACCACATTCATAGCTCCTGTGGCCATGCCATCACCTCCTGCGGACATAAAAAAGACACTGCCCTTCTGGAACAGTGTCTCTTGACTTGCTTTTGCAATTTTTCACATCTTAATCCTAACACGGTTTTAACTGCCGTTCAATTCCGTTTACTGCAAATTACTTCCGATTACTACCGATTACTACCGTTTTCTGCCGTTTTCTTCTGTTCTTAATATTTATTTCTGCGCCATTTCGAGCAATGCATCCTGAAGCACTTTTGAAAAATTAACCTTGTGCTTTTCTCCAAAGGTGTTCAGCCATGCCGGAATTGTGACGTTTCTTCTTACTGCCTTGTTGCCGTATTTTTCGGCATACGCATCCATATCGAGCACAAGCAGATTTACGAAGCTTCCAGTTTCCACAGTTATTTCATTGTGTAAACTTGGTTTTGGATAATCATTTCCTTCTTCCAGTTCTCCTAAAATCCAGCCACTTGCTGCATCAACTCCCATTTCGATTGCATCCGCGAGCGACTTTCCCTCTGTTACGCATCCTGGAAGGTCAGGAACAGCAACCGTATAACCTTCTTTTTCTTCGCATGGTGTAAAAATCGCAGGGTAAATTAGTTTCATACAAATACCACCTTTCTATCTTCACAGGAGCAGGGGCTTATTTCAGCCCCGCCTGTTTGAGAATCGAGTTAACTGTTCCTTTGTCAATGTCACCTGAGTGATTAGGTATTGTTACTTTACCTTGTTTTGTGGGATGCTTGAATTGCTTGTGCGACCCAACCTGCTTAACAAAGTACCAGCCATCGTCTCTAAGGATTATCTCTAGCTCTCGAACTCTCATAAGCTATGTCCTCCTTACAATTATATTATACATACCGTGTGTATAATTGTCAATAGAAAAGTGTGTATAGTGTGTATTTTTTCATGCTTACTCTCCTAAAGTTTCGTTTACATTAATAAAAAAACACTAACCGATTATTGATTAGTGTTTTCTAAATTCCATATTCTTTTTAATAGTTCCAGCAAGTACTCCGGTGGTTTTCTTCTGCCTTGTTCCCACTCTTGAAGTGTTCGAATAGGTATTCCAAAATGATTGGCAAATTGACTTTGTGACATTCCTGTATCAATTCTAAATTTCTTCATCATCACTCACATAATCCTCTTTCAATTCTCTAATATATTCATCAAAAGATTCTAATGCTTCTTCGTCTGTTGTCACACCTTGCGCCACAAAAACATCTTCCCAATCGTTTGTTGCTTGAATATAATATCCATCTTCATTTTTGTATAAGTGATAATGTTCTCCACTAAATACTTCAACTTCCTTTAGAATACTAACTTCGATTCTTTTTCTGTCAACCAATACTTTCATATTCATTCTCCTCTTTATGTGAAGTTTTCTTGTTTCTGTCTTTATTATACGTCATTGACGTATCTTTGTCAACACATTTTTGGAAAAATATTACACTAACCAATATTCAGTTTTCAATGTGCCTTTACCTCACTAAAAAATCGTTTACAGTCTCACAATGCATTTATCTAAAGCCTTGTTTGCAACGCTAAACAATACACCTTGATAGAAATTACTGTGTTCTGCCTTAATCTCCATAGAAAGTTTTAACTTATAACAAAGTTCAACAGTTTCTTTTAATTCTCCTATGGATTCAAATTCTTCAATAGGCAATGAACTCCAATATTCATTTCGTTTCGCTTCTTCGATAAATCTTTTAATTTTATCCTGCATTTCCTCACTCTCCTAAAGTCTGCTTTAACGTTTTTGCATTCTTCATACCCTATTCCTCTGCTTTCTCATCATATTCCACTCTTGAAATCACTCTGACATTCTCGGTATCTACCTGGCACATTTCAGCAATTTTCTTTGTCTGGCATTCCACGTACTCGCTTATATTTGCGCTTTCCAAACTCGAAATCTTCAAATCTACATCGATATTGGCATAACCGACAGTTCCTTCTCCGCCATACACATCTGAATCTTTTATTTCAAAATAAATTCCTAAAGTTACAATATTGTTCTCCATATCTTATTCCTCGCTCTCTGCTTTATGGTATTTACTTCTCATTTCAAGAACAAAATCAACGACCTCTTTTAATTCTTCATCGTTCTTCTTTACTGTGCAATTGATATGAGATACCATTTGTCCGTCTTTGCTAATCATTATGTGATTGTTTAAATCAGATTGTGTAACAATATAACCTTTATATTCCATTAGCTACCCCTCGCTTTCTGCCTTGTATGGCTCAATGCTATCATAATAATCAAACTCTCCATTACTTAACCGATTGCATTTATCGCACATTTCCGTACAAGCACAAGTCTGCCAACAATATTGTCCGTCAATGGTTGTTTTATCTCCATACTCGGACGCTACTTGGTTGACGATTTCAAAATCCCTTTCTTTCCAATCGAGTACCTTATTCAAGTCATAAGAACTGTACCCTATGTGGTAATCTTCTTTACCGACTTCTTTGTATTTAATCTCAAAATAAGGCTTGTCTTTTGTTCCTGTCACGATTATTTCCAAACTTGTTACTTTTATCTTTTTTTCAATAGAATCAAACACTCTCTGCATACCTACTCCCTTCCTCTCTTTGAAAATCTTTTCCTTTTCTTCTCTTCTACCGGCTTGCTGTTCCACGGTGTTGTTATACCGTGTTCCCTGGCATATTGTGCTAAGTGCTTACCCTGCTCATCCAAATATGGATTCTCCTCGATATCCTTATCGCATTTGCTCACCCCTATATCCCCCTATCTCGCTTTAACGTCTGTGTCGTTTTTTCTTATATTGAAATCCAATCCACACTCTTCTTTCAGGATCTGTATCTGTTCATCCCAGTTGGTATAGTCGTCCATGATGCACTCCGCCTTTTTGTTAAATCGCTCAGTGAACCGTTTTATACGTTTTGGTCCGAAGTCGAACTCATCACGAAGCGTCATTGCTGATAGAATCGTTATAGTGTCGATTGTGTTCATTTTGATTTTATTAATCACCTCATCACAGGCCTTCCTGCTTACTGATAGTGGTATTCTCGTTGCTCCCCGGAACCGGCACTCTTCTTCCAGTGCTTCGATTCCTTTTTCCTTTGCAATCTTGAGGGCATAAGCCATACCCTCTCGCCTGCATTCTTCCTCTTTATTCGTCTTTGCCATAGTTTTTGTCCTCCCTCACATACAATTCATGAGTACCATCAATAAGTTGTCTTTCTTCCTCTTCCAGGTTTAAACCGTATTTTTCCAATACCTCATACAGCTTTAACATTGTCTCTCCTCTTTCCTGGTTGTATGTATGGTTGTACTGCACAAGTTCTAAATCAAGTAAACAAATTGCTATAAGCATTGTCTGTTCTGCAGAAAGCTCTCTTGCCCTTTTCTGTGCCTTATCTCGATCTTCTCCAGTTCCACCCCAATAATTAAAATTCAAATATACTGCAGCAATATTTGTATAGCTGGTACCGTATCCTTCTCTCAAGATAACCTTCCACATCTCTTCCCAGACCCCCGGTTCTTTCAGCATCTTAATGTTTCCTTCTGCTACGCTCTTTGCAAAGTCTTTCCGGACTGCTGACAGCTTTTTAATTTTAGCTTTCAGTTCTTTAGTCTTTTTCTCCCGATCTGCTCTACGCTGTTCTTCCGGTGTCAATTCCTTCTTAGATGCTGCTGCTTTTTTTCGCACAACATATAAATAATTCCCATAGCTGTTACTTTCATAAAACAGATTTTCTTCTTTCTTTAATCTAATTTTCTCTTTTCCCTCTAAATCGAAACATTTCACCTTTTCATACTTACTGTTCCATATATTTTCATTCTTTGGTAATGGTTGTACACCTTTTTCTTTCAAAACTTCAATGATTTCTTTCCTACGCTCTGCCCTTTTAGCATCTCGCACCGCCTGCTGTGCTTTCCATACTAAATTTCTAGAGTCCGTTGCTTCTTTCAGGATTTTATTCCGTGTTTTAATGTCCTTTACCTGTTCCAGTTCATACAGGTCTTTAAGTGTCAGCTGGAAACTATTGTCCTTCTCTTTCTTTTGCAACTCCTTCTGGTCGAGCTTTGCAATATTCAGACGGTGTTTAATGGTCGTCTTACTAAAGCCGGTCTTTTCGGCTATGGAATCTTCCGTCTCTCCAAGGTCAAGCATCATCTGGAAGCCTTGCGCCTGCTCATAGATAGTAAGATCATTTCTCTGCATATTTTCTTCCAGCATAATTCCTACCTGCTCTTTTTTAGAAATTTTGCTGACAATCTTACAAGGTACCTCAGTAAGTCCTGCCATCTTGGCTGCCGCCAATCTTCTATGTCCAATAAGTGCATGGAAATCACTTTTCAGTGAAATTTCTTCTGCGTCCGGCTGTTCATCCGGCTCTTTACTCAAAGCGCTAATTGGTATAACAGTAAGATTCTGCATGATTCCATTTTTCTTAATGGAATCTGCTAGTTCCGTCACATCTCCAACATCTTTTCTTGGATTATCCGGATGTGGGTGAATGTTTTCTACTTTAATACTTACGATTCTTTCCATAGTTTTTGTTTTCCTTTCTCTTTTTGCATATTTACTGAAACATTTTATATTTCTGCCACCGGGATTGCTCCCGGCAACAGTACTACTTCATTTCCTTTTGCACACGTTTCATGTTAGCCAATGCGGCGCCATGAACCTTTTGTGCTTTCGTTTTATACTTTTCAGAATTTCTAGCGTAATCCATCTTCTCTCCATACATGAAGAGTGCCACGTCATCCCACTCATATCGATGATAGTATTTGATTCGAATAACTGTTTTCTGATTTGCCTTTGTAAGCAATGCAAGCACAGCTTCTATTTGAGCCTGTTCCTCTCGCACTATCTGGTCTAAATGGTTAATAAAACTATTTGAGTCCAGTTTCTTAATGACAGGGTTTGCAGTTGGATCACTAATTCCTCCGGATGCATGTGGCATTCCATCGATATCTGCAGGCGACCGATAGAAGCTTCCGCTATCCTCCAGCTCATATCTTCTCAATTCATCCTCTAACTCACTCCTATGTTCTGCATGAAGTTTTAAAAACTCCTTATCGACCATGCCTACCTCCTTAATCTAATCCCCAGGTTGTTCAAATAACTCCTGATATTCTTCTGTATTTACCTCTTTGCCGTTTCTGATCAGGCGAACATCTTTTTTGCCAGTAGTCATTACATACCGTCTTACGATAACATCTGCGTATCTTGGGTCCATCTCGATTGTCCTCGCAGTTCTTCCGGTCAGCTCTGCAGCCATGAGGGTGCTACCACTTCCCCCGAATGGATCAAGTACAATCCATCCCTTCTTGCTACTGTTGGCCATGAGCCTTGCAAGAAGCTTAACCGGCTTCATAGTCGGATGCATATCGTTCTTCTTAGGCTTGTCCTCATAGATTACTGAGGTTGGTATATCCTCTTTCACGAGGTGGTCCTGAATAAATCGAAGCAGTTCTTCCTTTTTCATTTTTGTGAAGTCTACCGGTTCCTCTTTGAACACAGTAGTTTGGCTACGGTCGTTTACGAAGTAGTGAGCTGCGCCCGGCTTCCAACCATAGAGCGCCGGTTCATGAATCCACTGATAATCTTGTCTACCAAGCACCAAAGCATTTTTAACCCACACCAGACATTGCTTCATCAGAAATCCTGCATCCTCGAATGCGTTTCTAAAGTTGCGACCTTCTGAGTCTGCGTGGAACACATAAGCCGCGCCACCCGGTATGAGATTCTGAATCATCTGTTCAAATGCATCTTTCAAAAAACAGTAGAATGCACTTGTGCTCATGTTGTCGTTCATAATCTTGCCAGCGCTTCCCTCGTAATTCACATTGTATGGTGGGTCCGTAATGATAAGGTTTGCAAATTCCTTTTCCCCTAGCAGAGATATGTATGTATCAGCTTTCGTGGAATCCCCACACACCAGCCTGTGCTTTCCAAGTTCCCACACATCTCCGGGATAAGTGACTGGGTCGCTTACCTCGTCCAGCTCCGGCACTTCATCCTCTGCAATCTCCATCAGCATTGCATCCTCTGATAATCCACCAAGCAATTCCAGATATTCTTCTTCCGTGAAACCGGTTAAGCTGATATCGAAGTCCGGATCCAGTTTAATCTCTGCGAACAGTTCCGCCAGCATTGCGTTGTCAATTTCTGAAAGCTCTGCCAGTCGGTTATCTGCGATAAGGTCTGCAATCTCTTCCTCTTCCGTGCTGTAGTTCTGATAATCAACCGGAACGTACTCGGCTTCCATGTACTGTGCTGCTAACAATCGGCCATGTCCCTTCACAATGTAGCCGCTTCTGGTGCTTACTGTGATTGGTGCTCTCCATCCCTGTCTCTTGATGATTGCTGCAAGGAGTTTTATCTGCTCAGGTGGATGCTGATTTGGGTTCTTGGGATTCGGTTTTACGTCTGTGATCTTCTCCACTTTATCGTGTGCGCAATACACAGGTATCTCATTCGCCCATGCTTTCGGTTGGATTGTTTGGTCTGTCATTACTTTCTGTCACCCTTTCCATTGTTAGATAAAATCACAAGCGTTCCGCAAATCACAATTGTTATAATTACTGCTGTCCAATTAACCATCTTACTTTCTACCTCCTTTTTTCTTTTTCTCATACTTAGTACATTCATTTACAGGGCATCCTCTCATTTTTCCGGTTTCATGAATGTAGTCACACAAGGAACCCTTACCTGCATATACACATGAATCATGCACCTTATTACAGTCGTATGCTCTAACTGGTAGAGCTATTTCTTCGCTATCCAGCTCTTTTGGAAGTAAACCAGCTTTTTTTAAATTGTATTTTGTCTGGTCGACAGTTGCAGGCGAGCATTCTGTGATTCTCATTATTTCTTTCTTATCCATCCCCTGCAGTACCAGTTCTTTCACGGTTGGCTTGCCCTGTTTCTTTGGTGCGAGAACTTCTACTGTAGGATTTTCTGCCGACAATAATTTAACAGGTTCTTTTTTTATAGCTTCTACTATATCAACCATTTCCTTTTCAGTTGGTTCTCTTAACATTACTATCTGATTTTCCGGCTTCGTTTTTGCAAACTGAATAATTTCCACCGTACATTCATCACAGAAATCGTAATTCATTAAGCTGCCATCCCATGAAGCTCTGGCTGTTCCTACTTTAATATCTCCGGTTTCTCTATCTACTACTTCAGGGAATATCCGTGTTGGATGTTCCTTGATTTCTGCGCCACATCGGTCGCATACTATTTTACTTATTCTCATTGATTATCCCTTCCTGGATTAATATCCGTTTCACGTCATCTACAGTTACTACTATGTAGGCATGGCCGCCGTTCTCGGTCATATCTTTTACAAACTTTTCTTGCAGTGCACTTGGTTCTCCGAGCAGTGGCCGCTTTACCTCAAATCCAAAATAAATACCACCCGGCTTCATTACCGCCGTTATGTCCGGAGTTCCATTTTGGCTTGAGTAAGTTCCCTTGTTCTCCTTCCAAGCATTGATACACTCCGGTAAGCTTTTTAAATATTTAAGGATTTTATCCTGGTACTTCGACTCCAGTGGTATCTTCTTTGTGATAGCTTTTCTGGCATCTGTCCGGTTCAGCTTTTTACCGTAAGCCGCCATCTTATCAATGTAATCTGTTACAGCCTCATCCATGGTGCTGTATTCTTCCCACTTTTTCATTTCTTCCATCCTTCCTTTAGCTTTCCTGTGCCCCACACATCCAGTTTCATAATTCTTGCATTAACACTTGCCTCACTCCGGTTTAGAAGTTCTCCGATTTCTTTCTGAGTTTTATCCATCTTCAGATACATCACAATCAGAGAATCTTCTTTCCGAGTGTATTTCGTGCCACGTGGCTTATTGGTGTTCTCACTGTCACGCTTTCTCTTATCAGCTAACCACTCCGGTTCAATTCCCAGTGCGTAGGGTTCCATCTTCCGGCTATCCCACAGCTCTTGGTGGTTCTTCAGCCATTTAATGAAATTCTCTAGCTTGATAAGGTACTGCGATTTCATATCTGAGCGCACCTTTTTCTGTTTAAAGCACAGTCCGTGGTTCGCTTCCCAGTTCCTCGTCAGCACCTTATAGTCGACACCGACCATCTGTGCTGCCTGATTCCGGTTAATGTACACACCCACCTCAGTGAATGCTCCAAGGTTTCGCACCTTCACCCTCTGGATCACTGCGACTGTGCTGCGTCCTACCTTGCTAGCTATGCTCTGCGGAGTCGATGTGCCCCACATCTCTTCCAGCAGTTCATCTTCTTCCTTTGTCCATGTGGTTCTGCTTCTGTCCTGCATGTCACTTCGCCACCTCCACTTCTATGCTCTCCCAATCATCGGGAGCGTACTTCCATACAATATGTTTTATCTGTTCGCGCATCTTAAGGCACTCGGCTTGGAACTCTTCAAAGGAGCAATGCTTATATAGCGCATGTGAAATGTTTTTCATGATTGCTTTGCCTGCCGGTTCTTTGTTCACGAAGGTGTTTGCCTCCTCGGCGGCTGCTAAATAATCGATTTTGTTCCACTTAAGGTTGCTCAGTGCAACTTCGTACAAAATTTTTGTTGCACAATCCTTAATTTCATGCTTCAACCGTTCATACGCTTTTTTGTACTTTCCCTGCAAGTCCTCTTCGCTCAAACCCTTGCATTTACTGAGTTTTTCGAGCTTTTGCCTTAGGATTTCCTCTTCTTCCATTTGCGATACCTCCGTCATGGTGCCACCTATTCAAAAATTTAGGTGGCACCAATTTCAAGTGCTGAAAGCCTTGATTTTACTGGGTTTTCGAGTTTTGGTGCCACGTGCCACCTAATTTTTGAATATACACCTAACTTTTTTTAAAATGTTTGCATGTAGCATATCTCTATGTCCTGCTAAATTGCACATTTTCAAAAACGTATTAGTATATATATATATTTAGGTGGCACCAATATATATATTTAGGTATAAAAGCCTTGATTTTACTGGGTTTTTCATGGTGCCACCTATGGTGCCACCTAATGGTGCCACGTGCCACCTAAGCACCTTCGATTTTAGTGAATTTCCATTCTGGAGGTACTTCCAGGCTTTTCTTTTTCTTTCCTGAGTTTTCTTCACTAAAAATCTCTCCCTTGTATAATTCTCTCGTACCTTTCAGTAACATAATGGAATCTCTTTTGATGTCGAACCATTCACCATTAACCTCATATGCTTTGAAAAGTTCATGTATCTGTTTTTCTTTTCTATATGCTGCTTTTTCATTGGGACATTCGATGACAGCAACATAGAACAACCTTGCGGCATTACTGGTTTGCAAAGCCTTCAGTCTTTTCATTAATGCTGTGGTCTTTCCTATTTTGATGTATCTGCCATCCGATATGAAATACACATAACTTCTCATCGTTTCCTCCTATCTAATCAAAAGGTAGTCTTTCTTGTATGTCATCAGGTACTTTTACAAACTCATCAACACTCATTGGTTTATTCAGACTTGCGGCTTCCTCTTCATCCGTCAGTGGATCAATGTCACCTGCAAACTCACTCAGCTTAAACTCCACCATGCGGCATTTTTTACCATTAAAGTATTTCCGAATGCTGTACAATGTTTTCCCTGCTTCTACCCCAACTCCGATGTACCCTTTGTCGGCCATATACTTCAATGTCTTTCTGGGTGAGTACCCTGCCTTGGAGAGCACATTATTCAATGTTGTAGGATAAATGTATGCACATCCGTTATTCATAAATCCCAGGCACGTTCCTATTGCGCTACTGCCGAAGTAATTTTGATTGGAAAGCACCCAGTCCACTATGTACTGCACTGCATGTTCATTTACATCCCCGGCATCTGCTGCCTGCTGTTCTGCAAGCACATAATCTGCCATGCTTCTAGCTCTGTTTTCGGAACGTTCTTCTGACTTGCTACCGAATATCCACACATCTACAAGTGCATCTGCTGTAGCTACCGCCGCAATACTGGCAGCGTGCGATCCGTTCTCTCCGTTGCTCTTTACATACACATATTCGAGCATCTTCTCGAACCGCTGCTTGATTTCTTCACTTCCCATTTCCATGATCTTCTTAATGAAATACGGTCCTGCCCATCCGCAGTTCATACCTGCCATTTGGTGCATAAGGCTCGCGCTCTTTTCATCCGGGAACGGTCCGCCGTAAATTTCAAGGATACGAGTGCTGATACCGGTCTGTGATGTATCGGTACTGATTGGTTCTTCTCCTGTGGCCAGTGCTACCGTTCTCCATGTTCGTATTTCCTGCAGACCGCCGCCCTTGCTTCCTCTGGCACGTCCTGTTCCGGATGCAAGCATATACACGATTTTCTCTAGGCTACCTTGGTTGTTCCCTGCAAGCTGTCTTTCATCGATTCCAAGTGGAAGGTCACAATAGAAGCCTGCCATTCGTTCCAAGGCTACCTGCGTAGCATTGAAGTTAACCATCAGTTTCTCCGGGTCACCCCATACGCTAAGTGCCGCCTTAAGACCTGCAGTCTTTCCACCTTTGGATCCACCCCAGTTATAAATGAAGAAGATTCGTTGGCTAATCCATTTAAGAAGCGGAGCCGTGAAGCTTGCTGCTAAGATAAATCTGAACTTATCGCGCTCCCTGTGCGGTGCCATCGTTTCTTTCCATTTCTCGAAGCTGCCCTTCACCTCGTAAGCATTCGCCCATCCACGCAGGCTTGGTTCGATATCCAGAACGATGTCGTCTCCGTGTCCGGGAAGAAATCTTCCTTTTGTCTGCCACCCGAAGGTTCCGGTTGAGTCTGCTACCGGTATAATGTCCATGTTTTCTGCTTCCAAAGCTGATAAGAAGCTTACTACCTGCTTTGCGTTCTCGCTGGTGACCGTGCATCCAAGGTCTGCCAGACATGTAATGCTCTTGCTTTGGAAAATGGTCGAACGTGGGAAGATGGCCGTTTTGACCTCTCCGTCTCTTTTGTACTCCAGTTCTACCTTTTCATCTCCGTATTCCATGGAACGAAGTCTCTTGCTGATAATGATTGGCGTTCTGCACACTGTTGCGAAGATACCGGTCTTTTCGTTCCGGTACTGAATGCCACCTTTCTCTGAATAACACCAACGGTCCGGGTATCTTAGGTTCACACTAAAACCTTTGACCGATTCTGGTATTGATTCTTCTAAATGGTCTAAGTCGATGAGCTTCGCCTGCTTGATTGCTTTGTCTATCTTTTGTCTTGCCTCGTCTGCGCCATCTCTTAAGTACAATTCACTTGGATCTTTGACTCCGAACTGCTTACAGCTGAAGCTGTACACTTCTCCGAGGAAGTTGAAATCCTTTAATTTTGTAGTAATATTCTTAAGGAATGTCTGTCCACCTTGGTCCGGTTCTACGTGGATGTACAGTTTAAGACCTTCCAGCTTATCAATGAATTCTGCCTTAAAGAATGAAGCTCCTGCGCATCCGAGTGTCGGGAATTTCAAATACCACATCGTCTGCGTATCAGACTCGCCTTCTACAAGGATGCCATAGCCTGTAGCTCGGATATCATCCAGCCTCCATTCTCCGTAAAGCCCAATTTTTCCACTGCTGCCATATTTCCATTTAAAAGCTTTAGGAAGATAACGTTTGCGGTAGGTCGATTCCTTTCCCTCTGTATCGAGGTACGGAATCTTAACATATCCGGTACCATCTCTGTCTTTGCCTTCCGTTAGGTGACACGTTTCTCTAAGCCACTTTTCGGGAAGACGTTTCATGAACGCATACTCGGCCACTGTGTACTTCTTAGGTGCGTCCGGCTTCCAGTCATCGTCAGCTACTCCATACTTTTCTAAGATTGCTTTATAAGCGTCTTTCGTTTCCATGCCATGAAGTTTTGCGTAAAAGGTGGTGTAATTTCCTTTTTCTCCGCATGCTTTGCACTCGAATTGACCGGTTGATAGATTAATTGTGAAGCTTGGATTGCTATCACCATGAAAAGGGCACAGTCCAATCATTTCATTGCCGGATATCTTATGCTTTTTAATTTCTGCGCCATATTCGGCACGATAGTCGACCACTTTGTCGATGTTTACTTCACTCATGTTCATCCTCTACACCTGCTTATTCTTTATTCATTGCAATAATTGCTTCCATTTCTTCTTTGGTACAATAGAAATAATCAATTGGAATATTGGCCTGCTGAGCTGCATAGATTTCTGCAAGCATTCCGTCTGAAATAATTCCATCCACAACCACCACTGTCATTCGGTTGCATTTAAGTAATGTTTCCAGTCCTATTTCACATGCCACCCGACGTTCTTCCAGGATGTCGTCATCCAAGAAAAGCGGAAGGTATAAATGCGGTGCGATAGGCACTACTTTGTGATTCGATTTCTTAATTGCTATCCTGCACATTACTTTTGCTACTTCCTTGTGAAACTCTAGACTGTGTTCCTCATCACCTTTTAGTCTGGAACAAATATAAGTAAGATCCATAATCCTTTACCTCCGTTGCTTATATCAAAGGGGGCACAGTATCTGCACCCCTTGATTATTCTTATACTGGCAGTTCTTCCTGCTTTGCTTCTGCCTGTTCGAAGATTGTTTCCTCTTCTTTTGTGAACACTTCTGATGCATCGGTATTTGCTTCATGGAATTGTCCGTCTGCAGGTACCTCATTCGAAGGTGCTTGCTGTGCCGGAGCCATGTTGTAATCTTCCTCAGTGATTTCCACATTCTGATTAGAAGCTTTGATGCTTTCAGCATACTGCTTTGCCATTTGGAGCTTATCAGCTGTTAAGGTTCCGACTGATGTGAATACTGCTCTTGAATATGTAATACCATCGCCAGACTGTTCTTTCTTAAGCGTTATTTTTGTGACTACCTGGTAGCTTCTCATTCCTTTAAGAACAACCTTTTTACCTAAGTAATCGCGTAAGCTCTTGAGGGATGAAGGTGGAAGGGTTAGAAGAATTGGCACCGGGTTACCCTCTCTTAAAAGGTAGATGCGATGCATGTTCTTACATGCTTTTCCTCTGCCGTTATCATCAGATCCGAATTTATTGTACTTACAGTTTGCACAGTCTACGCACTCACCTGTTTCCACGATTACGCCAGTCTTGCCATCGTAGCTTGTGCAATCCGGCTGATTGTTCTGGCCGTCATACTTGTTTTGCCAGTATGCGTTGATTGGGTGGTGGTACAAGATTACTCCGACAAGCTCTTTCACCATGTCCGGATTATCTTCCTCTTCTGTTGGTACCTCAAATGCCAATCCGCCACCGGATGGAATTTTCACCTTGTCAAATGGAATGGTACCAAGACCGTCCATTTCCTCTGCAATTGCTTCCGCCATGTCACCTTCTAATACCTGAAGGTCAAATGTTTCTCCTGTTACTGCTACTTCGTTCTTACTCATTGTCGTTTCCTCCATCTTCTTTATTATTTTCAATATCAGTTTCTACTTCTTCAGCTTCCTCGAATCCATCACCCTCTGCATCTGCGATTGCCTGTTCAATCGGTGTTGGTGCATCATAGTAAAGGTCGTTCATGATTTTCTGGCACTTAGCTGCGAGGTCTACAGCTGCCGCCGCTGTTTTTTGTGCCGCCGCATAGATTGTGCTGCATATCTGAATGGTGTCTGTCTCAGAAGAAGGTAACACTTTTAAGAATGTATCCATCTCACCTTTTACTGTGTTCTCTGCGCCCTTTAATACCTGGAATGCTTCGGATGCGATACCGTATGCCTCATGCTTATTCATTACGGTGTCCATCGTTTCTTTCTTCTGGTTAAATACCAGGCTGATAAGTGTTGACAAGTTGTCATTGATTTCCCTTTCACTATCTAAAGTGAAGGTCATTTCCATCTGTTCGCTCATGTTTGGTTCCTTTCTTTTATTAAAAATGATTGCTCATTATAAAGCCGATACTCTCTGCCAGATTATCTTCGAATCCGGTAATGTCGTATCCATCCGGTGTACGCACTGTATCCAAAATAAGAACATCTCCGCATATGCTGTGTGCTCCGTACAGCCGTGTAGCTCTGCGATTCACCGGTTTTCTTTTTGCTATAAAATCTTCATCCACGATCATACACGCTGTGTGTGGCATCATCGTTATGCCATATAAGAGTCTTGGTCTTACTATCTCTATTAAGCCGTCTACCTGCTCCTGGCATTTATGAAGAAAATCTCCTTTTTTCTTTTCCGAATCAGGAAGCTCTACAGTATGTATGTCTCCGTTTACCGGAATCTTAATTGCCTTCATTGGTTCCTCCTACTTCTTAAGCGCCTTATTCGTCTCTTTACGCTTCGCGATATCCATTGTCTCGTATGTGTTAATGTAATCATTGAAGTGCTCCGGTAACTCGCCAACCTCTTCCACAAGGCTCTTGATGGTGCTGCTTAAGGTTCGGCTGTCTACCGTCTCTTTGATGATGTCGCCCATGCCTTCGTCTCTTAAGAAGTCGAAGAATGGCACCTCGTTCTGTGCAAGTGCTTCCTCGGATTTCTTCTGATAGATAACCTTCTCCTGAAGGCTGTATTTGAAGCCGTTACGGCTTACGCTGGCACACTCCTCATCAATCATCATCTGTGCGAGATCCTTCTTTACATCCTCGATTTCCTTATTGTTTGCTTTGGTCTGTTCTGCAAGTTCTTCCTTCTTATCAAGGAGTTCCTTGTAGAGGTCTACGATCTCAAGTAATTTATTCTCGTTTGCCATGTTTATTTGTCCTCCTAAAATTATTTTCCATGCTCGATTAATTTAGGTTTTACAGCTAACACCGTTTTGCCCCATGAGTAGTCAGTTACGCTATAAACATCACTACCGCATTCCGGGATAAATAGTTCCCATCCAATGTCGTAATCTTCCTCATATCCAGTTGGTTCGCATTCCATCAATGTTAATTCTTCATCTGTGAGTTCAGATAAATACTGGAACACATGCTCTGCAACTAAAACAGGTGTAGCCATAAACGGATATTCTTTTTCATTTTTATTCTGTTCATTCACGCGTGAACAGAAAACCAAATACCCAGTTCTGTCAAAGTAAAATCCTCTTATGTCAATCTTACGCATAATGAAATCTAGCGTGTTAAGTAGCAATTCTTTTGACTCACCCGAAGCTGTGAATGTATTAAATTCCATACGGTCCTCCTAAAAATATGATTTCCAATCGTCCACGATTGTCTTTGCTATGTCCTCTTTCTTCTCTAAAGCCTTGAGCACCTGCTCATCTATGGTCTTGTCCACCAGAAGGTGGATGTAAGTACAATTGTTACGCTGTCCGATTCTGTGAATACGAGCGAGGCTCTGGCTGTATGCCGCATAATTGAAGTTCACGCTGTAGTACACACATGTGTCTGCCGCCGTGAGTGTGATTCCTAAACCTGCAGTGTCTATCTGCGCGACAAACACCTTTGTGTCCGGGTTCGTCTGAAAGTCCTTCACGATGTCGCCACGATCATCGAGCTTAATGTCTCCATAAATCATTCCATATTGGAGCTTCTTCTTTTTTAAGAGCTTTTCTATAAGGTCAAGCTCTGCTCTAAACCTTGCGAACACTACTAACTTCTTACCAGTCTCGATTACATAATCGTCTATGATATCCTCCAGGGCATTTATCTTCGCATCAGATATCTGCGTTGGCTTGTCGGCTTCATCCTTTATTAAGAATCCGCCTGTCAGCTGCTGGAGCCTTAGCATCTTTGTTAGCACGGTAGCAGCTGTAATCTGACCGCCGCTCTCCAGTTCTGCGAAGCTCTGCTCCTTAATCTGCTTGTACAGTTTCATTTCCTTATCAGAAAACTGCAGCTTTCTTGTGATGAATATCTGCTCCGGAAGGTCAAGGCATTCTTCCTTGGTCACTCTGTATGCCGCAGAATATTCCCTTTTAATCAGGTCCTCTTTATTTTTGAAGCCTACTACCTGGTATTTTTGAAAACCTCCCATGATGCAGTATTTATTCCTGAAAGCATAAAAGTTGGTTCCAAATATCCGCTTATCCAAAAACCGGTACTGTGAAAATAAGTCTAAACAGTTGTTTTGCACCGGAGTTCCTGATAATATTAGCTTGTACTTGGCAAGGTCACCGAGTTCGTGCATGGCTTTCGATTGGTTTGCGTCATGAGTCTTAATTCGCTGCGACTCATCTGCAATGATTAGATCAGGATGCCAGTCCATGATTTTCTCTTTAATACCATCTCGCCACGTGCTTTCGTAGTTGATTACTGCCACCAAAAGTACATCATCAAATGGGAATCGCTCTAGTTCTTCAAGCTGGGCGATTCTCTTTTGCTTTGTGCCGAGCATGACGTTGACTTTAAACTTAAAGTCTGCAAACGTATTAAAATCGTTTGGCCACACACTGCACACCGAGGTTGGTGCTGTTACTAAGACCTTTTTAATCAGTCCTCTTTGGAACAGTGCCCCAGCTGTTGCGATTGCGGTTAAAGTCTTGCCTGTCAGCCGCAGCCCATTTCAAACAAGTAACCTCATTAACCGAAGCCCTTGTTGATTTTATTATCAATTTGAGCTGTCATTGGCATCACCTTCTTTCTTTTATTTACTTTTTATTTTTTTCTTCTATACCTAGAAGATAGTCAGAAGTTGTATGTAATGCATTCGCGATATTTGCAATCACTGGACCTCTAGGTTTTCTCTCGCCTTTAATATAGCGACACATGGAAACCTCCGTTATTCCAGTCATGTCAGCTAGTTCTCGCTGGGTTATATTATTCATTTTCAATAACATAAGAACGCGTTCTCCGAAGGCATTATCATTTATACTTCCCGTTGCTTGTTTGTCCTGTTGAGGCACAAACTCATTTCTGTTTTTTATTGCCTGCCCACACTTCTTACAGTAGGAATGTCCATCCTTTAACTGTTTCCTGCAAGTCGGGCAGAGTGTAAGTCTTGCGTTGACTTTGATTGGTACTCTCTTCTCTCTGAATAGCAGCTCCGTGATATCCAGCTCAGTATCGATGTCTGCGTCCATATACGAGACATCTTCTTTGAGAAGGTTTATCGTTGCTTCCGGGTTAGTTCGAATGGCCTCGTCATTACTAAAGCACTTTGCCCAGTCCTCGATCGCCGCGAGCACCGCGTCTTTACTCACATATTCCATCTGCTACCTCCTGCGGTGGGTCAACCGCTCCGAATGCTAATAACGCTAGGTTGGCCCCTCTTATTTGATGTTTGAACAATGGAAGCTTCACCGGGTATTTGACCAGTGGCACCGGATCCTCGTTCAGTCGTTCCTTATCAATTGCTTCCTGAATCCTTTTAAGTCGTATGTATTCTGCCTTAATTCTGTCCGGTAGCCGGATGATACTGTTTAGCGTCTCTAAGAGCTCCAAGCTCACATCACCTATCAGCATCTGCTTTTTCTTATCCCAGATACACTTTCCGGTGTTCCGGAGCATGTTATACTGCTGCGTATCTAAGTTTCGCATTAGGATTTGATTGTCCTTCATTGCTATCTCCATCTCATCACCTACTTTCCGTGCATCCGTTCCAGTTGTTCTGTTCTGGATACGATTCCTGTTGCATAGTCGGTGTAATCTCCGACTGCTGCCTTAGCCACTGCATCCGCTGTGCCGTTGTAACACATCAGGACCGTGTAAATATCCTCATATTCTTCTGCCAGCTCCATGAAGTAGTCTGTGCCGACCAGGATGTTTCCGTATGGGTCGTATAGGCTTGTCACTCCCAAGCGCTCCATTCTGTCTGCGTGCCACTTCTCGGACACCTGCATCAGTCCGATACACCCTTCGTTTTCTGCGTCAGCTCTGCCGCTGCTTTCCTGCTCTACAATGGCCATGATTAACTCTGGGCACACATGATATTCTTCACTGACTTCGTATATGTACTCTTGATATTCCTCACATATCCATGTATCTTCCGTTTCAGCCGATATCGTGCTAGTACTGCCTAAACAAACCAGCAATGTAGCTACGACTACTGCACTAATTACTCTTTTACTTTTCATCAATGCCTCCGTTTTTCAATTCATTATCAGGCGTAAGAATTTTGAGCTTGGAAAGGCATTTGCTAATATGTGCATTTACCTTGTCTATGATTTCATTGTTTTGTTCATTTGTTTTTACTACAAAATCATCATGTATTTTTACAATGACTTTCCCAACAGTAAATTCTTCTACAACCATAGGCTCCTCCTATTCAGTTTCTACAAATTCACCTTTAATCAGTGAATACCAGGTATCTGGCATAATGCTGATACCGTCTACTCTTCTCAATTGGATATCGAGGTGACCGTCTGTGAAGTCTGATATCTGAATGTAAGAGCCTAGCACACCTTTTACTTTTGCTGTGCCCCCCCATCCGATGGCTAAGGAGTCTTTCTTCAATGCTGAAGCTCTACTGCATTGTCCGGTGGCTATTGCTATCGAATTTGCTCCTGTTGCCGATGCTACGCTGTATGTACCTGCTGCAATTGCCACTTGATTTTTGCCCATGGCGCTCACTGCTGCATTGTAGTCACACACACTTCCGACCTCGTTCTCACAATCTAGGACGAGTAGTTCATTATTAACTTTCTTCATTCGTGCTCCTTCCTGCTAATGCAAAGTGTCGTCAGGCGATACTTTTTGCATAAAAAAAATACTGATAGCTAGGTCTCGATCTAATTTAAGAATCTCTACCATCTTATCGATTTCATCAGACATAAAGCGTCCCGTTTTCAATCGAGAATAGAATGTTTTGCTCGAAATACCGAGTTTCTCAGCCATTTTCGTCTTGGTAATTTGATTTGCTACTAATTCACCTTGCAGTCTATTTACGTCTATCATTAGTGGCCTCCTTTCTCAAAATGTTTCCTGTTACGATACTTATGGTATCATTACCCATTTTTCGTGTCAAGTATTTTATTTCCCTTTGCGATACTTTTTTGTTTACTAAAGTGAAAAATATGTTATAATTATTCATGCGCATTTATATATAAGGGAAATTCATACAGAGGTTAAGGAAGGA
>JAZSEW010000098.1:0-75219 GCA_045531895.1 Lachnospiraceae bacterium
ACTTCATGATTGCTAGCCTCCAAAATAGAGTGAAATGCTCGCATTCTCGCAAACAAATGGAGTAAAACGCTCGCATTTCCTGCTAACAATTATACTGCCAAAACGGGATGGATGAAATCCACCCCGAAATTAGGCGCTTACGGTGTAAACGATAAAGCAGCTTACATGTTGCGATAAACTGCCCTGTCGTTTGCACCAATTTCGATTTTTCTACAGTGAACAAAGTCGCGTCCGGATGGTTAGACTATATGGTGTTTCAATCCGTGCTTTTTTACAGCAAAAAAGATGGTTCTTAAGTACTGGTTTCAAAAATCTGCATGCTGTTCAAAAATTTAGGCATGGCAAACAAACCTCAATGCTGAGGTCTACAAAAAAATATGAATCCGATCATGTTAAATCCGCAGCAGCACTTTTGGCTGTGGTTTTCTAAGATGTCCACCACAACGCTTGCAAAGGGTGACTTTGATACCATAGAGGATTTCAAGCATTTGCGGTGTTTCCATGTCTTTCAGTTTGGAAAGATACTGCTTGCAGCCAAGAAGATTTCTGCATAGTGTCAGGTGTCTGGTCTTTGTCCTTGTACATAGCAATCCATAGTGCCTGATTCTTACAAAGCGTTTTGGTGGCACATGCATAAGGAATCTGCGGATAAATTCAATACCGGGCAGGGTATGCTCTTTCCACCTGTCTTCTTTCCTGTAATCCTTCACATAAAAGGTAACGGTATCTTCGTCCATGCGAATGATGCGGTGGTTGCTGATGGCAATCCTATGAGTATATTTTCCAAGATAGTTGATAACGGACTGGGCACCGTTAAAGGTTTTTTGCAGTGGGGAATCCAGTCCTTTTCATAACAGATGTTCAGGAGTTCCTTGAACGCATAGTGATTACGGTATTTCTCACTGCTTCCATGGAACTGAAGATTTTTCTCTTCCCAGAGGCTTTTGAGTTTGTGCATATATTTACCACGAAACAGCTTAGATAATACTTCTACCGGAAGAAAGAAATCCTCTCCCTTATCGCGCCACTGATTTTGGGCATCCAGACCACCACCAAGAAGAATGACATGGATGTGGGGATGGTAGTTCATTTCGGAGCCCCATGTATGTAACACACAGATATATCCGACTTTTGCACCAAGATGTTTTGTGTCTGTAGTCAGCTCGTTAATGATGGCAGAAACACAGTGGTACATGGCATCATAGAGAAGCTGCTGGTTGCTGTAAATAAGCGGATTCAGTTCCTGCGGTACTGTAAATACCACATGAAAGTAAGGTGCCTCCAGAACATCCTCACGCCGTTTGTCCATCCATTTTTCCTTGGGCAGAGCCTGACACATGGGACAGCATCTGTTCCGGCAGGAGTTATAATGAATCTGCGGATGTCCACAGTCCTCACAAATACTGACATTAGTTCCATAAGCACCGGTCTTGCAGTTAATGATACAATGGGCAACTTTTAACTGCTGTGGCGAAGGTGTGTATTTCGCCAGATATGCCGGATAAAACTGATAAAAGATGTCCTGCACGGTGGGATGTTCCATTATAAATCCTCCTGCATATCGAAAGGACTTTTTATTCCAAGCAGAGTTTTGTTGCTTACATGAAGATAGATTTCTGTGGATTTAGGGTCAAGGTGTCCTAACAGCACCTGTATGTATTTAATGTCACATCCTGCCTCAAGCAGGTGGCTTGCAAAGCTGTGTCGGAATGCGTGGGAGGTAACATGTTTGGTAATCCCCGCTTTCTTGGCACTTCTTCTTAATACCTGATTGACAGCAGAACTGTCCAGGTATCCGCCTGTTGCTTTGCTGGGAAATAGAATTTCCTTAGGCTTTCCGTTCCAGAACCAGTATTCTGTTAAAATATCCAGTGTTCTGTCAGCAAGAAGGGTGTATCTGTCCATCCGATTCTTTGCATTGTGGATATGGATGGAATGTTTTTTTCGTGAAATATCCCCATAATGCAGGTGTGTTGTTTCAGACACCCGGAGTCCGCCGGAATACATGACAGCAAAGATTGCCTTATATTTCAGGTTGGATGTTGCTTCCAGAATAGCTTCAATTTCTTCTTTGTCAAGAACCGTAGGCAGGCTGCGGTCACGCCTCATTCTAGGGATTTCATCTTCGTCCCAGTTAAGCTTAAGTACTCGCTTGTACATAAAACGTAAAGCTGCATAGTAATGGTTATAAGTTTCCGGCATAATACCACCAAGACGTTTGCAGGTCAAAAATTCGTCTGCATCCGATATGGTTAGTTCCTGCCATGATTTGTCAGCTGAATTAAAAAAGTGCTTTAAAGACTGACGGTAGGAATGAATGGTGGATTCCTTCAGGTTTCGTTTCCTAGCAGCAACAGTTACTAATTCTAAAATATCTTCGTACATAAAATAACCTCCATGAAATGTAAGTAGTAAAAATGGTCTGACTACCTGTTCACGGAGGTGCATTAGCGAAATAAAACTGCTTGCAGAAGCAGATGGATAGTGGTATTCTTTTCATAGGCAGTAGTCGGGACTAAGTCCGTGTATGAAGTTTGTTTTGGGTCGCACTTTAACAATACTATCTTGGAACAATCCTGTCACTGCCTATTTTAGAAAAAACAGGAAAACTGCGCCATAGCCTTGGCAGGCCATCGCGCAGCGATTTTGTTCACTTTGAATTTGTGGAGGATTAATATGAATACTATATGGTCAACATATGTACAAAGCATAGATGAAACATTGGCCATGGCGCATCGGATTAGAGAGGTCATTGAGCGAGCTTAGTGGTAAAATGAAAAAAAGTGAAAATATGATATAAAGGGAGGTGTTCTTATTTCAGCATATCAAAGAATTGTTTGGTTTCATAACAGAGTTAATGGAGAAAAATATCCGAATGCCGGAGTGTTAGCTGAGAATTTTGAAATTTCGTTACGGCAGGCACAGCGGGATATTGAGTATATGAGGGATTCTATGTATGCACCGTTGGTGTACTGTGCAAAAAAGCGCGGATATCGATATGAAAAAGAGTATGTTTTGCCGAGTTTCTTTTTGTCAGAAGGAGAGAAAGAGATTGTGCGGTTACTTGCGGAACAAAATCGTACTCTTGGGACGTTCGGTTACGGCAAATATAAAGGGCAAGCGGACATTTTGTCTAAAATATGCACATCTGAGATCGACAAAAACAGAACCATGATAAAGGAGCCTTATTTTGCGGAAATAGAGATGGTCGGAGGTAGAACTTCTACGGTACCGTTAGACTATTTTCTTTGTGGGAAAGTAGAGGGGGAGAAGTATACCTATGCTTTTTTTGACCCGGATGTGTTTATCAGCGTGCTGATTGCCAGTCACTTAGATTTTAAGATTAGTAAGCCTAATTGGTTGAGAGAACATATGAAGGAAAGGCTATCTCAACTGATGTCGTTGCTGTGACATCATATGTCATACCTCCTGTGAGATAATAGGAATATAAAGAAAAAGGAGGCGTTTGCTATGGCAAAAAAGAGTTTGGACATTGAGGTGTTTTCTGCGTGGAATACCTATGCAATCAGTATGATGAGTGTACTGGAACACTGTGGAATGTGGAATAAGGAGTATACCTTTCAGAGATTCCTAAGTGTAACGGGAATTGCAGCCCGGTTTTGTGTGGATGCAAATTGCAGTTCGCTACCGGTTACGGATTATGACTGGATGGAACAACATGCTGATTTTATAGAGCGAATCGGAGTTCAGACAAAGAAGTATTATGCTGCACCAGAGGTAGAGGAGTATTCTGCAAGACAAGAGGAAGCAATTAAGGCAATTAAGAAAGGTATTGAGGACAATAAAGCATGCGTAGTGTGGGGCATTGATACTGGTGAGTTTGGCATAATATACGGTTACGATGATGAGGACAAGGTTTTCTTCCCGAAAGGAATCGGGAATCAAAATACGAATACCAGTATGCCGGTGCTATATAATAATTTAGGTAAAACATTTGAATGGGCACCGGTGTTGTATTGTGAAATTCCGGAAGTGGTACATGAGGTGGATTGGAATCGGGCTTATTGGAACGCTCTTCAGCTGTATGTAGAGGGAATGCAGACATCCCAGGATGATTCCGGGCGTACTTATGGTTTTGGGGTATATGATACTATTGTGGAAGCGGTACGGGAGAATCGACTGGATTCCTTTGGCTTCAAATACTGCATCGGAATTTATTACGAGAGGAAGGATGCATTATTACTGTACTTGGAAGAGATGCATAAGGAACAGCCGAGTGAAGCGTTGGAAGAGCTCATAGAAGCATTTCGAGTAACAGTTGGTTTGTACCGCAAATTAATGTTTGATATCTTGGAAGGTGGAACCGAGGGGTGGAATAACTTGTTTGAACCGGTGAATAAGGAATGCTATCCGGAGATTATTAAGATAATACAGGAACTAAAAGCAAGTGAAGAGAAGAATGTGGAGCTTATAAAGGATGTCATAGAAAAGATGAGATAAAGTAAGCATGCGATAACCTATGGATAGATGATGAGTGAGAAGATTAAATAGTGTAGTTGCATGTTTCCGGCACTTTTCGGGCACCTCGCCCACAAAAACTGCATATCGCCCGAAGGATTCAAACCTGACTTGCCAAGTCCATCCTTGCCAAAAGCAACCTTTAAAATTGGCAATTATCTTGGCTTCTAATGAGTTCGAATCCCTCCGTCTCCGCTCCCCGCAAGGGGCTTATTTACAAGCATTACAAAGTATATCAGATTTCAATCCAAAGTTTATCCAAAGTTTTTGAGGATTTGAAGGTGGATGGAGGATTGCTTGATTAACTCGAAAAATTGCATAATGAGAACAAGAGTGGAAGTACTGCCTTAGGGTGGTACTTCTTTTGATTGTTAGTTTATAAAGTGTAGGCATATCATAAAAACAGGAGGTAATATTATCAAATATCAATAAATAACTATAAGATATTGAAAAATAGAGCGAAAGTGATACAATATAATAGAAACTGTTATATTTTGATTTTTATATTTGAGGTGACAGTAATGGAAATATTGATGGGAGACAAATGGATAAGCATCGAAGAGGCAGCAGATTATCTCGGTATAAAAGCTGTAACTTTACGAGGATGGATTCGTAATGAAAAGGGTGTTCCAGCTCACAAGATTGGTAAGCAGTGGAAGTTTAAACGCTCAGAACTTGATCAGTGGGTCAAAAGCGGAGAAAGTGCTATTGAATAAGCCCAATATAGATGCAAAAAGGAGTTAAGAAACATGGCAGTTAAGAAAACGGAATTATATAGCTCTTTATGGGCTAGTTGCGATGCGTTACGTGGAGGTATGGATGCATCTCAGTACAAAGACTACATACTGACACTATTGTTTATGAAGTATGTAACAGATAAATACAAAGGGAAAAAATACGGAGATTTAACCGTTTTCGATAAGGCACATGACCCGAATCCAGACCCTGAAAAGAGAACGGGATGCTCTTTTGATGATTTTATAGCTTTAAAAAACAAAAAGAATATTGGTGAGGGTATTGATAAAGTTATCGCCCGTTTAGCTGAAGTAAATGAAAGTCTTAAGGGTGTTATTGATATTGCGCATTTTAATGATGAGGCGAAAATTGGCAAGGGACAAGAAATGGTGGATAAACTCACTAAACTTATCGCAATTTTTCAGCGTCCAGAGTTGGATTTTTCTAAAAATAAAGCAGAAGGCGATGATATCATCGGTGATGCTTATGAATATTTGATGAGAAACTTTGCTACAGAAAGTGGTAAGAGTAAGGGGCAGTTCTATACTCCAGCTGAAGTGTCGCGTATCTTAGCAAAGGTTATAGGCATTGATAAATGTACAGATCATAACGCAACAATATGTGACCCTGCTTGTGGTAGTGGTTCGTTATTGATTAGAGCGTTATCAGAAGCTCCGTTTGAAATTTCTGGTTATGGTCAGGAGAAAGAAGTTGCAACTGCCGGTCTTGCAAAAATGAACGCTGTGCTTCATAACAAAGCTGCGGTTATTAGAGCAGGCAATACATTTTCAGAACCTCACTTTACCAGAATTGATGATGCTTCAGAATTGGAACGCTTTGATTATATCGTTGCTAATCCGCCTTTCTCTTTGAAGAATTGGTCTGATGGATTAAAAGAATATGGTAGATTTACTGGTTACGGAGATAGACCGCCAGAAAAGAACGGCGATTACGCATGGTTAATGCATATTTTGAAAACGCTTAAATCTACAGGAAAAGCAGCTGTAATTCTGCCTCACGGAGTTTTGTTCCGTGGCAATTCAGAAGGAACTATCAGAAAGACTATTGTTGATAAAGGATGGATTAAAGGAATAATCAGTCTGCCTCCAAACCTTTTCTATGGGACTGGTATCCCTGCATGTATTTTAATCATTGATAAAGAAGGTGCAGAGAATCGTGCTGGTATATTTATGATTGATGCAGGCAAAGGGTATATCAAGGATGGTAGCAAGAATAGGCTTCGTGAGCAGGATATTTATCGTATTGTTACAACATTTAATGAGGAAATTACAACTGATGTTAAGTATGCACGTTTTGTTCCGAATAAAGAAATTAAAGAAAAGAACGGATATAATTTGAATATTTCTCGTTATATTGATTCTTCTGAACCAGAGGATATTCAGAATATTTACGCTCACATACATGGTGGTATTCCAGCTGCGGATATTGATGCGTTGGAATGTTTTTGGACTGCTTTCCCTACATTGAAAGATGAATTGTTGGATGTGTTTAGTGAAGGTTATTACAAGCTGAATGTTGAAGATGATACTATTCGCCAGAAAACTTATTCAAATGCTGAGTTTGCAGCATATGGAGAAATGATAGACGAGGCTTTGGCACAGTGGAGAAATTATGCTGATACTAAGCTCAAAAGTTTAAATGCAGGCGTATCTGCAAAAGAGCTTATAGTTGAACTTGCACAGGCTATATTGAAAGAATTTGAAGGGCTTACGCTTATAAACAAATACGATGTGTATCAGGTATTGCTCGTTTACTGGAACCAAATTCTTGGTGATGATGTATCTTTAATTATTTCAGATGATATGGGGTATGGAGTAGCTAGAGAAATTGAAGATATTAAGAAGGAAACCAAGAAAACTGATGCAGACGGAAATGCAGAATATAAAGTAGTCGGTTGGGAAGGAAAATTGATTCCGAAGTCAATAATTATTTCTGAATTGTTCCCGGAAGAAAAGAAATCTATTGATGACCTCGTTGAATTTGTTGCAGAAACGGATTCACGCCTTATGTCTTTGCTTGAAGAATCTGCGGAAGACTCTACACTATCTGAAGTTGCTGAAGGCGGTAAGGTAAAGAGTAAGGATGTGCAAGAGAAGATGGATGCAATTATGAGTAATGTTCATACTCCGCTAATTGACGGTCTGCTTGAATTGCAGAAACTTCTTCCTTCAATGAAAAAGAAAGATTATACGTTATATATCAATGACCACACTATGTTGGAAGTTGCTTATAATGATAAAGGAACTGTGACAAAAGCGTCTGTTGCATATGCACTGGCAATGGCACGTGCTGAGGCACCGGTACCTGAGGTGTATGCAGATGATTATGCTGAGTTAAAAGAAGCGTACGAACTTGCCAAAAAATCGGAAGAAACTACAAAAATTATCAAGGAAATGGATAAGGATTTGGATGAAAAGGCCCAAGGCAGATATGCAATATTAACGGATGATGAAATTATGGATTTGCTTGTAAACAAAAAGTGGTACTATGCTATTGGTACAGGTATAAACGAACTCTACACAGCAATTTCTCACCAGTTGGCAGACCGTATTATTGAGCTTTCTAAGCGATATGAGAATACACTTCCTGAGTTAATGAATCAGACCACAGATTATGAGGTTAAGGTGAAGAAACATCTGGAAAGGATGGGCTTCAAATGGTAAGAGAGTTAAAGCATACAGAAATTGGCGATATACCTGTTGACTGGGAAATTCAAACATTTGAAGAAACATTCAAGATACTTTCCAATAATACATTATCACGAGAAAATTTAAACAATCGCGGTGGTGCAGTAAGAAATATTCATTATGGAGATATTCTTACGCAATTTTCAGAAGTATTGAAATGTAATGAGGTGGAAATCCCGTATATAAATGATTTGTCTCTTTTATCATCGTCAACACAATTATTGCAAGATGGAGATTTAATTATTGCCGATACAGCAGAAGATGAAACGGTAGGTAAAGTAACAGAAGTCCAAGGTCTTGGCGACGGGAAAATGGTGGCAGGTCTCCATACAATTCCTTGTCGAGTAAAAAAAGGAGATTTTGTTCCCGGATGGTTGGGATATTATATGAATTCTCATATGTTCCATGATCAAATAATACCGTTTATTACAGGGATTAAGGTTTCTTCCATTTCGAAAAGTGCGATTGCAGAAACGTTAATTGTAATCCCTCCAGTTGATGAACAGAAGCAAATTGTCCAAGTTCTTTCACAGATAGATATATTGATACAAAAAGAGAAGAAAGTTGCTGAAAAAATTATGGCGGTAAAAAGGGGATGTTTATCAAAAATGTTTCCTAAGGATGGGGAGTGTGTTCCTGAAATGCGGTTGCCTGGATTCTGTGGTGCTTGGGAACAGCGTAAGTTGATTGACATATCAGATATTGTTACTGGAACGACGCCACCAACAAAGGATAAAGACAACTATGATGGTGATAGATTATTTGTAAGTCCTACTGATATTCAAGGGAATAGATACGTTGAGAATACAATAACAACTCTAACGGAAAAAGGGTATGCACTTGGCAGAGAATTAAGACCAGGCACATCACTATTTGTTAGTATAGGTTCTACCATTGGCAAAGTGGCTCAAATAAAGGATTTTGCAACTACTAATCAACAAATTAATGCTGTTATTCCGAATGATGATATGGATGATAATTTTACATTTACAATGCTTGAGAATGAAGCGGATAAAATCAAAAAATTATCTGCGCAGCAGGCTGTTCCTATTATTAATAAAACAACTTTTGGAGATGTTGAAATAAAGTGTCCAAAGAAGGATGAGCAAACTAAAATAGGAGAGTTTTTTTCAAGTATTGACCACCTCATCACTCTTCACCAGCGTAAGTGTGAGAAATATATTGGAATAAAATCGGCGCTGATAAGTATGTTGATTTCGGCGAAAAAGCAGACATAATAGGGAGGGAATGTACGCATGAGTATTGGAGAAAACGAAAGAGCAACTCAAGACCGTGTGGTTAGCTTTTTTAAGGATAGTAATATTCTCGATTATGAATATTTAGGTAATTTGAAAGATGTTGCAAATAAGAACATCCGTGAAGAACGTCTACGTGCGTACCTGCGTCTTAGCGGTTATAGTAAAAAGCTGATAGATGGGGCTGTTACGCAGTTGGTGAAAGCGGCAGATGATACGACGCATAGTTTGTATGATGCGAACCGGAATGTTTACACACTGTTGAAGTATGGTGCTAAGGTGAAAGAAACACCGGAAGGTGCTCCAAAAACAGTTTATTTCATGGATGTCAATGAACCTACAAATAATGATTTTGCTATTGCAGAGGAAGTTACAGTTGTTAATCGTCAAGAAAAGAGACCTGACCTCGTAATTTATGTAAATGGTATTGCAATGGCTGTTATTGAGTTGAAGAAAAGCAGTGTTTCCGTTTCTAATGGTATCCGTCAGAATTTGACGAATCAGAAGGATGGTTTTATTGCACCATTTTTCACTACTATGCAGTTTTGTATGGCTGGTAATGAAACAGAAGGTTTGCGTTATGGAACCATTCTGACCGGAGAAAAATATTATATGGAATGGAAACAGGATGGTTTTCATGAAAACGAGGATGAGCGTGACCCGGAGGATGCTCGTATAATGGCGTATTGTGAGCGTATTGATAATTTGTTGTTGCAGCAGATTTATCAGATGTTTGATAAGAAACGTTTTATTGACCTTGTAGAAAATTTTGTTGTATTCGATAAGGGTATTAAAAAAGTATGCCGTTACAATCAGTATTATGGTATCAAACGTACACAAAATAGGCTTGCGAAACAGCGTGGGGGCATTATATGGCATACTCAAGGTAGCGGGAAAACGCTTACGATGGTATGGCTGTCAAAGTGGATTCTTGCGAATGGTGAAGATGAAAATGCCCGTGTTCTTATTGTTACGGACCGTGATGAATTGGATGAACAGATTGAAAAAACCTATATTGGTGTTAATGCAGAAATCACTAGAACGAAGAGTTGTGATGACCTTCTTCATAAGCTGAATTCATACGACAATTCGTTGTTGTGTTCACTAGTTCATAAGTTTGGCAGACGTGGTGGTGAAGCAACAGAATCAGACTATGATAAATATATTGATGATTTAAAAAAGGCATTGCCGGCTGATTTTAAAGCTAAGGGTAAAATCTATGTTTTTGTGGATGAATGCCATAGAACTCAGTCCGGTAAGTTGCATGCTGCTATGCAGGCAATTATGCCAAACGCTATATTTATCGGTTTCACGGGAACTCCGCTTTTAAAAAAAGATAAGAAAACAAGTATTGAAGTATTTGGTACATATATTCACAGTTATAAGTACAATGAAGCTGTGCGAGACGGAGTTGTACTGGATTTGAGATATGAGTATCGTGATATTCCACAGGGTATTTCTGCACACGATAGAATCGACCAGTGGTTTGATGTGAAAACTCGTACTCTTTCTGATAGGGCAAAAGCAAAACTAAAAGAAAAATGGGCTAGTATGCAGAAGATTTATAGCTCTCGTTCGAGATTAGAACGTGTAGCTTGGGATATCATTCAGGACTTTGATTTGAAACCTCGCCTTATGGATGGAAATGGAAATGCTATTCTTGTAGCAGATTCTATTTATACTGCTTGCAAGTATTATGAAATTTTCCAGCAACGTGGATTTAAGAAGTGTGCGATTATTTCTTCTTATACACCGCAGGCAGGAGACCTCAGAACCGATACGGTAAGTGCTGAAGACGAAACAGAAACATTTGAAAAATATGAAATTTATCTTCGTATGTTAGGCCTCGACCCGGATAATCTTCCGGAAAAAGTGTCAATTCAAAAGAAAGTCGAAGATTTTGAAAAAGACATAAAGGATAAGTTCATTAATCAGCCTGCGAATATGAAATTGCTTATCGTTGTCGATAAACTCCTTACAGGATTTGATGCGCCTCCGTGTACCTATTTGTATATTGATAAGGGTATGCAGGACCACGGGTTATTCCAAGCAATTTGTCGTGTAAATCGATTGGATGGCGATACTAAAGAATTCGGATACATTGTTGACTACAAGCAGCTTTTTGGAAATTTGAAAAATGCTATGGATAAGTATACATCAGGTGCATTTGAAAATTACGATCCTGAGGATGTTGATGGGCTCATCAAGGATAGAAGTGAAGAAGCTATTAAACATTTTAAGGAAGTTTACGACGAACTGGAAGAACTATGCGAAGGAGTTGAAGTTCCAAGAGAAGATTTGCAGTACCTACATTATTTCTGTGGTGTTTCCGGAATGAGCGAAGACATGGATGAAATCTATGCACGCCTGCGAGAAAAGCTTTATAAACTTGTAAGCAGTTTAGTTAGAGCCTTTGCTGAAGCAAAGCAGTACATGGTAGATATTTGCAATGCAACGGAACTTAAGGAATACGAAGATAAGGTTCACTTTTATATTGAGTTGAAGCAAACAATCGGAAATAAGAGTGGTGATTTTTTAGATTTTAAGGCCTATGAGCCTGATATGCGAAAGCTCATAGATAATTATATTGTGGCTTCCGATAGCATTAAAATTGGAGAATTTGATGATTTAACTCTTCTTGATTTTGTTTCAAACCAAGGTGAAACGTTAACCGATGAAGATAGTTCCTCCGGCCAAAAAGAAGGTGCTGCAGAAGCTATTGAAAACAATATTCGTCGCAAGATGGTTGAAAAGGTTACGGTGAATCCTAGGTATTATGACAAGATGTCTGCTATCTTGGAAAAATTAATTCAGGAGAGACAGCAGGGCGTTTTGTCTTATAAGGAACTTCTTGAGCAATATATTAAATTGGCAAAAAATGTCGAACATCCAGAAGAGAATGAAGACTACCCGGAAAGTATCAGAAAGAGTAGAGCATTGCAGGCTCTTTATGATAACCTGGGTGAGGATGAAGAGTTAGCACTCAAACTTCACGAGGCTGTTATTAGTAGTAAGATGAGTGGATTCCGTGGAGATTCTATAAAAGAAAATAGAATCAAGAGGGCATTATTTGCAATTCTCAATGACGATGCTACAGTAGAGCGTCTGTTTAAAATCATTGAGAAGCAGGAGGAATACTAATATATGAGAATTGTGATTTCGGGCATACCGATTGATATTCATAAAAAGAATATTAAAAATATGCACCTTCAGGTTAAACCGCCGGATGGTCATGTTGTTATTTCAGCCCCGTCTTCTATGGATGATAAGGCTATTGAGGTATATGCTCGAACCAATCTCAGCTGGATAAAGAAGCAGATTGAAAAATATCAGCAGCAACCTCGAGAAGACAAGCGTCAATATGTCAGTGGTGAAACAATATATATTTGGGGCAGACAATATTTTCTGAAATTTATTCCAAGTTCTCAAAGAAATAGTTTTGATATACAGGGCAATAAAGTAATTCTTTCAATGAGAGAGAATAGTACAGTTAAACAAAGAGAAGCCTATGTTCGTGAACAATATCGATTGATATTAAAAAAGGAGATAGAGCGAATTCTTCCCAAGTGGGAGAAGATTACTGGGCTTTATTGTGATTCATGGCATACTAAATATATGACGACAAGATGGGGGACGTGTAATATAGAGAAGAAAAAGATTTGGATAAATCTTCAACTAGTGCAGAAACCTGTACAATGTTTAGAGTATGTTATTTTGCATGAACTTATACATCTAATTGAAAAAACGCATAATTCAAAGTTTACGGCATACATGGACGCATATATGAAAGACTGGAGGAAAGTTCGTAAGGAATTGAATGATTATAGGTTGGATTACTATGAAGCACAAAACAGTGAAGAGTAGTAATATGTAATGGAGATTTGATAAAGGCTTACTGCGAAACTGGTGAGTGGCTTACAATTGTAAAAATATTTTTGGCTATTCATCGTAAGAATATGTCTATTAAGCATACCCTACTTGTGGAAGTACGGATGTGAAGTAGTAAAATATTAGTATACAAAGAACTTTGACTTAGAAAAGGAGGCATTATGGCAATACCAACCAACATAAAAACCTTACTATCCGGCAATGTTGTCGAATGGGCAAGAATAGAGTTTAAAGAAACATGGGACCCGGCGGCTTCCCTCAAATCCGTTTGCGCTTTTGCCAACGATTTGGACAACTGGGGTGGCGGTTATATCGTTATCGGTGTAGAAGAAGAGAATGGTCGTCCGGTGTATCCGTTAAAGGGTATTCCTGCGGAAAAGCTGGATGTTTATCAGAAGGATATTTTTGCAAAGTGCAAGCTTATTCGTCCTGCTTACATGCCTATCATCGAGGTCGTGGATTATCAAGACAAGCAATTTATTGTGCTTTGGTGTCCGGGTGGCGAAACACGCCCATACTCCTCGCCTAAGACTATGGCAAAGGATAATAAGGAGCGCATTCATTATATCCGCAAGGCATCCAATTCCGTGGAGCCGTCTGACGAGGAGGAAAAGGATTTGTTCAATCTGGCGAACCGTGTACCGTTTGATGACCGTGTCAATCATCAGGCGGAGTTGTCGGATTTGAATATCACCCTCATCCGGAATTATCTGAAAGAAGTTAATAGTTCGCTGTTTGATAAGGCGCAGATAGGGGACTTTGTTGAAGTGTGCCGTGACATGAATATCATCAGCACCCTGCCGGAATATATCAAGCCAAAGAACGTGGGACTGATGTTTTTTAGTCTGGAGCCGGACAAGTTCTTTCCGTACACTCAGATTGATGTGGTGCAATTCCCAAGTGGACTTGGCGGTAATGACATCATTGAAAAGACCTTTAAAGGACCAATTCAACAGCAATTGCGGGAAGCACTTCAATACATCCGCAACATGATTATCACGGAAAAGGTAGTGAAGCATCCGGACCGTGCGGAGGCAGACCGTTTCTTCAATTTCCCGTATGCGGCAATTGAAGAGGCTCTGTCTAATGCGGTATATCACCGTGCCTACGATGAACGTGAACCAATCGAAGTTCGCGTTGAGAAAGACCGCATTGAAATTGTAAGCTTCCCGGGTCCGGACCGTTCTGTTACAATTGAGGGCTTAAAGAGTTATCGTGTGTCTAACCGTCGTTACAGAAATCGTCGCATCGGTGATTTCTTAAAGGAATTGCATTTGACAGAAGGTCGTAACACCGGCTTTAAGAAAATTTTAAATGCGCTGGAAGTAAATGGTTCTCCAACACCGGAATTTGAAACTGACGAGGACAGAACATATTTTATTACAAGGCTGTTTGTGCATGAAAGGTTTTATGAGGATTTAGAAAATGAACCAAAAGTGAGCCAAAAAGTGAGCCAAAAAGTGAGCCGAAAAGTGAGTCGAAAAGGAGCCGAAAGAAGGCAGGAAATATTAAATATTTTGGAGGATAATCCTTCGACTACACAAACTGAAATTATGGAAAAACTGAATTTGTCAAGAAGACAAGTACAGTGGATTATGCAAGAGTTACAAAATGAAGGAATCCTTGTAAGAGAAGGTACCAATAGGAATGGACGCTGGATAGTGAATTTATAGAAACTTGTTGATACCATTTAAAATATGAGTAAAGAAACACAGTGAGATTCAAAAAAGTGCCGAAGAACTATCAAAGAGTGCCGAAGACGCTTAACAAAGTGCCGGAGAAGTGCCGAAGCTATAAAACAAGGATGGCATACAAAATCAGCAGAATATTTATCAGATTCATCAGAATAATTAGCAGAAAAGTTACACAGATTTTATCCCCCGTCTTATACGAAAAGTGTATAAGCGGGGGATAAAGTTTTGTCCCCTTACAAATCAGAAGATGTGCCACCAGAACGGTTTTGGCAAGTGGAGGTAAGTGTGGGGTTGTAAAGGTAAGTAGGAACAAGTGGAACGGTTGGAATGGGAAGTGTGGGAGGTGACAACACTTCTAGGACACTTGCGGTCACAGATACGAATGGTTTATAGTGGTATTCAAATGGCAGATATGATAATATGGTTTTTAAATACGATTTGATATTGCTGTTGGAAAGAGAGGAAGGCACGTCAAATATATGTGGGACATACCATGTCTCATTTGCTTAAACAGGGCATTTGCTCACTTTGTGTCCTGTAATTTGCTCACACGGAGAAGTAATATGAAACCATCAGGAGGTTGACGAATTATGAACCAAATTAAAATCGGAAATTTTATTAAGGAATTGAGAAAAGAACAAAAACTCACGCAGGAACAATTGGCGGAAAAGTTCGGTGTAGCCAGAAGAACGGTCTCCAGATGGGAAACAGGAAGCAATATGCCGGATTTGGATATCCTTATAGAAATGGCTGACTTTTTTGACGTTGATCTCCGTGAAATTTTGGATGGAGAAAGGAGAAGTGAGAAAATGAACCAACAATTAAAAGAAACTGTATTAAAGGTCGCAGAATACAGTAATGAAGAAAAGAAGAGAAGTACGAGAGTTGTACTTATTTATTTTGTACTCGGAATTATTGCTTTGGTTTCAAACCTTGCAATGGAGTTTGTGGAGTTGCCGGATAGCTTTCTTGTCGGTTTCTTGGAAGGTAGTACAATAAGTCTTGCGATAGGTGCTATGATCATGGGAATTCTTTATGCGACAGGAATGTTAAGTAAAGTATTTGCATTTAAAAGAAGGTTGCTGAGAAAGGAAGATATGAATGAAGTGTAAAACAAAGAATGCTGTGGTTTTGTGTTTTGCAATTGCAGGATTGATGATTCTCTCATATTGCATTTTTGTGGAAACGGAATCTTCCTTTTTACTTCCTATAGGAATGTTATGTGTGACAATCGGTAATGTGATTTACGGAATATTTACTTATAAACAAAATAAATGGGAGTGAGGTGAGGCATTAAATTACGCTACATCATGTTCATTATCTTGTTTGAAATGAACATGATGTAGTTTTGTATTATATAATTAGTTTTCGCTATTACAAAGAATATTACACACCTTTTCTAAATTCTTACGGATTTCTAAATGCTGAGGGCACTTTTTCTCGCAAAGACCGCACTGCTTACAGTCTGCAAAGGTTTTTCCGCCTTTTTTGAGATATTCGCGCATCATATGCATGGCGTGGTCCTTTAAGCCGTATACGTTGTAATAGGTCCACATCTCAAAAATGTGAGGAATATTGATTTCTACAGGACATGGCTGGCAGTATTTACAACCGGTACAGTACAGCTCGGAGAACTTTTTGAGTTCTTCCATGGCTGTGCCAAGGGCTGTCCATTCTTCGGCGGAGAAGGTGGTGTCGTCGGAGGCAACTTTAATATTCTTTTGTACCATTTCAAGATTCTGCATACCGGAAAGGGCGCAGTTTAAGTTTGGATTGCCAAGACAGAATTTAAAGGCCAGTTCGTATGTAGCGATGGATGGCTTGCCGGTCAATTTTGCGTAAAGGTCGGTTGGAGCTGCAAGTCGTCCGCCACCAACAGGTCCCATGGCAACGGTGCCAAGACCTTTTTCATTTACATATTTAATCATTTCTTCGTTAGAACGGTCAAGAAGATTGTACTGGCAGAGCATGGATTCCATCTTGACACCACGTTCTTCGGCAGTATCTACGATATGCTTGATTGCGGATGGGTGGTCGTGGAAGGAGAAGGAAATGTGACGAATCAGTCCTTCTTCCTTTGCTTTTGCGGCAGCCTCTAAAAGTCCTTCCGGCGCAATAACGTCATCAAAGGAACCGCGGTTGATACCCCAGAAATGATAAAAATCGATGTGGTCGGTACCGAGACGGGTAAGACTGCGCTCTAAGTGTTCACGGTAACCGTCGGCACCCATACCCTTGTCCACAGGGCACTTGGTAGAAATCAGGATATCATTGCGGAACTCCTTTACGGCGCGGCCAAGAGCTGCTTCACTGTTGGAATTGCAATAAAATGGGGCGGTATCAAAGTAGTTTACACCGTTCTGATACGCATAGGCAATCATTTCATCAACCTTATCTTGGTCCACAAGCTTCTGGCCGTCTTTTTCGTACTCAGGAAAGCGCATGCAGCCAAAACCAAGCGCAGAGATTTTTTCACCGGTATTTCCAAATTTACGATAATTCATAGTATAGACTTCCTTTCTTGAAACTAACTGGTTTTCATTAATTGTACCATATTTAAGATGGAAATCAAGTAACAAACAAAAATGTTCATTAAGTAAGTTAATGCTTATTTTCCGTTGATTCTTCCTTTGCAGCCTTCTTCGGGCTTGTTGTCGCCAAAAAGCCAGGCAGAAAGCACAAGCTGTTTGTAGGCGTAGAAACGTGAGTTAACTAAAATTGATTAGACATACGGTTGTTTTTGTGATATGATTGCGGCATCGGTATATTAAGAAGTTATAAGAGGAAGTCTGCTATGAATATTACGATAAGGGTGGCATCTGTTAAAGATGCACCAAAGATTTTAGAAATTTATAAGTACTACATAAAAAATACTGCCATCACCTTTGAATTTGAGGTGCCCTCGTTGGCAGAGTTTGAGCAGAGAATTGTAACCACACTGCAAAATTACCCATATCTGGTGGCTGAGGTGGGTGGCGAGATTGCCGGATATGTTTATGCAAGCAGATTCCGCGCGAGGGCAGCGTATGACTGGAGTGTGTCTACCTCGATTTATCTTGATGATAGCTATAAGCGAAATGGAATTGGCCGGATGCTGTATGAGAAACTGGAAAATATCCTACGGAAACAAAACATTACTAATGTCTATGCCGGAGTTGCCGACCCGGTGGAAGAGGACGAGTATCTGACAAGAAATAGCGAGCGGTTCCACGAGGCCATGGGGTATCGGACGGTGGCGCGGTTTCAGAACTGTGGCAGCAAGTTTGGACGCTGGTACAATTTAATCGAAATGGAAAAAATGATTGGTGAACATGTTTGTCCGCCAAAAGAATTTATACCATTTCGGCAATTACTGTTCAGTGAGAATAAGTAGAGGTGGGATAAATTATGCACAAGCTTTATGTTAAAGATGCAAAGTTTTATAAAAAGGTGGCAAGTATTTCCATACCAATCGCTATGCAGGGTTTAATTACCAGTGGTGTTAATATGATGGATACCATTATGATAGGTAAGATTGGTGAAACGGAACTGTCGGCAGTATCTCTGGCAAATCAGTTTATTAATGTATTTCATATTTTTTGTATGGGCATTGGTATGGGGGCTTCTGTGCTGGTGGCCAGATATTTTGGCATGCAGGATAAAGCTTCCTTAAAGAAAACAGTGGCAATTATGTTGCGTTTATGTCTTGCCATGGCCACTCTGTTTTGTGTAGCAACCATCTTTTTGCCAGAGCAGATTATGAAAATTTATACGGTGGAAGCTCCAATTATAGAAAAGGGTGCAGAATATTTGATTTGGTCAGTGGTCAGCTATTTTCTGCTGGGGTTATCTTTAACCTGTACCATAGTGCTTCGAAATGTGGGCAAAGTGCGACTGCCACTGTACACATCCATTGGTGCATTCTTCGTAAATGTAGGGGCTAACTATATTTTCATTTTCGGTAAGTTTGGTGCGCCACGTATGGAAGTAGCCGGTGCAGCATTGGGTACGTTAATTGCCAGAATTTTTGAGTTTTCTTTCATTTGTGGCTATTTGTTTTTTAAAGATAAAGAGATTGAGTTTCGTTTCAAAGATCTGTTTGCACCTGTAGGAAGACTTTGGAACGAGTACATACGTATAAGTATTCCGGTATTAGTCAGTGATGGCATTTTAGCGCTTGGTAACAATTCGGTTGCCATGGTAGTGGGAAGACTTGGCGAAAGCTTTGTGGCAGCCAATGCAGTTACCACGGTAACCCAGCAGCTAAGCTCTGTTATGATACAGGGATTTTCTCAGGCAGGAGCTATTGTAACCGGATATACGTTAGGAGAAGGAGATAAAGAAAAGGCTCATGAGCAGGGCTATGCTTTTCTGGGAATCGGTATTGTGTTTGGCGCCGTTGCGGCGGGCATTATTATGCTGATTAGCGGTCCGATGATACATGCCTATAATTTATCCCCGGAAACTGTGGAAATTGCAGAACAGCTTATGCTTTCCATCAGCTTAATTGTTGTATTTCAGGCGACCAACAGTATTATGACAAAAGGTGTTCTGCGCGGAGGCGGAGATACCAAGGTTCTCATGGTGGCGGATAATGTTTTTTTATGGGTAGCATCCATTCCGCTTGGCATTTTGGCAGGATTGGTGCTACATTTGCCGGCATTCTGGATCTATTTCTTTTTAAAGATTGATCAGGTATTAAAGGCATTCTGGTGTGTTATCCGGTTACGTAGCGGAAAGTGGATTAAGAAAATTAAGTCGGAGAAGGAACTGGCCTAAATCATACAATGTTGCATAGATAACAGCCCGCAGGTTTGTATAAAATGCTTTTTTAGCAAATATACAATTCCTACGGGCTGTTTTTTGCTTATCTGTTAATATCAAAGCTCATATCCATAATTTTGCGGATACTTTGTGCATCGTCGGTGATGTTGGCGTCACCGTGAATGGTGTGCTTTAATACGCTGGAGGCTACGGCAAAGTTTACCATGTCCATTGGTTTATAATCGTTCATCATAGCATAGATTAAACCACTGGCAAACGCGTCACCGCCGCCGACACGGTCTAGAATATTGAAACGGAAGAGGCGGCTTTCAAAGGTGTGTCCTTCGTACCACATGAAAGCTTTCAGGCTATTTTCGCTACCGCTGTGAGCATAACGCACATGACGGGCAATGCACTTTAAGTTCGGGTAACGTTCTATGAAGCGCTGGAAGATTTCATCCTGCTGCTCGTAGCTTGGCTGGAGCGGAACACCGTCCTTCCAGTCTCCTTTTTTGTGATTCTTTTCATCTTTCCACAAGTGGTAAGGTTCAATACCAAACAGTACGTCTACATAAGGAAGTGCTTCAGTGCAGAAATCTCTTGCCTCTTCCCAGGTCCAGAGAGAACTGCGGAAGTTGCCGTCCCAACTGATGGTGAGGCCTTTTTCGCGGGCAACTTTTAAAGTATTCATAATCAGGTCAGCACAGTTTTTACAGAGGGCAGGAGTGATACCGCTTAAATGAAGCCAGTCATAGCCATCAAGCAAAGTATTTAAATCCAATTTGGTATAATCATATTCGGTGAAAGCACTGTGTTTTCTGTCATAGGTTACCTTACTGGCACGGATACCGTAGCCTGTTTCCAGATAATAAGTGCCGAGACGATGGGTAGGAGTTTCCTCCGGGGTACTTAAAATCATTGGGGTGCAGTGAACATCATTACTGCGGAGCATGCGGACTGCACTCTTACCAAGGCTGTTGTTTGGAACAACGCTAAAGAAGGTGCTGTCGATGCCAAGGTTGGCAAGAGCAAGGGCAATGTTTGCCTCACTGCCGCCGTAGCTGGCTTCAAACTCATTTGCCATGCGGATTTTTTCGTAATTTGGAGGAGTCAGACGCATCATGATTTCTCCAATAGTAAAAAATTTCGGACTTTCAATGTTTTTAAGTAACGGATTGTAATTTTCCATAAAATCCTCCTACTGATAGTATGTTTTATACGCTTGGTAAGCGCTTACATTTATTATAACAGATAATCATGGATAAGGGAAGCAAAAATTCTGATAATTTATTGTTGACATTGTCGAATAATAGGAGTAAAATTTGATTTGTCGGGTAGACGCGTTGAAGTGATAAAGCAAAAAGAAACGAGTCTATCATATATTTTTGGTTTGAAACTTTAATACTTTAAAGCGTTGCGGTTTAAAGCGACAAACATACAGGAGGAATACTATGTACGCAAATATTACGGATTTTCAAAATGCGGCACCAAAGCTGGAGTGGCCGTATCCGGTCAATTATGAAAAGGAAAATAATCATGAGGTGGACATCCTCATCATCGGCGGCGGTCTTGCCGGTGCGGCAGCGGCCATTGAAGCAGCCGGCAGAGGTGCTACGGTTGCTTTGGTAGATAAAGGACCAATCAATTATTCCGGCTCCGGCGGTTCCGGTGTTGACCACTGGCACGAGGCTTGTGGAGCGCCGTTTTGTACCGTTACTCCGGAGGAAGCTACCAATTATTTCTTGAATACACCGTACTGGGGTGGCAAATTCACCATGGCGCATCAGCGGTATATGAGTGCGGTGGAAAGCTATGATGCGTTGCTTGAACTGGAAAAGATGGGCTGTCCAATCCGTGATGAGGCAGGAGAGTTTGAAGGAGCCGCTTTCCGTGATCCG
Source organism: Lachnospiraceae bacterium (assembly GCA_045531895.1). Classification (GTDB taxonomy): domain Bacteria; phylum Bacillota; class Clostridia; order Lachnospirales; family Lachnospiraceae; genus SIG299. The sequence goes on from JAZSEW010000098.1 coordinate 21,402, forward strand.
GAAACTAAAATGACCGTGGCTTACGATTATGAGCAGGGTGGGGTTATCCGCTTAAAGGGCGGTGCCAAGATGAAGCCTCTGATGAAGAAAGAATGTGAGCGTTTAGGCGTACAGTTTTTTGAACATATCAGTGCTACCAGTTTGCTTACGAAAGACGGTAAACGGGGGAAGGGGGCAACTGTAATTGGTGCCACCGGTGTCAGTATGCGTACCGGTGAATTTTATGTGTGGAAGGCAAAGGCTGTGTTGGTTGCTACCGGTATTCCACAGGGCTTGTGGGTACATTCTACAGAAATTAATGGTGGTGGTTCTAAGCACTGGGATTCTAACTGTGTGGGTGAAGGTCAGGCCATGATGGCCAGAGCCGGAGCAGAAATGACGCTTATGGAGAGTAATAACACCGGTATTGCAGGCGGTCCGTTCCGGTGGCCGGCGTATGGTGTTGGTGACTGGAGCAATACCTGGTATCCGTGTCCGATTGTGGACGCCAACGGTAAAAAGATTCCATATATCAAAAACGGTAAAGAAGTAACGGAATGGTCCGAGTTTTTTGATAAGGCATGGCCAAGTCCGTTAAAGAGTGAGGGGGCTAATGACCGTGGTGGCATGGCGCAGCTTCCAAACAATTTGCCGGAGTTGATTAAACAGGGTGTTTATGAACTCCCGTTTTATGCAGATATGACCGACTTAGACCCACAGGAGCGCAGAGCTCTTTGGGGACTAATGATTGGTAATGAAGGACGTATCAATTATCGGGTTTATAAGTTGTACAGTAGTTATGGTTTTGATCCGGAAAAGGATTTGCTGCAGCTTCCGATTTTTACCCCGGATCAGGCGTTAACTAAGCCATCTTGGATGGGTACCAACGTGCCGCAGTGGCGTGACAGCCATCGTACCAGTAATTGTGCGGTAACGGACTGGCATTTAAAAACAACGCTGGATGGTTTGTATGCCGCAGGTCTTATGGTGGCAAATAACTATGCATCCGGTGCTCATGTAACCGGACGTTATGCGGCACGCAACATGGTGCAGTACATTAAGGACTTAAAAGAAGATTATAAAATCGACCGTGCTCAGGTGGAGGAAGAAAAGAAGCGTGTGTATGCTTCTGTGAAACGTACCGATGGTATCGGCTGGAAGGAATTTAAAAACGGCTGTTGTCGCGTGATGCAGGACCACTGTACCGATTATAAAACAGAGAAGCTGTTAAAGCAAGGCTTACAATGGTTTGAAAGTATCCGTGAATCGGAGATGCCGCTTCTTTGGGCAAGAAATCCGCATGAACTGGGAAGAGTGTTGGAATGTTATGCTCAGGTAGAGTGTTCCGAACTTACTTTGGAGGCAAGCCGGGCAAGAAAAGCCAGTACAAAAGTTTTTGACTTTAAGCGCAGTGATTATCCTGAGTTTGATCCGCCGGAATACGATGTGTTCGTAACGGTCAGCTGTGACGAAACCGGTAAGATTGTCACCGGCAGTATTCCGCTGAATTACTATTTGCAAGCACCTTGGGAGGATACTTTCAAGGCAAATTATGAAAAATACGCGGCATTAGATGCCCGTTTGGATAAGGAGGCGTAATCATGGAAAATCAGAATGCATATCTTGTACCAAATCCAATCGGTCCAAGTTCTGCCGTGTTTTTTGATGCGGAAAAGTGTGTGGGCTGTAATATTTGTGTGAATTCCTGTCGGGCAGACGTGATGATGCCAAATCCGGTAAAGGGTCAGCCTCCGTTGGTGGTTTATCCGGATGAATGCTGGTTCTGTGGCTGTTGCGCCAATTCCTGTCCGAGAGAGGCTATCCGTATGGAGCATCCAATGCCGATGCGGGCTACCTGGAAACGTAAGGAGACAGGAGAATTCTTTAGAATCGGTGCAAAAAAGCATCCGGAACCGGTAACAAAGCCGCCGGTAGTGGATTAGTGGGTAAGAACGTAAAAGTGCTATGTATGAAAAATAAAACAAAGGAAGGAAATTTGTTATGCCAAATGATAGTGAAATAACAAAAGTCAGGGAAGGATTCTTAGACATAAAGGGTCAGACTACCGGAGTGAAGTGCCAAAAGAAAACAATTATTATGCCAATTGTGATTGTTGTGTTAATGCTTATATGTTCTCAGCTTCCGCTACAGGCGTATGGCGAAAAAACAGGTCTTGCCCTGGGTGTATTCCTGTCGGTAATTTTATGTTTTCTGGTACAGCCGTGGGATATGGTAGTTACTGCCTTGATGGTACCGGTAGCCGGATTTTTCCTTGGATTCTGGGAATGGAGCACGATTCAGAGTAATACAGGAACCTCCTCTTTTGTATCCATGTTTGCTTTGTCGGTAGTGTCTGCAGGCGCGGCAACTACACCGCTTGGCAGACGACTTGCACTGGTATGTCTTAGAAAGTTTCACGACAAGCCAATTATGATGGTATTTGTAGTTGGCCTGGTGTCGGCACTGCTTTCTGCTTTTATTTCCAATACTGCAGTTATTATTATGATGAGTGGTATCGTAAACGGTTTGTTGCTTACTATGGGGGAAAAACCGGGAGAATCTAAAATCGGTCGTGTGATGATGGTATTAATTGTTACAGCCTCCTATATTGGTGGTATGGCGTTAATTAACGGTTGTTCTGCCAGTGCTTTGCTTGGCATTGGTTTGTTGGAATCTGCCACAGGCTATACCATTACTTACCGACAGTTTGCTTCTGTAGGTGTACCTGCGGTATTGATTACGATTGTGCCTGCCCTGATTATTTATGTGAAAGGCATGGGACTAAAAAAGTCTGATTTTAAGAATACTTTGCCAAGAGAATATTATGATAGCCTTTACAAAGAACTGGGTCCGGTACAGGGGTCCGAAATCCGTTGGGTTTTGTTAACAGCGGTCATGGTTATCTGGCTGTTTGCCGGTGGACACTCTACTGCAGTGCCGCTTACCTGCGCTATTATTGCGGTGCTTCCGGTGATTGGCTGCGTGCCGGTAAACAAAATGTTTGAACATGTGCCGATGAAGATTTTGTTCATTATCCTATTTGCAGGAACCATTGGTAGTTTATTTACTACAACCGGACTTTCCAAGCTGTTTACCGAGTACCTGACTCCATTATTCAGCGGTTTGAATCCATACCTGTTCATTGTGGTGACTTGTCTGGTGATGGCAGTGTTAGAGAACATTTGCGTTACCGTAAACTCTATTTATGTGCTGGTTATGACGCTGGTTTCTCCAATCTGTCTGACGATGGGCTATAATCCATCCCTGATGATGCTTCCTGTGCTGATGCTGCATTGTACTTTCTTTGTGCTTCGTTTGAATGCTACCGTGCTGGTAAACAAGCATTATGGCTGGTGGGAGACAAAGGATGGTGTGGTTTCCGGTATTATTGTAGTTCTGCTTTTATGCCTGGTATTCCCGGCAATCACATTGCTGGTTGGACCAATGGTAGGATTGAATATTTATATTTAGCAAAAAGTGAATGAAATGTAATATAGCAAAAAGGAGCGGTTTTATTGAATAACTGCTCCTTTTTGGCAACTTACAGTTGCGAAAGAGAACGTTTGAAGTGGTGGAAAATTTCTGCGGGTTCATGTACAATAGGAAGTAAGGAAAATGAGGAGGAACCGCCATGAAATTATCTGAAAAAATTATTGAACTTAGAAAATCTAAAGGTATGACTCAAGAAGAACTTGCCGACTTTTGCAACGTTAGCCGTCAGTCTATCTCTAAGTGGGAGGCAGATGTTGCCTTGCCGGAACTGGATAAGCTGTTAATTTTAAGCAAGACTTTTCAGGTTTCTCTGGATGTTCTGGTGAAGGATGAGTTGGAGTTAAACAGTGTAAAAGAAGTATATATCTGTGGAAACAATGCGCTTAACAAAAAGAAAGCAGAAGTTTACGAGGGAATGCTGATTAAAGAAAGTCTCGAGGATGATGCTGTCATTGATTTGCTGAATGTTCACAAGGTGGAACTTTGGAATACCGGTGGTAATCCAAAGTATTGGACAGTTCTTTATTTTACAAGTTCACATGGGAATTTTCCGGAACAGATTTCCAAGGTGATGATTGCGGACGAAGTCCGTGGCGGTAACTGGTTTGTGGATTTCAAAGCAGGAAATACAAAGTATATTGTGTTCCGGAACAAGGTATTGCAGTATCAAATCGGAAATGCAGAAGAGAAGGAAACGGTATGTGCAGAATGCAGGAAACTTGGAATTTCAGACAGTGAAATGAACTGGGCTGAGTAAAGAAAATAGCAGAGAGGAATTTTGATATGTTTCGAGGGTTTAATGATTCCACAATCAAGTATTTTGAGGCGATACAAAGAGAAAACAGCAAAAGCAATTATAAAGCAAATGAGCAGTACTATTTCGAAGGGGTAAAAGAACCGTTAGAGGAATTATATTATGAGTTGTTCAATTATTTTGGCAATGTTGACAGTCAGTTGCTCAGTAATAAACGGCGGTGTGTGTCTTCTGCCTATAACGATGCCAGGTTTTGCCGTGAGGAGCCAATCAAGGAGTATTTTTATATTCGCTTTAAGTTAGATAAGGGCAGTAAAAAGAGTGCACCTGGATTTTTTTTGGATGCATCTTTGGAAGGCTATCGGTATGGTATGAGTATCTACAAACCGGAACCAAAGGACATGGAGTGTATTCGGGAATATTTTCTGAATAATAAGTATTCTGCCATAGAGGCAGTACAGAAGTTTACAACTGCCGGCTTGCTGGAATTACAGGGTGAAAGCTACAAAAAGGTGCATTACCCGGAGGCGGATGAGGTACTGAAACCAGTATTGGAACGCAAGCGACTGGCATTTGTGAAGGAAAGTACGTTGAACGATACATTTTTTAGCAGAAATCTTCTTGATATTATGCTGGCAGCATACGATAGTGTGGCAGATATTTATCAGTTGATGAAGGAGGCACTTTAGGTAGCTATGAGAGATAATGAGCAAGCAATGAAAACATCGGAGATGATTACCCGGGAAATAGTGTTATCCTATGGTCTTTCTCTTCCCGGCACCTATCAGGACGCCCCTTTTCATGATGAAAACTGGCAACTGGTGAGAGTACGGAAGAATAAGAAAGCCTTTTTATGGTCGTATGAACGGAATGGGCAGCAATGTATTAATGTGAAGGTGAGTCCGGAATGGCGGGAATTCTGGCGAAGTGCTTATGCAGCGGTACAGCCGGGATACCACCAGAATAAAGAGCACTGGAATACCGTAATTCTGGACGGTTCTGTGCCGGATGAGGAAGTAAAGCGAATGATAGCGGAAAGCTATGACTTGGTAGTTGCGTCAAAGAAAAAATAATCTTATAAGATTTTGGAAATAATCTTCCGATATATGTTATGCAGGGAAGCGCAGAGAACAGCAAGTTGTTTTGTTGTCTCAGCGCTTTTTCTTTACAAAAGTTTCGGGGAGGCAAATATGACAAAAATTACATACAATAATTTGACGACAGAACAGAGAGAAAATTTAAAGGAAGCTTTTGATAAGATAAAATTTAAAATCAGTTATGGTCTGGATGCTGAAACGGAAGAGGAGGCAAAGAAGAAACTGGAAGCGCAGATTTATGCCAAGCTTCAATCAGGAAAGAAACTGTCATCTAAGGAAATGCAGTATCTGCAGCAGTATAATCCGACTCTTTATATGCAGGCAATGAGGGTGGAGCAAAAGCGCAAGGCATTGGAAAATCAGTTGCAACATGCAAAATCCAAAGAAGAGGTGAAGAAGATTTCCGCGTCTGCGTTGGCCTCGGTGAGAGAGGATGACCCGGCAAAGCAGTATGTGGTAGCGGCCATTCAGGAAACAGTAAAAGAGTTTAAAGAGTCGGATGCATATAAAAGGCTTCCGGAAACGGAAGAACAGGCAGAAAAAAAGGATAGTGTAGTAAGAAACGGAATATCTTATGAATTTGGTGAAAATTCTTATCAGGTAGCTTATACAGCAGAGGAAGATGTACAAGTGGAATTTCATATTACAGCATAAAAAGAGGAGATGCAACTAGATTTGGTGCATCTCCTTTTGAACATTTTATCAATAATAGCAAAAAGATAATAGGCATAGTTAGTCAGAAAAAGCGAAGGTCTGCCGATGTTCGTCCCGATATTTTTTAGGTGTAACCGAATGTTTTTTCTTAAAACTTTTAATCATATGGCTACAATCGGAAAATCCGGTTTCCTGGGCAATGTAGTTTAAGTCAAAATTAGTGAACAGAAGATATTCTTCCACTTTATACAGGCGACGTTCTTCCAGGTATTCTTTACATGTTTTGCCGTAAACCGCCGGAAATTTTTTTGCGAAGTAAGAATAACTCATGTGACAGGCTTCGGCAATTTCAGGAACGGAAAGCTCGGCACTCATATGCTGGTCAATATATTCTGTAATAGTGTAAATGTCGTAGGTGTCATCGTGGTAAGAGACATCATCAATAATAAAGCCGCGGGAAATCCAATGGCGGATAATTTCTATTAACAATTCATTGATACGACATTGAATCATCTGGTTGCTGCCATAAGCCTGATGGTGGATTTCTTCGATACATTTTTTAAAGGAATTGGCGGCATCGTAGTTTTCCAAGGTACCGGAAGGAAAGTAAACAGGCATTTCGTTGGCTCTTGCGTTGCGAAAAACATTTCGAAGCTTTAAGGAGCTTCCCTGGAAAAGATTTAAAATATTGATATCAAATTTAAGAACAGCGTAATTTACACGGGCACCTGCGGTGATGGCGTGGACGGATTGGGGATGAAATAAAATCAAATCCCCGGGGGTAACCTGATATGTATTGTTATCTACAATAATAGTGGCAATGCCGTCTAACATAAAAATAACTTCCATGTAGTAGTGCCAGTGGGCACGAACCGGAAACTGGTTAATGTCAGAGTCAAAGTAAAAACATTCGATAGGACGATTGATAATATCTCCATATTCAAACAGCTGGTTCATCTGTTTACTCCTTTGAAAATATTTTTTTACAATTTTTATATAAATATATTATAGCATAGGAAATTTCGAAATGCTACAATAAAAGAAATTATAGAACATGAATTATCAGGGTTATACGATTGTGCACATGGAGCAGGTCTGGCGGTTATTATGCCTGCCTGGATGGAATATGTGTACAAGCACGATGTAAACCGTTTTGTGCAGATGGCAACCAGAGTGTTTGGCTGTGAATTAGATGAGGAGAATCCGGAAAATACGGCAAAGGCAGGTATTAAGGCGTTCCGCAGGTTTTTACATGATATTGGTATGCCAATCAATTTTGCAGAGCTTGGTGCAAAGGATGTTGCAAATATTTATACCATTGCAGCAAGAGCAACGTTATAGTATCTCTTTTATTAGGAGTAATCTGGGATGATATTCTGCATATGTGCAGGGAAAGGATGAACCATTTATGAAAATTTTACTTATTGGCGGTACCGGAACTATCAGTTCTGCTATTACAAGACAGCTGGCAAAAACAGAACATGAGGTGTATGTATTAAACCGTGGCAATCAGAACGACAGTATTCCACAAAATATAAAAGTAATTGTGGCGGATATCAATAACGAAGCAGAAGCCAAAGAAAAACTGGCTGGTATGACCTTTGATGCAGTTTGTGATTTTATTGGATTTGTGCCTGCTCAGTTAGAGAGAGATTATCGTTTGTTTGAGGGAAAAACAAAGCAGTTTTTATACATCAGTTCGGCATCTGCCTATCACAAACCGGTGCGGGATTACCGTATCAGCGAGGCAACTACTTTAGCAAATCCTTATTGGGAGTACTCCAGAAATAAAATTGCCTGCGAAGAGTTTTTATTTAAAATGTATCGGGAAAATGGGTTCCCTGTAACGATTATCCGTCCAAGCCACACGTATTGTGAGCGTTCTGTGCCGCTTGGAGTACATGGAGATAAGGGAAGCTGGCAGGTAATAAAGAGAATGCTGGACGGTAAGCCGGTCATCATTCATGGAGATGGCACTTCTTTATGGACCATTACCTGGAATGAGGATTTCGCCAAGGCATTTATTGGTCTTCTTGGCAATCCGCATGCCATTGGAGAAGCGTTCCAGATTACTTCCGATGAGTCAGTGACCTGGAATCAGATTTATCAGAGTATTGCGGAGGCCTTGGGTGTCGAATTAAAACCATACTATGTGGCTTCCGATTTGTTAGATGCTCTGGGTCACTATGATTTCAGAGGCGGTCTTATCGGCGATAAAGCAAACAGTGTAGTGTTCAATAATACCAAGGTTAAAAACGCGGTGCCGGGTTTTGTATGTACTACCCGGGCAGAAGAAGGTATCCGCAAAGCAGTAGAATACATGCTTGCTCATCCGGAAGTTCAGGAAGAAGACCCGGAATTTGATGCATGGTGCGATAAAGTAATTGCAAAGTTAGAGAAGCTGAAGGAGGAATTTTAATATGGTTGATGTAAAAGGACGTTGGGCATTTATTACCGGTGCCAGCCGCGGTATCGGATATTTAACTGCACTGTTTATGGCAGAAAAGGGCTGTAACCTGATTTTACATGGAAGAACAAAGGAACATTGTGAAAAGGTTTATAATGAAGTCAAGGCGCGTGGTGTGGAAGCGTATGTTGTTAATGCAGAGCTGGCGGATTTGGATGCTGTAGATGCTATGTTGAAAGAAATTGATTCTTTTGGTGTGCGTGTGGATATTGTACTTAACAATGCAGGTCTGCAGATTGCTTACCGTAATGAATACTTTAACACTCCGGTATCTGATTATACGGAAAGCTTTAAAATTAACACGATTGCTCCGGCCATGATTTGTTATCACTTTATGCCAAAGATGATTGAGTATGGTTTCGGAAGAATATTAAATACTACCAGCGGCATCCGTTTGGAACCACAGCAGGCAGGCTATTCTGCCAGCAAGGCGGCATTAGACAAAATCACTATTGACCTTGGCTCTACAGTAGAAGGCACCGATGTAATGATTAATTTAACTGACCCGGGCTGGTGCAGAACAGACCTTGGCGGACCGCATGCGCCGAATGCACCGGAAAGTGCAATTCCGGGTATTGTAGTCGGAGCCTTTGCAGAGGATAAAAAGTCCGGTCGTTTCTTAGGAGCCCAGTACTTTGCCGGTATGTCCTTAGAGGATGCGGTAAAGAAGGCAGAAACTGAATTTGATAGTCCGTACTAAAGAACGGATAAAGTATTAAGAGGAGAATTTTACGATAAAGTAAAGTTCTTCTCTTTTATTATGAACTGTAGTTTACTTTTTAATATTGGTTGACTTATCGAGTGAAAACATATACAATTAAATAGTCATACTGATATGACTAATTTAAGGAGGGTTTACAAATGAAAAGATTAAAAGACAAGGTTGCTATTGTTACAGGGTCTACCAGCGGAATTGGTATCGGTATTGCCAGACTTTATGCCGCAGAAGGTGCCAAGGTTGTAGTATGCGGACGCAGGGCAGAAAAAGGTCAGGCGGTGGTTGACCGCATTCGTGAAGAGGGTGGAGAAGCATCATTTCACTTCATGGACATCACGGATATAACCAGTATTGAAAAGTTAATTTCGGACACGGTAGAAACTTACGGAAAACTGGATATTCTTGTTAATAATGCAGCAAATGTGGGATTAGCGGATGGACGTGTGGATGAAGTGTCTTTGGAAATGTGGGATGCCATTTTCAACAGTGATTTGCGCGGTACATTTTATACCATTAAGTGTGCGTTAGAATATATGAGAAAGAACGAGAATGGTGGTTCTATTATCAATATCGGGTCTATGGCTTCCTGTGGCGGTGACCTTGGTGCAACAGCCTATGCCAGTGCCAAGGCCGGAGTAGACATGCTGACAAAATCGGTAGCACTTCAGTATGGTAAGGACAATATTCGTTGTAACTGTGTTCGTCCGGGGCTTATTGTAACTCCGGAAAATGATGCTTATGTGGCACAGGCGGTAAAGGATATTTTCTTAAGTAACATTGCAGTGAACCGCTATGGTTGCCCGGAGGATATCGGCCATATCTGTGTATATTTTGGTTCTGATGAAAGTTATTATACTAGCGGACAGATTATTACCGTGGATGGTGGTATGAATTCCCATGCACCAACGGTAGCGCAGTTCAGAGAAGCAGGTTCCCGTACCTGGTAATAAAAAGAATACAATGATGGAATGCCGGACAGATGTTAAAAGCTGTCCGGCATTTTATATGCGTTAGAAATGGGTCAAAATTATAGGGGAAAACTTGTCAGAAAAAAATGATAATGTTATAATGTGAAAAAAATGAAAGGATGCCATAAAATGAAAGAAGCACAGTTGGCATATCAATTACGTGTATTGTTTGAACAAAAGATAACATCATATTATCTGGATTCGTTTAAGGGAATGTTTGGTAAGGTACAGGTAGAAGTACTTGTTTATTTGTATGATAATGCCGGAGCAAGGGTTCAGAAATTGGCAGAAAAGTTAAATATTCCGAAACAGCATGCTTCTAAAATTGTAGCGCGTCTGGAAGAACTGGGACTTGTGGTGGGAAATCCGGATGAAAGTGACAGAAGAGCAACTTTATACTATTTAACAGAACAGGGCCTGGAACTGATGAACCGGCATATGGAGGACAGTAACCGAAACTTTGAAGAAATGTTGAAGTGCCTGACCGAAAAAGAAAAAGAACAGATGACGCACTCTATGAAAACGATGATAGCCCTTCTGAAAAAAATGTAAAATCAGGAAAGGACTCATGGTATAGAGAACATATAGTGAAAAAAAGAAATGGGAGAGACACATGGAGGAACAGCAGAAAAAACTACAGGAATATGAAAAGCAGCTGGCAGAGCACAGGGAACAACTGAGGCGGCTGACTGCGGATATGAATTATCTGGAACGGCAACTGGCAACTTTGAAACAGGAGGCAGGAGCAACCTCAGAGAGTGCGAGAAAACCCGCGGTAACAGAAATAATACAACAGGCAGTTGCGGATTTATTACCGAAACAGGCGATAAAAACTTTAGGTACAGCAGAAAACAAAGTGCAGGAGTTTCAAAAAAAGGATCTGGAAAAGACCGTAGGTAGATCCTTAATGGGAATATTTGCCTCGGTGCTGATCTTTATCAGTATTATTTTATTCGCTACTTTGCTGTTACCGTATTTTAATGACACGGCCAAAATGGTGACGACCTTTGTGGTAAGCTTTGCATTTACCGGCTTTGGGTTATGGAAGCTGAAAAAGGATAATGAAAATAAGTTTTATATTGCGGTAACAGGCTGTGGTGTGGGAGCTGTGTATATTTCACTATTGCTCAGTAATTTCTATTTTGGAGTAGTGGGTGACATTACTCTTTACATTCTGATCGCCCTTTGGGCAGTGGCAGTATGCCTTTTAGCCAAGCTTCGTAATCAGATATTTCAGGTGATCGGACAGTTGGGAATTACGATTGCCATGGTGTTTGGTTGTCTTCTCTGTACAGAGGAAGCGGACACAGCAAAATTTATTGCACTTGTTGTGTTCTATCTGATTTCTTCTTCTGTATTTTATCTGGTGCACAGGGAAAAGGAATTTATAAAAAACAGAGTGCATTATATATTTAATGGTATTGATTTGCTGGTATTGTATGCCGGATGCGAATTTATCGTGGGTGGAGGATTCCATATTGTAAGTGTACTGATACTTGGTATTGTACTGGCATATCTTGTGCTGATGCTTTTTGGCCGGTTGGAAAAGACCGGAATTGATTTTGCTGTAATTTTCAGTGCACATGCGTTTCTTTGCTGTTTGTTACTGGCACTGTTGCTTGACGGAAATTATCTTGCCTTTGCCATTGTGGCCTATCTGCTTTGTAGTGTATTACTCGGTATGTTGGAATGGAGAATACAGGAAAGAACGATAGGGCAGAAACTGGCACAGGGATTTTTAATTTGGCTGGCAGTATACAGTCTTAATGAAGCGGAAGCACTGTATCTGCATGGGTTGGCGATACTTATTATTCTGCCGTTGCTGCTTGCCGGGTATCTTAGAGGGAACGCGATATTCCGCTATGGAAGTATGATAGTGCTGGCGGTTGGCTACGTTGCTTTGAACGATATTGGTACGGCAGAATGTTTTATAACAGGTAGTGTGGTTCTGACAGCAGCCTTTTATTTAATGTATCGTTTTAAGGAGCAGTACAGCAAGTACTGTAAATGGCTGGTACATAGTCTTGCAGTTTGTTTTTTACTGATACATGTGCCGGCTGTGGTACGGCTGTTTACGGACGACTCAGCAATCCGGACAGCGCTGGGATACTCCGTGTGGACTTTATTTAATGTGGCAATGGTAAAGAGTATTTTTGGACGGAATCTGCAAACAGGAGAAAAAGAAAAGAATACACTGTACCACATTATCAATCTGTTTGCCATGATTTTTGGCACCATTTTTATTGGTATCAATGCAGGAGAGGTACTGCATTTGCTGGTGATTTTAGCGACTTTGGCTGCGTTTATGGTAAACGCAAAGAATCTTTTAGATAAAAGAGAAAATCTGTTTGCCGGGATTTATGTGGGAATCAAATTTACCGTATTGGTGATAACAATTCTTGGTTCTTTCAATACGGTGAATTATGTGGTCAGCATTGTCTGCTTTATACTTGCCATTATCAGTATCGCCGTGGGATTTAAGGCAGAATACCGTTCCTTGCGGTTATTTGGCCTTGCATTGGCCGTAATCAGTATCTTTAAGTTGATTATGGTGGATATCAGCTATAACAATACACTGGGAAATGCATTTAGCTTTTTTGCGTCAGGGGTCTTGTGTTTTGTGATTAGTATGATATATAATTATATTGCAAAAAAAGGGACAAAAGAGGAGGAGTAACCCAAATGTCTGAAGGAAATAAAAAGAAGGTACGTGTTCCGGTTATTCGTATGGAACAGTTAGAAGATGCAATTTATGATATGATCATTGGGGATAAGGAAATGGCAGAAGCTGCCAGGGCAGGCCAGTTTCTTTCTCTGTATTTAGATGATGAGAGCAGACTGCTCCCAAGACCAATCAGTATTTGCGGTATTGATAAGGAAGCCGGCACCATCCGCATGGTATTTCGTATTGCCGGAGAAGGTACCCGTCAGATTTCCTGCCTAAAGGCAGGAGATACCATTGAAGTTCTCGGACCGCTTGGTAACGGTTTCTTTGACACAGAGGACAAGGTATCCATGGTAATTGGTGGAGGTATTGGCATTCCTCCGATGCTCGGACTTGCAAAGAAACTTCATGCAGAAGGTAAGAAGGTAGTTGCTGTGCTCGGATATCGTGACGCTAAGAACTTTCTTGCGAAGGAATTTGAAGCAGTAGCAGATGTGGTTATCGCCACCGAAGATGGTAGTGTTGGAGTTAAAGGAAATGTCATTGATGCCATCAGAGAAAAAAAACTTACTGCAGATACCGTATACTCCTGTGGTCCGACGCCAATGCTTCGCGGGGTAAAGGCGTTTGCGGAAAGTACAGGAATTCCGGCACAGATTTCTCTGGAAGAGAAGATGGCCTGTGGTATTGGTGCATGCCTTGCCTGTGTTTGTAAGAGCAAAGAAAAGGATCACCATTCCAATGTGAACAATAAGCGAATTTGTAAGGATGGTCCGGTATTCTGGGCACAGGAGGTGGAACTGTAATGAATACAAAGGTGAATATTGCAGGTGTAGAATTTAAAAATCCGGTAACAACAGCTTCCGGTACCTTTGGTTCCGGTATGGAATATGGTGAATTCGTGGATTTAAGCCGTCTTGGTGCGGTTACGACCAAGGGGGTTGCCAATGTACCGTGGGAGGGTAATCCGACTCCGCGTATTGCAGAAACCTATGGTGGTATGTTAAATGCTATCGGCTTACAGAATCCGGGCATTGATGTATTTGTGAACAGAGATATTCCATACTTAAAGCAGTTTGATACCAAAATTATTGTAAATGTGTGCGGACGTTCCGAGCAGGATTACTGTGAGGTAGTGGAGCGTCTGGCCGACCAGCCGGTGGATATGTTGGAAATTAATATTTCCTGCCCGAACGTAAAGCATGGAGGTATTGCTTTTGGCCAGGATCCAAGGCTGGTAGAAAAGATTACCTCCGAGCTAAAAAAACGTGCAAAACAGCCGGTAGTTATGAAATTAAGTCCAAATGTAACCGATATTACGGAAATGGCAAGAGCTGCAGAAGCAGGTGGTGCAGATGCACTGTCCTTAATCAATACACTGACCGGTATGAAGATTGATATTAACCGTCGTACCTTTGCTATTGCAAATAAAACCGGCGGTATGTCCGGTCCTGCGGTAAAGCCGGTGGCTGTCCGCATGGTATATCAGGTGGCAAATGCAGTAAAGCTTCCGATTATCGGTATGGGTGGCATTGCAACCGCAGAGGATGCGCTGGAATTTATTATGGCTGGTGCAACCATGGTTTCCGTGGGTACAGCAAACTTCCATAATCCATATGCAACGTTAGAGGTAATTGAAGGTATTGAAAATTACATGAAAAAATACGGCGTAGAGGACGTTTATGAGTTGATTGGCTGTGTAAAATAGTATAACGAGGCGGACTGTTTTGTGGTCCGCCTTGTTGGCATTTGAAGTAAATAATCCGGAGGGATGGATAAAATGAAACAGTGGAAACGATTACGAGTGGCTTTGGCAATGACTGCAATGGTTGTTATGCTGGCAGGCTGTCAAAAACCAATGGAGGACTATCCGGTGCCTACGCCAACGAGTGTACAAGAGGTGACAGATGGATCTGCTCCGACGGAAACTATAACACCGACAGTAACAAATACACCTGTGCCGACAGCAGAACCAACGGTGGTACCGCCAGCAACCAGCACACCTGTGCCGACAGCGATACCGACAGCAGAACCAACGGTAGTACCGACAGTAACAAATGCACCTGTACCGACAACGATACCAACTGTGACGCCAACAGCAGAACCAACAAAAATGCCGGCAGTAGCAGGTGATGACGCTTTGACAGGTCTGACAGCATTTGAAATTACATCTCAGATGATTGTGGGCTGGAATCTTGGTAACACCTTAGACAGCACAGGTTCTAACATTACTTATGATTCTGCACCTGCCAAGGCAGCGATGGCATGGGGCAATGAAGAACCGACAAAAGAATTGTTTGAGGCGGTAAAAGCAGGTGGCTTTAATACAGTACGTATTCCCACAACATGGTACCAGCACATTAAGTACGACAGCAGTAAGGATCTGTACATAATCAGTCCGGAATGGATGGCTTATGTAAAACAGACCGTGGATTATGCCTACGGTTTAGACATGTTTATTATATTGAACTGTCATCATGAAGAGTGGGCAAATGCACCGGAGTTTACGGATGCGGCATACAATAATGCAGCAAAAATATTAGAGGATATCTGGACTCAGGTTGCAGAAACCTTTGCGGACTATGACCAACACCTGATTTTTGAAGGCATGAATGAACCGAGGCAGACCGGTCTTGGTGGCTCCATAGAATGGGGCGGCGGAGATAAGGAAACCTGGCAGTACATTAACAATTTGAACCGGATTTTTGTAGCGGCGGTGCGCGGACAGGGTTCAGCGGAAAATAGAGAACGTTTGTTGATGTTGCCGGGCTATGGGGCATCTTCCAATATTGCGACAGTAAAATCGATAGAAGTGCCTGAAAATAGTGGAAACGTTGCTCTTTCGGTGCACGCCTATTATCCATATTTCTTTGCCATGGCTACGGACAGCTATGCAAACCATTCGTTTCCCGGAAAGAGTGGCTATGGAGAAGATTACGAGAAAAGTATCGCAGATTTATTTAAGCAGTTAAAGAACATTTCTAAAGAAAAAAATGTACCGATTATTATTGGTGAGTGCGGTGCTTCTGATTTTAATAATCCGGAGGACAGAGCAAGATGGGCAAAACATTTCTTTGGAAAGGCAAAGGAAGCCGAAATTCCTTGTGTGCTTTGGGACAATCAGGCACCTTATAATGGTTCGGGAGAGGCTCACGGCTATATTTACCGGAAAACATATACCTGGTTTGAAAATTCAGTTCCGATGCTAAATGCAATGATGGAAGTGTATGGTCAGAAAAACAGTCTTCCGAAGTATGAAGCGTATGTGAAGCCGGCGTTTGACTGGAATTCTGTAGGAATAGGCGCTGACTGGGTGCAGATTTTCCGTGCGGATTCGGGTCAGCAGATTGATGATTGGGGTAATATCTGGCTGGACAACTGGAAGCCATACTTAAATGAGAATTATGATATGATTGCTGTATATGATTCTGAGGCAGAGCCTTATATGGTGCTGCAGGGTGGCTGGCATAAGGTATTTGCCGGCAATGTGAGCAATAGTCCATATCAGACACGTTTTACATTTGAGGACATTCAGAATACCATGGCGGCAGAAAATGTAAAACTGGAGGATATGACAGGTTTCTTCGTCAGTGCAAATGGTAAGAAAATGACTGTATATGGTGTGTATGCAGTCCCTGTAAAATAAAGGAGAATGAGGAGGTTTTTGTTATGATTCGAACATTTCAAATGCATAAGATTCGAAAGCAGCGGGAATTGACAGGATGTTTGTGGGAGTTTACACCTTGTCAAGGAAAAAATGCCGGAAAGAAATATAAGGTGGCAACCCCTTGCTGTTGGGAAAGTCATCCGGAATTTATGAACTATCGAGGGAAAGGAATTTATAAAACCACCTTTGAAGCGGGGGGAACGATTCGTTTGGAGTTTAAAGGAGTCAGCCATACTGCAACGGTTTATCTGGACGGAAAGGAAATAGCTTCTCATTATAATGCTTACACAAGTTTTGAAGCTATTATAAAAAATCTTCCGGAGGGAGAGCATACACTGGAAATTAAAGCAGATAACCGATTTAGCGAGGAAAGTGCATTGCATGTTGCAAATGACTATATGTCTTATGGCGGCATCAGCAGACCGGTAGTGCTGGAGCAGATTTCTGAGGTGTTTGTACGTCTGGTAAAGGTGACTCCATACAGGGAACAGGAGCAATGGAAGGCAACGGTAGAACTTTTGCTCTGTAATACGGACGAGATAAAGCATACGGTGGAACCGGTTTCGGTAATCCGTGGGGCTTCTGTTGTAACAGAGCTTGCCTGGGGAGGTGTGACCCTGGCGGCAGGAGAAGAAAAGACACTGATCAAAGAGGTGGCATTTGCTGAGGTATCCGAATGGAATATAGAAACACCGGTGTTATATCAGATTAGCACTACGATTGTAGAGAATAGTCGTCCGGTAGATGATCTGATTGACCGTTTTGGCTTCCGTGAGGTAAAAATTGAAGGAAAGAAGATTATATTTAACGGAAAAGCACTTCGCATCAAGGGAGTGTGTCGTCATGAAGACCATCCGCAGTTTGCCTGTGCACTGCCATATGCGGCAATGCAGGCAGATATTGAGCTGGTGAAGTATCTGGGTGCAAATTCCATACGTATGGTACACTATCCGGATGATGAGGTATTTTTGGACCTTTGTGATGAACAGGGAATCCTTTTGTGGGAGGAAAACCACGCCAGAGGATTAGTTCTGGAGCAGATGCTAAACCCAAATTTTGAGTCACAGGCAGAGCAGTGTATCCGAGAGATGATTCCGCTTCATTATAATCACCCAAGTATTTATATCTGGGGTATTTTAAACGAATGTGCCAGTGAAACCGAGTATGGCAGGGAATGCTACAGCAGGCAGTATGATTTGATTCGTGAATTTGACATGTCCAGACCGCGTTCCTCTGCAAGCTGCAGATTTAAAACGGATATCTGTTTGGATTTGCCGGAAGTGGTTTCCTACAACATTTATCCGAAGTGGTACCATGATACACCGGTAAGAGAATATCTGGACGATTTATATCAGTGGGTACAGAATGAAACCGGCGGTGTCGGAAAACCATTCTTGATTACGGAGATCGGTGCCGGTGCTATTTATGGATACCGAAACCCATACGAGGCAAAGTGGACGGAGGAATATCAGGCAAAAACCCTGAAAGAGCAGGTTTCGGCATGTCTGGAGCATCCGGGCTGCAGTGGAGTTTATATCTGGCAGTTCTGTGATGTGCGTATCAGTGAGGAATGGTGGTCCGGACGCCCTCGTACCATGAACAACAAAGGCGTGGTGGATGAGTACCGCAGACCGAAGCTTTCCTTCAATGCGGTAAAAGAAATTTATGAAAGCTATGGAAATTATATAGACTAAAAAATGATACCAAATAGAGGATTGAAAACTGTTAGTTTTTATGCTACTATAAAGGACAGAAAAAAGGGAAGGATGGATTTACACATGGAAGCATATAAGCAGGAATTTATCAATTTTATGGTAGAAAGCAAAGTTTTAAAATTTGGTGATTTCACTCTGAAGAGTGGAAGAAAGTCCCCATTTTTTATGAATGCAGGTGCATATGTTACAGGTTCCCAGTTAAAGAGACTTGGTGAGTATTATGCAAAGGCGATTCACGATAATTACGGTGACGATTTTGATGTGTTATTCGGACCTGCGTACAAGGGTATCCCGATTAGTGTGGTTACTGCCATTGCTTACAGCGAACTGTACGGAAAGGAAATTCGTTACTGCTCCGACCGTAAGGAAGAAAAGGACCATGGCGCAGATAAGGGAAGCTTTCTTGGCAGCAAGCTTATGGATGGCGACAGGGTCATTATGATTGAAGACGTAACTACTTCCGGTAAGTCCATGGAAGAAACCGTACCAAAGGTAAAGGGTGCAGCAAATGTAGAAATTCTCGGCCTTATGGTTTCCTTAAATCGTATGGAAGTCGGCTTGGACGGTAAGAAGAGTGCTTTGGATGAAATTAAGGATAAGTATGGATTTGAGGCCCGTGCGATTGTTTCCATGGCAGATGTGGTTGAATGTTTACATAATAAGCCATGTAACGGAGAGGTGCTGATTGATGACGCGATGAAGGCATCAATTGACGCTTACTATGAACAGTATGGTGTTAAGTAGTTGAGAGAAAGGATTCCGAAAGAAAGAAGGCGAATTCTATGGAAAAAGTATATTTAACCATGAAGCATGCAGGTATCTTAAATATTGTATTTGGCATTTTAATAGCAGTAGGCAGTATAGTTACTGCAGTGGGAAGTGCTTTTATGATTATGTATGGTGCTAAGTTGTTAAAGAGAAAATCTGAGATAATGTTTTAAAACGCGGGGGTGTTGCGGATGCAATACCCCTTCTTGCATCAAAAGGGGTAGGTTATGAGAATTTATCTATGCGATGATGAATCAAAAATCAGAGAAGAAATCCGGGAATGTGTAGAAAAATATACTCCGATGGCGGAAATAACAGGCTTTTCTTCAGGAAAAGATTTATTGGAAAAACTACAGCAGGAGTCTTGTGAAATTCTTCTTTTAGATATTGATATGCCGGAATTTTCCGGTATGGAAGTGGCGGCACGGCTTACAGCATGGCAGGTTAAACCGCTGCTAGTGTTTGTAACAGGACATGATGAACTGGTATATGAGAGCTTTCAGTATCATCCTTTCGGCTTTGTGAGAAAGCAGTTTTTAGAAGTGGAGCTGGAAAAGGTGCTTGCAGATTGCAGAAAAGAGCTGGAACTAAAGCAAAAGCATTTTAATTTTCGTACTATGGAAGGTGAAGTGTGCCTGCTATTAACGGAAATCCTCTATTTTGAGTCTGATGCAAATTATGTAAAAGTATATACAGAACAGAGAGAATACCGATTTCGCAGTACTATCGGAGCGGTGGAAACAGCACTGGGAAAAGATGGTTTTATTCGAATTCATAAAGGTTTTTTGGCAAATCAGAGAGCTATCCGTCTGTTTGGAACGGAAACTGTGGAACTGACAGACGGAAGAAGTCTTCCGGTGGGTAAAACGTACGGAGAATCGGCAAAGCGACAGTTTATGGAATATCTGAGGGCATAAGAATGGATTTTTGGAAAGAAAAAAAGCAGAAGCTGGAAGTAGAAGAATTAAAGACAAAATGTATCGCTTTAATGGAGCAGGAAGCGGAATTGCGCTATCAGTATGAAAAGCTTCAAAAGGAAACTGAGGAAATGCGCCGCCAGGATATGGAGCTAAGGGAACTGCATCGGAATGTACGACAGTTAAAGCATGATATGAAAAATCATATGATGGTGTTGACTGCATATTTAAATGATGGAGAGATAGAACTGGCAAAGGCTTATACCTCAGAGATTCTGGACAAATTCAGCACCATGCACAGTTATATTGAGACCGGAAATGTCTTGCTAAATCATATTATTAACGAGAAGCTTTCGTATGCAAAATCGCTTGGAATTATTGTGAAGGCTGAGATTGAAAACCTGGCTTTTGAACGTATGAAACGCATGGATTTTTCTGCCCTGCTTACGAATATGTTAGATAATGCCATTGAGGCACTTTTGAGGGAAATGAGCAAACCCTGTACAGAGACAAAGGAAAATGAGGGTACAGGAAAATGGCAGCTTGATGTGCTGATTACAGCGAATCGGGGTTATGAAACCATCTGTGTGAAAAATCAGATTTTCTCATCGGTACTGGCGGTGAATCCTGAACTTATGTCCTCTAAGGAAGAAAAGGAGCAACATGGCCTTGGTGTGGGTAAAATTAAATCCATTGCAGACCAATATGACGGAATGGTTGATTTTTATGAGGAAGATAATTTTTTCTGTGTAAAAGTGTTTATCCCCAAATAAGCATCGTTTATCCCAAACCCTTGCAAATTTATTTTGCAGGGGTTACTTTTATGCTAACAGGAGGAAAATTAAAATGTTAAGCTTTGAACATGTCAGCAAGTTCATACTGTCCGATATAACTCTGCATATCCCAAGAGGTGTTTGTGTAGGAATCATTGGGGCTTCCGGTGCGGGGAAAACTACATTTTTAAAGCTGGCCTGTGGTTTGCTTGCACCAACCAAGGGAACCGTGTATACCTTACAAAAAGATTCGATAGAAAAGCGTACAGAGATATGTCCGCGCATTGGATGCCTGTTGGAACGGATTCCAATATTGGAAGAATATGAGACGGTAGAAGAGAACTTCAGGAAACTTCAGATTATTCATCGGATTCCGGAGGAGAAATTTAGGACAGAGTATGCTTTTCTGAAAGAACGGTTTGGTATGAGGGAATATGAACATGTAGCGGTGAAAAGTCTTTCACTGGGACAACGCAGACGTGCCGAACTGGCAGCAGTGCTTTTGCATCGACCGGAACTATTGCTTTTGGATGAGCCGGTGAATGGTCTGGATGAAAATGCAAAGCAGATTTTAAAGGAAATTCTACAGGAAAGAGTGTGTCAGGGAATGACACTGGTGCTTACATCACATAACATGCGGGAGGTGGCCGGAATTTGTGAGAGAATCGTGGTATTGGAACAGGGAAAGCTGTTATATTATGGGGAGCAAGCTACTCTGCTTAAGGAGTATGCTCCGATGGATCGTATGTGCCTGAAACTTACAGGAGAATTACCGGACATGGAGGATTTACCATTGGAGGAATACTGTTTCGAGGAAGATAGGCTGGTACTTACCTACAATTCCAACTATGTGACAGCAGCAGAAATTATGGAGGTGCTGTTACCTCAGACTTCGATAGGGGAGGTTTCCATACAAAAGCAGGAATTGTCTGAGGTGATTTTTGCAATAAAAGCAGAGGAATATAGGAAAACAAGTGAAGAAAAGAAGGGAGAAAGCAATGAGCTTCATTGAAATAAACAATGTCAGTAAAAGGTTCCGAATCAACAAAAGAGCCGGTGGAATACCGGGAATGGTTGCCAATCTTTTTGTGCCGAAGTTTGAATACCGACAGGCAGTGGATGGCATCAGCTTTACTATTGAGGAAGGCGAAATGATTGGATTTATCGGTCCTAACGGGGCGGGAAAATCCACTACCATCAAGATGCTGTCCGGGATTCTTTGTCCGGATAGTGGAACTATCACGGTAGGCGGTTATACACCATATAAGGATCGGAAAAGGTATGTAGGAAATATTGGTGTAGTATTCGGACAGAAGTCTCAATTGCAATGGGACCTGCCGGTGGTGGACAGCTTTGAGCTGCTAAAAGCAATTTATCGAATTCCGGAGGAAACATATCAGAAAAATTTGAGGCGTTTTACAGAAATGCTTGATATGTCTTCTTTTTTGCAACAGCCGGTGCGACAGTTGTCTTTGGGACAGCGGATGCGGGCTGATATTGTGGCGGCATTGCTACATTCGCCGAAGATAGTATTTTTTGATGAACCGACAATTGGTGTGGACGTGGTAGGAAAGGAGACTATTCGTCAGTTTATTCGGGAGTTGAACGAAAAAGATAATGTCACAATGATTTTTACAACCCATGACATGCAGGACATCGAAAAGGTATGTGACCGTTTGATTATTATTGATAAGGGAGCTAAGGTGTATGATGGAGAATTGAACGGAATTCGCGAAAAATTTGGTACGACACGACAATTGGATGTGGAATTTATGCAGAAATATGAGATAGCTCCGATAACGAATGTGGATATTGTGGAGCTGGACGAGAGAAAAAAACGTTTTATATTTGAAAACCGGGATGTAAAAATTGATGAACTGATGAATGAACTTTTGACAAAGTACGGCGTACGGGATATCAATATTTCTGAGCCGGAAATTGAAAGTCTGATTCGTAAGATTTATAATGGGGAGGTGCGGTAAATGAAGCTTGCACCGTATCTGGCATTTGCAAAGAAAAGCTTTTTAAACCGCAGTGCTTATCGGTTTAATCACTGGATGGGAATCTTGAATACACTTTTGAAAATATTCATTTTCTGGTGTATTTATCAGGCATTGTATGGGAGCAGGCAGGAGGTGGACGGTATTACCATGGCGATGGTAACGACCAATTTTGTGCTTTCCATTGGGCTGGATGCCCTGTTTGCCATCAATGATTATTATCTGCCGGATCGTATCGGAAATGGCAGCATTGCTACGGAGATGTTACTGCCTATCAGCTTTCAGGGAAGAATGTTGTTTGAAAATCTGGGGAGCGCCTTTTTTATGCTTGTGTTCCATTTTGTTCCGGCTATGCTGGTCTGCATTTTCACGGTAGGAGTTCTGCCGCCTGCAAGCGTGGGTTGCATGATTCTTTTTATAGTGAGCGCCTTACTTGGCTATGGGGTGCTTTGGAGTTTAAGCTTTTTGATGCAAACCTTTTCCTTCTGGCTGATTAATATGTGGAGCCTGATTACCATAAAGAATGTGTTTGTCAATGTGTTGTCCGGTTCCATGATTCCCCTGTGGTTTATGCCGGAGTGGATGGAGCCCGTGATGAATATACTTCCGTTTTCCTCGATTTATTTTACGCCGGTGCAGATTTATCTGGGGCAGCTAAATGGGGAGGAAATCTGTATGAAGTGTTTGCTTCAGATTGTCTGGATTGTAGTACTTTATATGGGAGGATGTATTTTGTGGAGAAAAGGCAAAAAGAAACTGGTGGTGCAGGGAGGTTAATAAAATGAAAAGTGATGTTCTGCACCTGATAGGTGTTTATACAAAAACAATTATGAAGTCCTGGTTTCAGTATAGAGTAGACGCTGTGCTACGTTCTCTTGCGGTGTTTTTGCGGGAATCTACAGGCATTATTGTGGTGTATTTTACCTTGCTGAAATTTGATACCTTAAATGGTTGGAACGTGTATGAACTACTGTTTCTGTTCAGTCTGCTGTTTGTAACCTATGGTATTTTGATTTTATTTTTTACCGGGCTCAGAGATTTTGGACATACGGTACGAAACGGGGGCTTTGACCGTTTTATTCTTCGTCCGAGAGGTCTGTTGTTTCAGATTATTTTTGTGAATGCAGACTGGTTTGCAGCCATCGGACATGGTGGTCTTGGTATTGTGCTGTTTTTGATTTCTGCTTCTAAAGTGGGGATTGTCTGGACGTTTGGCAAGGTAATGTACTATCTGTTGGCAATCTTCGGTGGGGTGCTGATACAGGGAGCAATTTTTTTGGTTCTGGCGACGATGAATATTTATTTGCTGGAAACCGGAAGCCTGAAAGAGCTGTTCTACTGGAATGCCAGAAAATTTGCAGGCTATCCGGTGAGCATTTTTCATAAAGCAATTCAGATTGGTATGATTTACATAGTACCCTTTGCTTTTGTGAATTACTTTCCTGCTCAGTTTTTACTGAGAAAGGATGATATGGCGGCATATCCGGAAGTATACCTGTATCTGACACCTGTACTTGGCATAGTACTGTATCTGCTCGCCTATGCATTCTGGCGGTACAGCATAAAATATTATAAAAGTTCGGGAAATTAGGAATGTGGACTGCTTGACTTTAATCAGGCAGTCCTTTATAGTTATATCAGAAAAGAAAACAATTTCACAAATCATAGTGTGGAGGAGAAGGATATGGCAGAGATATCATTAAAAATTCAGAATAAAGAAGGAAAAACACTGGCGGTCAGCAGTGGAACAGATTTTGTCAGTCTGGTACATACAACAGAATATGAAGAGGGGGATTTTATTGCGTTTGAAACATCAAAGAAGAACATACACATCTTTCTGCAGTTTGATGATGCGCTTGGAACATCCTTTTGCTATATAACAGATAATGTATATTATCATATTCCTTTTGGAGAAAAGAGAATTTCCTATTCTCCAAAAGCATTTAGCGGAAATCGTCATTATTTATGTGCCAGAGTGGCTACCGAAGAAGAAATAAAAAACTACCGGAATTTGGCGCTGAATGTAAATGACCAACACGGAGATACTCACTGCTATCCTCATGCCAGTGCTAATGTGGAGACAAGAGGTGAGGCGGTATTTGCGGCGAGAAATGCTATTGATGGAGTTTGCGAGAACCGTTCCCATGGGGAGTGGCCGTTTGAGTCCTGGGGTATTAACCGGAATCCTGATGCTGAAATGACAGTGGATTTTGGAAGAGAAGTGGAGGCTGACAAGATTGTGTTAGTAACCAGAGCTGATTTTCCACATGACAGTTGGTGGACGCAGGTAACGTTGGAATTTTCTGACGGAAGCAGCATGGACTGGAAGCTTGAAAAGAGTGCGCAGCCACATGTCTTGAATTTTGAGAAAAAGAGAATTTCCTGGGTGAAGCTTTGCAAGCTGATAAAGGCGGAGGATGAATCTCCGTTCCCTGCTCTGACTCAAATAGAAGTATACGGAAGAGATATGTAATAATAATGGAGCAATGCATCGTAATCAGGACTGATGCATTGCTCCTGTTTTTAGGGCAGGTTCTGATATTCTGTCGGAGAAATACCTTCCACCTTTTTGAATACTTTGCTGAAATAAAACGCACTTTCAAAGCCTAACATATCGGCTACTTCATAGACTTTTCTGTTACCGGTAGTCAACAGATGTTTTGCTTCGGTGATTTTTTGGTAGGTTACATATTCGTTGAAACCCATGTCGCTGTATTTTTTGAACAATTGGCTCAAGTAGCTGGAACTGATAAAAAAGGAGTCTGCCACATCGTTTAACGAAAGTTTTTTGTGAAGATTTTCTTTGATGTAGGATTTGACATTTTCTACAATACGGTTCCGATATTCTTTTTTATGTTGTTGCATATAGCCGCTCAGACGATTACGGAATTCTTTGAGCCAATCCACAATTTGTTCTGTGGTGGATTGAAGGTAGAGGGAACGGTAGTTGTCCGGGCAATCGGAAAATAATTCATTTAATACGTTTTCTCCCTCCGGTAGAAGAGATGTAGTCAGATACAAAAGGTTACAGGCACAATCCAAAATCTGTACATATTGTGTAGGATGGGCGAGAAATAACTCAATTATCTGGGATAGAATATTATCAAAAGCTTCCTCGTCCATTGTGTCAAAAGCAGTAATCAAGTCATTTTTAAATAAGGACAGATTAAATTGGCGATGAATCACAGCATCCGGATGAAATTCTTCATAACTGAAAATCGTATGGGAGGGTGTCGCATAGGATGCCGCCTGTCTTGCGTTTTGGAAGGAGTCTGCGATTTCCAAAGGAAAGGTGACGCAGGTTCCTATGCCGCCACTGAGAGAAACATTGTAATAGTTCCGGATGGTATCACTGACGGTTTGTAAAATAACAGAAATTCGCTGTAAATCAGGTTGTTCTTCGGAGTGATCTTCTTCGTGGAAAATAACGGCAAAATGCTTCATGTCCAGAGTAACAATGTGACAAGGTGCATATTTAATAAGGATTTCGCGAATCATCTGTAAGGTGCCGTTATACAGATTTGCCTGCTTTTCGAAGGAAAAGGAAGCAGCGGAAGATGAAACCATTTCCATATAGCAGCATATATAATATGGAGAAGAGAATTTTATATGAAGTTCTTCTGCCTGATGAAAAAACTGTTCTTTGGATTCAAACAGGTTATGCAGTAAACGGAGATAGAACTTGTCAGCCAATGCATTCAGGTTAAATAAAGCAGGTGCTTCTTCAGGCATAAGGGTTTGCTGTTCTTGCAAACGGGAGACGGTACTTGCAATTACGGCGCCAAGATTTTCCGGAGTAAGCTCAATTTTGATGAGATAATCTACAACCTGGGCCTGCAGGGCTTCCTTTGCCATGGAAAAATCCTCGTAATTGGTCAGTATGATAAAGGCCGGCTTGTGATAACCGAAGTCTTCCCGACACTTCTTAATTAATTCCAGACCTGTCATTATCGGCATCTTTACATCAGTGATGACAATATCCGGCATCAGCTCTTTAATGATGGAATAGGCTGCCTGTCCATTCATGGCAGCACCACAGATTTCAATATTGTATGCAGACCAGTCCAACATGGATTTGATACCAACCTGAACCAGCGGTTCATCATCTACAATCAGCAGTTTATACATTTTTTTCCTCTTTTTCGTTAGTAATAGGTATTAAAAGAATCATTTTTGTGTAGGAGCCTTCTGTACTTTCAATAGAGATACCGGAGGAGATTCCGAACTCGTATTGCAGTCGTTTATTTACATTGCGTATGCCAAATTCCCGGAAAAATTCAGACTTGCCGTCCTGTGCGTCATTTGGTTTATCACTAAGCAGATATTTAATCTGCTGTTCGTCCATTCCGACACCATCATCCAGAACCTCAATAATTAAATCGTTTTCATTCTTTTTACTGACAGTTATGTCGATGTGGCCGGCAGTGCCTTTTGGTTCGATACCGTGGAAAATGGAATTTTCCACCAGAGGTTGCAAGGTAAATTTTACAATGGATACGTCGAGGAAAGCATCGTCCTCTACATGAATATCCATGGTTATGGTACCGCCATAGCGGTATTTTTGTATGGTAAAATAATCATTTAATAATGCCAGTTCTTCTCGTAGAGGGACTAGAATTTTAGTACCTTTGGAGATGCTCTTCAATAGGCGGGAGAGAGCAGTTGTCATTTCGGCAATACCGTCCGCACCTTGAATGGAAGCCATCCATTTTATGGAGTTTAAGGTATTGTAGAGAAAATGAGGGTTTACCTGGCTTTGCAGCATTTTGTATTCCAAATCCTGTTTTTCACGCTCTTCCTTTACAACGTGATCAAGCAATTCCTGAATTTGTTCGGACATATCATTGATACCGCGGCCGATATCACCCAGTTCATGCTTCCATTCGATAGAGGTATTTCTTATAAAGTTACCTTGTGCAATGGAAGATATTTGTTGCTGCAGCTGCTGTACCGGAAGGTTAATGGTACGGTATAACAGCCGGTTGATAACAATACCAATGGCAGAAACCAGAAGAATAAGACAGGCAACAATTCCAATAAACATCATGTGCTGGATACCGGACTCTTGATTGGAAATGGTCTGGCTGACATAACAGCCCGGCAGTTCAGCCAGGGCAATTCGAAGCAGAAGCTGACGATCGAGACTTCCTTTTTCATATACATGGTAAGCTTGTGTTGATAATTTCAGGTAATTTACATCCAGCTTTTTATACTTGGTAAATTGAATGTCTGATTCCGGACAACCCTGTTCGGTAATGAAATATTCATGGGAACCAAGAGATAAAAACAGGGTACTGTCTTTCGGAAGATTGTAGTAGGCCAACTGGTCGGAAAACAGCTCCGGTGTAATGCAAAGCATGACCCAGCCTGTGGAATCGGAATAATACCGGGAATAAATCGGACGGACTGTTAAAAGTACAGGGCATGGTATAGTACCCTGATAAAAAGGATCCTGTACAAAACCGGTATCAAAGGAAAAGTCCGGTGAGTCGAACAGCAGTTGAAAGTAAGGGAGTGCTTCGGCTACCGTAGGAGAGTGGACACTGCTGGAAAAGGAAGTAGGAACCATTTGCAGGTAGCCACCATCGTTAGAGGCAACAATGATGCGATGCAGATAGGTTCGTGCTTCGTTGGCATAGTATTCCTCATTAAGACGTTCGTAGGCAGTAATAATCTCCTGATCAGAGAGCGTGGTGCCTGCTTCCGTAAATTCTCCCATGATAGTATTTACCTGACAGAATTGCGCCAGTTTTTTTAACGTGTTTATTTCACGGTCGATGTTATCTGCAATTAACTGCAAGTTGCTTTGTGCAGTCTGTAGAATGTTTTTTTGTAAGTAGTTTCTGTAAAGGTAGAAAGAAAGGAGGGCAATCATCAGTCCGATGCAGGCAACAAAGCAGGTGACTATAAGGGAAATTTTAGTGCGCAGATAACCGGAAGTCTGATTGTTATTCCTTTTTTTCATAGGGAGCTCCTTTCTGAACGGTTTTAGTCTAGTTTACACGAAAAATGTAGAAATGAAAAGCAGAAACCATATCGTTTTGAAGGATATTCTAAAAAAAGTACATTAAATACTAAAAAAATACATGCATTGAAAAAAGTGTGAAGAAAGTATGAATAAAAAATGAATGATTTCGAAAAAAAATTTATTCAAAAACAGGAGGAGACACTTTATACTGATAACACAATAAATCATTTTTAAGAGGAGGATAAAATGAAAAAGAGAATTTTAAGCATGTTACTTATTATGGCTATGGCAGTTTCCATGTTTGCAGGTTGCGGCTCTAAGGATAAGTCCGAGGGTGTAACAATCAAGTGGGCAGTATGGGATCAGGAGACAACGGCCTATTGGCAGGCATTAGTAGATGCGTACAAGGAAGTTAAGCCAAATGTTACTATTGAAATGGTAGACCTTGGTTCTACAGATTACATGACGGTTCTTGCAACTGAATTATCCGGTGAAGGAACAGATTTTGACGTTGTAACAATTAAGGATGTACCTGGTTATGCAACTTTAGTTCAGAAGAATGCCATTCTTGCATTAGATGACTACATTGCAAAGGACAAGGTTGACCTTGCACAGTATGCAGGTGTTACCGACCAGGTAACTGTAGACGGTAAGTTATATCAGCTTCCATTCAGAAATGACTTCTGGGTAGTATTCTACAATAAGGACATTTTTGATAAGAAGGGCGTAGCATATCCTACTAACGATATGACATTTGCTCAGTATGATGAGCTGGCAAGAAAGGTAACTGATACTACTTTCGGTTCCCAGATTTATGGTGGTCATTACCATACATGGAGAAGTGCCGTTCAGCTCTTCGGTGTTTTGGATGGAAAGAACAATATTTTAAGCGGTAGCTATGAGTTCTTCAAGCCATATTATGAACTGGTTCTGAATCAGGAAAAAGATGGCGTTGCAAGAAAGTATACTGATTTAAAGGCGGAAGGCTTACATTACTCTGCAGCGTTTGCAGGTGGTGATGTAGCTATGATGAACATGGGTTCCTGGTACATTTCCACACTGATCAACAGCTTAAACAATGGTGATTACGACAAGGCACTCTGCGGTAACTGGGGTATGGTTAAGTATCCTCATGCAGAAGGCGTTGAGGCTGGTTCCACACTTGGTACAATCACAGGTCTTGCTGTAACAACTGCAACTGATATTAAGGATGAAGCTTGGGATTTCGTTAAGTGGGTAAGCGGCGAAGAAGGTGCCAAGGTTATGGCTGAAACCGGTAACTTCCCTGCAATTATGACAAATGATGCGATGGCAGCTATCACAGGTCTTGCAGGCTTCCCAAGTGATGCAAACAGTAAGGAAGCATTAAAGGTTTCCAATTTGTATCTGGAAGTTCCTTATGCTCCA
The DNA here is from genome assembly GCA_045531895.1 of Lachnospiraceae bacterium. Classification (GTDB taxonomy): domain Bacteria; phylum Bacillota; class Clostridia; order Lachnospirales; family Lachnospiraceae; genus SIG299. Next base: position 51,411 of record JAZSEW010000098.1, read on the forward strand.
AATGTATCCGAAATCAATTCCGTACTTGATTCCTATCATGGTTCCATTATGACAGGAGAACTTACTATTGATGAAGGCATTGCAAAGATGAACGAAGAAGTTAAGAAGATTTTAAATAAGTAAATCACTATGCCGGGGCTGGTAGTATTGCATATTACCAGCCCTGTAATTAAAAAAGCGTAAGTAAAGGCTATGGGAGTTGAAGTGAATGAGTAATAATAAATCAGAACAGATACCAAAGCTGCAGGAAGAATTGAAAATGCTCCTGACGGCAGTATCAGTAGAACAGGATGAAAAAAAGAAAAAGAAAATATTAGCAAGAATAGACAGGCTGCGCAGGGAGATTAATCGTATCAAGTCCGGTAAACTGCTCAGCAAGGAAACCAAAAGGGACTTAATTGCCTATTCTTTTATTGCACCGAATTTCATCGGATTTATGGTATTCACCTTAGTTCCGATTGTCTTTGCTTTTGCACTTGCTTTTATGGAGTGGGACGGAAGTAATGCAATTAAATTCGTTGGCTTTGGCAACTTTAAGGATTTGTTTCAGGATACCTTTTTTCTGGCAGCATTGAAGAATACGGCAATTTATTGTCTCGGAACGGTACCGCTTACCATGGTGGCTTCTCTCGGACTGGCGATTGTACTAAACCAGAAAGTAATTGGAAGAGGAATATTCAGAACCCTGTCCTTCTTCCCTTATGTTGCTTCCCTGGTAGCGATTACTGCTGTTTGGAAGATGCTCTTCCACCCAAGTAAGGGTCCGATTAACACACTGTTATATAACGTATTTCATGTGGAGCCGGAGGCGCTTCCGCAATGGTTTGCAGGAAGTCTTGTTATTGTCAGCATGATTTTATTCAGTGTATGGAAGTTTATGGGCTATTACATGGTTATTTATCTGGCGGGCTTACAGGGAATTTCTGCGGAGTTATACGAAGCTGCCGGACTGGACGGTGCCAACACCTGGCAGAAGTTCCGCTATGTAACCTGGCCACAGCTTCGTTCTACCACATTCTTCGTAGTGGTAATGCTGACCATTAATTGCTTTAAGATTTATGATGTGGCAGTAATGTTAGCCGGCGGCGGAAGCGGTGAACTGACCACCTCTGCAACCGTGCTTGTATATTATATTTACCAGAAGGCATTTATTGACTGGAAGCTTGGATATTCCAGTGCAGTTGCCATGGTACTTTTCCTGATGGTACTGATTGTGACCCTGATTCAGTTCAAGGGTCAGGAAAAATATGAGTAGGAAGGAGGAGTACGAAAATGAAACAGAAATCCATGCATAGAAACACTGTGATTGGAAAAGTAATTGTGTACGCAATACTCCTTCTGATTGCTGTAGCGATGATTATACCATTTTTGTGGATGCTGTCTGCATCCATTAAGGCGGACAGAGAAGTATTCCAGATGGATCCTTTCGTATGGATACCTGAGGTGCCGCGATGGAATAATTACATGAAAATCTGGACAAAAATACCGATGTTCCAGTTTGTAAAAAATACCGTTTTCTTAACGATTGTAGTTACCTGTCTTCAGCTGCTTACCAGCAGCTTTGCGGCTTACTCCTTTGCAAAGCTGAATTTCAGACACAAAAAGGGATTGTTCCTTGCTTATATTGCCACCATCGCAATGCCCTGGCAGGTGTATATGGTACCGCAGTTTTTGATGATGAGAAGTATGGGATTGAATGATAAACTGCTTGCTATCATTTGCTTACAGGCTTTCTCGGCATTTGGAGTGTTCCTGATGAAGCAGTTTTATGAGGGCATTCCGGATGATTTATGTGAGGCGGCTCGAATTGACGGTATGAGTGAGTACCGGATTTATGCAAAAATTATGTTGCCGCTGTCGAAGCCAGCGCTTTCAACACTGACAATTTTTACATTTGTAAATACATGGAATGACTATCTTGGTCCATTAATTTATTTGAAATCTCCGGAAAACAAGACAATCCAGCTTGGCTTAAAGATGTTCATCAGCCAGTATTCCTCTGACTATGGACTGATTATGGCCGGTTCTGTATTATCTTTGGTACCGGTTATTATCGTTTTCCTTTGCCTGCAGAAGTATTTTGTGGAAGGTGTCGCAACCACCGGCCTGAAAGGTTAAGGAGTAATTGCAAAGAAAACTTTATAATTTTACCTGACTGCCTCAAGTATCCTCTCCCTCGGATATTTGGGGCATTGTCATACCGACATTGTTTTGGTAAAATAAAAGAAATAGTTTGGGGGCAAATCCGAAGGAGGATGTGAAAAGATGGGTGCTTTTCATGAGAATTTAGAAAAACAGGTGAAGATGCTTGCAAATCAGATGAGAGAAGAAACAATGCCAAAGCTGACAGAGGAACTCTTTGCTTTGTTTGAAACGACAGGAAACCGTTTGAAATATGAGGATGTGTATTTCAGACGTAGAAAGTTTCTGGCAGTGTATGGCATGGCGGCATATATGTTTAAGCGCCGCGAGGATGTGGAGAAACTGGCAGGGATACTGTCTGAAATTTGTGAGGAGGAGTGTTGGGCGCTGCCTGCCCACGTAAATCGGGTAACTGACAGCAACTGGAGACTCGTGGTAGATTTGTTCTCATCAGAAACTGCGCAGGCACTGGCGGAAATTATAACGCTGGTAAATGGGGAATTGCCGGAAGAAATCAAATTGCCCAAGCAACTGTGTGAGAGAGTCCGGAAAGAAATAAAGAAGAGAGTCCTGGAACCGTTTTTTCAATCAGAACCAAGGTATGGCAGCTGGGAATGCTCCGATCATAACTGGAATGCTGTGTGTGCAGGCAGTATCGGTAGTGCATGTATTTATCTGATGGGAGAAAATGAAAAAGAACAATTGAAGTCTTGTCTGGAGAGATTGTGTCATTCCCTGACTTTCTATTTGGGAGGTTTCAGGGAGGATGGTGCATGTATGGAGGGGATTGGCTATTTTACCTATGGAATGACTTATTTTGTTGGATTTGCAGAGCAGCTGCTTCGCTACAGTAATGGCAAAATTAATTTATTTGCCAACGAAAAGCTACGCAAAATTGCAGAGTTTCAGCAGAAAACTTATTTTTCAAGCGGACAGACCATAAGCTTTTCTGATGGGGATCAGCAGGCAAAGTTTCGTATGGGTCTGACTTGTTATCTGGCAGGAAAGTATAATACGGTACGGATTCCGGCGGAAGAACTGGCCTGTGATTTTGAATCGGATACTTGTTACCGCTTTATGGGACTGATGCGTGATTATCTTTGGACAAAGGATAGTGCCGAGGTGTGCATGACGGAGTGCGGCGAAGAAAACAAAGTGACGGCCCGGCATGATGTGCTGCCGGAAGCCCAGTGGAGTATTTGTGAAAGTAAAACACAAGTAGGCTTTGCAATCAAGGGCGGTGATAACGGAGAGCCTCATAATCACAATGACATCGGAAGCTTTTTGTATCTGGCAGCTGGGGAACAACTGATTACAGACCTGGGAGCCGGAGAATATACGAAGGAGTATTTCGGTGCCGGACGCTATGAAATTCTTTGTAACTCTTCCCTGGGACACAGTGTTCCGCAAGTGAACGGAGGATTCCAGAAAGCAGGAAAGCAGTATAAAGCATCTGTGTTTTCGACTGACGAAAAGGGAACAACAAAAATAGAGTTTGCAGGAGCCTATGAGGAAGGTACATTGAAGCATCTCACAAGAGAAGCGGAATTTTCTTTACTAGATGGGGGACTTCTGATTACAGATGTTTTTGAGGGGGTACAGCCACAGATAGTATTTACGGAGCAATTGGTAACTTCCGGAAGAGTGGAGTGTGAGGAATACAAAATTTACATATATGGCAAAAAGTCTTCATGCGTGGTGCAACTGCCTGAAAAAGTGAAAAATATTCGAGTAGTAGAAAAAAATCATTCCAACCATGTGGGCGAAACGGAAAAAGTATATCTGATTCAATGGGATGTTGTTGTAAACGCAAACGAGTCAACGGGAAGTACATGGTTTAGAATAAGTGTATAAGAAGGAGGACATACCGATGTTTGAGGAAAAAGAGGAATTGACAATAGCAGAGGCAAAGGCTGCCCTTACTGTGGCAGCAGCACAGGTGGAGAGAAATCTGGCGGAATTTACGGATTCCTGTCAGAACCATTCCAGTGTGAATAATATTTATCCAAAGTGTAACAACGACCAGTGGACCTGTGGTTTTTGGCCGGGAGAGGTTTGGCTTTCTTTTGAACATACAGGAAAGGAAGAATTTAAGAAAGCAGCCTTACATATGCTGGACAGTTTTGATTACAGAATCCGTAATAAAATTGCGGTGGATCATCACGATATGGGTTTTTTATATACTCCAACCTGTGTGGCGGCTTATAAACTGACCGGAAATGAAAAGGCAAAGGAAGCAGCAATTCTGGCAGCAGACCAGTTGATTTCCAGATTCCAGCCGGTGGGTGAATTTATTCAGGCCTGGGGAGCTATGGGAGAACCGGGGAATTATCGTTACATTGTGGACTGCCTGTTAAATTTGCCGTTGCTTTACTGGGCAGAAGAGGTAACCGGCGATAAAAAATATGGGGAAATTGCGCTGAAGCATATTACAACTTGCTTAAAGTATTCCATACGTGAGGACGGAAGTACCTATCATACTTTCTTTATGAACATGGAAACCGGTGGTCCGGACCACGGAGAAACCTGTCAGGGCTATAAAAACGACAGCTGTTGGGCAAGAGGACAGGCATGGGGCGTTTACGGAACGGCGATTTCCTACGCATATACCAAGCGACCGGAATATCTGGATGCGTTTCGAAGAACAGCAGCATATTATCTGGAAAAGCTTCCGGAGGATATGATTCCGTACTGGGATATGATTTTCACAGAGGGTGATGAACCGAGAGACTCCAGCTCTGCGTCTATTGTGGCATGCGGCTTTCTGGAGGCGGCAAAATATCTGCCGAAAGAGGAAGCAGCAAAGTATCGTAAGCTGGCAGCGCAGATGTTAAAGAGTCTGGTGGACAATTATGCAGTAAAGGATTTTACAAAGTCCAACGGTCTGGTGCTGCATGGTACCTACAGCAAGAAGAGTCCTTATAATACCTGCACACCGGAAGGTGTGGATGAATGTGTCAGCTGGGGGGATTATTTCTATATGGAGGCGCTGACAAGATTTTCTAAAGACTGGGAGATGTATTGGTAAAGAGAACGGAGAATTGCCATGGAATTTCATAGCATCTTGTTTGGCTCGATGGAGCCGGAGCTAATAAAAGAAGAACCGGATTTTTTTCATGATTTACAGTTGGATTACTTATTGGAGCAGATTTTAATTCAAGGAAAAAGCTATCAGATAGAACCGTATTATTATACGTTTCCTAAATCAAAGGAATTGATTTTATACCGTCAGCAGGTATGCAGGGATATGGAATCGGAAGAATTATGTATGGCAATGCAGCATTTTTGTCGTAAAATGCAGGAGTCCCGAAATATGATGGAATTTTCCATAAAAAGTAAAGGAGAAATGCAGTCAGCTACTTATCACTTACAGGCGGCGACGCTTTACCTTGAGGCACTGCAACAATTGGAAAAGGAGTTGCAGAACGTTTCTCCGGCTTCGGACGGAATGAAAATGTTCGCTGATTATGTAAAGCAGGAAATTGCAAAGCAGAAGGAAACTGGATTTGTGACGGCATTAACAGAGGCAAATCGTTTTTTCTCTGAACTTTCTTTTTCACTTTCCTTGGATCCGGATAAGCTGGTGGTGACTGAAAATGAGGAGACTGACAGAAAAGATGGTAAGCCAGCTACAAAAGAACCGGTAAAAAATTATTTTGAGGAATTGAATAAACTGCTTGGACAGGATCCGGAGGAAAAGGGCTATGCAATGACAGACATTTTCCCTGACCCATTAGAAATTTCTTATCTGGAAAAGGTACTGGTAGGACTTTTGAAAAAGAGCAAGCCGAAGGTGTTTCAGGCAATCCGGGAGTTTAAAGAGCATTTTCCGGAATTTTATTCAGAAGGTTTGCTGCGGTTTGAGAAAGAGGTACAGTTTTATTTGTGCTTTCAGCGGTTTCGGACAAAAACCATGGGTATGGGGTATCCAATGGAGTTGCCAATTATTTCGGAACAACAGGAGTTTTCCGGTAGAGGCGTGTATGACCTGGCGCTTGTGTGGAAGCAGGCGGATAATGATTATACCGTAGTTTCCAATGAGTTTGAGTTAAAAGAAAAGCCATCCTTTTTTGTGGTAACCGGACCGAATCAGGGAGGAAAGACAACCTTCGCACGTTCTATGGGACAGGCAGTCTATTTTTCACTAATGGGGCTGTATGCCAATGCAGATTTTTTTACAATGCCGATGCTGCAGGGAATTTCTACTCATTTTGAGGCAGAGGAAACACTACAGTCCAATTCAGGAAAGCTGAAAGAGGAAATTAACCGTCTGTTGCCGATGATGTCGCGGATTCAGAACAAGAAGCACTTTGTGATTTTAAATGAATTGTTTACCACAGCCACTACTTACGATGCTATGCTTATGGGCCGAAAGGTGATGGAGTCTTTTCTGGAAAGAGAATGCTATGGCATTTATGTGACTCACATCCAGGAGCTGGCGGAGGAAACAGAAGAAATCATCAGTCTGGTTGCACAACTAAAACCCGGAGAAGAAGGCAAACGCAGCTATCGGATGTTGCCGATGAAGGCTCAGGGCTATGGCTATTCGGATGCGCTGGTGAAAAAATTCAAACTGGAATATGACGATATTATCAGGAGGTTATCGTAATGGAGCCTTATTTATTATATCGGGATTCATCTACAGACGGAAAGAAAAGCTATGCCTTTCCAAGAGATGTGATGAAAGATTTGAATCTGGAAATTGTAATTAAAAATATGGCAAGAGAAGACTTCCTGATTGCAGAAAAAGCCCGCAGAGTAATGATGATTCCTTTGCAGACTCCGGAGGAGATTATGTACCGGCAGGAGGTGCTGCGGGACTTGCGTCATCAGGATGCGATACTGGAGACATTATACCTGTGTGCAGAGCGTCAGAACAAGACATTACAAATTTATAAGGAAGAAATGAAGAGCAATCGAGCCAAGTCCAAAAGACAGACCAGCGAATTGTTTGAAACACTAAACTATTTGCGCCAGGGACAGGAAGAACTGATAAAAATTCGTGGACTTTTGCAACAGAAACAGGAGGACTGGAAATCAGAAGGAGTACAAGCTCTTCTGATGCGTTTAGAGAATCTTCCGCTGGATACTGTTTGCGAACGGTTGCGTGAGGCGGACTCTTTGATTACGGATAGTTGTGAGGCCGGTTATACCTTTCAATTTGGAGGGGGACTAAAAATGGTGCAGGCCGTGTTAAATTATCTGCGCCCGACAGCTGACATAAAGAAGGGAGCTCTGGAAAGCTTTTATTTGAAGTTCATGAAAAAGAATGCGGTTTTGGTGGGAAGTGATGTTGAATTAAAGAAAGATTTGAGTGTACTATCTGAGGCAACGCTGAAGCAGATTATATCGATTTTTAGCCCATATTTGCACAAGATGATGCAGTTTTTTGAGCACTTTGCGGAGGAAATTGCTTTTTATATGGGTGCTGTGCGGTTTATGAAGCGTATGGAACCATTGTACATAACCCTAATGATGCCGCAACCGCAGCCACAAGGCAGCACAGATACCCGGTTTGAAAATCTGTACGAGCTTTCCATGGCGTTGTATGCTCAGAAAAAGCCGGTTGGAAATTCTATGGAGCTTCCGAATAATCGTATGACTTTAATTACCGGGGCAAATCAAGGTGGTAAATCCACCTTCCTTCGAAGCTATGGTATTGCCCAGGTGCTGATGCAATGTGGTATGCCGGTGCCTGCCAGCAAGTTTTCCGCACCGGTGTATGGTCAGATTTTTACTCACTTTACAAGAAGTGAGGATGAGCAGTTAAGTAACGGACGTTTAAGTGAGGAACTGCAACGTATGAGCAACATGGTAGATAAAGCAGTGCCAAACAGTTTGTTTCTGCTGAATGAGTCTTTTGCAAGTACTACAGAAAAAGAAGGCTCGAAAATTGCGGAAGGAATTTTAGATGCTTTTTATGAAAAGAATATCACCACCATGATGGTAACTCACCTGTACCAACTGGCAAAGAAAAAGTATGACGAAGCAAAAAAGGGCAGTCACTTTCTGGTGGCGGAACGTACAGAGAATGGTACAAGAACCTTTAAAATGTTAAAAGGGGAACCGACATATACCAGCTTTGGTACGGATTTATTTAAGGTGTTGGAAAATTGAGAAAAATTAACGGATAATACAAAATAATACCTTGCCAAACCGTCATCGAATGAGTGGGTTTGACAAGGTATTCCTTTTTACATCGCCTGATTCAAAAATCGGGCTGCCAGTTCCGGCCAACAGGAGCACTCTTCCTTGATAAGTTCTTCATTTCCGTTGGAAGTCTCTTCGGTAGCGAGTGCCAGACCGTGTCCGCCAAATGGGAACATGTGGAACTCTGCCAGAACGCCCTTGTCAATCAGGGAAGTTAAGTAAAGGATGGAGTTTTCTACCGGTACGGAAGAGTCCTCATAGGTGTGCCATAAGAAGGTTGGAGGAACATCCTCAGTAACGTGACGGTCGAGTGTTACAAGCTCTACCAGGTCCTGCTTGTATTTCTTTGCTTTGTCTTCGTCAGACTGCATACCAAGTAAGTTTTCAAAGGAGCCCTGGTGTCCGAACTCGCCGGAGGTGATAACCGGGTAGGAGAGGACACATGCATTTGGCATAATTTCTTCCGGTGCAGCATTATTTAAGTAGCTGGAGAGCCATTCCTTTTTGTAGTGGATGCAAAGGCTGGCTGCCAGATGTCCGCCGGCGGAAAAGCCTGCTACGGCAATACGCTCCGGGTCGATGCCCCACTCAGCGGCACGTTCGCGCACGGTGCGGACAGCAACGGCCAAATCACAAAGAGAAGACGGAAACTCAAATGGTGCAATGTGATATTTTAAAACAAAGGTGGAAAAACCAAGGGTATTAAACTTCTTTGCCACAGGCTTTCCTTCCCTGTCGGATAAGTGTTCATAACCACCACCCGGACAGATAATCAGGGCAGGACGAAGTTCTTCAGTAGCAGGCGCATCTTCTTTGTCAAGTAAGTAGCAGTCCAGGGTGGCAGGAACAAAGTTGCCCTTTTTTACTTTGTCTACCGGAACTACCATATAATTTTCTACAGTTATTGTGAATTCTTTCATTGTAAGCCTCCTGCGTTTTCGCAATAAATTCAGTATAGTTAAAATACAATAGTAATTATACTATGTTTCAGGAGAGAGTCAATCATGAAAAAAGAAAGTTTTAGTACTTGTTAACGGTGGTGCTGATCGGTTTCCGGTTTTTGATAAGAAGAATATTCAGAAGAGTGTTTAAAAAGTCAGACCGGACAAATAGTCTTTTTGTAAACTGAAGTTTACAAGTAAGGACGTTTTCGGATAAAAAAGTATATTTTTAGGGTAGACAAAATCGAAAAATGAGAATATAATGCAACTAAAAGTTGCTAAAAATGCATTGTTAAGTTGCTTGTAAGTCATTTGATATCCTGTTATAATGAACACAAGTTAATAAGCATAATGCTAAAAAGGAGATTTTGTATGACAATCGGTCAGAAAATTATTCAGCTGAGAAATGCCGCCGATATTTCTCAGGAGCAGCTGGCAGAAACTCTTGGAGTTTCACGTCAGTCCGTATCTAAGTGGGAAATGGACCAGGCGCTTCCACAAATTGATAAAGTGCTGCAGCTTGCAGAAATTTTTAGTGTATCTACCGATGAACTTTTGCTTGATAAAATTGAGATAAACAGAAGACCTGCAAACGAGCCAAGAACTTTAAAGTACTTTGGTACCGACGGTTTCCGCGGCGAGGCAAATGTAAATTTAACCTCCATGCAGGCTTATAAGGTAGGTCGCTTCCTTGGATGGTATTATTCCTCTAAGCTATCCGGATGTACTAAGCCGGGCTACCGTCCGCGTATCGTTATCGGTAAGGATACCCGTCGTTCCAGCTACATGCTGGAATACTCCATTGTGGCAGGCATTACGGCAAGTGGTGCAGATGCATACATGCTTCATGTAATCACTACTCCGGGGGTATCTTATGTTACCCGTAAGGACGAATTTGACTGCGGAATCATGATTACTGCATCCCACAATCCATATTATGATAACGGTATCAAGGTAATTAATGCATATGGCGAAAAGCTGGATGATGAAACTACCATGTTAATCGAGGCATATATCGATGGTGATTTGAAGACTCTTGGTGTAACCGGAGACGATTTGCCATTGGCGCAGAAGTCTAAAATCGGATGCATTCACGATTATTCCGCGGGCAGAAACCGTTACATCGGTTACCTGATTTCCGTGGCATCCAACTCTTACAAGAAGTTAAAAATCGGTTTGGACTGTGCCAACGGTGCTTCTTGGAACATTGCCAATGCGGTATTCAGTGCGCTTGGTGCCCAGACATATGTAATCGGAGATGAGCCGGACGGCTTAAATTGTAATGAGGGCTGCGGTTCTACTCATATTGAAAAGCTGAAGAAGTTAGTAAAAGATAAACATTTAGACCTTGGGTTTGCTTTTGATGGTGATGCGGACCGTTGTATTGCCGTGGATGAAAACGGTAATGAAGTGGACGGCGATGCCATGATTTATATTCTCGGTAAGAGAATGAAAGCAAGAGGCACTTTAAACGACAACACGGTTGTTACTACCATCATGTCTAACAGTGGTTTTGTGAACAGCCTTGCAGAAATTGGTATTAATTGTGTACAGACCAAGGTGGGTGACCGCTTTGTTTACGAGAGCATGCAGGCAAATGATTATGCCATCGGCGGTGAGCAGTCCGGCCACATTATCATGAAAAAATATGCGACCACCGGTGACGGTATTTTAACCGCGATTATGATTGCAGAGGAAATCTGTGATTCCAAGTCTTCCCTTGCACAGCTGGCAGAGCCGATTAAGTTCTATCCACAGTACTTAAAGAATCTGCGCGTAAAGGATAAAGCGGCCGTATTTGCGGATGCTAACGTAATGGCAGCAAAGGATGAAGTAGAAAAATTGATTAATGGTAAGGGAAGAGCATTGCTTCGTCAGAGCGGAACCGAACCGGTAGTTCGCGTGATGATTGAAAGTGAAACACAGGAACAGTGTGTAGAATATGCAGAGAAGATTGCAAAGGCAATTGCGGAAGGAGGACACTGCGTTGAATAAGCTTGTAAAAACATAAGATTTATATGCTTCCCAACCGGAGTACTTAGCAGATTTATTTGAAAGCAGCGAGTACCCATGGGAGATGCTTCCAAAGTTGAAAGGATACATTCAGGATTTAATTGACAAGGGAATTCCCGGTTATACTAAACTTTCCGATAATGTGCTGATTGGTGAAAACGTAAAGATTTATCCAACGGCAACCATCGAAGGACCAACCATTATCGGTTCTAACACGGAGGTACGTCCGGGGGCGTATATCCGTGGCAGCGTAATTACCGGTGAAGGCTGCGTCATGGGTAACTCCTCCGAGTTTAAAAACTGTGTATTGCTTGATAAGGTACAGGCGCCGCATTATAACTACATTGGAGATTCTATTCTTGGCTACAAGGCACATACCGGTGCAGGTACTATTTGTTCTAATTTGAAATCCGATGGTAAGGCAGTAGTCATCCATGGGGATGAGGATTACGAAACCGGTCTCAGAAAGATTGGTGGTATCTTAGCAGACGGTGCAGATGTGGGATGTGGCTCCGTAATCAATCCGGGTACTGTTATCGGAAAGAATACTTCTGTGTATCCGTTAACATCCCTGCGTGGTGTGTATCCGGCAGACTGTATTGTTAAGGATCAGAAGACTGTAGTTAAGAGAGTGTAAACGTCCGGTATTTTGAAACGTTCAAATTAAAAACAAATTTAAGGAGAGAAAAACAATGAATTTTATTAAAGTAAGCAATTATGACGAACTCAGTACAAAGGCAGCAGCACTTATTTGCGCACAGGTTGTTATGAAGCCAAACTGCGTACTTGGTCTGGCTACCGGTTCTTCTCCACTGGGCACCTATGCAAAGATTGCAGAAAAGTGCGCTAACGGCGAAGTGGATTTTTCTAAGGTTTCATCCATTAACCTTGATGAGTATGTAGGTCTTGACGGAACGAATGACCAGAGCTACCGCTACTTTATGAATACAAATCTGTTTGAAAAGATTAACATCGATGTAACCAAGACAAACGTTCCGAACGGCTGTGCGAAAGATCTTCAGGCAGAGTGTGAAGCGTACGACAAGTTAATTGAGCAGTCCGGCGGTATCGATCTTCAGTTACTTGGTATCGGACTGGACGGACATATTGGTTTCAATGAGCCGGATTCTTACTTTGAGAAGGCAACTCATGTAGTAGACCTTGATCCATCCACCATTGAGGCAAATGCACGTTTCTTCGCCTCCGAGGCAGATGTACCAAGAAAGGCTGTTACCATGGGTATGGGCGGCATTATGAGTGCAAAGAAGGTGCTTTTAATTGCTAATGGAAAGAACAAGAAAGACATCGTAGAAAAGGCATTTTTCGGACCGATTACACCGGCAGTTCCTGCTTCTATTCTGCAGTTGCATCCGGATTTAACGGTAATTTATAGTGAGAACTAGTCTTTGCAGAGTGCGTGGTTTTTATATGAGTTAGATTGATTTTGCGGGTCGCAGTCCTGACGAACTATATTCGGTGGCTGCGGCCCGTTTACAAAATAACTAAAATACATTTACTATCAAACAGGATGTAATGCTGTTTTTAATATCCCAGGGTTTCTCCAACAAGAATTACTTTAATTCTTCCTGCAATTCTGGATTTACGTGTGATAACGGTCTGACAACAGATGCATCCGTCATCCAAGCAATCTACACAACGTCCGAACTTGGCACAAGGCGTGTTAAGCCCAAGGCGGATGGCATTTGGCGGTGCTGCTTCATTACGGACACGATCCATGGCGGCATCAAGAGTTGGTGCTACTTTGTTCATACCGGCAACAATAACAACATTCTTTGGTCCATGAATGAGGCTGGCAACCCGGTTGCCAAGACCGTCAACATTAACAAGCTGACCGTCTAAGGTAATAGCGTTGGTACTCATAAAGTAGTAGTCACAGTGGGAAACTTCGGCGTATAACGCATCTTTTTCGTCCTGTGTCTGCGCTGTGGCGCGGTCATATATGGTGTAATCGGAATTCTTAAGGTCGGTAATCAGACCGATTTCCTCTAAAGTCATGGAACCTCCCCAGGAAACGGAGCAGCCCGGAGTTAAAAATCGTTTTGCGGTAAGAAGGGCTTCTTCTTTTGTTTCGCAGTAATAGCCTTCGATGCCACGCAGATTAAATTTGTCAATCAGGGAATCTGCCAGATTTTCATAATATTGTTGCTTTGGTGTAGACATAACGATACCTGCCTTTCTTTATTTTTTGTGCAGAAAATTTTTATATAGTTATTCTTAGTTTACTACATATATCTAATGGTTTCAAGAAAAATAGCCGAAAGATATATTAGGTGTTTTTTGCTCTGAGGATAAAATCCTACTGGAAATAAACGCGAAGATATATTATACTAGTATAAATGACAAACATAAGAGGGGTGGACCCATGAAAAAAACAAACATAATTCTGATATTAGTTGCAATGCTGAGTTTACTTGGTCTGGGAGGAGTGGTGCTTCTGTTTGGTGACACAAAGAAAGAAGAAGAGGTTCCTGCCGGCATTTTAGAGGACTTTCAGGATAATTATATTGAAGACACCAGTATGAATAAGGAAATCGTTGTAAAGGTAGAGGAAAACTTCTCTGAAGCAAAAAAGGACGGCATTTATAATACGGCGTTTCAAAGTTCCGTACGTGGAAAGATTGACAAACTGATTGCAGGTAATGAGTATGATGAGGACAACCCTCTTGTAATTTATAATCCGTTTTTGACAAATTCCCAGTCTTTGTATATTTATTTCGAAACAGAGGAACCTTATGCAGTGTCTTATTCCGTGCATACGCCGGAAGCTTTGTATGAGGATTTTGGCGGCTATGTGGTGCCAAATCGTCCGGATACTTCTCTGGTGCATGAATTTCAGGTGGTTGGTCTGATTCCGGAAGAAACCAATATGATTACCATTCGAATGATAGATGCAAACGGTGTGGTTAAAATCCGACGGTTCTATTATTACAATGATAATAAAGTGGCGGCAACTACCATCAATCTGGAAACAGAGCAGGGAACCAAGCAGGTAGAAAATGAGGACAAGACATTCAGTACAGTGCCTGCCAGTGAGGAGAGTCCGGCAGACGGTATGTTTGTTGTTTTTCCTGCGGCAAATGAGATTGCTCCGTATCTGCGCGTGTATGATAATGAAGGTGTGCAGCGCTGTGAGCTTCCGATGGAAACCTATGGAACGAAACGTTTGTTGGTATACGAAGACTTAATGTTCTTCCGTGTTTCCGAAAATAAATTGGTAGGAATCAATCGTCTCGGGCAGGCGGTAAAGATTTTTACTGCAGAAAATTATACCTTTGGTGAAGATTACTGTTTTGATAAAAATAATGATATTCTGATGCTGGCAACAGACAAACGTCAGGATTCCCTGAATGACTGCGTGATTTTACTGGACAGAGAAACTCTTGCAGTAACAGAACTTGTGGATTTGGGTGATTTATTGCCGGAATACAAGGTAAAGTTTAAGAGGGAAGACGGCATAAGAGATTGGATATCCTTAAATTCCATTGCATGGATAGAGGGGAACCGGATTTTAGTCAGCGGCGACAAGAGTGATATTATTGTTAAAATCCGCAGATTATATAATGACCCTAAGGTAGTATTTCTGTTGGGTGATGAGAAAGAGTTTGTGGGAACTTCCTATGAAAAACTGGTGCTTCGTCTGGATAATGAGTTTGAAATGCATCATGGTATAAATATGTTAGAATACCAACCGTATGACTTAATACGTGAAACAAGGCAGTATATCTGTGTACTCAATAACAACGAGGATTTCAAATACGAAAAGAAGCAGGAGCATTTCTCCTATTACTATCGTTATTTGGTAGATGATGCTGAGGGTGGGGTGCGCCTGATGGACAGCTTTGTATTACCGGAGGTTGGTGAAAACGGAAGCATCCAGTGGTATGATAATCATCTGTTGGTGGCTACCGATAAGACCACAGAGTTTTTTGAGTATGACAGTGAGTTCCAGCTGATTAACAAGTATATCTATAAGGAACCGTTTGTAAAGAAAACGGAGGAAGAATTAGAGCATGATGAGGACTATCCTCCGGCAGATGCCACGGTGGCATTTCTGCGAGTGTTCAAGCAGGATTTTACAGGCTACTATTTTAATGCAGAACCGGTAATTATCCGGGCGGCAGAAACTGAAACTTCCGGAACGGAATCCGAAACTGAAGGGGCAGAATCCAAGAATGAGTAAAAAACTATTTATAGCGGAAAAGCCGAGTGTAGCGCAGGAATTTGCCAAGGCGTTAAAGCAGAATTTTTCCAGGAAGGACGGTTATCAGGAATCGAATGAGAGCGTGGTGACCTGGTGTGTCGGACATCTGGTTACCATGAGTTATCCTGAAAGCTATGATCCGGCATTAAAAAAATGGGCAGTGGAAACACTGCCATTTTTGCCGAAGGAATATAAATATGAGCTGATACCGGCGGTGGAAAAGCAGTTTAACATCGTAAAAGGTCTGCTGAACCGTGAGGATGTTGATTGTATTTACATCTGTACCGACTCGGGACGTGAAGGAGAATATATTTACCGTTTGGTAGACCAGATGGCAAAGGTTCCGGAAAAGAAGGAACGTCGTCGTGTGTGGATTGATTCCCAGACCGAGGAAGAAATTTTGCGTGGTATCAGAGAAGCAAAGCTTTGGACAGAGTATGACAATTTGTCGCACTCTGCTTATTTGCGTGCAAAAGAAGATTATCTGATGGGCATTAACTTTTCGCGTATTTTAACATTAAAGTATGGATATTCTGTGCGCAATTTTATGAAATCAGAGAAAAATATACCGATTTCCGTAGGACGGGTGATGACCTGTGTGCTTGGTATGGTGGTGCGCAGAGAGAGAGAAATACGAGCCTTTGTAAAAACACCGTTTTATCGAGTGCTTGCCGGAATACAGGTGGGAGAGGGTGAAAAGACCTTTGATGCGGAATTCCGTGCGGTAGAGGGTAGCAAGTACTTTAATACACCTATGATGTACAAGGAAAACGGTTTTAAGAAGGAAGAAGATGCCAGAAAACTGATAGATAGCCTTGCGGGGCTGCCTGCCAGAGTGTATAAAGTGGAACGTAAAAAGGAAAACAAGAATGCACCGTTGTTATTTAACCTGGCGGAACTTCAGAATGAGTGTTCCAGGCTGTTTAAAATCAGCCCGGATGAGACGTTAAAAATTACACAGGAATTGTACGAAAAGAAACTGGTAACTTATCCGAGAACTGATGCCAGAGTTCTCTCTACAGCTGTAGCGAAAGAAATCTATAAAAATATAGCGGGACTTAGAAGTTTTGAACCGATGAGGGCATTTGCTTCGGAGATTGTTGAGAATAAGAGTTATCAGGGACTTGCGAAGACAAGGTATGTAAATGATAAGCAGATTACGGATCACTATGCCATCATTCCGACAGGGCAGGGGCTTTCTGCGTTAAACTCGGTGTCTTCCACGGCGGGAAAAGTGTACCAGTTGATTTGTCGCCGCTTCTTAAGTATTTTTTATCCGCCGGCAGTGTATCAGAAGCTGGCGATTGAATTGTTAATTGGAGAAGAACACTTCTTCGCAAACTTTAAAGTGCTTTTGGAGGAAGGATACTTTAAGGTTGCGGGAAATCCGGGTAAGAAGAAGCAGGAAGCAAAGGACTCCGGCGAAGAAGAACTGGAATTTGGTGTGGATATGCTGGCGCTGTTTCAGAATTTGAAGTCCGGCATGGAGCTTTCTGTTAGGGAATTTAACATCAAGGAGGGGGAAACTTCTCCACCAAAGCGTTACAATTCCGGTTCCCTGATTCTCGCTATGGAAAATGCGGGTCAACTTATTGAGGATGAAGAACTTCGTGCCCAGATTAAAGGCAGTGGTATCGGTACCAGTGCTACCCGTGCGGAAATTTTAAATAAGTTGATTAAAATTACCTACTTAAATTTAAATAAAAAGACGCAGATTATTACACCGACTCTGCTTGGTGAAGTGATTTTTGATGTAGTATCATGTTCTATTAAGTCATTGCTCAATGCGGAACTTACAGCGAGCTGGGAAAAGGGACTTACTTATGTTGCCGAAGGAAGTATCACCTCTGAGGAGTATATGCAGAAGCTGGAGGGGTTTGTGAGTCGTATGACCAATGGAGTGAAGGGACTGAATAACCAGAACTCAATTGTAGGGCTGTTTGCGGAGTCGGCAAAGAATTATAAGTAGTTTCAAAGTACTTTATGCTAAAATGCTCCGCAAGATTCCAATAATGCGAAAACTTTTGCCTCGGCAGGGAGGAATATGAGATGAAACATAAAAATGATATTAAAAAACTTACGTTAGCCGCCATGTTTTTAGCATTGGCGTTTGTACTGCCATTTTTGACGGGACAAATTCCACAGGTTGGTTCCATGCTGTGTCCGATGCATATTCCGGTATTGCTGTGTGGTTTCTTTTGCGGGGCGCCGTGGGGACTTGCAGTAGGAGTTTTAGCTCCGGTGCTGCGTTCCTTTGCGCTTGGAATGCCGCCAATGTTTCCGACCGCATTTTGTATGGCTTTTGAGCTGGCGGTCTATGGGTTTGCGGCAGGATGGTTACATAATAAATTTCCGAAGAAAAAGTATTATGTATATGTATCATTGCTTTGTGCTATGGCACTTGGACGTATTGTATGGGGAGTTGTGATGTTTGCATGTATGGGATTTCAGGTTTCAAAGTTTGGTCTTGCCGCATTCGTTGCAGGAGCATTTACAAATGCAATTCCGGGAATTGTTTTGCAGATTATTCTAATTCCTATTTTGGTGATTTTACTGGACAAAAATAATGAAAAATAAAAGTATGCCCCGAATATTCTAAAATGTTTCGGGGCATAGTTGCGCATAGATTACTTTTTCCGGTATTTTGGTTCAATCACTGTAGTATAGAATATCATAATTCCGATGCTGACAATCATGCAGCCGATGACAGAAACCAAAATGACAGGTAAAATATTTTTTGGGGCAAGAAGCGGCAGACCCAGTGCGGTAAACAGCACGGCCACCACAATCCAAAGCTTGCCCATGGCATTGTTATAGGCGCGTACATCAGTGACTTCGAATTGCTCGGCATTTGCCCAGAAACCGCTTGGTTTATCGGAGAAGAAGCAGCGGATGCCGATAATGAGAAAAAACAGGCCAACAAGGGCAAAGGCGGAAAATGCATAGATTCCCGGTGTCATGCGGTCACCTCCTCTTTATAAAGCTTATAAATATAACAGGCAACAAAGGCTACTGCAACCAACAGAACAGTTTCAACAATCCAGATTGGTGCGCCAAGACCGGTAATGACTACGGCAAGGAAATCTATAGCAAAGTGGATGGCAAAGGCAATAAACCAGTATACTCTGCTTTTGGCGGTGACTGCTTTGTAAACCAATACGGAAAGGGTAATCTGTAGGATGATGGCAATCAGACGCTCCAGGCCTGCCATGTAAAACTGCCGGGACGGAAGTTCCCATAATACTTTTATTTGTTCAAAGGTAGTCTGCTGAAGTTCCTGGTCTACCAGTGCCATGGAAGCCTGCAGTGCTCCGGAATTAATCATGAATGCGTATAACAAATTGTTGACGTATGTCATGCCCACAAGCAGAATGGATTCTATACCGCCGTGGCCGATACCGTACATCAGGGAATTTTGTTTATTTAAGGATTCCTTCATAAAGAATTTCATGGCAATCAGACGACCGGTTTCTTCAAACAGTGCTGCTGCCAGACCACCGTATAAACCATACAGGATAATGTTGTCCGTAAGCAAAGTCCCTGTTGCGGAAAAAAACACAGAGTGCATCATAGGCTCTAATACAAGGGCAAACACGATAAATGTTGCACTACCGATGACAAAAGAGAGCAGGCTTGCTTTCAATTTGATTTTTGCCAGTATCAGAAGAATAATCGGAAGTGCAAATGAGAGGAGCAAAGAAAAAATCATTCCTATCAGGCTGGCGGTGGAGACGGTGCCCCATTCCATAACAGTGTTCATAAGTAATTCTCCTTTCTTTAATGCAAGGTATTCAGGGTGTTGTATATATGTTCAAGTTCTGCAGAATCATGCATACCAAGCAGGTAATTCTCGCCCTTGTTGGTGTGAATCAGCAAAAAAGCATTATCATACGGATCCAGACAGAGCAGAGCGTTTTGACCGATATCTTTAATGCTAAACTTTCCTTTGTAGAGATGTGGGAAATTACTGCCCCAGGTTTTTGATACGTTTGGCATTTCGCTAAGATAAGTGATAGTATTAATATCCTCCAATGGAATGGAATATTCCACGTCGATATGATGTGCTTCCAGGGTCGTTTCTGTTAAGATTACCGTTGGTTTGGTAAACTCTTCTTTCACAGTAAACAGTCCAATAAACGGAAGCAGAAGCAGCATTACCACTGCAAAAATATCCAGTGCTTTTCCAACAGGATGTGCAAAATTTGTAGTAACCCCCATGCCGATGCGGGAATTTACAAAAAGACTTTTGTTATTTTTATTGTAGCAGATAATACCGTACGGCCAGTTGTCGTCTTCATCCATAAGGATTTCGGATGGCTGTTCTTCGTTCAGACGTTGTTGCTCTTTTCGAATTTTCAGTTCCATACCAACCACAAGAACAAGAATGGCGGTCACCAAGATGCCCATGGCAATGAGAAAACCCCATTCGGAAACATACAGTAAAAGGGCGCAGAAACTGAATCCTGCAGCCAGCCAACTACAGTACATCCAGCATTTGCCCCAGTAATAGCGGCGAATGCGGGTAAGCACGGCTGTGAGAGTAACGTCGCTGTTGACGCGGTCTTCCTTTTTTTGAAGCATGGTATAGCAACAGTACGCAGCCAAAATGGTGGAAGAGTTACATAAAACCACAATCAGTAATGTTGTCAGGGAATCCTCTACCGGAACTACCAGAGGAAACATAAGAGGAATCAGGCCTATTAGCAGTGGCAGAAGAAAATTGACAAAGGTATAGGTGTTCTGCTTTTCTTCAAACACGGAGGCAAGAGAGGTATCGGCTACCTGAACCTTAACTAATTCAGGATGATACCAGTTTTCTTTTTTCAATTTTCTCATGGCTATAACTGCTCTGCAATATGGGATGCAAGGTACGATAATAACAGCATCTAACCAGAGCATGACATAGGTCATGATAAGGGAGACATATTCCATAAAGAATGCCGGTATATATAACATCGCTAAGAAGATGCATGTAATGGTAAGTTCCATGACAAATTTCTTTTTTATAATCAAAACACGCGGATCCTCCCAGACTTCCTTTGGCAGAGTGGTTGAAAGAATCAGGTTGTTCTTTGGCTTTCGCTCATTCAGCAAAGTAAAGTACATTACAAATAGTATTGGTACAAAACAAATGGCAAGAAACAGATTCATTGTGGCGGCAAAACTCATATAGTACTCCTCCTTTTTTGTGTTTATGAAATAATCTTACTTCTTGTTATTTAATTCATCATATAATTTGCTGCAGGCTTTCAGTAATTCATCTTTGGTCACTCCGTCGACATAAAGTTCCGACAGCAGCAGCTTCAGTGCCGGATGATCTGTCAGTGGTGGGTGTTGCTCCGGTACTCTGGCCGGATTAATTATGGCACCGAGCCTTCGGTCGGTAATCAGGTAGCCTTCCTGTTTTAGTAATTGATAGGCTTTATTTACCGTCATGGTGTTGACACCGGTTTCTGCCGCCAGAGTACGGATAGGCGGTAGTTTCTCCCCAGGGGCAAGTTTTCCGTTTGCAATGCCAAGGACAATCTGATTGCGGATTTGCAGATAGATGGGGGTATCCAGGGCAAAGTCTAATTTTAATAGCATGTACGTTTCCTTTCTTATGAGTTGTTGAGATAAATAGTATAGTTAATGTTATATTTGTATTATTTACAGTAATACAAAACATACAAAAAGTCAAGAGGGAGAAAAGAAATTTGTTTTTTGTGTCGATATGTGATACAATGCGAAAGCAGTATACATTAGAAAGAAAAAGAAATGAGGATGGTTAGAATGAGATTAAAAAAGAAATTCATGGCGATGATATTGACTATACTGACGGTATTGTCAATTTCCGTTCCGGGGGTTGTTACTGCCACTGAAGAGCCTAAAAAACTGGATTTATTGTTTATGCATGATATGCATTCCCACTTAAACACCTTTACCACGATGGAAGACGGAGAGGCAGTGCAAGTGGGTGGATTATCCCGTATGATGACTCTTGCAAAGCAGCAGTTTGCAGAAAATCCGGATACACTTTTTGTGGATGCCGGTGACTATTCGATGGGTACAGTGGTACAGTCAGTTTTTGAAACTGATTCGGCTGAACTTAGAACTCTTGGCGCTATGGGCGTAGATGCAACCGTGTTTGGAAATCATGAGTTTGACTATGGGCCGGAGGGACTTGCTAATTCCTTATTAACAGCAAAAAACAGTGGAGAAAAGATCCCTGCTATTGTTCTATCTAATTTGGACATGGAGGCAACGAGAGCAGAAGCTCAGAGCGACGCAAGAGACGCTTTGCTTAATGCATTTAATCAGTATGGTGTTCGTGAATATATTATGGTGCAAAAAGGTGATGTGCGTGTTGCTATCATGGGAATATTCGGCCGGGATGCATTAGATTGTGCTCCGTTTTCTGAATTGGTTTTCAAGGATCCTGTCGAGGGGGCAAAAGAAACAGTAGCAAAAATTCAGGCAAATGAAGACGCAGATATTATTATCTGCCTGTCCCATAGTGGAACGTGGTCCGAGGAAGCTAAATCGGAAGATGAAATTTTAGCAAAGAGTGTGCCGGAAATTGACGTCATTATCAGTGGTCATACCCACACAACCTTAGAAGAACCGATTGTGTACGGCACAACCTACATTGGTTCCGCCGGAGAATATGGCAAGTACCTTGGTTCTATGTCCTTGGAACAGCAGGCAGATGGTACTTGGAAATTAAGTAATTATGAACTTTTCCCGATTACGACAGAAGTTTTGCAGGATGAAGAAACCCAGGAAAAAATTGATGAGTATCTGGCGCAGATTGATGTAAACTATTTGTCCATTTATGATTATGAAAGAACACAGGTGCTGGCAGAAAACGAGGTGGCATTTGTGGATTCCGGTACCCTTGGTTCCAAGCATGTGGAGCGTAATCTGGGAAGCATTATGGCGGATTCTTACCGGTATTACGTGGAAAATTTATCGGATTGGGATGGTGCTCCTGTGGATGTGGCTGTAGTGCCGGCCGGATTGGTACGTGAAACTTATTCCATCGGCGATATTACGGTAGAAGATGTGTTTAACTCCTTCTCCCTGGGTATTGGTGAGGATGGACTGGCAGGTTACCCTCTGGTCAGCGTGTATTTTACCGGAGCGGAATTAAAGCTGATTGCAGAAATTGATGCATCGATTTCACCGTTAATGTCCTATGCAAGATTGTACACCTCCGGTCTTCAATGGACCTTTAATCCGAACCGTATGATTTTGAATAAGTCCTTTGATGCGCATCTGGCAACCATTGATGGAGAACGCACGGAAATAGAAGGAGATACACTGTATCGTGTGGTGGCAGACCTTTACAGCCTGAAGCTTCTTGGCTCTGTAACAGACCTTTCCTACGGATTATTGTCTATTATTCCAAAAGATGCGAACGGTGCACCAATTGAAAATTATTCCGACACTATCATTATGACGAATGGTCGTGAAGTAAAAGCCTGGGAAGCTATCGCCGGTTACATGAAATCCTTCGCTGATACCGATGGCAATGGAATACCAAACGTTGATTCCCGCTACGCCGCCGAAGAAGGTAGAAAAGCAGTGGAGGACAGTAAAAATATTGTTGACCTTTTGAAAGAACCGAATAAGTTCTTCTTTGCAATTGTAGGAATTTTACTGGCAGTACTGGTGATTCTTGTACTGATTGTAGTTTTAATTGTAAAGCTGGTTAAGAAGTGTATAAACAAGAAATCTATTTTAAAGAAGGCGAAGTTAAAAAATAAGATTTAAGATGGGCTTGATTGCTTGTATTATTAGATTGGATAATTGTCTAACGCATTGGTGTTTAATGCGTTGATTTCGTAACTACATTTTCGAGAAATTTATTTTACGGTTTTTAGCTATTTACGCAAAATGAGGAGGCAAATTTATCCGAAGAGAACCCTGGAGAAACGTCCTCACTTGGTCGAGGTGATGCAACCAAAGGTTGCACGAGCCTAGTGAGGCTACGTTTCGATGGTAGCGCGAGCGTGTTCTCGCAGGATAAATTTGCCTCCTCATTTTAAATAAAAAACAAAAACCCGAAAATTTTTCTCAAAAAGGTATTTACGAAATCTCATTTTTGTGAGAGAATAGGTACAGTGCAGAAAAATGTCGTTTTGTAACTTTGTTAAAAAGGTGACAAACGCATGCTTCTGCTTTAAAAACCAAAAGATGGATTGAAAGGAGTTCCAAACATGATCATCTATTCTCATGAAGTAGAAGAAATGTGCCCAGTAGCTCAGGGTGTACATCACGGTGCAGCCCCAATTCCAGAGGAAGCAAAATGGGTAAAATCAAAAGAAGTAAAGGATATTTCCGGTCTGACACACGGTAT
>JAZSEW010000061.1:0-9454 GCA_045531895.1 Lachnospiraceae bacterium
ACCCGTGGTGTCGAGGGTTCAAATCCCCCTCTCGCTACTAAAATAAAAAGAGAGAAATCGAAAGGTTTCTCTCTTTTTATTTTACTATGAAAGTGGATTCTTGAACAACGTGATTCTAAGGTGGTGTCGAGGGGCGCACGAGGTCCGGTGGACCTCGGTTCTGCGCCGACCGGAGCGGAGCGTAGACCAAATCCCCTTCTCGCTACTAATATACTTATCAGGAGAAGATACAAAAAACATATGTCTTTTCAAAATAGTCCACCCTTTGTAAAAGATAGAAATATTATATAATGTCTTGACGATATTCACAAGAAGGACAGAAAAAGATTGCTTTTTTTTAAAATATAGGGTAATCTTTATAAGTGAGGTGCACCGCATGAACCAATCTGGAATTAAGCAAAAAGTAATACAGGAAATAACAGAACTGCGATTATCCATTGAGCAGGAGGGAAAAGTATTATATGAAAAAGTATGATAATTTTTGTTCGGCATTGGAAAATTGCACATTCTGCAAAGTGTTTATATTATACAATGTTTTTCGAGTAAAAAACGAAGTGGAAGAAAATTGGCTATAGCATAATTGCAACAGAGAAGGGTGGAATACGATGGGATATTGTGGTGAATGCCAGCACTGGACATTGAAACAGGGCTCGGACGGGATGAAAACAAGCGATGTGGGAGTGTGTGATATTTCCGGTGTGGAAGCAGGAAATATGCGGCATGGCTGTATTATGTATACGCAGCGGCGGAAGCTGGAGGAGTCTACCAGAAGTCCGATTGAAAATTTTAAATTACTACAGGCAAATGAGAAAAAATAGTGAAAGAAACAACAGAAAACGGATGGGAGCACCTATCCGTTTTTTACGATATAGAAAATCGTTTCTTATATCGTAAAAATACTCCCAAAGAATATACACTTGCACGAAGAAGAAATTTGCCGCAAGCAATCTTTCTCGGCACAAGAGTTCCGTTTACGGAACTCTATGTTCATTCTGTGTTATAATGAGTGCAGACTGAGTTTGGAAAGGAAGTTTAATCGATGAAATTAAAATATAAGATAATAGCAACTGCCGGTCTTTTATTACTTTTGGCAGGCTGCACAGGGAATATCAAACAGGAGGCAGCAATACCCACAAATACGGCGATGCCGGAACTGGCGGCGACACTGAGTCCGACCAGCACACCAACTCCGGCGCAAACGGCGACACCGAGTCCGACCAGCACACCAACTCCGGCGCAAACGGCAACACCGAGTCCAACGAGTACCCCAACACCGAGCCCGACCAATACGCCAACTCCGACGAGTACACCGACACCAACCGTGGTGCCTCAGAAAACAGAAGCGTCATTTGTCGTTGCTATTGACCCGGGGCATCAGCGGAAAGGCAATTATGAAAAAGAGCCAAACGGACCGGGCTCCGATACCATGAAGGCCAAGGTTTCCTCCGGAACCCAGGGCGTTTCCACGGGCATTCCGGAATATGAATTAAATCTGGCAGTAAGCCTGTATTTGAAGGAGGAATTGCTGGCAAGGGGGTATGAGGTCATTATGATTCGGGAAACCCATGATATTGATATTTCCAACGTAGAACGGGCGCTAATCGCTAATGAGGCTGAGACGGCTGCTTTTATCCGGGTACATGCGGACAGCTCAACTAATGCTTCAGCAAAGGGCGTCATGACTATCTGCCAGACCCCGGACAATCCGTATAACAGCGAATGGTATGAGGAAAGCCGCAGACTTTCGGAGCTGGTGTTAGATGAGGTCGTGGAAGAAACCGGAGCAAAAAAACGTAAGGTGTGGGAAACGGATACTATGACCGGTATTAACTGGACTACAGTACCGACTACTATTTTGGAAATGGGATTTATGTCCAATCCGGAAGAGGACGAGCTGATGGCAACGGAAGAATATCGTAAAAAAATTGCCGTGGGTGTGGCGAATGCCATTGACCGGTATTTAAAAGGAAAAGAATAGAGGAAGAATAAATGCAGATAGAAGAACAGATAAAGGGCGTAGACCTTATATTGCAGACAAACGAAGAGGTGTTTTCGCCAACAGCGGTGGACAGAGGGACAAGAGCCATGCTGTCTTTTGTAGAATTCACCTCAAAGGACAAGGTACTGGATCTTGGCTGTGGCTGCGGTGTTGTGGGCATTCTGGCGGCAAAACAGATTGGAACGGAAAATGTTTGGATGTGTGATGTTTCTGAAAATGCGGTACTGTTGTCACGCAAAAATGCGGAAATCAACGGTGTGGGTGAAGTGACCATCTGTCAGAGCGATGGTCTGAAGGAAATTACAGAAAACGGATTCACACTGATACTCAGCAATCCGCCGTATCATACAGACTTTGCAGTGGCAAAAGGCTTTATTGAAGATGGTTTCAAGAGGCTTGCTGTTGACGGTAAAATGGTTATGGTAACCAAGCGTCTTGACTGGTACAGAAACAAACTGTCTTCCGTGTTTGGCGGTGTGATGGTAAAAGAAAAGGATGGTTATTATGTGTTTATCGCAGAAAAACGCGGAAACAGAAAGCCAAGGAAGGAAAAGAATAACGGGCAGGTAATGTCAAAGAAACTGCAACGTAAGTATGGAAAGAAAAATGTTACTGTGTGAACAGTAACAAAGCTAAAACAAGGAGGATTGGCTATGAGAATTGGTACAGGTTATGACGTACATCGATTGGTAGAAGACAGAGCCCTGATACTGGGCGGTGTGGTGATTCCTTATGAAAAGGGATTACTGGGACATTCTGATGCGGATGTGCTGCTACACGCTGTAATGGATGCTCTGCTTGGGGCGGCAGCCCTTGGGGACATTGGCAGGCATTTTCCGGATTCTGATGAAAAATATAAAGGCGTATCCAGCATGGAGCTTCTGAAGGAAGTAAAGCAAATGCTGGATGAAGAATTGTTTATTATAGAAAATATTGATGCAACGATTATTGCCCAGAAGCCGAAAATGGCGCCATATTTACAGGAAATGAGGAAAAATATCGCAGAGGTTCTGCAAATTGATATTTCCCAGGTAAATGTAAAGGCAACTACGGAAGAGGGACTTGGTTTTACCGGTTCCGGTGAAGGAATTGCGTCCCAGGCGGTATGTTTGCTGGAAAGCGTGAGAAACCTTTCTTATGGAGGTAGTGGAGGCGCGGCTTATGCCTATGATGCCGGAATGGAAGCAGGAACAGCCTGCGCCCAGTGCTCAGGCTGTCATAAAAGAGTGACGGAATAAGACACAAAGTAAAAATAGCACCATCACGATATGTGATGGTGTTATTTTTATTTTTTTTAAAAAAGTTCTTGACAACTAACGATGGTTAGAGTAAACTAACTGCAAGGTTAGGTGAAACTAACTAATGAAAAAAGAGTTACAAAAGGACGGTGTCTTATGATGCAAAGAGAACTTGTAATACAAAGACTGCGAGAAAGAGGCTGCAGAATTACAAAACAACGTTTGACTCTGTTGGATATTATTTTGCAGGAGGATTGTTCCAGCTGCAAGGAAATTTATTATAAAGCGGCGGCAGCAGACAGAAGGATTGGTCCGGCGACAGTTTACCGCATGATAAATACTTTGGAAGAAATCGGGGCAATTGACAGGAAAAATATGTATAAGATTGCATGCAGTGCAACTTGCGAAAAGGAAAATGTTTGCAATATTGAATTTGATGACAACAGCAATCGATGCCTTTCGGCGACTGAATTGTATGCTGTGATTCAGGCAGGACTGGTAGTTTGCGGATATCGGGAAACACAGAATATTCGCAGTGTTTCCGTGAGAGAATGTAATTGTGGGAGATAATTAAATTCCGGTGGAGGATTGTGTATGGTCAGACAGAACGAATACCAACGGCTGAATGAACAGATTGCAGTGCAGTGTGCACCGCTTCTGGCAGGATTAAAACCTTCCAACCTTCTGATTATCCCGAAAGGAATGGTGTCGGATTTAAAGGTGTCACTGCAAGGAACACAGGTTGCGGCATATTGTCTTACGGAGTATGATGGAAAACAGGTGTATTTGCTATACAGGGTGAATGAGCTGATTGTTTATTTGACAAGACCTGAGGTGCAGAAATTGCTTTTAAAGCTGGGCTATGGAGGCGGAGAATTGTTCATGCTGCTTCAGCAGGTGTCAGAACGTTATACGGCACATAAGCGGTCGAAGGGAGAGTTTCCTCACGAACTTGGTCTGCTGTTGGGGTATCCTGCAGTGGATGTCAAAGGTTTTATGGAACATGCCGGGAAGAATTTTTTATATTCGGGTTACTGGAAAGTATATGGAAATGTCAGAGAAACGGTTGCGCTGTTTCGGGAATTTGGTAAAGCTAAAGAAACTGTGATGCAACTGGTGAAGATGGGTTACAGCATTGCTGATATTACGTCAAAGTATTATGAGAATGAAAGCTATCGCCTGGCGATAAGCTGATAAATAAAAAGAAAAGAGGTAGTGTACATGGAAGAATTATATGTAGTTTATTGGTCTCAGACCGGAAATACAAAAGAAATGGCAGAAGCGGTGGGAGAAGGAATCGCTTCTGCAGGAAAAACTGCAAAAGTAGTAGAGGTTGGCAGTGTGTCTGCGGAGGAGTTAAAGGATGCTCCGGTATTTGCACTGGGCTGCCCTGCTATGGGGGCTGAAGTGCTGGAAGAGGAAGAAATGGAGCCTTTCGTAGCAGAAGTTGAGAAGTTTGCGGCAGGAAAGAAAATTGCTCTTTTTGGTTCCTACGGTTGGGGTGACGGTGAATGGATGCGTGACTGGGAAAACCGTATGCAGAATGCAGGTGCAGAGATTATCGGTGGTGCAGGGGTTATGTGTAATGAAGCTCCGGATGAGGATGCCGTAGCGGCTTGCAAGACACTGGGAGCTCAGATGGTACAGTAAGAAGAATTTCAGCGCGGTGAATTGATAAAATACCTTGACAAAAACAGCCGGATTGCATAGAATATAATAAATACAAAAGGCGAAGAACGGAAAGAGTAGCATTGTCCAAAGTATCAGAGAGGGAACGTCATCGGCTGAAAGCGTTCCTGATGGAAGATGTGTGAAGTGCGTCCGGGAGCTGACAAGGGGAAAGTAAAGAAACTGTTTGGGCAATATACTGCTATCCTTGTCCGGTAAACAGCCGTTATCTGTTAGTAAGGTGGAATTGTGCAAGCCGCAATTCAATTAGAGTGGAACCGCGGATAAGACCGTCTCTTGTATAGGGATGGTCTTTTTTTGATATAGGAAAGTGCGCTTTGCTATATTGTAAAAAGGCTCCGCTGGATGCGCACTCGCGCGAATAAGCAAAGTTCTGTAGGAGGATAACATGGGTTTTATTTCGTATGTCAAGGAAGAAATGCAGGTCATCATGGAGAGAGATGCTGCCATAAAAACACCGATGGAAGTTTTTTTATACCCAAGCTTTAAGGCCATTATGCGGCATCGTGTAGCGCACTGGCTCTATGAACATAAGCATTATTTTCTTGCCAGATGGTATTCCCAACGGACGGTGCGAAAAACCGGTATTGAAATTCACCCGGGTGCCACTATCGGAAAAGGATTGTTTATCGATCACGGGCATGGGGTGATTATTGGAGAAACTACCATTATCGGTGATAATGTGACACTGTATCAGGGAGTTACGCTGGGTGGTACAGGTAAGGAACAGGGCAAACGTCATCCCACCATTGGAAATAATGTAATGATTAGTGCCGGTGCCAAGGTTCTTGGCTCTTTTACGGTTGGAGAGAATTCTAAAATCGGTGCCGGTTCTGTTGTAATTTCTGAGGTGCCGCCAAATTGTACGGTAGTCGGTGTTCCGGGACGTATTGTAAAGAGAGATAATTTACGTGTTCCGCGGGAGGATATGGATCAGGTACATTTACCTGACCCATTGAAGAATGACATTGATTCGCTTAAGAAGGAAAATGAGCGTCTGTCCAAGTTGATTGATGTGCTGTTGAAAAACTGCCCGGATGAATAGCAGAAGGCAGCGTTGAAAATACAAATGGAAATTTGAAAGAGAAAGTTTGGAGGAATATCATGGAAAACAAAGTTTATTTATTTAACACACTGACCAGAAAAGTGGAAAATTTAATCCCGAATGTGGATGGAAAAATCAATATGTACACCTGTGGTCCGACCGTATATCATTTTGCCCACATCGGAAATCTGCGTTGTTACATTATGGAGGATATTTTAGAAAAGACCCTGCGTTATGTAGGCTATGATGTAAAGCGTGTCATGAATATCACAGACGTAGGTCATCTGTCCAGTGATGCGGACACCGGCGAGGATAAGATGTTAAAGGGTGCAAAGAGAGAAAACAAGACCGTTATGGAAATTGCAAAGTTCTATACCGATGCGTTCTTTACAGACTGTGAAAAGTTAAATATCAAGCGTCCGGATGTGGTAGAACCGGCCACCAATTGCATTGATAACTTCATCGAGATGGTGGAGAAGCTTTTGGAAAAGGGCTACGCTTATGTGGCAGGAGGCAATGTTTACTTTGATACTTCGAAGCTTAAGGAGTATTATGTGTTCTCCAGTCAGGCAGAGCAGGAGCTGATGACTGCGGTGCGTGATGATGTAAGCGAGGATTCCAATAAGAAAAATAAGAGTGATTTTGTGCTTTGGTTCACCAAGTCCAAGTTTGATAATCAGGAATTAAAGTGGGATAGTCCATGGGGTGTAGGATATCCGGGCTGGCATATTGAGTGCTCCTGTATCAGCATGAAGCACCTGGGTGAGTATATGGATATCCACTGTGGTGGTATTGATAATATTTTCCCGCATCACACCAACGAAATTGCCCAAAGTGAGGCATATCTCGGACACAAGTGGTGCAATTACTGGTTCCATGTGCATCATTTAACAGAAAAGGGCAACCAGAAGATGAGTAAGAGTAACGGCGAGTTCTTAACGGTTTCCTTGTTGGAGCAGAAGGGCTACAAGCCAATTGTATATCGTTTCTTCTGTCTGCAGTCCCATTACCGTAAGCCTCTGGAATTTTCCTACGAGGTGCTGGAAAACGTGGGCGTGGCTTACGAAAAACTTCACAAGAAGGTGCTGGAGCTTAAGGAGGATGGTACGGTAGACGAGGCAAAGTTTGCTGAATATCGTGCAAAGTTTGAAGAAGTATTAAGTAACGACATGAATACTTCCATGGCTATTACAATGATTTATGATGTGCTTCGTGATGAGATGAACGATGCTACCAAGAAGGCACTGATTGCAAGCTTTGATGAAGTACTTTCTCTTGATTTAACTGTGGCAGAAGAAGCAGCAGCTGTGGATGCAGAGCTGGAAGCATTTGTTCTGGCAAAGATTGAAGAACGTAAGGCAGCCAAGAAGGAAAAGGATTTTGCAAAGGCAGATGCCATCCGTGCAGAATTGTTAGAAAAGGGTGTCCAGATTAAGGATACCAGAGAAGGCACTGTATGGGAAGTAATCTAAAGGCGGGACTGTTATGGAAAAAGCAATAAAAAACACGTTTCATACACCGGCTATCAATCCGGACCAGTATTCACCGTTGACCCTGGCTTATATGGGCGATTGTGCGTATGAGATTGTCATCCGTACATTGCTGGTCCACAAGGGAAATACCCATGTGGACCGGTTAAACAAACGGGCCAGCAATCTGGCCAAGGCAGCTACCCAGTCACGGTTGATTGGGGCAATTATGGAAAGTCTGACGGAAGAGGAAGTAACCATATATAAGCGGGGCAGAAATGCCAAGTCCTACACTAGTGCGAAAAACGCCAGTATCAACGATTACCGCCGTGCTACCGGCTTTGAGGCACTGATTGGATGGCTCTATTTAAAGGGAAATTTTGAACGGATGACAGAGATTATCCGCATGGGTTTTGAAGCCATCGGTGCGGATGTTTTAGAAAAGCAGGCAGATGAAGCGGCACAGGGTGATGTCGGAGAGTAGGAAAATAAAAGTAGTCAGAAAAAATGGAGGAATTATGGAGTCCACAGAAAAGAGAGAAATTAAAGTTGAAGAAACAAAAATAGAAGGAAGAAATGCGGTTATTGAAGCGTTTCGTTCCGGTAAGCCGATTGACAAGCTGTTTTTGCTGGATGGCTGTCAGGATGGCCCGATTAAAACGATTTTAAGAGAAGCAAAAAAGGGTGATACTATTATCAACTTTGTGTCCAAAGAGCGTCTGGACCAGATTTCCGACACCGGAAAGCATCAGGGTGCCATTGCCTATGCGGCAGCCTATGAGTATTCTGAAGTGGAGGACATGCTGGCATTGGCAAAGGAACGTGGCGAAGCTCCGTTCCTGATTATCCTGGACGGCATTGAGGATCCGCATAACCTGGGTGCCATTATCCGTACTGCTAACCAGGCAGGAGCCCATGGCGTTATTATTCCGAAGCGTCGTGCGGTAGGACTGACTGCTACTGTGGCAAGAACCTCTGCCGGAGCATTAAACTATACTCCGGTTGCCAAAGTAACCAATATTGTGCAGACTATGGAAGAATTAAAGAAGGAAGGACTGTGGTTTGTCTGTGCAGATATGGATGGCGAAGTAATGTACCGCCAGAATCTTACCGGACCGATTGGCCTTGTTATTGGTAACGAGGGCGAGGGCGTCAGCCGTCTGGTGAAAGAAACCTGTGATTTTACTGCAAGTATTCCGATGAAGGGACAGATTGACTCTTTGAATGCTTCCGTTGCGATGGGTGTGCTTGCATATGAGATAGTAAGACAGCGTATGAAATAAGCTTTGACCAATTTGATTTCAGGGGAGGGCGTGTTCTGTGAAAAATTACGAAGCAGAAGCCGATGAAGCATTAGTTGATGCGGTTCTTGCCGGTGATTCGGAAGCTATGGAATTTTTAATGAACAAGTATAAGAATCTGGTTCGAAGCCGGGCGCGCACTCTGTTTCTGGTTGGCGCCGATAAAGAAGACCTGATTCAGGAGGGCATGATTGGTCTGTATAAGGCTATCCGTGACTTTAAAGCAGAACGGGGAGTTTCCTTTCAAAGTTTTGCGGAACTTTGCATCAACCGTCAGATGTACAGTGCTATTAAAGGCTCCAATACAAAGAAAAACCAGCCGTTAAATAACTATATTTCAATTGACAGTATGGAAGGCTCGGAAGGACAGGAAAGTCCGGTGGAACAGCTCTTGGGAATCGATTTTGAAAAAAATCAAAATCCTGAGAAAATAGTTATTGACAAAGAGAGTGCTGATGTGTTAGAATATACACTCGTAGGGCATTTGAGTGATTTGGAGAAAAAAGTCCTTGAGTTTTACATGAAGGACTATAATTATAACCGGATTGCTATGGCACTTGGCAAAGAGCCAAAGGCAGTTGATAATGCTCTGCAACGAATTAAGAAAAAGCTGACGCTGGTTCTTTCTGAGCTGGAATAGGCAGAATGCTTCCGTGGCACAGTTGGTAGCGCGCATCCTTGGTAAGGATGAGGTCGGCGGTTCAAGTCCGCTC
>JAZSEW010000082.1:0-5923 GCA_045531895.1 Lachnospiraceae bacterium
TTACATTATAACATGTAACGGAGGAAAGATGGTTGTCGTTAGCCATCTTTTTTCTCTTTTTAGGGGAAAATTTAGCGGAGACTGTGACCTGGTTTGGTCACAGCCTCCGCTGTTCTGGACTATCTATTTCCCGACAGCCCCTTTTTGTCTACTATACAGTATACTCATTTTTTAAATTTTGTGCCAAATCATAAATATTTGTTAAAGCAGCTTTTACCTGATTCATGTCGGTGACTGCCCGTGTTGTAGTACAGGTTCCGTCATTGGAGGCGGCTGCTACCTGTTCACTATTGGCAGAAAGCTCAGTGATACCGTTGGAGATGACTATAGAAGCATCCGTAATGCCGTCAATAAGGTGCTTACAGTCCTGAATATAACTTATCAGCTGAGTGATTTCACTGTCGATGGCATCAAAATTGCCCTTGGATTTTTCAATCAGGCGATTCTGCTCTTCGGTAATCTGAACAGAATGATCAATGCTGGTTGTAACGCGTTCCACATCCTGATTAAATTCTGCAAGGATAGTGGTAATATCTTCGGTGGCTGTTTTTGTCTGCTCTGCCAGGTTCTTGATTTCGTCGGCAACTACGGCAAAGCCTTTACCTGCTGCTCCGGCTCTGGCGGATTCAACCATGGCATTCAATGCCAACAGATGGGTCTGGGTAGAAATTCCGTTAATTGTACCGAGAATATTTTGTACTGCATGGGTACGTTCATTCAAGGTATTGACAGCTTCTACGGTTTTTTTACTGTCTTCTGCAACCTCTTGTGCATGATTATGCAATTGTTCCATAACTTCAATGCCTTTGGCAACTTCTTTTAGAGTATTACCGGAAGCCTGTACCATAATATCAGTTTGCCTTTTGGCATTTTGTGTGTTGGTTTCAATATCCAGACAGCGCGAGGCCTGGTTCTGGATTTCAGAAGCAGTACTTTCGATATTTGCAGTGATTTCCTGCATCGACAAATTGCTGGTATTCAGTGCATTATCAAGAGTGTTGATATATTTGTTTGCTTCATCAAAATGATTCACCAGTTCTTCAGAAACCCGGCGTACAGTGTCAAGGTTCTCGTCATTAAATACAATCCAGATTTTTGAAATATTGTAAACGGATACGATAATTAAAATTAAAATAACAATAGTGGTTCCTGCTTCGGTCAGAGAAACAATTCCTTTGGTTGCAAGTATCATGCTGCGGATTGCAAAAACAGGAATTGCAACGACAGCAGTAACAATAATTCTCTTTTTTTCCAGATAAGCCATCTGAGCGATGAAAAGTGCGGCGGCCAACATATAGAAAAACTGTGCATCCACAAAGAGAACCATAACTCCCCAGACTATGGTGGCTACAACAGACATAAAAATGCCGCAACTGCGTTTACCCTTAAGCTTGGAGTAGCCGATGGCAGTTGTAATAACTCCGATTACACTGATAACAGTAACCAGCAGCATGCCGGTATTGGAACCGCCGCTACTGAGCATACCCAGCATATTTAGGAAAATACCTATCATAATAACCATCAAAGTGGTATAAACCATAGCGTCTGCTTTTCGATATTGCTTTTCAGTCATTTTTCTATTCTTCCTCCGATTTGTGTATTGTGGCAACAGTAAAGGTTAATTGCGCCTACAATTTAGATTGTACACATAAAATGGACAGAAAGCAATAGGAAATAAGATGAATCAATTAGTTATTTTGCTCATTTCCTTTATATTAAAAGTTTTAAAGTAAGAGTTTTCCATCGGAATCCATTTGTTTTCAAACATTGGCCAGATGGTTTCGCCGTCTCTTGCGATGATTCGCTTTTTCTGCTCCTCCGAAGAAATTTCCAAAAAGATTGTTACATCATAACTGTCTTTGAAATATGGATGGTGGCTGTAAGTACCTTCCACAATGACAATATCATGATATGGGATGGTAACAGCATCGGTAAGCTTCCATTCTTTGCAGCTGAAGGGCTGATAAGTAACGCCGGATGTATCTGCTATATGATTTAGTACTTCGTCTCTGAAACGTTCGTAATCCACATTACCTCCCGGCTCAGCCAGACGTTCTTTGGTACGCTGCTGCGGTTGCAGAAAAAAATCATCCATATGGAACAGGGAGGCATTCAGGTTTTCTGCAAGGTAAATTCCTAACGTAGTTTTGCCGCTGCCGCAGTTGCCGTCAATAGCAATGAGGAAAGGGCGGGAACTGCTTTTTTTCAGCTCTTTATTTATATAATCTAGAATGTGTTTCATGAAATACCTCTGATTTCTTAAAATTGTTTTATGAACATTGTACGGAAGTTTTGCCGGCACGTCAAGTAAATTACAAGACGTGTTGAAATGGCAGAAAATTCGTTCGAAAAATGATTGCCAAACTGTTCAGAAAGTAGTAATATAAAAGGCAGAATGTTTGTTTTTATGTAACAACGAGGCAAAGTATTGTCAGATTCGCACAGTGTACAATACGAACCTGACAATACACAACTAATGGGTGAAGAAATGAAGGAGAAAAACGAAGTACAAAAACGGATGCAGCTGCCGGCCGCAGTATATAAACTGCTTGACAAAGAAGGCATCCCAAAAGAGGACATCCTGTATAAAGCAGAACCGGACCTGGACTTCGAGCTTCGCTTTGCCAGAAATTATCTGGTAATGACGAAAGCGGTGTTGATTTTAATCAGCTATCCGTATCAGGCTCACGGTAAGTTCCGTTTTGGCGGTTATGCAGGAAATGAGATGGCAGCAGGTCTGCCGGAACAGCCGGAAGTAAAGAAATTTTCCATCGATGATGTAGAAAAACTGGAAATACTTCGGGCGGTGAATGGCGGTTCCTTAATGGTTAAGTGCAAAAAGGAAGAGAAAGAGGAAGAAATGTTCCTTTGTGCTTTTTCCAATTCCCGTATGGGTGAGATGGAACGTGCCATAAGAAATTTAGAAAAAATCAAAAAATCCGAAGAGCTTTCCGAAAAAGATATTTTAGGAAAAAACAAGCAGGAGTGTTGTCCGAAGTGTGGCACCATGTATCCGGATCAGGCAAGAAAAATCTGTCCGCGGTGTATGGATAAAAAGTCCCTGTTTGGTCGTGTAATGCGCTATTTTTGGCAGTACAAGTGGCGTATCTGTCTGATGTTTGTATGCTATCTGGCTATCGGCGCCCTAAATCTGGCATGGCCGTATTTATCCGGAGCTTTTTTGTATGATAAGGTATTGAGCAGGGATGCAGAGCTTGTTAAGTTTACCGAGAGTTTCGGCGGTAAATACACGGTGATTTTAGCGTTTACCGTGGCAGCGATGGTTGTCACGAAAATTATTATGCAGCTGCTCGGTATGCTGCATGGCGCCATGACCGCCCGTATTGTGCCGGAGGTAGTGGCAAAGTTAAAGGACGAAATTTTTACTTCCATGGGCAAGCTGTCTATCAGTTTTTACAATTCCCGTCAGACCGGTGCGTTAATGACTCGTGTTCTGGATGACGCAGGACAGGTAACCGGCTTTTTCATCGACGGTCTGCCATACATATTTACCAATGCGTTTACTATCATTGCCACCTGTGTGGTAATGATCAGTATTAATCCGCTACTGGCTATTGCGGCACTGTTCTTACTGCCGTTTTTAACGATTCAGAGCTACCGCATGACACCAAGAATGTGGACCTTCTATGGCAAGCGCCATCGCGCTAACCGCAGACTTAACAGCCAGTTAAATGACAGCATTACCGGTGCCAGAGTTGTTAAGGCATTCGGTCAGCAGGAGCAGGAGCTGGTACGTCTTGGCAAGGGCAATAAGGGTGTGCGTGAGGCAGAGATTGACGTTATGCGCTACGACAACAAGTTTACCATGTTGTACTCCACTGTAGAGAATCTGGCTTCCTTTATTGTATGGGGTCTTGGTTCTGCACTTATCCTTTCCGGTACCAATATGGAATTTGGCATGCTGGTAACATTTGCAGGCTATGTCAGCCAGCTGCAGGGCCCGCTTGACTTCATGTCCTGGGTATTCCGTTGGATGACCGACTGTTTAAACTCTTCCCAGCGCATGTTTGAAATTATTGACGCGGTTCCGGAAATTACTGAGGTGGAAAACCCACATCGTCCTGAGCGTATTAACGGCAAAATTGAGTTATCCCATGTGACCTTCGGCTACGAACCGCACAAACCGGTATTAAAGGATGTTACCTTTACGGTGGAGGCAGGAAAAATGCTTGGTATTGTAGGTCGATCCGGTGCGGGCAAATCCACGCTGGTAAACTTAATTTCCCGTCTGTACGATCCGGCAGAGGGAACCATCAAAATTGACGACATTGACATTAAAGAACTGGGTATACCGGAGCTTCGTAAAAGCATTGCCATGGTATCCCAGGAGACTTATATTTTCATGGGCACGGTAGCAGAAAACATTGCGTATGCAAGACCTGACGCTACCCGCAAAGAAATCATCGAGGCAGCCATGCAGGCATCTGCCCATGATTTCATCTGCAAAATGCCACAGGGCTATGACACAATCATCGGTTCCGCAGGCAGAAGTCTGTCCGGAGGTGAGAAGCAGCGTGTTTCCATGGCAAGAGCCATTTTAGCGAATCCGCGTATTCTCATCTTAGATGAGGCAACCTCTGCGGTAGATACGGAAACTGAGCTGGCTATTCAGGAGTCTTTGGAAAAGCTGGTACAGGGCAGAACAACCATTTCCATTGCCCACCGTCTGTCTACCCTGCGTAATGCCGACACCCTTATTGTCATTGATGACGGTAAGGTGACCGAGTCCGGTACTCATGCAGAGCTTATTGAAAAGAAGGGAACCTTCTACAAACTGATGGAATTGCAGACCAAAGCGCTTGCGATGCGTGGTGTGTAATGTTTTTTGGCATGACTGATTATCATGCAAAAAAAGGAGAATGATATGGACGAAGAAGTAATGCAGAGCAATCTGCTGGAATTAGAAGAATTCGACGAAGAAAAAATGAAGGCGGAATCCGCAGATTTGTTGGAGCTTCGCTATTTAAACAAGGAAAATGCTAAG
This sequence comes from Lachnospiraceae bacterium, assembly GCA_045531895.1. Lineage (GTDB taxonomy): Bacteria > Bacillota > Clostridia > Lachnospirales > Lachnospiraceae > SIG299. The sequence continues at coordinate 5,006 of JAZSEW010000082.1, forward strand.
TTTGAACGTACGCCGGGCGGGTTTGTAAAGCTTACCTATAAGGATAAGACGTATGACCGTGTGGGAGTGTACCGTACTTTCCCTGTGACGCAGCCGGAGGAGTTTATTTCCATCCGTGAAGCAGACGAAAAGGCAAGGGAAATCGGTGTGGTGGAAAAGTTGTCTAATCTCGACGCAGAACAGGCAAAGATGCTAAAGGAGCAGCTGGATCTGCGTTACTTTACACCGGAAATTACCAAAATTTTCGACATCAAAACAGAGTACGGTTATGGCTATTTCCATGTGATGACTACCTATGGCGAATGCCGGTTTACCATTCACAACGGCGGTAGCTCCGTAATTTCTTTGACGGATACCCGCATTGTTATCAACGATTTGGACGGTAACCGCTTTGAGGTACCGGACATCACAAAATTGACAACCAATGAGAGAAAGAAGTTAGACCTGTTCATCTAATGCAACAGTTCAGCAAAAAGAAAGGCTGAGTTATGAAACTATATTATGAGTTAAAGGAAGAACAAAAGCGACTGGTGCAGTCCGACCATTCCGAAGAGCTTTGGTACTGTGTCCCCCTGGACCTTCTTTACGACCGTAAAAATAAGGTGGCAGAGGAGAGGTTTGCAGGCAAAGAGCAATACATTGCAGTAACTACGAAACGTATTTTAGTTCTGAACGGCAACGAAATTACATATGAGAGAAACTTATGTGACTGTGAAGAGGTGAAATGTGAGACTATGGTTGGCTGCGGCATTGTTACAGCCAAAGTAAACGGAGTAGCGGAGCTTGTGGCAAGGTTTTCCATGCGGCATATTGAGCGTGTTGCCTATGTGGCACGGGGCGCAAATCTGCTTGCTAAGGGTGACAAGGAAAAAATCACCAGCCACGAATATGAAAAGTATTGTGAAAAGTGCGGCCGTG
>JAZSEW010000047.1:0-13220 GCA_045531895.1 Lachnospiraceae bacterium
GTGCCTGAGGAGCTTCGGGAGCCTGGCTCAGCTTCTTGTTGATCTCTATCACATTCTTCACCAGCAGGATGAACATCATCATGCCTTCGTAAGTAAGACGCATCACGATGGTGCCGCCGATGGCGAACAGAATGCCGTAGAAGCCGTACCACTGGGTGTTGCTGTTCTTGTAGCCATAGTAGCTGGTGTACTCATAGTGGGTGAAGCCGAAGATCATCAGCACGCCGGTGACGATGCAGAAGACGGTGCCCAGGATGTAGAAGAAGCGCAACAGAAGGTTGTTAATATTATTCGTAAACTGGAGGATTCCGGAGAAATTATCATCTCCAGAGGCGGAGGTGACGAGATAGTTGTCTAGTAATTTGTACAAATATACGTCCTTTTATCCAGGGAAACAAGGCTCGGAAAAAAGGATTATCGACACAAATGAAATTGCGGCAAAACGTTTGGAAACTTTAGCGGAGCTTATGAAAGCTTCTGCAGAAAGTGGTAATGACCAGGGGTTTGTACAGGGCTTGGATGCCAAAGAGGTGTCTCTGCTTTTGGAAGATGAGGAGCAGGAGAGCGGTAATATCATCAAGGGAAATGTGACGCAAGATGCTTCGGCATTGGTAGAACAGGCTCAGGCAGAAGCAGCAGAATTAGTTGCGAATGCTAAAAATCAGGCGGATACCATTGTGAGTGAAGCTATAGAACAGGCTGAGAATACTAAGAAAAACGTGCTGGAAGAGGCTCGAATGCTTGGATATCGAGAAGGAATAAACCGGGCAAATAAGGAAGTGGAGCAGTTAAAGGCGGAACTTCAGGAAAAAGAACGTCGGATGAAAGAAGAATACGAAGCACAAATGCAAAGTATGGAAGCAGATTTGGTGGAGGTTCTTACCGGTATATATGAGCATATTTTCCAAGTAGAATTCAGTTCCCAGAGAGAGGTGCTGGTTCATTTGATTTCAGCCACCATGAGAAAGTCCGATAGTAGCCGTTCTTTCATTATTCACGTGTCCAAGGATGATTATCCTTTTGTAAGTATGCAAAAGAAACAATTGATGGCCAGTGTGGCAGGTATTAACAGTAATGTGGAAATCATTGAAGATATGACGCTTGCCAGAACGGAATGCCTGATCGAAACAGATGGCGGAATTTTTGATTGTGGCTTAGGAACTCAGTTGGGTGAACTGAGTAAAAAGTTAAAATTATTATCTTATACCAATTAAGGAAAAGGTGGCACAGAAGGAATGGGTGTCCGTAGGATTAACAAAGATAAGTATTATAGATTAACTGACAAGGTTTATTTCCGAAAGCTTGGAAAAGTAGTAAATGTGGTGGGTTTGACAATTGAATCTGCCGGACCGGACGCGAAATTAGGTGATGTGTGTCGTATTATTCCGAACTCGGATGAAGAGATGCCGCCAATTATGGCAGAAGTAGTAGGATTCAAGGATAAAAAGACTCTTCTTATGCCCTTTGACGCTGTGGACGGTATTGGTTTGGGCAGCGTGGTGGAAAATACGGGTGAGACACTTACGGTAATGGTAAGTGAAGAATTGTTGGGAAAAACTTTGGATGGTTTGGGAAGACCCATAGACGGCAAGGAAATCAAGGGAACTCCTTATCCTGTAGAAGCTATGGCACCGCATCCTATGAGCAGGGCGATTATTGACGAAATACTGCCTCTTGGTGTAAAGGCGGTAGATGGTTTAATTACGGTTGGAAAAGGTCAGAGAATCGGCATATTCGCAGGCTCAGGCGTAGGAAAATCCACCTTGATGGGTATGTTTGCCCGTAATACAAAAGCAGATATTAATGTCATTGCGCTAATCGGCGAGCGAGGCAGAGAGGTGCGAGAATTTATAGAGCGAGACTTGGGTGAGGAAGGTATGAGACGTTCCGTGGTTGTTGTGGCAACCTCTGACAGACCCGCACTTGAGAGAAATAAGGCTGCAAAAACAGCGACGGCAATCGCAGAATACTTCCGCGATCAGGGGAAGGACGTATTGTTGATGATGGACTCCCTGACGCGTTTTTCCATGGCGCAAAGAGAAATCGGTCTGTCCAGCGGAGAACCGCCTGTAACCAGAGGATATCCACCCAGTGTGTATTCAGAAATGCCTCGGTTGTTAGAAAGAGCAGGAAGAGCGGCAGTAGGCTCTATTACGGGACTTTATACGGTTTTGGTAGATGGTGATGACTTTAATGAGCCTATTACGGATACTGCCAGAAGTATTTTGGACGGACATATTATGCTTACCAGACGGTTGGCACATAAGAATCATTATCCGGCCATTGACGTTTTGCAGAGTATTTCCAGATGTATGAGTCAGGTGGCTAAGAGGGAGCATAAAGCAGCCGCAGGTAAGCTTAAAAACGTATTGGCCACCTATAATGAGGCGGAAGATTTAATTAATATTGGTGCATACAAGAGCGGAAGTAATCCGGATATTGATTATGCAATCAGCATGAACAAAAAAGTAAATGAGTTTTTGTTGCAGGATGTAGAAGAAAAAGTAGAATTTGAAGATAGCGTTCAAAGACTTATGGATATGTTTGAAGGTGTATAATTCGTGGCAGTATTTCGTTACAAAATGCAGAGCATTCTGGATATAAAACTAAAGATGGAAACCCAGGCGAAACAGGAATTTGCGCAAGCAAAACTGATTTTAGACAGGGAAGAAGAAAAGCTGGAAGCTTTGTATGCCAGAAAGCGAGAGTATGAAGAACGTGCGAAAGACTTGCTGAATGGTAAACTGGATTTGCAGGAAATCAGTGACAATAATGTGGCGATATTGCGTACGGATGAGTTTATTACAGAACAAAAAAAGCGGGTTTCTAAGGCGGAGCAGTTGTTGGAAAAGGCGAGAGTAAAGCTTCAAGAGGTTATGCAGGAACGCAAGGTACAGGAAACCTTGAAGGAGAAAGCGTTTGAGGCCTTTTTGCAGGAAGAAAAGCAACAGGAAAGCAAAGAAATTGACCAATTGACCAGTTACCAATATGGTCAGAAATTACAGATTGCCGAAAAAAGCGGTGTGGAGGTTTAAGAATGGCTGGTGCAGAGAAACAGGGACAGACACTGGTGATTTCAGAAAAAAAGCAAATACAGAACGAAAAGAAAGAGTTGCAGAAACAACAGAAGCAACAGCGTAAGGAAGCAAAGAAACGCGCCCGGGAAATTGCTAAGAGGGAAGATGCGTTGGATGAAGGCGGAAGCGGTGGATTTGCAACGTTTTTTGCTACGGTGTTTATTGTAATTGTCTGGTTGGCGGTTATTGCGGTAATTATTAAGCTGGACGTGGGTGGTTTTGGAAGCAATGTACTAACGCCGGTACTTAAAGATGTTCCGGTGCTCAATAAGATTTTGCCGGGTTCTCATTTGACTCAGACCAATGACCCTGATGCATATGGCGGGTACAGTAACCTGCAGGATGCGGTAAAGCAAATAGCCTTTTTGGAAAAAGAATTGGAGAAAGCGTACAGTACCAATCAGTTCCAAGAGGAAGAGATTGCCGATTTGCAGGCAGAAGTGAAACGCTTGCAGGAATTTGAAAAAATGCAGGTAGATTTTCAGCGTATAAAGACGGAGTTTTTTGAAGATGTGGTTTATTCGGAAAAAGGTCCCGGGGCTGAGGAATATAAAAAGTTTTTTGAAGCCATGGATCCGACCACGGCAGAATTTTTATATCGTCAGGTGGTTGTGCAGTTAGAAGAGAGTAAAGAAATACAGGATTATGCCTCTACTTATGCCCAGATGAAGCCTAAGGAGGCGGCAAAAATTTTTGAAGAAATGACGGATAATTTGGATCTGGTATCTAAAATTTTAATGACGATGAATGCGCAACAACGTGGAGAAATCATGGGACAGATGGATCCTGAGGTAGCGGCAAAGCTTACAAAAATAATGGATCCGGAGTCTTAAGAAATATGACCGTAGTGTCGATATATATTATGCACATTGAAAATTGAAGAAAGGAGGAGAAAGAATGACGAGTACACCTGTAAATGTACAAGGATTTGTATCGGGCGCAATGTACGGAACAAATCGTGTACAGGGAACAGAAAACAAAGGAGACTTCAGTAAAATATTTGAAAGTCAGAAAAATGTTACGGAGCAGGCAGATGATTCAAAGGTAGTACAAAAAGATACTGGTGTTGACGATGTGAATTCACAGGATGATGTGGAGTACAAGGAAGAGATAAAGGACACCCAAAAGGAAGTTGCAACCGAGAATCAAACAGAAGCCACACAGAAGAGTACCACTGTACAGGAAAGTGCAGAATCCGGAAAAGAACAGTCAGCCACCTATAAGGACATGGAGGAAGACGGATTAACGGCAGAGGAGTTACTTCATGTTGCAGAGTTGTTTGGTAATGCAGTAACTGATGTGAAAGAAATGTTAATGCAGCATTTGAATTTGACGGAAGAAGAACTGAATTCTCTGATGCAAGAGTGTGATTTGTCGGATATGGACTTGTTGGAGCTTGGAAATGTAAAGGAATTGATGTTGCAGGAGGCAGGAGCTGGTGATATGACCGCACTGTTAACCAATGAAAATCTTTACGTACAAAGCAAAGCTGTGGAAGCTGAGTTTGCGGATATTATGCAGACAGTGCAGGAAACACTGGATATGAATCCGGAAGAAGTACAGGCACTTGCACAGCAGGTTGATGAAGCAATTAACAGTTTAGAAGGAAAGGGAGAAGAACCTATTCTTGCAGAGGTTGTTAATACTTCAGAAGAAACCCCTGAGGTGAAGATAAGTACTACTGACAAAAAAGGGGATGCAGAGCAGAATCCTACACAGGAAAATAATCTTTTTGCACAGCAGAACCAAATGACACAGAGAACAGAAAATGTTCAAACATCATCCGTACAAACGGCAAGTTATACTACCGTAGAAACCGAAAATATTATGAGACAGATTATGGATCATATGCAGGTTCAGATGGATGCTGACACGACAGAATTGAATATGCAATTACATCCGGAAAGCTTGGGAACATTGCAAATTCGTATTTCTGCAAAAGAAGGTATCATGACTGCACAGTTCACCACCACTTCAGAAACAGTGAAGAGTGTATTGGAAGGTCAGATGATTCAATTGCAACAGCAGTTTGATCAGCAGAATATCAAGGTAGAAGCTATTGAAGTAACCGTTCAGTCCCATGCATTTGAAAGTGCACTGGAAAAGGGAAATGAACAGCAGACGGAAGAAGAAACAAAGAGAAACAGAACCAGAAGAATTGATTTAAATCTTTTAGATGGTTCGGAAGAAGTAGAAACCGAAGACAGATTACTTGCTGAAATGATGGAAGTAAACGGTAATTCGGTAGATTATCTGGTATAAAGAAAGGAGTGGGTATATGAGTCTTGTAGCAGGCGTGGAAGATGGTAAGATCATAGAAAGTGCTTCCCAAAGCTCATTAGAGAAGGCAAATAGTACCGGGATGGACAAAGATGCATTCTTACAACTCTTGGTAGCTCAGATGAAGTATCAGGACCCTTTGCAACCGACTTCGAATACAGAGTATATTTCCCAATATGCACAGTTTTCACAGGTTGAGCAGATGCAGAGCATGTCAGCAAGCATGGATTTGCAGAGAGCAAGTGAACTGGTAGGTAAGGAAGTATATGTTAAGACTACTACAACCGGCGGAGAAACCAAATTCGTACAGGGTAAAGTAGATTATGTAGTATACGAAAACGGAAAAGCGTTCCTGGCAATTGATGAATCTTTGTATTCGTTGGATGATTTGGATACTGTTACAGATCCGGCTTATATGGAAGCTTATAACTTGGCTACTGAATTTGTAGAAAAGATTAATAAGTTGCCCGGCTTAGCTTCAGTTGATTTAAGTGATGAGGTTAAGATTACGGAACTGGATGAACAGTACAATAAGATGAGTACATACGAAAAGTCATTTGTGGCTTCTGAAAAAGTAGATGCTTTAAAAGCTTACATGAAAAAGCTGGAGGAGTTAAAGGCGGGAGAAGAAGCCTAGTATTGTAACGAAAGGGATGGAATTATGATACAGAATTCTAATTTTTTAACAGCCCTACAGTTACAGGAACAATATCAAAATGGTCACAAGCAGTTAAACGTACAGGAATTGCAAAACGGTCAGGAATTATCTTTTAAAGATATTCTGAAGAATAAAGCAAATGCTGATACAGAACTGAAATTTTCCAAACATGCAAGTGTTAGGTTGGAACAAAGAGGCATACAGCTGACGCAGGGGCAGATGGAACGTTTGACGGATGCGACAACGAGAGCCGGACAAAAAGGAATAAAAGATTCCCTTGTGATTGTAGATGAGCTGGCATTTATAGTGAATGTACCAAATCATACGGTGGTAACCGCTATGGAAAGTGCAGAAGCGATGACAAATGTTTTTACAAATATTGATGGAGCAGTTATTATGTAGCCGGACCTTAGGGAGGCTTAATACTCTGAACGATAGAGGAGTATGAACTGCTTTTAGTAAGGAGGACAATGAATTATGATGAGATCATTGTATTCCGGTGTAACCGGATTAAAGACACACCAGATAAAGATGGACGTTATTGGTAATAATATTGCGAATGTAAATACAACCGCATTCAAGTCAAGCTCAATTGTTTTTAGTGAATTAATGAGCCAGACCACACAGCAGTCCAGTGGTGCAAATGCCACAACCGGTACCGGTGGTACCAACGCAAGACAGATTGGTCTTGGTGTTAAGAGTGGTGCGATTAACGTGAATATTACAACTCAGGGTGCAAGCCAGTCTACAGGCAATCCCTTTGACCTTATGATTACCGGCGATGCTATGTTTGTGGTTAGTGACGGTATGGAAACATTCTTTACCAGAGATGGTTCTTTCTATGTAGACGGAGCAGGTAACCTTGCTATGGCAAGTACCGGTTATAATGTTATGGGTTGGGGTGTTGATGAGGCAACCGGCAGCATCCATAAGGATACTGTTTCAGCCCTTCGTATTATGAGTGCTGCAAACATGACCTATCCTCCGGAAGCCACTTCACAGGCTTATATTTCCGGTATTTTGGATAAGAATGATTCTGATGTAACCAGTGCAAACGGTAAAGTGGTTAACTTAAATTTCTTTGATAGTTTAGGTTATACCTATACTGCAAAGCTTTGCTTTAAGCAGTCTGATGTTACTAATGAGTATAGCGTGGAATTGGCAGGCTTGATTGATTCTACTGGTAAGGAACTTGATATTTCCGGTTTGAACGAGAATGATGTATTACGTTATCAGCAGAGCGTGACCAGTATACATATGGATGCCAATGCTTATAAGTGGGAAGGTACCAAGCTTATGAGTGCAGTTGCAGATGATAGCGGAAATTTTGCGGAATTTGCTGACTTGGCTAATATTTTTGCAAATGATGGTAGCGTAATTGAATCTGCTGATGCACAGGCGGGTTTGGATGCTATTGCTAAGGCATACGGATACGAAGGTTCTACAGATGAATTTTTGGCATTGTGTAATGTGGAAACAGCAGCTGACGGAACAACTTCTTATGTAACCATTCAGAATATGTTGGGCAATTTGGCAACCGGTTCCGTAGACGGAACCAAGTTCCCGGTTGCGGCAGAGAGTTTCGAGTTGGATGGTCGTGTATTCTATGGCGCAAATGTAGTATACGATGCAGCTAATGGTGAATTTAAGAGCATTAACGGTAATACAACCGGTACTGATTTCACTTTGAATTTATCTGAACTTGGCGGTAACTTCAGCGATGTAGTTGTTGATTTGAGTGAAACTTCTATGTTTGACAACAAGGGTACCTCTACTATCGGAGCCACCAGCGGAAGTTTGGACGGTCTTGGCGGTGGTAGAAGACTTGGCGAAATGATTGGTGTAAGTATCCAGAACAACGGTATGATTTATGCCAGCTACGATAATGGTATGACCAAGCTTTTGGGACAGATCGCAACTGCAGAATTCCCCAATGCTTCCGGTTTGGAGAAGAAGGGAGATAACTTATACTCAGCAACTTTGAACTCCGGTGAGTTTGATGGTATTGGTGTGGACGTAACTGCAAGCGGCGGTTATATGTCTACCGGCCAGTTGGAAATGAGTAACGTGGATTTATCAGCAGAGTTTACAGAAATGATTACAACTCAGAGAGGTTTCCAGGCAAACAGCCGTATCATTACTGTTTCAGATACTTTGTTGGAAGAGTTAACAAATCTGAAGAGATAATAAGTAAAAAAGCAGGTGCTTGACTTGTTTGAATAAAATAATGAACCGGTCCTAAGTCACAGTTTTGTGTCTTAGGGCTTTGCGTTTATTTGGGATAATGGAAAAAGGTGGGAAAATATGATAGATGTGACAAAAATCAACGGTCAAAAAATATTGGTAAACCCTCATTTGTTTGAGGTGGTAGAGGAAACGCCGGACACGGTTTTGACATTAACCACCGGAAGAAAAATAATTATAAAAGAAAGTAGACAAGAGATAAAAAATTTAGTAAAATTGTATAGAAAAGATATTTTTATGGATTAATTAAAAAAATACGAATTGATAGGTGATTATTGTGGATATAGCGTCAATAATTGGTTTAATATTGGGCATAGCTTTAATGATTTTGGGTATTGTTTCCAATGGTGCGTCTGTAATGGATTATGTAGATTTACCATCGGCACTTATTACATTTGGCGGAGCTTTCGCCAGTGTAATGACCAGTCATACCATGCAGGAATTTATAAGTGGATTAAAAGGAATGCTTCTGGCATTTAAGGCACCCGTTATTAATACCTCTGAAATGATTAAAAATATTATAGATTTGTCCAATGTTGCGCGTAAAGAAGGTTTGCTTTCTTTGGAGGAAGCAGCTTCTGATTTGGATGAACCTTTTTTGAAGAAGGGGATTTTGCTGGTAGTAGACGGTACGGATCCTGATTTAGTGCGTGCAATTTTGGAAACAGAGCTTATCAGTGTGGAAGAACGTCACAAAAAGGTTATCGGTTTCTGGGATATGGTTGCTTCCATGGGCCCTGCGTGGGGTATGATTGGTACATTGCTTGGTTTGATTGCTATGTTGAAGGATTTGAATGATCCTTCGTCCATCGGACCGGCTATGGCACTTGCGTTGATTACAACATTATATGGTTCCCTGTTAGCAAACTGGTTGGCTACACCTATTGCAAACAAGCTTCGTGTAAACAATGCAGCAGAAATGCAGCAGAAGGAAGTTATGATAGAAGGACTTTTGTCTATTCAGGCAGGAGAAAACCCCAGAGTAATTGAAGAAAAGTTAAAATCCTTCCTTTCACCGAAGGATAGAGTAAACACTGAGGACGAGGAAGTCGGAGGCGAAATGTAATGGCAAGACGCAAGCAGGAAGATCCACCGGCAGGTTCCCCGGCTTGGATGGCTACGTTCAGTGATTTGATGAACTTATTGTTATGTTTTTTCGTATTGCTGTTCTCCATGTCCACCGTTGATGAAGAGAAGTATAATCAGTTGGTTGCTTCTATGTCATCTGCATTTAGTATTCTTAATGGTGGTGCAACAGCCATTGGAGAAGGTATTTTAATAAGCAATGGTGTTAGTCAGCTGAACGAGTTGGACAAATATATTAACAGTACCGGAAATACTGCAGAGGATGTAGAAGATTCCGATGATTTTAATAAGTTTGATCCAAGCGGAGAATTAAGCGAAGAACAGAAGTTTGAGCAAATGCTGGAAGAAATAGAAACACATAATTTAAAAGTGAATGAAGAACTGGCTGAAATTATTGAAGAAGCAGTGGCAGAAAGTGGTATGACAGAACAGATTGAAGTGAATTTTACCAATCAGTATGTAATGCTTTCATTAAAAGGTGCATTGTTGTTTGATTCCGGTAAAGATGAATTAAAAGCAGAAGCACTACAGGTGTTGGACAGAGTTGGTGTTATTCTGGAAAGATATGCCGGCGGCATTATCGAAATTGAGGGTCATACAGATTCTGTGCCTATTAACAGTATAGAATTCGCTAACAATAATGAACTTAGTAGCGCCAGAGCACTTTCTGTATTTGATTATTTAATCGAAAATACAAACTTGGATCCGGCGGATGTGAAGCATGCCGGAAGAGGAGAGTATGTGCCTATTGCAGATAATTCTACTGCAGAAGGCAGGGCGAAGAACAGAAGAGTAGAGATTCGCATATACAATTCCGTAATCCAATAAAAGGAGTAATTAAATGAAAAACAATTTATTGACAATTATTATACTGGCATTATTGGTTGTAAATATAATTTTGTCCGGTATTATGATGATCAGTTTTATGGGAACCAATAAAAAGACGGCTGACTTGGTAAGTGATATCGCAGCGGTTTTAAATTTGGAACTGGGTGTGGATGAAGAGGAAGAAGAACCGATGATTCCCATGTCAGAGCAGGTTCCTTGGGCGATTGAAGGCGCAATGACCATTCCCCTTCAGAATGAAAAAACTTTAGATGCTGACGGAAACGTGATTAGCACCAAAGAACACTATATTGCATTTAATGTATCGTTTTCTTTATATACCAAGGGTGAAGGCTATAAGAATTACGGTGAAGAATTCGGTAATTACGAGACTTTGATTAAAGATGCAATCAACTCAACTGTTTCGGTTCATACCATTGATGAATGCAGAAATGATTTTGATGCTATCAGAGCCGAAATGTTAGAGGCAGTTAAGGGCTTGTTTGATAAGAATGAATTTATTTATAAAATTGCAATCAGTGAGTTGAAATTTCAGTAACCTCCATAGAAAGAAAATATAGTAAAGGAGGTGAGGTTTGTGGGTGAAGTATTATCCCAAAGTGAAATAGACAGTTTGCTGGCAGCTTTATCGTCAGGAGAGTTGGATGCAGGTGATATACAAAATGAAAATGAACGTCAGGTTAAGAATTATGATTTTAACCGACCGGTTAAGTTTTCAAAGGAACACCTGCGAACCTTGGAAATTATTTTTGAACATTACGGAAGATTGGTTTCCACTAATTTGCCGGTTTACTTAAGAAAAAACATACAGGTTACCGTTGCAAGTTCCGAAACGGTTGCATTTTCGGAATTTTCCAATGCGTTATCCAATCCCGTAATATTAGGCGTGGTAAATTTCACGCCGCTTAACGGAAATATGTTAATAGAGCTTTCTACCAACTTGGGTTACGCAATGATAGACCGAATGTTGGGAGGCGGAGGCACTCCACTAGAGAAAACAAGAGAGTTTTCACAAATTGAGTTAACCATCATGGAACGTATCATGGCGTTATTGACACAGCTGATGCGAGAACCATGGAAAAATGTAGTAGAGATATCGCCGGTATTGAATCGATTGGAAACAAATGTGCAGTTTGCGCAGATTGTACCGCCTTCGGATATGGTTGCGATTGTAACCTTGAACTTAAAAATTGGCGATGTAGAAGGATATATAAACATGTGTCTTCCGTTCTTTACGTTGGAAGATGTTATGGATAAATTGAGTACCAAGTATTGGTATTCAGTAATGCAGGAGAATCGAGATGAGCATTATGGTGAACATATTGAAACCATGATTCGAAAAGTAGATGTTCCTGTAAAGGCAATATTAGGAAGAAGCACTATTTCTGTATCAGATTTCCTGGGACTTCAGGTTGGAGATTGTATCCGACTGGATACCAAGGTGGACAATGATATGGAAGTATATGTAGGAAATATCAGAAAATTCACTGCGCTTCCCGGAGCAAATGCAGATGCTTATGCAGTGCGGATAACATCGATTATCCGAGAGGAAGAATAAAACGCTTGTACGACGGCAGAAGGAGGATAAAATGGATGATGGAATGTTATCCCAGGACGAGATAAATGCGTTATTAATGAGCATGGATCTCTCAGGTAATATTGCTGACAGCAGCCCGGAACCGGAACCTGAACCCGAACCGGTAAAAGCAGAATCGTTTTATACAGGTTCGGAAGCTATCAGTGCAGATCAGGCTTTATTGTCCGAAGTGGAAAAGGATGCTATAGGTGAAATTGCCAATATCAGTATGGGGTCATCTGCCACCACATTGTATTCACTTGTTAACAGAAAGGTTAATATTACAACTCCTGTAGTAACATTGGCACAATGGACGAATTTGATGTCTGAATATGAAAAACCCTGTGTTTTCATTCAAATTCGTTATACGCAGGGATTGGATGGCACAAATATACTGGTACTTCGTGAAAATGATGTAAAAATCATAACCGACCTGATGATGGGTGGTGACGGTACAAATACAGACGGAGAGTTGGGAGAGTTGCATTTAAGTGCAATTTCAGAAGCCATGAACCAGATGATGGGTTCTGCAGCGACTTCACTTTCAACTATGCTGGGTACCGTAATCGATATTAGCCCGCCGGATGCTAATTTGTTGAATCTGACAGAGGTTGACAGTGCATCGGATGTGGCTTCCTTCTTGGGTGGTACCTTTGTAAAAATTGAATTCCGCATGCAGATTGGTGAGTTGGTAGACAGTACTATCATGCAGCTGTATCCGGTAGAATTTGCAAGGAAGATTGTAGATACCTTTATAGGTGTACAAATGCCTTCAGAACCGGAACCTACAGTGCCGGAAACCCCGCCAATTCAGGAAACGGTACCTGCTATGGATTCTACTGCTATGGGCGGAATGCCTCAAATGAATGCAGCACCTCAGATGAGTATGGACCAGCAAATGGGTATGAACCCTCAGATGATGGGTATGGACCCCCAGATGATGGGCATGAATCCTCAAATGATGGGAATGAATCCTCAGATGATGGGCATGAACCCTCAAATGATGGGCATGAATCCTCAGATGATGGGTATGAATCCGCAAATGGGTATGCCGCCATATGGATATCCTATGGGTATGGCACCACAAATGATGCAACAGGGTGTAAACGTACAACCTGCACAATTCCAAAGCTTTGATGCAAGCGTAGGCGCGATGTCCAGTCAGGAAAACATCGGATTAATTCGAGATGTTCCTCTGGAAGTAACCGTAGAGCTTGGACGTACAACAAAATCAATTGCTGACATTTTAGACTTTGCACCGGGTACAATTATTGAGTTGGATCGTATTGCCGGAGAACCTATTGATGTATTAGTTAATGGTAAGTTTGTTGCAAAGGGTGAAGTAGTAGTCATTGAAGAAAGTTTTGGTATCAGAGTAACGGAAATTATTAAATAAGATACTTAATGTCAGATGGAGGAAAATATGGCAAAGAATATATTAATTTGTGATGAC
>JAZSEW010000062.1:0-24253 GCA_045531895.1 Lachnospiraceae bacterium
TTAGTAATTCAACTCCTTGGCTCACAGAACGACATGGCTACGATCCGACTTCGCCACAGCCTTGGCAGGCCATCGCGTAGCAATTTTGTTCACTTTCAGTTTGGGCATGATTTTGCAGATAACAAAAAGTGAAAAAAGATGACGTTAGAGCCATTGTGGAGAAACCTACAGTGGCTTTTTTGTGCAATGAATTTCAATTCTGAATACGTTTTCCAACCGGATTTTCTGTAATCGTGCTGCACGGGAAAACAGCCGGTGTAGGGAGAATTATAATGTAGGAAATTTGATTGTGTCTATGGGGAGAGTATAGAATTTTTGTTGAAAGTGTGATAGGATATGATTGGTAAATGGAATAAGGACAAAGGATGAGTCAAAGTAATTATGCGAACCGATATTTTAGAGTATTTACAAAATGAAATATATTTTAGGTGTAAGAAACCAACAAATAAATTTGGCATGGGGTGTTATTACCATATAGAGGCTGTTGTAAAAAATGGTGAATTGTTAGCAGAAAAGTATCATGCGGATAAAGAGATAGTAATGATTGCAGCGTGGCTTCACGATATTGCGTCTATTACGGATTATGCGCTATATGAAGAGCATCATATCCATGGAGCTGAAATGGCGCATAAAATTTTATCAAAATTATCCTATGATGAGTCCAAAATTTTGGTGGTCCAAAATTGTATTAGAAATCACAGGGGAAGTGTATATATTGACAAAAATAATATAGAAGAATTGTGTGTTGCTGATGCGGACGCTATTTCACATTTTGACAGTGTACCAAGCTTGTTGTATCTTGCTTATGTAGAAAGGCACATGAGTATGGAAGAAGGAATAAAATTTGTGAAAGGGAAGCTTAAGAGAAGCTTTTGCAAATTGTCAGAGGAAAGTAAAGAATTTTACGAAGAGAAGTACCGTCAGGTAATGAGTATATTGGGATGATAAACTTAATTTTGCGGGAGACCCGGATTTATGAATTATATATTTGGAAAAGCAGAGCAGAAAGATAGTAATAGAATCAATGAATTGTTTATAGAAATGTTGCAGAGTATTTATAACACAGATCAGGTGAATGGATATTCTGATGGAGATTTGGACAGGTTCTTTGACGGGCGTGATGAGTGGATAAGTATAGCAATGGATGAGGAGAAGATTATTGCGTTTTTATCCATTGAGGTGCATCATGAAGAGGAAGAGTATATCTATTTGGATGATTTATCAGTAACAAAACAATATAGAAATAATGGGATTGGCACGAAATTGATTCGCAATGCGGAAGCATATGCAAATGAGATTAATATTCATACAGTTTGCTTGCACGTGGAAAAATCGAATGTTGCGGCATACCGGTTATATGAGCGGCTTGGATATAAAATATATGAAGACCAGGGAAGCAGGTATTTAATGAGTAAAAATATTTAGGAAAAGAGAGAAAAATAAAAATTTCCAATCAAGTCGGGGAGAGCCGATACGCATGGATTACATAGGAAAATACAAGAGGTGAATTATGGTTAAACCGGAAAATGGAGAACGAATCAGTAAGATTGATACCTACTTAAATTGTGCAGAAGTATTTGCATATAGAAGTACCTGTATTAAAAGAAAATACGGAGCGGTTATCGTAAAGGATGACGTTGTAATTTCAACAGGCTATAATGGTGCTCCGCGTGGCTTTGAAAATTGCTGCGATACAGGAGAGTGCCCAAGAATACAAAGAAATTTGCATCAGGGGGAAGGGTATGGAATGTGTCGGGCAATTCATGCAGAGGCCAATGCCTTATTAAATTGTTCCAGACAACAGACCATAGGTGCGGATTTATACTTAACAGGCGTCAATCCCCAGGATAATTCGATTCATAAGGCAAAACCATGCCCGTTATGTGCAAGAACCATCATACAGGCAGGAATTAACAATGTATATTTGCGCATTGGGGAAGGTGCAGGAGATTATATTCTTGTTCCGGCAAAAGAACTGGAATGGGTTTACAATGGAGTGAATCCTATAAAACAGCTTTAGAAAAAAGTCGGGCACGCCTTTAAAATATCTACTATAATACATTCATACTTGCAAGTTAACAGGAGTGGAAGAAATGAATTATTATGAGAGAATGCAAAAATCTATTGACTTTATTGAGGACAATCTGGCAGAGGATATTACAGTGGAACAGTGCGCCAGAGAAGCATTTATGAGTGTTTCCGGCTATTACCGGATGTTTTTATCGGTGGTAGGATACAACATAAAAGAATATATCCGTATGCGGCGGCTCAGCCTGGCTTATGAGGAGTTGAAGCAGGGAAAGTCTGTGATGACGGTGTCGACCAGGTATGGATACAATTCGGTGGACAGCTTTACCAGAGCCTTTAAAAGTCAGTTTGGAGTATTGCCTTCGAAAGTAAAAGCAGGTTCTTCTCACTCGGAAAGAAATCAATTTGCGAGGATGAACATTATGGAAAAGTATTTCGAAGGAAACGACGAATGGGTGGAAAAGTATCCTGACATTAAGGTTATTAAAGAGCTGGAGCCAATGAAGGTGGCGTGCTTTACTTATTTCGGAGATGACCCGGAAACTCACGCTTTTGAGGGATTAAAGCAATGGGCAAAGGAACACGGTGTGGCATTTCATAATCCGGAGTACCGGGTATTTGGGTATAACAATCCGGACCCATCCAATGTGGATTCGGATGAAACTTATGGATATGAAGTGTGTATAACGATTCCGGAGGAATTGTTTGATACACTGGAGGATGTGCCTGAGGGCTTTACCAGAGGCACCTATGATGGTGTAAAGCGTCGGGTGCTGTCCGAAGGAAAGTTTGCGGTTACTTCTGTACGCTGGGAGCATAATGATGAGTGCGGTGGAGAAATTATGAATGCGTGGAAACGATTCAGCGAGTGGCTTCATGAAAGCAAGTATATATGGGGAGGCAACCAGTATTTAGAAGAGCATCTGGGCTTTGACGAGGAGGACAATCACATCGGTGGTGTTGATTTGTATATTTCCATTCAGGATGCACCAAAGGAAACGGTGATAGAAAAAGTAGAAGAAGAGATTCCGGAATATCGGGTGGCAGTGTTTTGTACCGAAGGTATGGATGGCGAAAGAAATGCTATGGAGAGTTGGGAAAAGGCACTCTCCTTTGCCAGGGAACAAGGTCTGGATTCTAGGGAGTGCAGAATATTCCAGTACAACAAAGGCTTCAGCAGAAAACCTCCGTTTTTTCACACAGTAATGATTACGCTGCCGGATTCCTTTACAGAGGATTTGCCTGAAATCAGAACTTTTACCGGTGGAACTTATATGACTATCCATGTGGACCGGGAGCATATCGGTGACGGATGGATGCTGATGGAAAAATGGCGGAAGGAAACAAAAACGGTGGCTGGAAATCATCAGTGGGTAGAGGAATGGATTTTGGATAACTGGGAGTGGCCGGTGAAGGATATTAAGATTTGCTATCCGGTGATGAAATAGAAGAGGATAGAAAAATTACGGAGGCATCTATGAAAATTTACGATATTTCCCAAGAACTATTTGGCTGTGTGGTATATCCGGGTGATCCTGCACCACAAAAGGAAACCTTGAGCAACATGGATGATGGTGCGTTATATAATTTAACTGCCTTTCGGATGTGTGCCCACAACGGTACTCATATTGATGCTCCTTATCACTTTGTAAATGCTGGTAAGACCGTGGAACAGATGCCATTGGAAAACTTTGTTGGACCTGCCTGTGTGGTGGAGCATCAAGGAGTGGTGATGGCAGAGGATGCGAAGAGGATATTGTGCAAGGCTGAGCATAGCAATGCACAGTCGGCAAAGCGTATTTTGATTAAAGGAAATGCAGAAGTTTCTTTAGGAGCGGCAGAAGTCTTTGCTAAAGAAAAAGTACTTTTAGTGGGAAACGAATCTCAGACAGTAGGACCGGAGAATGCCCCTATGGAAGTGCACAAAGTGCTGTTAGGAGCTGAGGTGGTGCTATTGGAGGGCATTCGTCTGTCAGAGGTTCCGGAGGGAGTGTATTTGCTGAATGCAGCACCGTTAAATCTGGCAGGAGCAGACGGAGCTCCCTGTCGGGCAATTTTAATTTCCGATAGTACACTTTAAATGTTTAACAGGTTTTGGAACTGGTAGAATCTTTAGAAGAACCGGAAAATTTTGTGCGTGGGGAAGTGTTGAGAAAGCAGACAAAAGGAATAGTTATTGACGCGATAGTTTAAAAAAGAGCAGGAGGAACTTGAAGTTAGTGTGAAATCAAGCTTCTCCTGCTTTTTTGTTTCGGCTATAAAAAGAACTCCAGCAAAAACACCACGCCACAGCATGCTACCGCAGTCTTAAACAAATCTGCACCAAACCACGCTGCCAGAATTCCAACTACCAGGGCAGCAATACCGGAAAATTGGCTCTGGGTGGCGTTGACGATAGCCGGGAATGTCATGACTGACAGGGTCACATAAGGTACATAGTATAAAAAGGATTGAATAAACCTGCTTTTTATCGGCTTACGAAATAAAGTCATCGGAAGGGCACGAATCAAAAAGGAAACTCCTGCCATGATGAAAATATAAATGTAATTTTTATTCATGTGCCGGTACCTCCTCTTCGGCTTTTTTTGGGAACAGCAGGGCTGCGCCTGCGGAAATAACCAGTGTTAAAAGAATAGTACGGGTTCCCTCAGACCAACTTGAAATGACCGGAAGAATGGATGCCAGACCACTGGAAATAAAGCACAAAATTACAATTCCAAGAATTACTTTGTTTTTTCTTGCCGGTGGGATAAAGATGGCAAGGAACATTCCATAGAGGGCTACGCTGAACGCACTGACCAGACGTAGTGGCAGCAGGTTTCCTGCCAGGGCACCCAGGGCAGTTCCGATAGCCCAGCAGGGAGAAGCAAAGAGTACTGCACCGTAGGTATACCATGGATTTAAGTAACCGGGACGTGCAATAGAAATGCCAAAAAGCTCGTCCGTAATGAAATAGGACATGATCAGACGATGAAAAAATGGCATCTTCGGGTTGATGCGCTGGCTCATGGCGCAGCTCATTAAAAGATACCTTGCGTTGGCAATCAATGTAATGGTAGCAATTTCTAAGAAGGAAGCGGCAGCGGCAATTACCGTAAAACCGGCATATTCGCCGGCAGAAGCGTGACATAAGGCGCTGGTTAAAAATGCCTGAAAGGGTGTCAGCCCGGCGTTCTTTGCGGCAATGCCAAGGGAAAAGGCTACGGCAAAGTAACCCAGACCAATGGGAATGCCGTCTTTGAGACCATGTAATATGGCAGATTTGTTTTGTTTAAAGGAATAAGTTGTTTTCATAGTTGGTTCCCACTTTTCTTAAGTCATGGGGCAATTATAATATGTTTCAGCGGTCGGTGCAAGATAATTTTTCAATGAAATACAAAACGAAATTGCATTTTCCGGGAAGTTGCGATAAAATAGAATAGAATTAGTAGAACGAGACTTCGCAGATGGGCGTGTAGAAGCAGATAAGGGGGCGTTAATATGGCAGTGGAAAGTGTAACTCTAAACAGTAGAATCCAGACAGCAGCGTCAAATGCAGAAACAGAAAGCAAAAAGCTTCAAAATCAGATTTTGACAAAGGAGCAGCATTTAAATCGTCTTTCTTCGGATTCTCAGAAAACAGAGAGAGAAAAGGAAAAAGAATCTCAGGAAATTAAACAGCAGATTGAGGAGTTAAACCGCAGACTTGAGATGCTTCGACTGAAGAAAGAAGAGGAAAAGGCAGAGCAGGCAGAACTTTCAGAGAAAAAAGTTAACGCAGAGGAAGAAGAAAAAAAGGAGCTGCTTGAATCGGAAGAAAAAAATAAAGACGAAAAAGAGCATTCGAAAGTTGCTGCGGAAGATGTGGCTGCTTCTGTTTCTAATACTCATAAAATTTTGTCCGGAGATTCTCTGTGGCAGAAGGAACGGCTGCAAATGAGCATTGACAGACGGAAAGAGCAGAGAGAAACGGCATTAGAGGCAGAAATTGAAGCAGACAAAATTCATGGCAATGATACCCAAAAGAAAGAAAAAGAACTGGAAGAGTTAAGAAACCGGGTGGATGCTACCAAAGAACTGCCAAAGGGTGGAATTAAAAAAACATTTATCGGTTCTGATAATAGCAGTGAAATTATTATTATTGAATAATTATTGGGCAGCTTCGAAGTACCGGGGCTGCCTTTTGGAATACATATACATGGAAAGGGCATAAAATATGAAATATTTAATTGTAGTGGATATGCAGAACGACTTTATCAACGGAAGTCTTGGCACAAAAGAAGCAGAGGCAATTCTTCCCAAGGTAGTTGAAAAGGTAAAGAAGTTTGATGGAACCATAATTTATACCAAGGATACTCATGCTGTAGATTACAAGAACACACAGGAAGGAAAGAATCTTCCGGTGGAGCATTGTATTGAGGGTAGCGATGGCTGGATGCTGGCTCCCGAGTTAGAGAAGTTAAGTGCCGGACATAAAGTATTTAACAAACCGACCTTTGGCAGTGTGGAACTGGCAAATTATTTGGTGGAGCAGGCAAAAGAAACGGAAATAGAAGAAGTCGAGCTTTGCGGCTTATGTACCGACATTTGTGTCATTTCCAATGCCTTTGTGATTAAGGCAAATCTGCCGGAGGTGTTAATTTCTGTCGATGCTTCCTGCTGCGCGGGAGTCACGCCGGAGAGCCACAAAAATGCACTTTCTGCCATGAAAATGTGTCAGGTGACGGTGCGCAATGAATAGTAGATATAGTATACCAAAAGACCAAGAAATGAGGAAATACCATGAGTACACAGTTTAACGAAAGAAATATTTCCATGGTGATGGACATGTATGAACTCACCATGTCCAACGGATATCTAAATCAGGGGGCACAGAATACAATGGTGGCCTTTGATGTATTTTACCGTAAGAACCCGGATAATGCGGGTTTTGCGATTTTTGCCGGATTGGAGCAGGTGATCGAATATATTCAGAATCTGCATTTTTCAGAAGAGGATGTGGAATATCTGCGTTCCAGAAATTTATTTACGGAAGAATTTTTACAGTATTTATTGAACTTTAAGTTCCGCGGGGATATTTATTCCATGGCGGAAGGCACGGTGATGTTCCCGAATGAGCCAATAATGACGGTGGTGGCACCTCTTGTGGATGCACAGCTTATTGAGACTGCTGTTTTGCTGGAAATCAATCACCAGTCACTGATTGCCACTAAAACAAATCGTATTGTGCGTTCTGCCAAGGGCAAGCCGGTGTCTGATTTCGGTGCGAGACGCGCCCACAATGTGGATGCAGCAGTGTATGGTGCAAGAGCAGCCTATATTGGCGGCGCAGCAGGTACAGCAACAGTATTGGCAGGTAAAATGTTCGGCATTCCGATTTCCGGTACCATGGCCCACAGTTGGGTTATGTCTTTTGAAAATGAATACGAGGCGTTTAAGGCCTATGCGGAAAGTTATCCGACATCGACGGTACTGCTGGTAGATACCTATGATGTGTTAAAGAGTGGTGTGCCGAATGCCATCCGTGTGGCGAAAGAAATTCTGGAGCCGAAGGGCTGCCGTTTAAAGGGAATCCGTCTGGATTCCGGTGACCTTGCTTATCTTTCCAAGGAGGCAAGAAAGCAGTTAGATGAAGCAGGACTTACGGACTGCATTATTGTGGCTTCCAATGGTCTGGACGAATATACGATTAATTCTTTGAATCGTCAGGGAGCATTGATTGACAGTTATGGTGTGGGCGAGAAGCTGATTACTTCTTCAACCAATCCGGTATTTGGTGCAGTGTATAAACTGGTGGCAGTGAAAAAGGACGGAGAATTCCAACCAAAGATTAAAATTTCCGAAACAGTGGAGAAGATTACCAATCCGGGTATTAAGGAATTGTATCGCGTTTATGATAAGGACGGTAAGGCAGTAGCTGATTATCTGACGGTAAAGGGAGAAGTGATTGACGCTTCTGCTCCGGTACGCTATGTGGATCCGTTAAAATACTGGAAAAACCGCTGCTTTGAGGACTGCACATTTAGGGCACTGCATCAGCAGATATTTAAGGATGGAGAACTTGTTTACAAGCTTCCGAAGCTGGATGAAATCCGAAGCTTTGTCAGACACCAGTTGGACAATGAAATATGGCAGGAGGAGCAACGTTTTGAAAACTCCCATCCGCATTATCTGGATATGAGTCCGGCTATGTTTGAACTGAAAATGGGCCTTTTACATGAGTGCAGCCGATAATGAAGGAGAGCCATGGAAGAGTTTTTGAAATCGCTTTTGCCGCAAGGAGTGGAAGTGCATAATGCGGTAACATACAAAAATCTGGAAATTCCGTCCTATGATACGACGAAAGTGCAACGGAGTATACACCTGTACTTTAATAACGATGGGGATGTGATTATTGAGGGAAGGGTAAAAACTTATACATTCTGGCTCTCTGTAACAAAAACAGATGAGCTGGAATTGAATGAAGAGATATTTAACCATATTGCCAATGAAGACTATAATTATGTGACGCAGTTTCATACAGCATTGGCAGCGAAGAATTTGAAACCGGCCGATCTGGTGAATTATTATATGGTAAGCCTGACACGCTCTAAGGTAAAGGATATGGAGTGGGAAACTCCATTTGGGAATTACTATGGGACAAAGCAGATAAAACGTAATGGCTGGTTTTTTGCAAGAGATGTAAAAGCATTCTCCGGTGAGACTAACAAACTGTGTGAATTGAGAGAATGTGACGGTAAGTATGAGATGGTGCTGGAAGATTATGCGCAGGCGCTGAGGAATGCTTCAGAGTATGATTATACCGTGCAGGCACTGGAAAAACTGTTAAAGCAGGAAGAGTATTTGTGCTTGTCCCGGCGTGAAAACGTGAGAGCATTATATTTGGAATGCTGTAGGAAGTGCGCGGAATTATACGGACAGTATATGACACAGGCAAGATAAGAGAGTATAAACAAAAATCTTAAGAAAGTCTTTCGATTTTTCGCGAGACTTCTTAAGATTTTTTTAGTATACTGGGTATCGTGAAAACAAGAGTGTAACACAGGGAGAAAAACTATGGAGTACAATCACATTTTGGTAGTAGAAGATGATAAGGAAATTCTGGAGGGAATTAAAATCTATTTGAGAAATCAGGGCTATATGGTTTTGGGTGCCGGTAATGGAATAGAAGGTCTGGAGATTATAGAAAAGGAAGAAATACACCTTGCAATTGTAGATATCATGATGCCGAAGATGGATGGAATCACCATGACGATGCGGCTTCGGGAAAAGCATGATTTCCCTGTAATTATGTTGACAGCAAAATCGGAGGAAATCGATAAGATTACCGGGCTTAATATCGGAGCAGATGATTATGTGACAAAGCCTTTTGCGCCAATGGAACTGATGGCAAGAGTTAATTCCCAGCTGCGGAGGTATCGCAAATACATGGATGCGTTGCAGGGTAAGGCAGAAGCAAAGCGGGATAATGTATATGTGGTCGGTGGTCTGGAACTGGATGAGGAAAGAGCCTCAGTAACACTGGACGGTAACCCTGTAAAGCTGACGCCACTGGAGTTTAAGGTGCTGGCACTGTTGATGAAGCATCCGGGCAGGGTGTTTTCGGCAGAGGAGCTGTATGAGAAGGTATGGAATGAGCGTGCCATTACCACGGACACCGTTATGGTACATATCCGCAAAATTCGGGAAAAGATTGAAATAAATCCGAAGAAACCAAGATACTTAAAAGTAGTCTGGGGCGTTGGTTACAAAATTGAAGAATAGGCTTGTGGGAAAGGAGAAATGATGGATGGAAGAAATTAAGGAAAGAAAAACAGGAAAGGCCGGACGCTTCTGGGGCTGGTTTCTGAGTATTGTGCTGATGGCAGCGCTGGCATGCGGATTTGTTGCCATGTATCCGCGAATGACCTTAGAAGCTGGAAAGGTTTATGCAGAGCACATTGAATGGCAGCAGCAGGAATCAGCGGAAAACTATATGGAAGAGGTATATTATCTTGCCTATGGAGCTTATGTGGAATGGTATCAGCAGCAGTTTTCCGGTGATGAAACACCCGGAGAAATTCTGTTGGGTTCCATAGATCAGGAGTTTTCGGAAGATGCTGTTTATATGAGATGGTATGAGCAGCGGGCAAATTTATGGAGTAACTGGTATTATGACACATATAAAGCAGAACTGGGGGAATACCGGGTGGAGTATTATATCGCAAACGATAACGGAGGTTTTCGATGTGGAACTCTGATACCGGAAACGGCAGTGCAGGATACGGAAAAATATCCGTTTTATGTGGAACTGAAGTTTGATGTTTCCGGTACACCGGCCGTGGTTTCTCAAAGGGGTATAATCAATGCCCAGAGAATAGCAGAAGAGCAGTATGAGTTGTGGACGTCACAGAATCAGACTATGGTAAAACGTGAGGCTGGTCTGACGGTATATGCATATCATGAAACGAATGCTTTGCAGAATATGACGGTGATTCTTGCCAGTCAAAGCCGGATGTTTGAGAACTTTAATGATTCCGTATATATTACCGGCGGAACTTTATGGGATGCCATCTGGGCTATGGAACTGGATTACGTTATTTTTGTACTTGCAGCATTAGCAGTTGTGCTGCTGCTTGGGTTGTTGCTACCTTCTATTCGCCCACTGGGATTGAGAGAAGGATGGAAGGCGCATATTCCGTTGGAAATCCTTGTTGTGGCAGCAGTGCATGTGGCGTTGTTTGTTGTAGAATGTATGCCTGAGTTCGTGGTGAAATGCCAGTTGGAGTTAGATTATCCGGGTACGGTATTTTACTGGCTTGGCGTTATGGAAGATATTGTCGCTGACGGTAGAATTATTTATGTGCTGAATGGTGCAAATATCTTGCTGTGGTTTGCTATATTCTTTGTGGCATATCTTTGTGTTATCAATGGGCGCCAATTATTTGCCAAAGGTATATTGCGTTTTCTAAAGGAAAATACACTTATTGGAAGAGTTTGTGTGATTGTATGCGGCTGGATAAAGAAAACGTTGCAGTTCTGCGGAGAGATTGACTTCTCTAATAAAGGTACCCGAAACTTTGTAGTGGCATTGATATTAAATTTTGTTGTAATTGCAGTGCTTTGCTGTACCTGGGTGTTTGGCATTCTGCTTGCAATTCCATATTCTTTGATTTTGCTTTGGATGTTGCAAAGAAAGTGGAAGAAAATCCGCACGGATTATGAAATACTGCTTTCCACCACGGAGGAAATGGCAAGAGGCGTGACAGATGTGGAATATATCGGAGATGCAGGTGTATTTCATGAATTACAGGGAGCGTTGGCAGAGGTGCAGGAAGGCTTCCACACAGCGGTACAGGAGGAGGTAAAGAGCCAGAAGATGAAGACAGAGCTCATTACCAATGTGTCCCATGATTTAAAAACACCGTTGACAGCAATCATTACGTATGTGGATTTATTGAAGAATGAAATACTGTCTGATGAGGAGCGTCGGGGCTATGTTGGTGTTCTGGAGCAGAAGTCTGCACGATTAAAAGCTTTGATAGAGGACTTATTTGAAATCAGCAAGGCTACGTCAGGAAATATTCAGTTGGATAAGGTGGATTTAGACCTGGTCCAACTTATCCAGCAGGTTCAGATGGAACTGGAGGATGAAATCATGAAATCCGGTATTACATTTAAAATAAATCTGCCGGAGGAAAAAGTGATGGTACATCTGGATGCCCAGAAAACCTGCCGGATTTTTGAAAACCTGACCATAAATGTGTTGAAGTATGGTTTGACCGGCAGCCGGGCTTATATCAATATGGAGCAGACGGAAAAAGCGGTCAGTGTGATTTATAAAAATGTTTCGGAAGCAGAGATAACCTATAGTGCCGAGGAGATTATGGAACGTTTCACCAGGGGAGATGACTCCAGAAATACCGAAGGCTCCGGTCTGGGACTTGCTATTGTGAAAAGTTTTGCAGAGGCACAGGGGGGTAAGGCGCAAGTTGAGTTGGAGGATGATTTGTTTAAGGTAGTGGTGACATTCCCAAAGATGCGTGTAGAAGCCGTACAGAAGGATGCGGAGAACAAAGTGACGGAACAGAGTGAGATGGTGGAAACAGAATAATTTTGCTCCCTCAGTGGGGAGGAGGTCGTAAGGCTTCCTCCCTGCTTTATTTATTAATTATAAATAAATAACCGGTTTTGACCGATATATATCATGTAGGCAGTAGTTTGCCCATGGGTAAAAGGAATTATCCATGGAAATTTGCAACCAAGGAAGGAAGCGATACTATGAAAATCGAAAACAGTCATGTAACAATGAAGTCGGAGCGCTCATTTTATACGCATACTGACTCCAGCTCCTTATCGGTGACTATGCGTGCCGATGAAGCAGCAACGCTGGAATTTTCCGATGAGTCCAAAAGTCTGGTGGAACAGATGAAGGAGCATCAGGAGGAAAAGAAGCAGCAGGCGAGAGAGCAGGCGAAAGAAAGAGAAAAGCAGAGTGTTAAGAATCTTGCCATGGCTATGGCAGAGGCAGAAAAGGCAAGAGACAAAGAAGTACCTACAGTTCAGACGGAAGAAGATATTCAGATTGAAACTTTGAAAAAAATTCTGGAAATGTTGAAAAAGATGCGGAACAAGCGTCTTGGCTTAAAAGATACTGCCTGTATGGCAGAAAAGGTAGAGCAGAGAATAGAGGCATTGAAAGCAGGCAAAGTATCTTCTCAAAGTATTTCCTTTGGTGCATCCATGAGTATGGCAGGGGGGAATGTAATTGCTGTTTCCTCCGGTGCCGGTGGGGCAGCGGTACGTCCAACCTGGAAGCAGGTGGTAGTAACTTCTTCGTTCCATACGGAAATGGAATACACTGCATTCCAGTCTCAGGGTTGCGTAAAAACGCAGGACGGCAGAGAAATTACGTTTGGTGTAGAAGTGGAGATGTCCCGTGCTTTCTGTGAAAAGTACGATTCTATTTTCATGCAGGATATTCCGCAGGTTTGTGACCCGCTGGTGTTTAATTTGGAAGGTGACATCGGAAAAATCAGTGACCAGAAGTTTTTATTTGATTTAAATGCTGATGGAACAAAAGAGGAAATATCCTTTACGGAACAGGGCAGTGGTTTCCTGGCGTTAGATAAAAATAAAGACGGCGAAATTAATGACGGCAGTGAGCTGTTTGGTACAAAGTCCGGTGATGGTTTCAAGGATTTGGCCGAATATGATGAGGACGGTAACGGATGGATTGATGAAAATGATGATATTTTCAAAGATCTGTCTATCTGGACTCTGGATGAAAATGGGGAGAAGGTGCAGATTTCCCTGTTGAAAGCAGATGTGGGTGCCATTTATCTTGGCAATGCCTCTACGGAGTTTTCTTTGAAGAATGAAGTGAACCATGAGACCAATGGTGTCATCCGCAGTACCGGTGTTTATTTAAAGGAAAGCGGCGGTGCCGGAACGGTGCAGCATATTGATTTGGCGTTGTAAAATATAATTAACGGGATGTTGCTTATGCAACATCCCGCTTTAAATTTCTATTTCATTTTACGCTGCAACATCCATCTGCTGTGTTTTGCCACTCGCAAAGTTCTCATATGCCTGCTGCTGTTTTGCATATGGATTTTCTTCTACGCCGTTGCGCATCAGAGTTCTGGTTTCGCCACCGGCAACATAGGTCTTGCCACATTCCGGACAAACCGCGGTTTTTAAGGAAACAGAAACACTGATTAATTCTTTGCCTTCTTCTTTATCTTCCTGATAAGCGTTTCTTACGTGCTCATATTCGTGGGCAGCTACCTTGGAAGCGGAAGCCTCAGGGGAAATATGCCCCGGAGTTTTAAAGGAAACATCACTTTCGTTGGAGCCGTCTACATAAGTACGGTTTTCGCAGGTTTCGCATTCTTCTGTGCCGTCTGCTTTATCATCATCATCGAAAAGCCTGGAAATTGCTTCTTCACTGGCAGAATCGCCAACTGCATCTGCAGCATCTGCACCGTTAAATGGTGCATTGGTCATAAACTCTAATGCAGGGTTTAAATTCTCTGCATTTCTTGGAGTTAAGGAATTCATAATTTCATAGGCAGTTCTACGGTCTGCCTGCATTTCCTCCGGTGTGCGGGGAACCCGGTCAACCTCGTCATTGGAGAAGACCTCCGGTACATCGTCTACCGGTTGGACAGAAGTGCTACCGGCATGAAGCATGTCCTGCATAGCGGTGCGGGCTGCGCCACGGGTGGCACCGGATGTATATGGATTTGTATAATAACCGTAACTGATTCCGATTGGTTCAATTCTCAATGGGAGCACCTCCTTCGTTCACTCTTTTTTTACAGTATACACTATTTTTAAGAAAAAAACAATCTTTTCTGACGCTTTTGGATAATGCAGAAATAAAGAAAACTGATTTCTTTTCGTAGACACGAAAAAAAATTTGTGATATGATAGCATGCAGGAGAATTTACATAAAAAGATAGATACATATAAAATGAAAATAGCATTTTCTGATTGTCAAAACTAGGAGGATTAGTAATATGGATATTTTAAAGCAGCTGGCAACAGAACTGGGCATCCGCCAGGAACAGGTGGAGGCTACGGTAAAACTGATTGATGAAGGCAACACCATTCCGTTTATTGCCCGTTACCGTAAAGAAGTAACAGGAGCGCTGAACGATGAGGTGCTTCGTAACTTAGATGAAAGACTGACCTATCTTCGTGGTTTGGAAGAAAAGAAAGAGCAGGTACTCCGAAGTATTGAAGAGCAGGGTAAGTTAACCGACGAGTTAAAGGCACAGATTGAAGCGGCGGCTACTATGGTAGTGTTGGAGGACTTATATCGCCCTTATCGTCCGAAGAGAAGAACCCGTGCCACCGTGGCTCAGGAAAAGGGACTGGCTCCTTTGGCAGAGCTTATCATGGCACAGGAAACTGCAGAACCGCTTACCGTGAGTGCAGCAGCATACATATCAGAAGAAAAGGAAGTAAAGACCGCAGAAGAGGCTATTGCCGGTGCACTTGATATTATCGCAGAGCAGATTTCCGACGAGGCAGATTACCGTGGCTACATCCGTGACATCACCATGGAAGAGGGCAGCATTTCTTCTTCTGCCAAGGAAGAGGATGCAGAGAGCGTTTATGAAATGTACTATAACTTCAGTGAGAAGTTATCCACTCTGCCGGGACACCGTATTCTGGCACTGAATCGTGGAGAAAACGAAAAGATGCTTACTGTTAAGATTCTGGCTCCGGAGGAGAGAATCTTACGTTATCTGGAAACAAAGGTTATCGTAAAGGACAACCCGAATACAAATGAGTATTTAAAGGCAACGGTAGAGGACAGCTACCGCCGTCTTATCGCTCCGGCCATTGACCGTGAAATCAGAAATGAACTCACGGAAAAGGCAGAAGAGGGTGCTATCAAGGTATTCGGCAAGAACTTGGAGCAGCTCCTTATGCAGCCTCCAATTGTAGGACAGACGGTTCTTGGCTGGGACCCTGGTTTCAGAACCGGTTGTAAGCTGGCTGTCGTAGATGCTACCGGAAAGGTGCTTGATACCGCTGTAGTTTATGCCACCATTCCATCTCCGGGTAAGCAGGAAGAAGCAAAGAAGATTGTCAGACATTTAATCTGCAAGTATCGCTGTACTCTTATATCCATCGGAAATGGTACAGCATCCAGAGAGTCTGAGTTATTTATAGTAGACTTATTAAAGGAAATGAACGTGCCTACCAAGTATGTTATCACCAGCGAGGCAGGTGCCTCTGTATATTCCGCAAGTAAGCTGGCAACGGAAGAGTTCCCGGATTACGATGTGGCACAGAGAAGTGCGGTTTCCATTGCGAGACGACTGCAGGACCCATTGGCAGAGCTGGTTAAGATTGAGCCAAAGGCCATCGGTGTCGGTCAGTATCAGCATGACATGAACCAGAAGAAACTGGGTGAAACTCTTGCCGGTGTTGTAGAAGATTGTGTAAATAAGGTTGGTGTGGACTTAAATACAGCGTCCCCATCCCTTTTGGAATATGTATCCGGTATTTCCAAGGTAATTGCAAAGAACATTGTGGCATATCGTGAAGCAAACGGTAAGTTTACTTCCAGACAGGAGCTCCTTAAGGTTGCCAAGCTTGGACCAAAGGCGTTTGAGCAGTGTGCCGGCTTCCTTCGTATCATGGATGGAAGCAATCCGCTGGACGCTACCAGCGTGCATCCGGAATCCTATGCAGCAGCAACAGAATTACTTGGAAAGCTTGGATTTACTGCTGAAAATATCAAGGAATTGCAGGAAAACCAGAAAAAGGCTGCAAAGCAGGCAGAAGCAGCAAAGAAGGCTGCAAAGGCTGCCGAACAGCAGAAGAAACAACAGAAAAAGAAGGAGCCAAAGACAATTCAGGTTAAGAATACTAATTCTGTATTCGGTCAGGCTCTCGCCAGTGCTTTTTCCACTGGCGGCGCACCGGTTGCTGCACCGGTGAAGGAAGTGCAGGAGAAACAGGCACCGGCCGTAGTTTCTACCGGCGAAGACTTATCCCGCTTAAGCAATATGGTAAAGGATAAGAAGAAGCTGGCAGAGGAACTGGGCATTGGTGAACTGACTCTGATAGATATTATCAAGGAGTTGGAGAAGCCGGGCAGAGACCCTCGAGAAGAAATGCCAAAGCCAATTCTTCGTACCGACGTACTGGAAATGAAGGATCTGACAGAAGGCATGATTTTAAAGGGTACTGTACGTAATGTTATCGATTTCGGTGTGTTCGTTGACATTGGTGTACATCAGGATGGTCTGGTTCACATCTCTCAGATTACCAACAAGAAGTTTATTAAGCATCCATTGGAGGCTGTTAGTGTAGGCGACATAGTGGATGTAAAGGTAATGAGTGTGGATGTGGCAAAGAAGCGTATCCAGCTGACGATGATAGTATAAGCAGCGTAAGAAAAATACAAATCCGCAAGGCGGAAATTCTTCACGGGGCAGGGTGTAATTCCCGACCGGCGGTACAGTCCGCGAACAAAAGGAAAATCCTTTTGCCGAAATGGTGAAATTCCATTACCGACAGTAAAGTCTGGATGAGAGAGGAGATTAAAAAAATGAATGATGTAAGTATCGGATTCGTAGCAGGTAGTATTGCAGTTGTGGCACTCATAATTGCCATGGCAAAAGTAGCGGAAACTCTGGCTGACAAGCGAAACGGCAACGAAAAGAAAAAGAAAATGCAGAGCACCAGACGTATGGTGAACATTGCCATGCTTGCGGCGGTTGCAATTGTTTTAATGTTGTTTGAGTTTCCATTACCGTTCTTGCCACCGTTTTATAAGATTGATGCCAGTGAACTTCCGGTGATTATCGGTGCTTTTACCATGGGACCTGTGGCAGGTGTTGTGATTGAATTTGTCAAGGTGATGCTAAATATCTTAATTGACGGAACAACCACGGCCTTTGTAGGCGAATTTGCCAACTTTTTAATTGGCTGCGCCTATGTGGTTCCGGCATCCATGGTATATTACTTTAAAAAGACGAGAAAGAATGCAGTGTTGGGACTTGTACTTGGTACCTTGGTTTGTACGGTATGTGGATGTCTGCTAAATGCATTTCTTCTGCTTCCTGCCTACAGCAAAGCTTTCCACATGGAAATCGAAGCTTTAATTGCCATGGGAACAGCAGTGAACAGTGCGATTGACAGCATGTTTACCTTTGTGATTTTTGCTACAGCACCGTTGAATTTGTTGAAGTGCGGCATTGTGTCCATATTTACTATGCTGATTTATAAGCCTATCAGCCGGATTTTAAAAGGAGAGTAAATGTTCATGGAAACTAACAGGGAAATAAAATTTTCTGTTCAGATGAAAACATCCTATATGTTTGACTTTTTATACTGGCACTCCTACCATGGTCTGACCGGCGTAATTAATTACGCTCTCAGCCTGGCGGGGGTGGCAGCCCTCATAGCTGGTTTTGGAAAGAATAACACAGTTGTAATGGTAATGCTGGTGGCACTGGCACTTCTGTTTACGGTAATCAATCCATTGTCCTTATTATATAAAGCAGCAAGACAGGTGAAAAAAGCACCGATGTTTCAGAAACCGCTGTATTATCAGTTTGATGAAAAAGGTTTTTCGGTTTCTCAGGAGAGTTCCTCGGATTCTGCAAAGTGGGATTCTGTGGTACTTCTCCGGGAAACAGGGAAAAGTATTATTTTGTATCTGGGTGCAGCGAATGCACTTGTTTTGCCAAAAACAGAGATTGGTACTCAGCTGGAGGAGTTTAAAGCATTATTGAGAACTTCCCTGCCACAGCAGGCAAAGAAGCTGAAGAAATAAAGTTGTATGTATAGCATGGAGAAATAATATGTCAGAAAAGAAACAAGTACTGGAAAGTTTCTCGGAAAAAGAAACCTTTCAGATAGCAAAAGAACTGGCAGAGAGAGCAAAACCGGGAGAAGTGTATTGCCTTTCCGGAGACCTTGGTGTGGGAAAAACAGTATTTACTAAGGGGTTTGCTGCAGGTTTGGGAATCACAGAGCCGGTCAGTAGTCCGACTTTCACAATTTTGCAGATTTATGAAGAGGGACGTCTGCCGTTGTACCACTTTGATGTATATCGTATTGAAGATATTGAGGAGATGGAAGAAATCGGATACGAAGACTGCTTCTATGGCGAAGGTGTCTGTTTGGTGGAATGGGCAGAGCTGATTAAGGAAGTGCTTCCGGCAACTTATAGTCAGATTACGATATCCAAGGATTTGGATAAGGGATATGACTATCGCAGAGTGGAAATAGAAAAAAGGTGAATTACATGAAATTATTAGCAATTGAAAGCTCCGGGCTGGTGGCGTCTGCTGCTGTTGTTACAGAGGACATGCTGTTGGCGGAGTATACAGTGAATTTCAAAAAGACTCATTCCCAGACACTGCTTCCTATGATAGAGCAAATTGTAAGCATGCTTGGAATGGAATTAAAGGAAATCGATGCTATCGCAGTTTCGGCAGGACCGGGCTCTTTTACCGGACTTCGAATTGGGTCGGCTACAGCAAAGGGCTTGGGACTTGCTTTAAATAAGCCAATCGTTCCGGTGCCGACAACCCAGGGAATTGCAGCAAATTTGTATGGAGCAGAGGGGATTATCTGCCCATTGATGGATGCCAGAAGAAATCAGGTATATACCGGCTTGTATCGTTATAATAAAAACGGTTTTGAAATTGTGGAAGACCAGATGGCTGTTTTGGTAGATGAAATTATTGAAAAGGTAAATGCTCTTGGTGAGCCGGTGACCTATCTGGGAGATGGCGTAGAGGCATTTTCGGAAATTCTTGCAGAGAAAACTACGGTGCCATTTTCCTTTGCACCGCTTCATGCAAGCAAACAGAGAGCAGGTGCACTGGGGGCAAGAGCGGTAGAGTTATATAAAGCCGGAGTTGTACAGACAGCAGCGGAGCATGAACCGGATTATCTGCGTTTGTCTCAGGCAGAGCGTGAGCTTAAGGAAAAACAGAAGAATCAGGAGTAAAGATGTTAATACGTCCGATGACAAGTAAAGACTGTGAACAGGTGGCGGAAATTGAAGCGGTAAGTTTTTCCATGCCATGGAGCAAAAATGCTTTTTTGGATGCAGTGGAGAGAAAAAATTACCATTTTGTGGTTGCGGAAGAGAATGATGAAGTGCTGGGATATTGCGGCTTCACCTATGCTTTGGACGAAGCAGAAATTCCGAATGTATGTGTTAGGGAAGATGCAAGAAAACGTGGTGTCGGGAAAAAAATGATGACATCGCTGATAGATACGGCAAAAGAGCTGGGAATATCAGTGATTTATCTGGAAGTGCGGGAGAGTAATGCGTCGGCAAGGCATTTGTATGAATCTTTGGGATTTATTGCTGACGGTAGACGTAAAAATTTTTATGAGCATCCGGTGGAGGATGCCGTTTTAATGAGTAAAACACTGTAACTTTCTGCTACGGGTGGGAGTAAGTTCCATTGGCAGGGAGCATTAAATTCTTTATAATTATTCCATACGGAATGGAAAAGTGGAGGATGAACAGTGGAAACAAAAAGATGTAATTGCTGTGGGAAGATAATAAAAGCAGAACAGGGCATACAAAAGGAAGATGCGTTGGAAATCGTAAAAGACTGGGGATATTTTTCAGGAAAGGATTTGGAACGGCATCGTATTCTGATTTGTGAGACCTGTTATGACAAATGGATTTCCGGTTTTATGATTCCGCCGGTAGTGGAAGTACAGTCGGAAGTTCTATAAAGTGAGGAAATAGAATGCTGGATTTGTGTTTACTTGGTACCGGCGGTATGATGCCGTTGCCGGGGCGTTGGCTGACAGCGCTGATGACAAGATATAATGGAAAAGGATTGCTGATTGACTGTGGCGAAGGCACTCAGATTGCATTAAAGGAAAATGGCTGGAGTTGTCATGACATTGATGTTATCTGCTTTACCCATTTTCACGGAGATCATATCAGTGGTTTGCCGGGGCTGCTGCTTTCTATGGGAAATGCAGAGCGTAAGGAACCTGTAACGTTGGTAGGCCCAAAAGGCTTGGAACGTGTGGTTTCTGCACTGCGTGTCATTGCACCGGAGTTGCCGTTTGAGTTAAAGTTTATTGAGATTACAGAGGCGGAGCAGCATTTGGAACTATGTGGTTATCAGATTGATATGTTCCGTGTAAATCATAATGTTATTTGTTACGGATATACGCTGTCTATTAAGAGAGGCGGCCGTTTTTTCGCGGAAAAAGCAAAAGAACTAAATATTCCGCTTAAATTTTGGAATCGTCTGCAAAAAGGCGAAGTAATTGAAACGGAAGGTATGACTTACAGTCCGGATATGGTGCTTGGTCCGGAACGCAAAGGGATTAAAATTACTTATTGTACAGATACCAGACCAACACAAAGTCTTGTGAAAAATGCAAAAAATGCCGATTTATTAATATGTGAAGGAATGTATGGTGAGGCGGAAAAGCAATCCAGAGCTTCGGAGTACAAGCACATGACATTTGCAGAGGCTGCCAGAGTAGCAAAGGATGCGGAAGTAAATGAAATGTGGCTTACTCATTATAGTCCTTCTTTGGTGCGTCCGAAGGATGCTTTGCCGGAAGCTAAGCGAATTTTCCCGGAAGCACGCTGTGGAAAAGATGGTATGAGTATTAAACTGGAATTTGATAAAGACGAATAGTACGAAAGGATGGGATGAGTATGAAGGGAAAGAAAGTAGCGAAGCTTGCAGGTTCTCTTTGTTTGGTGGTTGTTTTGGTACTGGCGGTGTTTTTGTTGCTAAATCAGAGAGAAGATGACAGTACATTTTCCAAGGATGGTAAAAAAAGTACGGAGGCGCAGAATATTCTTGCGAAAGATGTGGATAGAAATTATCCGGCAACGGTGAGAGAAGTAGTACGTCTGTTCTCAAGAATATCCCAGTGTTACCATAATCAGGCAATTTCGGAAGATGAGTTTAAGGCGCTGGCAGAAATGCAACGGAAGCTGTTTGATGAAGAGTTTTTAGAGAATAATCCGTCGGAGACATTTGTAAATAACCTTTCGGCAGAAATTGAGGCTGCGAAGGCAAGAGAATATACCATGATTGGCTGGCGGGTACAAAAGCAAAGCAGCGTGGAAACCTGGCAGGATGGGGATAATAGCTTTGCAAGTATTGTGGCATGTTACACCATGAGTGACAAGTCAGCAGGTTACACAAAAACTTATGAGGAGTTTTTGCTCCGTGAGGATGAAAATGACCGTTGGAAGATTGTTGGCTGGCGTCTGACTGACCCAATTGAAATAGAAGATTAAGTTAAAGAGAGAAAAATATTATGGAAGACACATATATACTTGCAATTGAATCCTCATGTGATGAAACTGCGGCAGCAGTGGTGAAAAACGGAAGGACAGTATTGTCCAATGTGATTTCCTCTCAGATTGCCCTGCATACATTATATGGTGGTGTTGTGCCGGAAATTGCATCCAGAAAGCATATTGAAAAAATTAATCAGGTAATAGAGGAAGCACTGACAGAAGCAGGGATGGAACTATCCCAAATGGATGCTATAGGTGTAACCTATGGACCGGGGCTTGTTGGAGCACTTTTAGTTGGCGTGGCGGAAGCAAAAGCTATCAGCTATGCCGCCGGTATACCGTTGGTAGGCGTACATCACATTGAGGGGCATGTATCCGCAAATTATATTGAGCATCCGGATTTGGAACCACCATTTCTTTGCATGATTGTGTCCGGTGGTCATACTCATCTGGTAATTGTAAAGGAGTACGGTGAATACGAAATAATTGGCAGAACTCATGATGATGCGGCAGGAGAAGCTTATGATAAGGTGGCTCGTGCGATTGGTCTGGGATATCCGGGAGGTCCGAAGATTGATAAGCTGGCAAAGGAAGGAAATTCTTCTGCTATTTCATTTCCGCGGGCAAATGTGGAAGGCTGTCCGTATGACTTCAGTTTCAGTGGACTGAAATCTGCGGTGCTGAATTATCTTCATCATGCAGAACAGGTAGGAGAAGAAATCAACCGTGCTGATGTAGCGGCGTCTTTCCAAGCGGCAGTAGTTGATGTGTTGGTGGATCGTACACTGCAGGCAGCGAAGGAATATAATATTGATAAAGTGGCACTGGCAGGAGGCGTAGCATCGAACTCTGCGTTACGTGCAGGGATGGAAGCAGCATGTGCCAAGGCGGGGAAAAAGCTTTATTTTCCGTCTCCTGTTTTCTGCACAGATAATGCAGCCATGATTGGCGCGGCAGCTTACTATGAATATAAGAAGGGTGTCCGCCATGGTCTGGACTTGAATGCGGTGCCGAATTTGAAAATAGGACAAAGATGATAAGAGGTGGATTGGCGTGGCTGATAAGGTGACGGCAATTGTTCTTGCCGGCGGTAAAGGCTCCAGAATGAACAGTGATATACCAAAACAGTACCTGGACTTATTAGGGAAACCGGTACTGTTTTATTCATTGCAGGCATTTGAAGAGAGTATTACAGACGAGATTATTTTAGTGACCGGCAGTGGTGAGCAGGAATATTGCAGAAAAGAAATCGT
Organism: Lachnospiraceae bacterium; assembly: GCA_045531895.1. Lineage (GTDB taxonomy): Bacteria > Bacillota > Clostridia > Lachnospirales > Lachnospiraceae > SIG299. The sequence continues at coordinate 23,023 of JAZSEW010000062.1, forward strand.
CGAGAAGTATCAATTTAGAAAAGTAATGCATATTGTAGAAGGTGGAGCAGAACGCTATCACTCGGTACAAAGAGGCTTGGCAGCTGCGAAAGGTGCGGACTATGTCCTGATTCATGATGGAGCAAGGCCGCTTGTGACTTCGACCGTTATTAATGCAGCGGTGGATGTGGTGAAGCAGACGGGAGCCTGTGTGGTGGGCATGCCGGTGAAGGATACCATCCAGATAGTAGATGAGAAAAGAAAGATTATTTCTACTCCGGTAAGAAGCAGAACCTGGTTGGCACAGACCCCACAGTGTTTTTCTTATGAACTGGCGCTTACTTCTTATGATAAGGCAATAGAGAGTGGGGATAATGATATTACGGATGATGCTATGGTGATTCAGCGTTATGGAAACGGTCATGTGGTCATGTTGGAAGGTGGTTACGAGAATATTAAGGTAACAACACCGGAAGATATTATGGTAGCGGAATGTTTTCTGAAAAGAAGGGATTCATTAAATCGAGCTTGAGTAACTCTCGTTTTCAAAATCAACATATAGTATTGGTTTTGACTAAAAAGTACAAATTGTACATGTTGTTTATATTTTATCGAAAAAAGTTAAAAAAAGTTTAAAAAAGTGCTTGACATATTTTAAAACGAGTGGTAAGATAACAAAGCACTGTTCGGAGAGTTGTCCGAGTGGTTTAAGGAGCTGGTCTTGAAAACCAGTGATTCCGAAAGGAACCGTGGGTTCGAATCCCACACTCTCCGTTTGGAATATCTGGTCAACAGTGTTCCTTTTATATGTTTTTTAATTTAGCAATTTGGAGAAGTACCCAAGCGGCTGAAGGGGCTCCCCTGGAAAGGGAGTAGGTCGTTAATAGCGGCGCGAGGGTTCAAATCCCTCCTTCTCCGTTCAACAACGTAGCCTCTAAAAAGTGGTAAAAAGTTGTTGACAAATTAAGAAAAGAGTGTTAAACTCAATAAGCTGTCTGAGAACAGCACAAATGAACCTTGATAATTAAACAGTGAAACAACCCTGAAAATTCAATGAATTTTCATTCTAAGAACAAAGCGAATTGGAATTCGCTTGACCTTAGAAACAGTAAAACGTCGAAAGACGAACGGAACGAACCTTTGCTTTTTAGGAAACAAAAAGCCAGAAGTGAGTTCTGACAAGGAAACAAACATTTCAACATGAGAGTTTGATCCTGGCTCAGGATGAACGCTGGCGGCGTGCTTAACACAT
>JAZSEW010000052.1:0-19081 GCA_045531895.1 Lachnospiraceae bacterium
GGCATTTGGCGCTTACAGCAAGGAATATAAGGACGCTATTTACTGCATCGGCTCCGAGCTTGGTCCACACCCATTCCCAATGATGGTTCGTGACTTCCAGAGCGTTGTCGGCATTGAAGCAAGAGAGCAGTTCATCGATATGACAGGTCATCTGCCAAGTGCCATTGTTGCCTGTGTGGGCGGCGGCTCCAACGCAGCAGGCTTATTTGCAGGCTTCTTAAATGACCCGGTAGATATTTACGGTATCGAGCCTCTTGGCCGCGGCGAAAAGCTGGGCGACCATGCAGCAAGCCTTAAGTACGGTACCGAAGGTATCATGCACGGCTTCAACAGCAACATGTTAAAGGATGAAAACGGTGACCCGGCTCCGGTTTACTCCGTAGCCAGCGGTCTGGACTATCCATCCTCCGGTCCGGAGCATGCATTCTTACAGGAAATCGGCAGAGTTAAGTACGATGTAATCAACGATGATGAAACCATCGATGCATTCTTTACCCTGGCTCGTCTGGAAGGCATTATCCCTGCAATCGAAAGCTCCCATGCAGTTGCTTACGGTATGAAGCTTGCTAAGACCATGGATCACGGTTCTGTTCTTATTAACTTATCTGGTCGTGGTGATAAGGATATGGATTATATTTTAGAGAATTACGGCATTAGATAAATAACAGTAAAAAGTGCGGCATCCCGACTGATTTCATCAGCAGGCGTGCCGCATCTTTTCTGTTGTTATGAGTTTTCCTTATTCCGCTTGGCGTTTTTATATCTTTCAGTAAGTATGATGCTCCACATACCAACAAGACCAAGTACGCCGATTATTAAGAAAAAGTTATCACTTCTGAAAATGCTGTTTTCCGGTAGCTTAGGAATGAGAAAATATCCGATTGGAATACATAACATACATAGTACGGTTGCTACAAAAGTAACAATGCATCGGCGTCTGACTACCAGCTTTTTTTCAACCTCTGCATAATCTGCGACTTTCCGCAGAGTTTCTTTTTCTTCTTTTTTCATAATCTCACTTTTCCTTTCACCATCAATGATTTCTTTAATATCGACTTCATAGTAATCAGCCAGTTCAACTAAAATACCTAATTCCGGCATGGTATTACCATTCTCCCAACGGGAGACACTTCGGGAAGATACCCCAAATTTTTCTGCCAGTTGTTCCTGCGTCAGCTCTTTTTCCTTGCGTAGTTCCCTTAGAAAACTACCAATTTTGATTTGGTCTATCATTTTGCTCTCCTTTCGTTGCCTATTATCGTACAAAGAGTTGGTAAAAACCACGTCACAAAGTGAGAAATAACGTGTTTTCCACCAGACAATTATGTCTTATTCTTATTTTTACCTGAAAAAATGTGCTTTTTATCTTCTAGTACATACTGTACCTGTTTTTTTCTTTTGTGTATAGTTGTTTTTTATTCTGCCCGGAAGATTCCGTGTTATAAATCTCATTTTACTCGCATACATTAATAACAAAACATGATAACCAGGTACACTATGAAAAAGAAACGGGCCTTGTTTTTACTCCTTGTTTTTCTGGCGGCATTTCTTGCAGGTTGCGGAGAACAGGTGGATAAACCGGAGAAGATAAAGGATGTGGAATATACAGTGCAGGAGGAGGGGCAGCTGCCGGAGGAACTTCTGACAAAGATGAAGGAAAAGCAGAAAGAGCCTTTTCGGATGACATATGAAACGGAAGGATATATGTATATAGCCATGGGATTTGGAACCCAGGCGACCAGTGGTTATAGTGTTCGGGTACGGGAGCTTTATGAAGCCGTCGAAGGAATCGTATTTACGGCGGAGCTTCTTGGACCTGCCAAAGATGAACCGGTACTTCGAGTGGAAACATATCCGTATATTGTGATTAAAATCCCGGATCTTGGTTTAGATGTTCTGTTTAATTAGGCAAAAGGAGAGTGGAATATGGAACTGAAAAAAGAAAATATACATCGTATTGGCGGTGCAATGTCGGGAGCAGCGGTATGTCAGAGCAGCTCCTTTACACTGGATGATGACTTTAACGTATCGGATACAAAACCGGATGTACAGATGATTATCAGAGAGAATGGACGCATTCGGGTGTTGGAAAAAAAGTGTAATGCGGGCCGGTTACATATCAGAGGGATGCTTCTGGCAGATGTACTTTATATCAGTGAGGATGGCGGTATTCATGGCATGGAGAGCGAGCTGCCTTTTGATGAAATGCTGCATCTGGAGCAGGAGGATTGCTCTGGAATGACCATCCGTGCGGAGTTGGAGGACATTACTGCTACCATGATTCATTCCCGCAAAATCAATGTAAAAGCGTTGATTACAGTAAAGGCCGTCTGTGAAGAAATCCAGGATGAAATTGTCGTGACGGAGGCAGAGGGTAAGGGACTGTTTGCACGGGCAAAGGATGTAAACTTTACCAATCTGGCCGGAGTAAAGAAAGATACCATCCGTATTAGGGAGGAAGTAGCGTTGCCGGCTTCCCGCCCAAACATCAGTGAAATTGTTTACAAGGAAATGCATTTGGCATTGACTGAAAGCCGGGTTATGGATGAAGAATTATCCGTAAAGGGTAACATGAATATTTTTGTAGTATATCAGGGAACCGGTTTAAAGGAAACACCGGAATTTTTCGAGACCAAAGTGCCGTTTACCGGACGATTTGATTTATCGGGAGCACGTCCGGATATGATTGACGACATTTCCACCATGGTAGTGCAGGAAAATATTAGTGCAAAACCGGATGAAGATGGTGAAGAGCGTGTGATAGAAGTGGAGGCGGTACTGGAACTTGATATGAAGCTATACGAGGAAAAAGAGCTCGTGGTATTGGAAGATATATATTCTCTGAACGGTAATGTTGAATTACAGGGAAGAGAAGAACTGATTCCGCATCTGTTGCTAAAAAATCAAAGTATGGGAAGCTTTTTCGGAACCTATGCATTACCGGAGCAGGGAGCAACACCGATGCAAATCAGCTACGGAAGCTGTGAACCGCATCTGGAGAAAGTGTCGATGGAGGAAAATATGCTTTGTCTGGATGGAGTGCTGGAACTGAAGGTGCTGATGGTTACCGGGTCGGATGAAAAACCATATATGGGTATTAAATTTTACACACCATTTCATCAGGACATGGAAGTAAAGGGATTAAATGCGTCCTGCACGTACCATATAGTCCCGATGGTGACAGACAACTCTTTCCAACTGTATCGTAGTGATGAAATTGAGTGGAAGGCAGAGGTAAACTTCCAGACTATTGTTTTTTGTAATGAGCCGGAGTATATGATGACCGGAGCGGAATTTGTACCGTTTACGGAAGAGGAATTGAAAAATCAGCACAGTATGATTGGGTACCGCAGTGCGGAAGGTGATAATCTGTGGTCGGTGGGAAAACAGTTTCATGTGTCTCCGGAAGCAGTGGCGGAGCAGAACCATCTGGAGGAAGAAATGATTGCCCCTGGAAAGATGCTGTTGCTGATCCGGACGGCAGGCTGAGTGATTGCCGGCTGCTGTGCATAGAACAGAATTTATTTTATATCATAAAACCCGGAATTCCTGTGCGGAGTTCCGGGTTTTGTGCTGGTAAAAACGGATTATTCGGTGGCTGTATCAGCAGAGGATTCTGCTTCGGTAACTTCACCATCGGTTTCATTGTTGGCATCTCGCCATTCGGTAAGCTTTTTCTGGGTTGCTTCCAGTGTCTTTTTACAAAGTTCCGGAAGTTCGCCACCCCAGCTTTTTGTAGCTTCATCAAAGCCCTTCTGAAGTGCTTCTAACATAGCATCTGCCTGATTTGGGTTGTTACCTGCCAGGGCTTTTGCGAAAGAGAAGAGACGGTCGGAGGTCTGTTCCACGCCCCAGTAACCGTCTTCGGCTACTTCTTTGGCAGCTTCTACAGCGGTTTCGTCATCCACTTCAATGGTGCCTTCTTTAATCATATCGAATGCATCTTCCAAAGTGGTGAACTGCTGTCCCTGCTTTAACATCATTTTTTCTACGATGGAGCGGAGCTGGGCGGTTTTCATTTCAGCTTCAGCTTTCATTTTTTCAATAGTAGCAGCATCGTATTTGATGTTCTTTTCTGCTTCGGTTGCTTCTGATTTTTCATATTCGGCAGCAGCTCCTTCTGCAGGCGCTTTTTCAACTACAGCTTCGGTAGGTTTTTTCTCAGTGTCTTTGCTGTTGACTTTACTTGTTTCATAATTGGCAGCCATTATCTGGGAAAGTCCATTAATATCCATAGTATCCCCCTTATTATCTGTTGTATGTGTGCCGGTTGTGGCATAATTTTCATTTGCATTATTTATATCGGCAGGATTGAGAAAAAAATGAAGTCCTTTTCTTAAACTGCCCGCAGAATGTCATCGTAAACAAGTCTGCGATTCGGTGGTTGATAGAATTTTGTCACAAAGGAGCGTTCTGCATAGCCATGGTCTAAAAAGTACTCAGCGGCTTCAATGGCAGCATTGCCATCCGTAAATAATCCAAATACGGTAGGACCACTGCCGCTCATGCAGGCTCCAAGAGCTCCTAATTCTTTCAGTTTATCTTCAATTTCAGCGACTTCCGGGCAGAGAGTGCGTGCTACCGGTTCCAGGATATTATCTAAATTTTCGCAGAGCATAGGAATGTTGTCAGCTTCAATGGCAGCAAGAGCAGCATCAATATCCGGATGCTTTGCATTTGGTAAATCCAGATGCTCATATACATATTTGGTAGAAACGGCAGTGGCTGGCTTGACAAGAGTGCAGTACAATGCCGGCGCCGGCTTTAGCGGTGTAAGAACCTCACCGATGCCCTCGGAGAGAGCTGTACCAAGCTGGATGCAGTATGGTACATCAGCCCCAAGTTTTACGCCAAGACGTTGTAACTCCTCCATAGAAAGGTCCTTTTCAAACAGTTGATTCAGACCTTTTAGTGTGGCAGCAGCGTCAGAGCTTCCACCGGCCAGACCGGCTGCGGAAGGGATTTGTTTGTCGATGGTAATCTGTATTCCGCATTCTGTCGGATAGGTGTCTATAAAGAGCTTGGCAGCCTTATAAATCAGATTATTTTCATCCCAGGTCACATCCGGGAAATGATGCGGATTTAATGCAGTCAGGGAAATGCCCGGTGTATCTGTTTTGCGCAGGGTCAGTGTGTCGCAAAGAGAAAGAGACTGCATAATCATACGGACGGTATGATAACCATTCGGTCTGCGGTTTAAAACGTCCAGAGCAAGATTGATTTTGGCATTGGCATGGATTGTGATTTGTTGCATAAAATCCTCCTTATAGGTAAAATGGTATATTATTAAGAGTAACACGATGATTAGTCAAATACTGGAAAAATTCTGTCGTTATCGACATTATAGCACATGATTACCAATTTGCATAGTAAAATTCTGGAAAAGATTTCACATCAGGAAAAGAAATTGATAATAAGCTCCCAAAGTTTACTGCCAAAATAAACCGTAATTTCATCATCCGGATTGCCCGGGGTCACAGAGGACAGTTCTTTTCCGTAAAAAAGCTGTTCCAGGGAGTGCTTTTCTACAGTGCTGATTTTGAGCTTATACATATCGGAATCCTTTGGCACATAGTCATAGGTAGCATCGATAAAACAAAGAGAAGGATATGCCAGACACCACCAGTTATGTCCTTGTCCGGTACCAAGAACCACCTGAACGCTGTCATAATAGCCCGGAGGGAAAATAATTGCGTCCTCGGAAAGGTATGTCTGGCTGCCGTAAATCCGGATGGGGAAGTACAGGGATTCCACTGAAACAGTCGCAGTATAGTCAGCACCGAGCTGTAACAGTGCGGCATTGGCGATTTGAGTCAAGTTATTGCATTGTTCCTTAAGCAGTGCCATGGCTTCCTCCTTTGTAGCTGCATTTGAGGTAGCTGCATTCAGATATGGCAGCAGGATGTCCCGTAGGGCAAGTTTAACTGACTGGTCTTTCTCGCTGTCACTGTCTGCCAGAATATGTAGCCGGATGACTTCATCTGCCACTTGTGTGGCATCAGAAAAATCAGCGGAAGGTCTGGCGTACTCTTTGTGAGGAAGCTCGGCAATAATTGCCCAGACGGTAACGGCGGCAAGAAGTAATAAAAATATGGAAACAATACGTTCTTTCATGGGATAGTCCTTTCTGACCGGAGAAGTTTTTTGATGACTCTGGCGCGTCTGGTAAGAGTATGGACCGGGAAATGGGTGTCTATACATAATGATTGACAAGAAAATCTGTATGGTATAGGCTAAAATTGTAATTTGGACAGGGAGAAACATGGGATATAAGGTTTTAAAAGGAGTAGCGAATGAACAGAATTTTCTTCAAAAAAGAAGCAATAAGTTTACATTGGGTGATGCAACTGCTGTGCGCTGTAGGACTGGCGGTACTTATGATAGCTGCATTTTTTACGGAACTGCCGGAAGAAAATACAAGATACTGGTATGAGGGCATTCCGGTGCAGAGGATTTATAAATTGGAACTTTGATTATAAGGGAAATTAGGTTAAATGCGTCATGCTATTTGCTCTCAGCACATACCGTTCCTCATCCTTAATCAGCCACTCGTGAATTCCGGTGTCACCGGTGACAAAGGACATTCCGGAGGTAACTGGTAATTTCAAAAATGCCTGATACAGCTGATTAATCATGCCGCCGTGGGACACAATTGCTATGGTAGAATTGATATCGTTTTCTTCAATGATTTTGGACAGGATATACTCTGCCCGGTAGCGGAATTCCAGCTTGGATTCCTGCTCATAAACAGAGGCATGAACCGGGAGGTCCGGCACAAACGGATACTTTTCGTCAGCCTCTTTCCAGGAGAGTCCGGCAATCAGACCATTATTAAATTCCATGAGATTTTCATCAGTGATAACAGGTACACCGATGGCCTCAGAAAGGTGAGTTGCAGTTTGAAATGCACGTTTTAACGGGCTGGCATATATTTTGTTGATGGTGCAGCGCTCTTTTAAGTAGTCTGCCATAGCCTGTGCCTGGGCGTGGCCTTTTTCGGTCAGATTAAAATCGGCCCGTCCTTCGTGTACATCTAAAATATCAGCTTCGGATTCTCCGTGTCGTAAGTAATCGCATATCTGGTTCCCTCATTTGTATGGTTTAGTGGCGTAAAAGCTCTTTTTCTTAGTTTACAGGAAAGTGAGTCGCATGTAAAGAGTTGATAGTAGAGAAATATTTTTTCATTTCTCATTGAATTACTGCATAAAAGATAGTAGAATAAGGATTAAGATGCGAAAATATGCCATAAAGAATGGAGAATAATGATGAGTAAGAAAAATGTATTAGTATTATTTGGCGGAAGATCTTCCGAGCATGAAGTGTCCTGTGTGTCCGCGACCACAGTGATTTCCAATATGGATATGGAAAGCTATGAAATCTATGCTGTCGGTATAACCAAGGAGGGCCGCTGGGTGCTGGTGGACTCCACCGAAGGGATTAAAGACGGTAGCTGGGCAGACAGCAAAAAGCAGGCAATGCTTTCCCCGGATACCACTGAGAAGGCGTTGTATGTGGCTGAGAACGGTGAGTTCAAGAAGATAATTATTGATGTAGCATTCCCGGTACTTCATGGATTAAATGGTGAGGATGGCACGGTACAGGGATTATTTGAGTTGGCAGGCATTCCGTATGTGGGCTGTGGTGTTCTGGCATCCGCGGTGTCCATGGATAAGTTATACACCAAAGTGATTGTAGATACCTTAGGCATTTGTCAGGCAAATTATGTGGCAGTGTACAAGGAAGAAATTAACGACACTGCTATGTTTGAAAAAATAGAAACAAAACTGGGTTACCCGGTGTTCATTAAGCCTTCCAATGCAGGTTCTTCCCGTGGCGTGTCCAAGGCGGCAAATCGTGAGGAGCTGATTGCAGGCCTTGCGGAGGCTGCGAACCATGACCGCAAGATTTTAGTCGAGGAAACCATTTACGGCAGAGAGTTAGAGTGTGCTGTTCTTGGTGACGGTGATGTGAAAGCTTCCGGCATTGGTGAGGTGCTGGCAGCAGCAGAATTTTATGATTATGAAGCAAAGTATCACAACGCAGAATCCAAAACCGTGATTTCTCCGGAACTGCCGGAGGGCAAGGAGGAGGAAATTCGTCAGGCTGCAGTTAAGATTTTCAAGGCGGTGGATGGTCAGGGCTTATCCCGCGTGGATTTCTTCTTAGAGAACGAAACAAATCGTGTGGTTTTTAACGAAATCAATACATTACCGGGATTTACCTCCATTAGTATGTATCCGATGCTGTGGGGGGCAAAGGGCATCGATAAGCCAGCTCTTATTAAGCGCTTGTTAGAGCTTGCCCATGTGAGAGAAATCAATCTGTAAGGGTATAAGAGGATTTTGTCGGAAGAATTCTGACAGAATCGGAATGGAGAGTAAAATGAAACAGAATGCCCCAATCGGAGTGTTTGACTCCGGTGTAGGCGGTTTAACCGTTGTAAAGGAAATTATGAGTGCCCTGCCGAATGAGTCCATTGTTTATTATGGGGACACGGCAAGAGTACCTTATGGAAGCAAATCTGCGGAAACGATCACGGCATATTCCCGCCAGATTGCAAGGTTTTTGATGACTCAGGAGGTTAAGGCTATTGTGGTAGCCTGTAATACTGCAAGCGCATTGGCGTTGGAAACTATTAAGGCAGAATTTGATGTGCCATTTGTAGGTGTGGTGAAGCCCGGAGCAAAGATGGCAGCCCAGGCAACCCGGAATAATCGAATTGGAATTATTGCCACGGAAGGAACCATTTCCAGTGGTATTTACGAGAAGTTTTTAAAGGCGACCAGTCCGGAGGTGGAGGTGTTTGGCAAGGCATGTCCTCTGTTTGTACCTCTGGCAGAAGAAGGCTGGCTTAATGATACAGTCACAAAGCAGGTGGCAGAGCGATATTTGGCAGAATTAAAGGAAAAACAGGTAGACTCGCTTGTTCTTGGCTGCACCCATTATCCGTTGCTTCGCGGAGTCATTGGTGAGGTTATGGGGGAAGGAGTTACTCTGGTAAATCCTGCTTATGAAACTGCCAAGGAATTAACCTATGTGTTGGAAGACAATCATCTGCTGAAAAATGCGGAAGATGTTCAACCGCCAATACACAAATTTTATGTCAGTGATGGTGCGGAAAAGTTTCGCCGATTTGCCAATACCATTCTGCCATGTGGTCATCTGGAAGTGGAGGACGTGGCAGTAAAAAGCTTTGAATAAGTTGGAGAATTGTATGAAGAAAAACGTTGTTATTACGGTGCGGGGACTGCAGCGGGAGGTTAGCGAAGGCGAGCCAATCGAGGTAATCAGTGCCGGCACCTATTTGAGAAAGACAGATACTCACTACCTTACCTACGAGGAGGCAGATGAGGATGGAAAAATTACAAAAAACCGGATTAAAATTACACCGGAGTCTATTGAAATGACAAAACAAGGGAACATCACAACCCAGATGATGTTTCATATGGGGGAAAAGCAGTATACCTGTTATTCTACGCCGTTTGGGGAAATGACCCTTGGGGTAACAACAAAGCATATCAGCGTAACAGAAGAAAGCAGTGCCATATCCGCAGAATTGTGGTATGATCTGGAAGTTAACGGTCAGCATATGTCGGAGTGTGAACTGGATATTGAAGTAAAGGAGTGTGCAGCAGGATGAATATTTTAGAGAACAATAATAACTATCGTCTGTCCGGCAGAACCACCTGGCAGGACGGCATATTATATCTTGGTTACTCCGCATCCTTTTTGGAGTTTACCATGAAAGGAACAAAGGCAGAAGCAGAATTCGTGACAGACCGCTTAGACTGGGAGGAAATTCACCGTGCCTGGGTGGCAGTGTTTGTGGATGGGGCAGAGGAGCCAACGCTTCGTTTTCCTTTGACAAAAGAAAGAGAGCGCTTTGTTTTGTTTGAAATTGAGTCTGCCAAAGAAACAACCATTCGTGTGATGAAGTATTCCGAAGCGGCATTTGGCGCAGTGGGAATCGTATCCCTTGATGTAGAGGGAGAACTGCTTACACCACCTGCTCCAAAGGAAAAGAAAATCGAGGTTATCGGCGACTCCATCACCTGTGGCTACGGCATCGAAGGGATTGTAGAGAAAGACACTTTCACCACCGCTCAGGAGAATCCATGGAATGCCTACGGCTGTCGCGTGGCAAGAGCCCTGGATGCAGAGTTTTCCTTAATTTCCTGGAGTGGCAACGGTATTGTTTCCCACTATGTAGATGAAACGGTTAACGAGCCTCGTAATGACGAAGCTCTGATGCCGGAGTTATATATGTACGAGGATTTTTCTGCAGATTTACGCCGTAATAAGGAAAGAGCAGACTATATTAAGAGAGAGTTTGTAGCATATCAGCCACAGCTTATTATCATTAACCTCGGCACTAACGATGGCAGCTATACCCGCAATATCCCTGCCCGGGACCGTGCATTTGTAAACGGTTATGTGAAGTTCCTCCGGGAAATTCGTGAGGTGAATCCTTCCGCTAACATTCTTTGCACCGTAGGCTTGATGCGCCAGGAAACGAATACCCTTGTAGCAGAAGCAGTAGAACGCATTAATGCCTATGGCGACAGCAAGGTATACTTCAAAGAAGCTTTTCTTCAAAACGGAGAAGTGGACGGTATTGGTGCTGACTGGCATCCAACGGAAAGCACACAGAAGAAGTTTGCGGAGTATCTGGTGGAGTTTATTAAAGAAAATGATTTGATTTAGACTTGCTTTGTTTGAGTATTAAAGAAAATTTATTGAAAGTCTTAGCTTTTTCTAACTGTTGCTTTTTAAAGATGGGAAAAGCTGAGGCTTTTTATGTTCGCACCTTTCGGAAAAGACAACGCTGGCTAACTTTGCCGGTTGTAACATTCGCAAGAAATTCAACTTTTCCATATATAAAACAATCCCGGCTGACTAATTTATACAGAAGCGAACTCTGGAGCGGCGTCCTCACTTGACGAGGTGTTTTCGAGTCTAGTGAGGCTACGTCGCGATGATAGCGAGAGCGGGTTCGCGATGTATAAATTAGTCAGCCGGGATTGTTTTTCGTATCCTTTGGCATGTTGAATTTCCTACGAAATTACTTTTCCTTCTTAGCCAGCTTTGCTTTGATTTTCTGTGTAAAGCTCAGTTTCACAGGCTTTTCGGCAAGACCGCCACGCAGTCCTTTTACATCAATGATGTAAATTCCGTTCATAACAGCCTTAACTTCCTTCTTGACAGGAATTAAATCGAATACCTTAGGTTCGCACATTAAGCTCATTACCTTAGGACCGATTTTTGCCTTAACTACAGGAACCTTGGAACCCCGGAGATACTTTGGAGTCTGTTCCAGTACCACATTTGGGAACCCGGCGTCACGCATTTTCATTTGTTTTTTATCGATGACGAGAATGGAATAGGTCTGAGCACCCACCATCATATCTGCCTGAGCCTTTTCCTGCTTTTTCTGCATCTTACTGCCGAAAATATATAATGCAACCAGTGCTGCGGTGATAAGTACAACGACAACGAGTAAAACAATCTGCCATGTTTGCATAAAATATCCTCCTTCCTTTGCTTCAAACTAACTTTCATTGTATAAAATTTCCGTGCAAATTGCAAGCGGATTATTTCTTTCTGCGGGACGGATTCTTTGCGAGATATGGTTCATGTCCTTTTAACATTTCAGTTACAATGTTACGGCAGTAAGCTCCCATGGTTTTACGTTCTTCCTTGGAGAGCTGATCCGGGTAAATCGGCTTGCCGTATTCGATAACGCAGGTGGCACTTTTAATCCATGGGAACGAGTTTTCAAAGACATCGTCCGTGCCGGAGATTGCTACCGGAATAATCGGGCAACCTGTTTTGTCAGCCATTTTTAAGGAGCCTTCCTTAAACGGAAGTAATTCGTTTCCCTGGCTTCTGGTGCCTTCCGGTGCAATAAAGATGGAATAACCCTGTTTAATACTGTCAATGCCGTCTAAAATAACTTTCATACCGGCACGCATATCACTGCGGTCTAAGAATAAGCAGTTTACCAGTTCCATCCACCAGCTTAAGAAAGGTGCTTTTTTTATTTCCACCTTTGCAACAAAACCCATAAGGTTTGGCACGGTAATGTAAGCCATCGGAATGTCTGCAAGGCTGCGGTGATTGGATACATACAGCACAGCGGTGTCCTTTGGAACATTTTCCAGGCCCAGAACAACCCTCTTCATGCCTGCCGGAAAGGTTACAAATCTAAAACCGAATTGAACAAATTTCTGCGCAATGACAGAAGATAAATGCCGGTTTTTCTTTCTCAGCAGGAGAAGAATCAGGTAAAACGGAAAGGTTACAATAAAAAATATTGCTAAAAATATAAACACAAGTATAGTTCTCATTCAGGAAAACCTCCTGTTTCCTCAGTGGTATCGTCAGGTGCTTCGTTGTTGTAATCAGGATTCTCCTGATTTTCCAATTCTTTCAGCCATTCTTCATAATAGATTTGCCACCAGTCATCATCAGAAATCTCTGAATTATCCGGTTCCTCCGGCTCTTGAGGTTCTTCCGGCTCATCTGGTTCCTCTGGCTCTTGAGGTTCTTCCGGTTCCTCCGGAAGTTCCGGCTCCGGTGGAATATAGCCTTTCGGAATCGGGTAGGTATTGTGCGGTACCTGATAGTAATCCGATGGATACAAAGGAAGACCCGTTGCGCTATCCAGAATAAATTCTCCGGTAATCGGGTTACTGAATGGTTCATAGAAAAGTGCATTACCTTTGCTATCGTAAGTTAATTCACCGTTTTTGTCGCGTACAGGAACCTTCATGGTCAGGGAACCGTTTTCATCCATAACTTCAAGACCAAAGCAGTCTGTTAATGGCTCCGTATAGAGAATATTGCCACGTTTGTCTCTGGCAAGTGCGCCGTTTGCTTTCCAAAGAGGCTGCAGATATACAGGATTTCCGTTGTAATCCAGCCAGAGATTACCTTCGTCATCAAAGTATGGCTTGGCGTAGCAAATTTCTGCATTATTATCCAGGACATAATTACCGTGTTCATCACGAATTGGCTCCAGGAAAAATGCACGTCCGTTTACACGTACAGTGTTACCGTCTTTGTCGCGGATAACTTCTTTCAAATAAGGAAGCCCGGTTACGTCGGAAACCCAGATGGAGCCGTCAGACAGGTAATACGGTTCAGAACCCTTAGTTTTTGCGTACAGCTTGTAATAGCGTGTTGTAGTAAGGTCAATTAAAGGTTTGTCTTCCAATTCTGCTAAAGTGTGGCTGGAAGGACTACCATAATATTCTTCTAAAGTCAGATGGTTGGTGTAGAGATAATATGCCAGAGGTATACCGACATAACGGATGTGCCATGGTTCATAGGCATATCCGGTGATATGCTCTTTATCCTTTGGATAGCGGAGTATAAATCCGAAACGCCAGCAGTTTTCCTTTAACCAGATACCTTCTGCAGTTTCCGCAAAACGTTCTACCAGGCTGAATCCTACTTCCTGGCAGGAAACATCAATGGCAAGACCGGTCTGATGCTCACTGTTACCCGGAGCAGCGGAATAAAGATTTGTATGACGGATGCCTTTTTTAATAATATTACTGCCGTAAATATCGTATTGACGATCATAGGAACGGTAACCGGAAACACCGTAAATTGTCAAATCTTCTTCGGCTAGAGCGGCGGCACACAATTCTGTCAAAGCATCAGCAGCGACTTTACGAAGCTTACTCTTGTCTTCGGTCAGGTCCTGAAAACTGAATTTGATGTCAGGAATCACTAAATCATCCGGAAGATAAGCGGAAGTAAGCGGATAATCACGGTTGATAAGAAAAGTGTATGTGGTTGTATCGATGTTTAATGTTGTTGGTGCTTCCGGAACGGCCGGAACCGGTGACGGAGTCGGTGATGGTGACGGAGTCGCCGTTGGGATTGAGGTTGCCGTCGGTATCGGGGGCTTTGTATCCGTCGGATCTGCTGCACCGGTAACCGTAGAAGCATCTTGATTGTTTCCATGGGAATCGGTTGGTGTCGGTGTGGCCGGAGTAGAAATAACCGGTTGCTGATCAGGTGTTTGGGATGGTGTATTTGTACGAGCGATGTTTAACAAACTACAACCTCCAAGGAAGCATGTTGTGGTAAACAATATTAACATAAAAACTATATTTCGCTTTTTTAACATTATATTCCTCATTTCTATGGCTGATGAAAAAATACTATCTATATGTTTATACCACAAAAAACTCAAATGTACAAATAAAAAAGTTAGAAGTTTTATGGAAATTGCTCAAAATCGTAGAAATGCTGAAATTTTCGTTGACTTTCGGGCGGATTTCTGTATAATATAAGGAAAGTAAAAACGTTGATGAAGACAGTAACCGTTTAAGGAAAGGCACAGCGAAGCCGGGATAGTGGGAGCCGGCGGCAAGTACTAATCGGCGAATATCCCTTCTGAGTTGCGCTTCGAAAGAATGAGGTTTCATTCCTGTAGTCTGCGTCGGTTTCCACCGTTATATGGATATCATATCAAATTTTGTTTAACGGTTTAGTCAGGTGTTGTTATAAAATAACGAAATCGAGCTTGGCTGGCTAAATGTTGTTAACGGAGTTTCGTATGCGAATGGGTGGTATAACGAATTGGTAGGTGCTTTTCGTCCCGTTTCGCGGGAGAAAAAGCACCTTTATTTCGCTTATAGTAGTCTAAAGGAGGATTGAAATCATGTACAAAAAAGTAGACGCCAGCATGAATTTCGTGGACAGAGAAAAAGCCGTAGAGCTCTTCTGGAAGGAAGAAGGCATTTTCGAGAAAAGTATTGAAGCAAGAAAGCAGGGTAAAACTTATACCTTCTATGACGGCCCGCCAACCGCAAACGGCAAGCCTCATATCGGTCACGTTTTAACCCGTGTAATCAAGGATATGATTCCAAGATACCGTACCATGAAGGGGTATATGGTACCACGTAAGGCCGGTTGGGATACCCATGGTCTTCCGGTAGAAATTGAAGTAGAAAAGCTTCTTGGTATCAATGGCAAGGACCAGATTGAAGCCTATGGTCTGGAACCGTTTATCCAGCAGTGTAAGGAAAGCGTTTGGAAGTACAAGGGCATGTGGGAAGACTTCTCCGGCACCGTTGGCTTCTGGGCAGATATGGATGATCCGTATGTAACCTATGATGACAACTTTATCGAATCCGAGTGGTGGGCACTTCGCCAGATTTGGGATAAGGGTTTACTTTACAAGGGCTTTAAGATTGTTCCTTATTGCCCACGCTGCGGTACCCCTCTTTCCAGTGCAGAAGTAGCTCAGGGCTATAAGGACGTTAAGGAACGTTCTGCAATCGCACGCTTTAAGGTAAAGGGCGAGGACGCTTATATCTTAGCATGGACCACTACCCCGTGGACACTGCCATCCAACGTGGCACTTTGTGTTAATCCGGTAGAAACCTACGTTAAGGTTAAGGCAGCTGACGGATTTACTTATTACATGGCAGAAGCACTTTGTAATACCGTTCTCGGTAAGCTTAAGACAGAGGATGCTCCTGCATACGAAATTTTAGAAAAGTATACCGGTAAGGATTTAGAGTACAAGGAATACGAGCCATTATTTGATTTTGCAAATGAAATCATTGCAAAGCAGGGCAAGAAGGCACACTTTGTTACCTGCGACGGCTACGTAACATTAACCGACGGTACCGGTGTGGTACATATCGCACCTGCCTTCGGTGAAGACGATGCCAAGGTTGGCCGCAACTACGACCTGCCATTCGTTCAGCTGGTAGACGGCAAGGGTGAAATGACTGCAGAAACTGCTTATGCAGGTACCTTTGTTAAGGATGCAGACCCAATGGTATTAAAGGATCTGGCAGAAAAGAATTTATTGTTTGAAGCTCCAAAGTTTGAGCATAGCTATCCTCACTGTTGGAGATGTGACACTCCTCTCATCTACTATGCAAGAGAGTCCTGGTACATCAAGGAAACTGCAGTAAAGGATGATTTAATCCGCAACAACAACACCGTAAACTGGATTCCTGACTCTATCGGTAAGGGCCGTTTCGGTAACTGGTTAGAGAATATTCAGGACTGGGCAATTTCCAGAAACCGTTACTGGGGTACTCCTCTTAACATCTGGGAATGTGAATGCGGTCATAAGCACTGTGTTGGCAGCCGTGAAGACCTCTACAACATGAGTGGTGACGAAAAGGCAAAGACGGTAGAATTCCATCGTCCTTATATTGATGAAATTCTTCTTAATTGTCCGGAATGTGGCAAGAAGATGGTTCGTGTGCCTGAGGTTATTGACTGCTGGTTCGACTCCGGTGCCATGCCGTTCGCTCAGCATCACTATCCGTTCGAGAATAAGGAATTGTTTGAACAGCAGTTCCCGGCTCAGTTCATCTCCGAAGCGGTTGACCAGACCAGAGGCTGGTTCCACTCCCTGATGGCAGAGTCCACATTGCTGTTTAACAAGGCTCCTTATGAGAATGTTATTGTTCTTGGCCATGTACAGGACGAAAATGGTCAGAAGATGAGTAAGAGTAAGGGTAACGCAGTAGATCCTTTCGATGCATTGCAGACCTACGGTGCAGATGCTATCCGCTGGTACTTCTATATTAACTCTGCTCCATGGCTTCCAAACCGTTTCCACGGCAAGGCGGTACAGGAAGGCCAGCGTAAGTTCATGGGTACTCTGTGGAATACCTACGCGTTCTTCGTACTGTATGCAAATATTGACAACTTCGACGCAACTAAGTATACATTAGAATATGATAAGTTATCCGTAATGGATAAGTGGTTATTGTCCAGACTTCACTCCACCGTTAAGGCTGTGGATGACAATCTCGACAATTACCGCATTCCGGAAGCAGCAAGAGCACTCCAGGATTTCGTGGATGAAATGAGTAACTGGTACGTGCGTCGCGGCAGAGAGCGTTTCTGGGCAAAGGGTATGGAGCAGGATAAGATTAACGCTTATATGACTTTGTATACTGCACTGGTTACTATCTCTAAGGCAGCAGCTCCGATGATTCCGTTTATGACAGAAGAAATTTACCGCAACTTAGTTTGCAGCGTCGAGCTTTCAGCTCCTGAAAGTGTTCATTTATGCGACTTCCCAACCGTGGAAGAGGCATGGATTGATAAAAAGCTTGAGCAGGATATGGACGAAGTTCTGCAGATTGTAGTACTTGGTCGTGCCTGCCGTAACAACGCAAACTTAAAGCAGCGTCAGCCACTGGCTCAGATGTATGTCAAGGCAGAGCAGGAGCTTCCGGAATTTTTCCGCGAAATTGTGGCAGATGAACTGAACGTAAAGGAAGTTGAGTTTACAAATGATGTGCGCTCCTTCACTTCCTATACCTTCAAGCCACAGCTGAAGACTCTCGGTAAGAGATTCGGTAGCCGCTTAAATGCTTTAAGAGAAGTGTTAAATAATTTAGACGGCAACGCAGCTATGGATTCCTTAAATGAAACCGGCAAGGTTACTGTTATGGTAGAAGGTACAGAAGAAGAGCTGGCAACAGAAGATTTACTCATCGAGGCAGCACAGAAGGAAGGCTATGTATCCGATTCCGACCACGGTATCACTGTAGTTCTGGATACGAACTTAACCGAAGCGCTTATTGAGGAAGGCTTTGTCAGAGAATTAATCTCCAAGGTTCAGACCATGAGAAAGGATTCTGACTTTGAGGTTATGGACCACATTGTGGTTTATGTCAATGGCAATGCTAAGATGGAAGAACTAATGAAGAAGAATGAAGAAGAAATCAAGTCCGTAGTTCTTGCTAATGAGGTTGTAACAGGTGCAATGGACGGCATTGCAAAGGAATGGAACTTAAATGGTGAGGATGTCACCATTGGTGTTAAAAGGCTGTAAAAAAGTGATAACCACAGTTATAACTTTTTAAGCGGATTTTAGAGAATTTAATATCCGTGTCCGCCGAGACTCCTCCGATAGCTGTTCATCCAGGCCGGAACAGACGAAATCAGATTCGCCTGTCCGTCCTGATTCGAACATCTATCGTTTGAGATGTCGGACAGTCCGGATATTAAATTTCTAAAATCCGGCTATAAATAGTGCCAAGCTGTGTGACTATGCATTTTCTTTACAGCGCATAATAATCCAGGCTTTGTTTGGATAAAGAAGGAGAAAAATCAAGTATGGAAATCACAAAGAAAGAGTTAAAGCAGAAAATTGCAAACAACATGAGAATGCTGTACCGCAAGGACATTGAAGAAGCGTCCAAGCAGCAGTTATTCCAGGCAGTGTCCTTTGCATTAAAGGATTACATCATTGATATGTGGATGGATACTCACAAGACCTATGAAAAGGAAGATGTAAAGACTGTTTACTATCTTTCCATGGAGTTCTTAATGGGTCGTGCCCTTGGTAACAACATTATCAACATGAAGGCACAGGAAGTGGTGAAGGAAGTATTGGAAGAAATCGGTCTTGACCTTGATATTATCGAGGATGAAGAGCCGGATGCAGCTTTAGGTAACGGTGGTCTTGGCCGTCTGGCAGCATGTTTCCTTGATTCCTTATCTTCCCTTGGTTATCCGGCATATGGCTGCGGTATCCGTTATAAGTACGGTATGTTCAAGCAGGCCATCAAGGACGGTTTCCAGGTAGAAAAGCCGGATGACTGGTTAAAGCATGGTAATCCATTCGAAATCAAGCGTGCAGAGTATGCGGTTGAAGTTAAGTTCGGTGGTTATGTAAAGATGGTTCGTGCAGAGAACGGCAAGGACCACTTCGTACAGGAAAACTACAGCTCCGTTATGGCGGTTCCTTATGATATTCCGGTTATCGGTTATGGCAACGGTATTGTAAATACACTTCGTATCTGGGATGCAGAAGCTATTAACAACTTTAACTTAGAGTCCTTCGATAAGGGCGACTACCAGAAGTCCGTTGAGCAGGAAAATCTTGCCAAGACTATTACAGAAGTTCTTTATCCAAACGACAACCACTATGCAGGTAAGGAACTCCGTTTAAAGCAGCAGTACTTCTTCGTATCTGCCAGCATTCAGCGTGCCGTTTCCAAGTATATGGAAACTCACGACGATGTTCGTAAGCTGTATGAAAAGGTTTGCTTCCAGTTAAATGATACTCACCCAACAGTAA
>JAZSEW010000016.1:0-76111 GCA_045531895.1 Lachnospiraceae bacterium
GTAGTGTTTGACCTTTGTTGATTGTTATTTTGTGGTGATTTAACAATACTTCGTACGTAGGTAAATGTCTACTGCTTTTGAGAAAAGTAAAACGCTGCGCCACAGCCTTGACAGGCCATCGCGCAGCGATTTTGTTCAATTCCAGTTTGATTTGCATCATACCCCTCCTCTCGCTACTTATTTTTGTTGTAACCAGGTTACTTTTGTTTTCATATTCTCCCTCTTCCCAACATTCCCCAATGTATTTTATCAACAAACTTTGACAGAACTTTAGTGCTTTCTCACAGGAAATTGATAAATCAGTAAATTTTTTCATCATACCATCCAAACCGGCACAGTAAAATTATCTCTGTCACTTGCGTTAATGATGAAAAAATTGTAAAAAATTAAGCATATTTCGGCTAATATTAACTATAACTTAATTTTAGCCGGAATATGCTTTTCCTTGTCCAAAATATGAATCAATTTTTTACAACAAATTCTCCATACTCTTCACGCCAATTGCCAGCGTAGAAGCATTATGTAGAACCGATGTAGTGGTCGGCTGAAGCACTCCGGTCACTCCAAGCCCGATAAAACTGGTATTGATACCCACAATGGACTTAAAATTCCAGTCGATTCTCTTCATCAACGCTGTGCTGACCTTCTTTAAGGTGACAAGTTCCCGGAGATCTTTTCCCGCAATGGTCACATCTGCAATCTGCTGTGCAATTTCCGCGCCGTCACTGATGGCGATTCCCACGTCTGCCGCAGAAAGCGCCGGAGAATCATTGATTCCGTCGCCAATCATGACAACCTTCTTACCGGACGCTTTTTCCTGCTCTACAAATCCGGCCTTGTCCTCCGGAAGTACCTCGGAATAATATTCGTCCACACCAACCTTTGCCGCAATGGCATAGGCAGTCTTTTCGCTGTCACCGGTCATCATGACCACCTTTTTGATACCTGCCGCTTTCAGTTCCTCTACAATGCAGAAGGCTTCTTCCCGAAGCGGGTCTTCGATGCAGATAGCCGCTGCCAGCTTGCCTTCAATGGCGAGGTACAATCTGGAGAATTCCTCCGGAAGATGCTCAAAACGTTCTTGCATTCCCTCTGGAATCCGGCAGCCTTCATCTTCAAATACAAAGTGATAGCTTCCGAGGATAGCCCGTCTGCCCTCCACGGTTGTAGAAATACCATGGGCTACAATATATTCCACCTTGGAGTGCATTTCCTCATGGACCAGATTTTTTGCCTTTGCCGCGTCCACCACTGCCTTTGCCATAGAATGTGGAAAATGCTCTTCCATACATGCCGCAATGCGGAGCATTTCATCCGGAGATTCTTCGCCAAAGGAAATCACATCCACCACGGTTGGCTGTGCCTTGGTAAGCGTGCCTGTTTTGTCAAACACAATGGTGTCTGCCTCGGCCATAGCCTCCAGATATTTGCCGCCCTTTACCACGACATGATACTGGTTCAGTTCCCTGATAGCTGACAACACCGCAATTGGCATGGCAAGCTTTAAGGCACAGGAAAAATCCACCATCAGCACGGAAAGTGCCTTTGTCGTATTTCTGGTGAGCAGCCAGGTTGCCAGGGAACCAAGCAACGTATACGGAACCAGACGGTCCGCCAGATGCTCTGCCTTGCTTTCCACGGAGGATTTTAATTTCTCCGTCTCTTCTATCATTCCCACAATTTTTTCAAACTTACTGGAACCGTTGCCGCCCTTCACGCAAAGCACCAGTTCTCCTTCTTCCACCACAGTTCCCGCAAAAACAGAAGCCTCCGCAGTCTTCCGCACCGGAAGGGATTCTCCGGTCAGGGAAGCCTGATTTACCATAGCATCACCGGATACCACTTCTCCGTCAAACGGAATCATGTTGCCCATGTGTACCACCACCAGGTCACCGGACTTAATTTTGTCTGCGGACACTAAAACGTCCTGCTCACCTACCCTGGTCCACACCTGACTGACATTTAAAGACATACTTCTTGCCAGATCACCAACTGATTTTTTGTGAGTCCATTCTTCTAACAGTTCTCCGATGCCAAGCAGGAACATAACAGACCCTGCGGTTTTAAAATCCCGCCGGAGTACGGAAACACCAATTGCCACGGCATCCAGCACCGGTACCTCAATCTTTTTCTGTGCCAGCACCTTTGTGCCACGATACACATAACGTACTGCCTTGATTGTTGTCCAAGCCTTCCGGAAACTCATTGGCAGTATAAGCTGCCTTCCTACCCGAAGCACCACCCGGCAAATCAGCTTTTCCTTGTAGTAGGCATTTAGTTCTCTTCCGGAGTTTTGAAGTAAATATTCCGGGACATCCGCCTTGTCATACTGAAAACCTCCCAGCAGCTTCAATACCTGCTCCCGGTCTCCGGTGTGGCAGATAACAGCACTACAAGTTCGCTCCTGTACCTTCGCAGATACAACAAAAGGCTGACTTTCCAGATAAAACTGTAAAATATCAGCCTCCCGGTACGACATTTTTTTCTGCGTCAGCTGCACACGAATACGTCCTCGGATTTCATGCTTTATTACATATTTCATGTCAATTCTCCTTGACTACTCTTCTGTAACCTCTTCTACAGCTTCTTCGCCCAGTTCCGCATCTTCTGCCGATCTGTCCTCATTTATCTGCTTTGCTTCTGCTAAAACATCGCTGGCATTATCCTGAATTTTTGCCACGGTATCCAAAACACATTCCTTGGCACGTAACACTGCTGCTGTACAATGCACATATGCCTTCTTTGCATCCTTGCTGGATAAAAGCTTAATACCCGCGGTACCAAATGCCACACCTGCTGCAAAGATTCCTACACCCTTAGGGCTGATTTTTTTACGAAATCCATCATAAAATTTTCCTCCTTGGTATCCTTTTTTTTCATTATAAACTTGCCGGTGAACACTTTCCAGTGAAATCCCCTTATTGAGTAATTTTCTCATTTAAAGTATTTTTGAACCACGAAACAGCACAAATTAAGGGAGGCCAAAACCTCCCTTTTTTCTCTTATTTTTCGGTAACCACACCATTTTCATCAATTTCCACATTAATTGAAATACTCTCCAGATACTCATACAGTTCTTCCTTCTCTTCCTGCTCCGTAAGAATTGTTGTCTTATAATTCTTCTGCAGTGCCGGAATCACTGCCACTTCTATCTGTGGATTATCCCTTTCTCCGGTAATCCGTACTTCTACCAGCATGGTGTCCAGTTCCTTGTGATTGAACCAGAAATTACCCAGGCTGTACAAAATCGGCTTACCCTCATAAAATTCCATTCCCTGTAAACAATGAGAATGGGAACCAATAATGGCATCCGCCCCGGCATCCAGATAAAGCTTACCGGTAGTCAACTGTGCCTCCTCCAACACTGTGCTATATTCCGTGCCCCAGTGCACGCAGGCAAGCACAATATCTGCATTGGCATCTGCCTCTTTTATTACCTCTAAAAACAATTCCGGGTCGTAACAACGAAGAATCCCCGGTTCTGTATCCGTTGCCTGTGGAGTCAACTTATATTTTTCCGCCCGTGAGGCCGCCACAAAAGCAATGGTGATACCGTCAATTTCCACATAATGTGGCTTCATCGCCTCCGCCAAATTGCGTCCTGCACCAAAGTAGGCAATTCCTGCACTATCCAACGTATCAAAGGTATCCAGAATCGACACCTTTCCATAGTCAAACACATGATTGTTGGCAAGCAGCGCCAAATCCACACCCATTTCAGTTAATAAAGACACCCGCGCCGGATCTGACCGAAAGGTGTAAGCCTTATCCGGTGTCGGCTCTCCACGGGTAGTAAAGGTAAACTCATTGTTGACACACATTACATCCGCAGCATTCATAATTTCCAACAGCTCCGGCGAAATGC
This sequence comes from Lachnospiraceae bacterium, assembly GCA_045531895.1. GTDB lineage: Bacteria > Bacillota > Clostridia > Lachnospirales > Lachnospiraceae > SIG299. Next base: position 3,866 of record JAZSEW010000016.1, read on the forward strand.
ACTTACTTAACTCTTCTCCGGAATTCTGCCACTGCTTTGTTGTAACGGCACCATCTGCCAGAGAAATATCTCCGGAAAAACAGATAGTAATATCAAGCGGCTCCGGAGTCGGGGTTGGTGTATTGGTTGGTGACGGAGTTGGTGTAGGTGTATTGGTCGGCAATGGTGTCGGTACAGGTGTATTGGTTGGCAATAGTGTCGGCACAGGGGTTGATGTATTTGTCGTAACCGGAATACTGCTTTCCACACCCTTTTCCATTTTTTTCTGGCAGCCTGCAAACAGGCATACTCCCAAAAGCACCAGCAGACTTTTCTTCCAATGTCTCATCTTTTCCTGTCCCCTTCCACTGTTTATTCTCTCAATGCTATTTCCCTAACTTTTTTCTCTGCTGTCCGGATGTAAACTTCACCGCTAACTTTCGCGGCAACAGGCGTCCTGCAGTAGTAGACATTTTCATCACTGTGGCAGGTACAATTACCGTCCGGCGTTTTACCATCTGCTGTAATGCATAATGTACACAATATTCCGGTGAAATTCCTTTAAGTGCAAATTCCACATTTGCCACTTCATTAAATTCTGTATCCACCGGCCCCGGACAAAGCGCTCCTACATAGACTTTGCTCCCACATTCTTTCAGTTCCTGTGCCACCGCCTGAGTGAGACTGGTTACATACGCTTTTGTAGCATAATAGGTTGCCATATATGGCCCTGCCGGAAGAAGCCCTGCGGAAGAAGCCACGTTCAGAATATAGCCATGTCCTTCCTGCTGCATTTTTTGAAGCACCCGCTTAAATAATGTATGCATTGCCTTCACATTTACATCAATCATGTCCAGTTCTTTTGCCAGCTCGCCCTCTAAAAACAAACTACAGTCACCAAATCCGGCATTATTTATAAAAATATCAATTTTCTTCCCCTGAATTGCGTCAAAGAACCGCAGACACTCTTCTGTTTTCGACAAATCCGCCGGAATCACTTCACATTCTACGTTTAGTTCCCCCGCCAACTGCTGCAGACGCTCTTCTCTTCTGGCAGTTAAAATCAATTTGTAGCCCTTCGCTGCCAACTGCTTTGCAAATTCAGTTCCAAGTCCGGCACTGGCACCGGTAATTACCGCATAATTTTTCATCTTATCTCCATTCTGCATATGTTTTCCTGTATCATAACACTCTATAGTGTTATCCAATATTTCTCCAACCATACACCTTCGATATGTTCATACACTTTTTCTTCAAACACTCCACCACAGGAAAGAATCGTCCGTCTGCTTGGTTCATTTTCTACCATGCAGGATACAAGTACCTGTTCCAGCTTCAGCTCCTCTTTACAGAACTTAAGCGCAAGCTTTAACATTTTTCTTGCATATCCTTTTCTTCGCTCTGTCGGACGAACGGAATAACCGATATGTCCGGCGAAATTGCGCAAATAGTCATTTAAATAATGTCGTACCTGAAGCATTCCAAGAATACGCTTTGTTTCCGGATCTACTAAAATAAACTGTGTTGCAGGCACACGCCCCTCTGATACTTGCTCCGGCAGTTCCCGTCCTTTCACATACACCAGCCATTCCAGAGGATTTTCCATACGTTTCAACACACTGGTGCCATCCATAGAACTGCCTGCCAGCAGCATTTCCCGGCGATACGACCGAATTTCCTCCGCATAGGATTCGTCCGGTTTTAACAATATTACATTTTCTTTTCCCCAAGGCACCATGTTGTTATGACCTTCCTGTTCCGTCAATCTTGCTATAATACACTTTCCAAATACGCTCTGTACATAATATCCAGACGTCCTTCACTGACAATATAACTCATTTCTCTTTTTAACCTGGAAGATTTTTCGATAATTTCTACTAAATCAGGATTATATCTTGAGCCTTTCCCTTCTACCAGTTCCTGTAAAACCATATCTAACGTCTTAGCTCTCTTATAATTTCTGCCTAAATGATCTGTTGCCGCATCAATGCAGTCACAAATTGTAATTAAATCAATTACAATCCGGTATGCAGAAGCTACATTATCAAATTCCTCCGGATAGCCACCGCTTCCATCATAAAATCTATGATGTCCCATTGCAACATCCCGGTATTTTATCAAATCACTGTCCATACTCAGCATTTCTGCCCCATACAACGGATGCTTTTTTATTCCCAGAAACTCTCTATCCCATAGTTTTCTCCCCTGAGTATTAACAATATCCGTAATTTTTGTTTTCCCAACATCATGCAAAAGTGCACACTGGCGAACAAAACTTATAATATCTTCTCTGCGTACCGATTCCAAACTTTGAAACAATTCTGGTCTGCTTCGCTTTACCTCTTTACAAAATGCCTCTGCCAGATGCATTACCATTACAGAATGCAAATATGTTGGCAATTGACGTCTCACCAAAAGCTGAAATAACCATTCTTCCTTTTCATCCTCAGAATCGAAATATTTCATCAACTTAAAGCACCATTCTGCCATCAAACCATTTAAAAATGGAGAATCATATTTTTTCAGCTTATGATACCATGTTTCTTGTGTCATCTTTTTCAAAGTGTTGATTATACTCTTTTTCTTTTCCTCAGAAATTCCATACTGCATCCAGTTTTCGATTGTTAATGGTGTATTAATGAGAAAATAAAAATCCTCATCCGTCATTTCCTTTGGCTCCGGACACAGCTTCAACTTCTGGTTATAGTATTCAAAATATTGGTCGACAATTTCATCCATACTACATTTTTTCAGTAATACCTGTGCATGCAAATATGCTCCATACACCTCGCTGTTAACCGCATAGGAATTTTCTTTTTCCTGCAATTCCGATTCATAAGCAGCGACCGCGGCTTTACAAAATGCTTCCTGTGTTTCCGCATTAGCCTCTTCTATTCTCTCCTCTACAATCAACCACTCATTTTTAATACGATTAACAACTTCAGAAATAGCCTCATTTTCACCATCCAGAGCCTGTACTTCTTTAGAATTCCAGAAGTTCATTGCCTCCTTATAAAATCTATAGGATTCATCCGGACCAATGGCTTTATTTCCCAAACCTGAAACAATAAGATTATAATAGGTTCCCCAAATTCTCCTGCGTCCTTCCGCCGCCATGTCAAAATACTTCTTTTTATACTCTAATATTTTATAATTATATGTTTCATCATGTGTCTGTTTGCCTTCCCTGCGGTTTTGCACTTCATTTTCTTCATAATAAACCGCTCCATACAAAAACAACAATTTACTAATATCTGAATGCATTTCAAAATATGGAATCAATTTATACAGCATCGGCAGTAACACCTGACAATCGTCATATCCATCCCAATACATTGCATGAGCTTCCTCATATAATTTTTGTGCTGTTTCCTCCGTCAGTTCCTGCTCCAATAAAGATTCCAGCTGTTCAATCAGCTTACCATTCTCCTGATACATTGCCTGATTTTCTACCGCCCGATTTTGAAGGCAGGATATCCACTCTTCTTTACTCAAATCAGTCAAAAGCATAGCATCCAGTTCGGTCTGTCTGTCCATATTCGCTTTATATTTTTGTAAAATAAGGCTGATATTATTTAACATCCATTCTTCCTCCGCTTCAGGCAATCCTCATATACTTTTTTCAGTGTATCATATTTTTTCTATAAAAACCAGTAGTATACTGTTTATATCAAATAAAAAAGATATCCTATTGAATTTGTCCTCCAATAAGATATCTTTCCATTCTGCTTTTATTTTATATTGTATCTCCAAAAGCAATCTTCTTCCACTTGCCTCTTATATAGAAAATAGTTGTGAATACTGCACCAAGCACCCAGGAACACAGCAGGGAGATAAAAACACATCTCTGGTCACCGTTTGGCAGTTCTGCTGTTTTAGTCAGATGTGCAATGGTATATGCCACCGGCACACGAATGAGTACGGTAGTTACTAAGGAAATCCACATCGGAGTCAAAGTATCACCGGCACCACGCATCACACCGGATAAGCTCTGGGTTACCGCCATGGCAATATAGCCGACAGCAATAATCCCCATCATATCACGGCTCAAATCTACTAATTCTGTGGTGTCTGTAAAAATACCCATTAGTTGCTTACCAAACAGTAAAATCATGGTGGTCATAAAGGTTGAAGTTAAAACTGCTACCAGTGTTCCCTGCTTTGCGCCCTTTACGACACGGTCATACTTACCGGCTCCCACATTCTGTCCGGCATAGGTAGTCATTGCTGTACCAAAGGAAAAGTTCGGAAGCATGGCAAATCCATCCACACGCATGACAATAACGTTGGCCGCAATAAACTGCTCACCAAAGCTGTTGGTTAAGGATTGTACCACAATCATCGCCATGGAAAAGATTGCCTGAGTCAGACCGGATGGTACACCCAGTTTGATTACTCCAAGAGAATACTTTTTATTTAACTTCATGTAATGAGGCTTCATATCAAAATATTCCATCATCTTTGTCAAACGACGATAACAGAGGATAGCGGATACTGTCTGCGCAATAATGGTAGCCCATGCCACACCGGCAACCCCCATATTAAACTGTCCTACAAATAAAATATCCAATACAATGTTAATTACGGTTGCTGCTAACAAATATACCAGAGAAGAAAAGGCATCACCAAGACCTCGTAAAATACCACCTAAAATATTATAGTAGGCACTACCTATACATCCTACCAGAAGAATCAGCAGGTAAGAATGGCACCAGTCTAAAATACTGTCCGGTGTTTTTAACATAATTAACAAAGGTTTTGTAACAAATACCGCCAACACCATAATAATCAAAGATGCGATAGCAGTTAACGTAATACAGTTACCAATGGTATAAGAAAGCTCCTCTCTTTGCTTTGCACCAAAATACTGGGAAACCAGAATTCCGGCACCCATACTGATACCAACAAATAAAACTAACAATAAGTTCAGAATCGGCGCAGAACTTCCAACAGCGGATAACGCAAGGTCACCAACATACTTACCAACGACAATACTATCCACGGTACTATACAGCTGCTGCGCAATGTTACCGATAAGCATCGGCAGGGTAAACATAACAATCTGCTTCCATGGTTCACCAACGGTCATATCCGTTGCCTGAAATAATTTCTTCACACGTTCTAACACGAGAAATTTCTCCTTTCACATTCGTACTTCGCAATCACTTTTATTTCTTCTTACTTTTTGTTTGCCGGTTCCACGTTGATGCTCTTGCCCTTAATCTTAGAGTTCTTCATAACCTGAATAACCTCTGCGGCATATTCTCGCGGAACCTCTACAAACGTATATTTATCATACATATCAATGCTGCCGATTAACTTGCCCGGCATACCGGTTTCTCCGGCAATAGCACCGAGAATATCTCCCGGACGCACTTTCTGCTTTTTGCCAAGATTAATGAACAGACGCACCATTCCGGCTTCTGCTCCGGTATCACCAAATTCCATGCCCTTTTCCGGCTCCAGGGAGGTATCAGAATCACCCATCTGCATTTTTAAGAAAGCTGCTGCCACCTCTAAAGAAGAAATGTCATACTCGTTTACCTTTTCCTCAATGAGTCGAATCATCTCTTCCAAATCATTGTTTTCAATCACCTCAAAGACGCGGTCCATAATCTTTTCCGCCTTGATAGCACTTACATCATTCAAGGAAGGAATCGGCTGTAACTGCACCTTTGTCTTGCAGTAGCGCATGATGTCCTTTAATTTGTAAATTTCTCTGCCTACCACAAAGCTGAACGCACGACCTGTTCTGCCTGCGCGGCCGGTTCTGCCGATACGATGCACATAATATTCATCATCCTGCGGAATATCGTAATTAAATACTGCTTCCACATCGTCTACGTCAATGCCTCTGGCGGCCACATCTGTTGCTACCAGAATATCTGTCTTGCCACTGCGGAAGGTTTCCATAACGCGGTCACGCTGCACCTGCTTTAAATCACCATGGAGTGCCTCTGCAAAATAGCCGCGAAGCTGCAGAGCGGAAACCAGTTCATCCACCTGCTTCTTTGTATTGCAAAACACCAAAGAAAGCTTCGGGTCATACATATCAAGCAATCGGCAAAGCACTTCCAGCTTGGTGTTCGGTCTTACTTCATAATAATATTGTTCAATCTTCGGTACGGTAAGTTCTTTTTTCACTACCTTGACCAGTGCCGCGTCCTTCTGATAAGTGCCGACGATTTCCATAATCGGCTTTGGCATAGTAGCAGAGAACAGCAACGTCTGGCGCTCCTCCGGAAGATCCTGTAAAATCGTTTCAATATCCTCACGGAAGCCCATGTTTAACATTTCGTCTGCTTCATCTAACGTAATCATGCGTACCTGATCCATCTTTAATGTATGACGGCGCATATGGTCCATGACACGTCCCGGTGTACCGATGACAATCTGCACTCCACCCTTTAAGGAGCGAATCTGCTTGGAAATATCCTGACCGCCATAGATTGGCAACACCTTAATGCCATGCATAAACTTTGCCAGCTTTCTGATTTCCTCCGCCACCTGAATCGCAAGTTCTCTGGTTGGACACAAAATCAATGCCTGCAACGCCCTGCTCTTTGGATTTACCATCTGCAGCATCGGAATACCGAAGGCTGCGGTTTTTCCGGTACCGGTCTGAGCCTGACCGATGATATCTCTTCCTTCCATGACTACCGGAATGGCTTCCGCCTGAATCGGTGTCATTTCTTCAAAACCCATCTCTTGTACGGCACGCAGAATCGGTGCCTGTAATTCCATTTCATCAAATCTCATATTAGCTTTCTTTTCCTCACTTCTATTTACACTAAAAAAATAGTTTATCATGATTTTTTATGAACGTCAAGGACAGGTGGAAATTGAACTTTTTCTTATGCTCCGCAGTTTGAAATTGAACTTTTTTTTGTTTTTTAAATTTCAGTATTGAACTTTTCTTTATTATCATGTATAATCATCTCAATGATTACAAGCAAAAAAAGGAGCAGCATAGTGGAAAGTTCAAATTTTGCAACCCGACTGAACGATTTATTAAAGAAAAAAGGAATAAAGCAAATCGATTTGGTTCGTATTGCCGAAGAAAAAGATATTAAGTTAGGAAAAAGCCACATCAGCCAATATGTTTCCGGAAAAACAGTTCCACGAAAAGAAATACTGCAGTTTCTGGCAGATGTCCTGGAAGTTGAGGCAGACTGGTTATTAGGAAAAGAAAAAACAAATAAAAAAATAGAACAGAAAGAAGTAGGTAGCATCATGAGAGAATTTAAAAAATCTGCAAAATTAGATAATGTATTATATGACGTTCGTGGTCCTGTTGTAGAAGAGGCAGACCGCATGATACACGAAGGAACTCAGGTACTGAAGCTTAACATCGGTAATCCGGCTCCTTTCAGTTTCTGTGCTCCGGATGAAGTTATTTACGACATGCGCAGACAGTTAACAGAATGCGAAGGTTACTCCGATTCCAAGGGACTGTTCTCTGCAAGAAAAGCCATTATGCAGTATGCCCAGCTCAAAAACATACCTAACGTTACCATGGATGACATTTACACCGGCAACGGTGCCAGTGAATTGATTAACTTAAGTATGTCTGCTCTGTTAGATGACGGCGATGAAGTGTTAATTCCATCCCCTGACTACCCTCTTTGGACCGCCTGCGTTACCCTTGCCGGTGGTAAGGCCGTACATTACATCTGTGATGAACAGGCAGAATGGTATCCGGACATCGAAGACATGAAGAAAAAGGTTACCTCCAAAACAAAAGCAATTGTTATTATCAATCCAAACAATCCAACCGGTTCTCTGTATCCAAAGGAAGTCCTGGAGCAGATTGTGGCACTTGCAAGAGAACATCAGTTAATGATTTTTTCCGATGAAATTTACGACCGTCTGGTTATGGATGATTTAGAGCACATTTCCATTGCTTCTCTGGCACCGGATTTATTCTGCGTTACCTTCAGTGGCTTATCCAAGTCCCACATGATTGCAGGATTTAGAATCGGCTGGATGATTTTAAGCGGAAACAAGGCTATTGCAAAGGACTACATTCAGGGACTTAACATGCTTTCCAACATGCGACTGTGCTCCAACGTTCCGGCACAGTCCATCGTGCAGACTGCACTTGGCGGCTACCAGAGCGTAAAGAACTACATCGTTCCGGGAGGAAGAATTTACGAGCAAAGAGAGTACGTGTATAAGACGTTGAATGATATTCCGGGCATTTCTGCCGTAAAGCCAAAGGCTGCCTTTTACATCTTCCCTAAGATAGATGTGAAAAAGTTCAATATTACCAACGATGAAAAGTTTGCTTTAGATTTACTGCGTGATAAAAAGCTTCTGCTTATCAACGGCAAAGGCTTTAACTGGCATCAGCCGGATCATTTCCGTGTAGTATATCTGCCTAGAGTAGAAGTACTGGAAGATGCCATGGGTAAGCTGCGTGACTTTTTAAGCTACTATAAGCAGATGTAATTCTTTCCAAGAAACACTTCACGAACATTATAAAAGTACTCCTATCACATAAAAAAACCTTCCGGCGCCAGCTGTCTGACACCGGAAGGTTTTTTATGCTATAGTTCTTATGTTTATCAAATTATTCCGCAGGAATAACCAGTTCCTGTCCGATACGGATAATATCAGGATTTGCAATACTATCCTTGTTTGCTTCATAAATCTTCTTCCAAAGATTTTCTGCACCAAGCAATTCCTTTGCAATCTTTCTTAAATAGTCACCCTTTACTACAGTGTATGTCTTTGGCTCTACACCAGGCTCAACTTCCGGTTCTTCCACAGGCTCAGTTACCTCAGGAAGAATAATGGTAATATTGCCTGCCGGCTCCTTGAATTCCTCACCAATAACGCCGTTCATGGAATTTACATATGCGATTAATGCATCTGCATCCACGATTTCGGTCTGAACAACATATTCTGCCTGTCCAAATACATAGTAAGTATCACCACCTGCTGCGGTAAAGTTATTTGTTGCAATGTAATATGTATCTGTTAAGCTGAATTCCTTACCACCAACAGATGTAATTGTTACTCTGCTGCCCGGCTTTGCAGGTGCATAATATGTGGAATCCGGATAAAGTGCACCATTTTCATAAGGAACTGTAGTATCCAAAGTAAATTCGATACCTGCAGTCTGAGGGAATGCACCGGATGTTTCCGGACAAATGAAGCAGGCTGCTTCTAATGCTTCTAACAGCTGTGCACCAGTAACACCAATAATTGTTACAGAATTACCAAACGGGAATACTGTCATTAAAGTATTCATGGAAATATCTCCCGCCGGAATGCTTGCACGGATACCACCACCATTGGAAATTGCACCATCCACAGTAATACCAAGTTCATATTCTGTTGCATAGGTAGTTGCAGCATACTGATATGCACCTGCTGCAAAATTACCAAGATTTGTTTCCTGGCTTCTTACTACCGGCTTGTCACCAACTAAATCATATTCAGTCTTTGCAAATAATGCATTGTAAGCTGCTGCCACTTCATCCGCTTTAGTCTTAACTAATGCTGCTACCTCTGCATTTCTTTCGCCTGCATAATCTGCCGCGGAAAGTAAGGTAGCTGTCGTTGTTGTTCCGTCATAAACTACTACACCCAGATTATTTAAGTAGTTACCTGTGCTCACTACAAGTGTATCCTTTACCTTAGTGCCGTTTTCAAATACAGTATGGCTGTGACCGTCGATAAACAGGTTAATTCCTGTCACCTTCTCTAACAGGTCTGTAGAACGGTTGCCTGCACTTTCATCATCTACGCCAAGATGTCCGATACAAATAATATAATTACAACCTGCTGCCTTTAATTCATCGACTTGAGCCTGTGCACAGGCAAACAGTTCTTCACCTGCAAGGAAAGAAATCTTCTTTACATTTAAAGGACTTGCCTTTGTCTGTGTTTCCGGAGTATCAAGACCAAACACACCAACCTTTAAATCACCAAACTCAAAAACAGTATTTGCACCAAATTCAGGCTTCCCCGTTTCCTTGCTTAAGATATTTGCATCCAGAACAGAGAATTCCGCCGCCTTAACAAGTTCTACCATGTTGTCATAACCGTAATCCAATTCGTGGTTACCAAGGCTGATTGCATCGTAACCTGCCGCATTCATAAATTCAATTGCACTCATACCCTTATAATAGCTTACCAGAGTATGTCCCTGTGCAAAGTCACCTGCATCCAGCAGTAATACATTTGCGCCAAGGCCCTTGTAGTATTCCTTCGCTGCTGCTACAGCGTCAATACCCATGTGGCCATTTTCCACATCAGCTTCAAAATAACCATGAATGTCGTTTGTGTGAAGAACAACCAGTTTGCCGGTCATGTCTTCGGTTTCCTCTGCTCTTACTGTTACCATGCCTGTCATCATGGTGGAAACTACCATCACCAAGGTCAGGACCATTGTCAGCAAGGACTTCTTCATTTTTTTCATATCGTTCCCTCCTAAACTTTTTTGTCCCATGGACATCCTTATTGTATCTCTTTCGCCTTTTTCATGCAATATATTTTGCCACATTTTTCTTATTTTTTGACCTGGTTTTACACAAATCATATCTTATTGTCCAATGGTTTGACGATTTTAACTGACATTAATTTTTTATTGACATTTATTAGGTAATATGTTACCATTTATAAAAAGTAATACATTACCTTTTTTTAAAGGAGTACAACTATGGATTTTAAACAAGTAATGCACCATGAAAATATTGATTTTTCGGGCACAGAAGCTCCTTACTTTTTACTGGGGCTGCTCAGTGCCTTTGACAACCGTTTTCAGGCAGTTGCCGATAAACTGATTGGCGAAATCAGTTGGAAACAGTTCTTCGCCATTATCTGCATCAATCTGTGCAAAGAACCGCCAACCTTGAAAGAGCTGGCTGAAATCATGGGCAGTTCACACCAGAACACAAAGCAGATTTTGCTTAAGTTGGAAAAGAAGGGCTTTGTCGCTATTACGCAGGACGGAGTCGACAGGCGCAAGCAACGTATTTCCTTGACGAAGCATTGTCTTGCCTTCTGCGCCTCCAATGATAATAAGAGTATGCGGGCAGTTAACACCATGTTTAGTGACATTCCTGAGGAACAGCTGCGCATTACCATTCAAACCATTATGCAGATGGAAAATAATTTAAAGGAGCTTACCTATGAATAACGGAATCATTTTATATCAATCCAAATACGGAGCAACAAAAAAATACGCTGACTGGCTGAAGGAAGCCACCGGCTTTGACTGTATTGAAACTAAAAAGGCCGACATCAGAACTGCGACTGGACAGATAAAAAATATCTGGAGCTGTTATTGAAGTTTATTGAAAAATAGGCATCTGCTACCCCCGGTTGCGGCATTGTCACCTCGTGTATGCAGTATTCTATCGCCCTGTTTGCTATGCTGAATGTGAAAGGAGGAACAATTAAAATTACCATGGAACTATCCGAAAAATTATTTCAGTTACGAAAAAAACAAGGTCTTTCACAAGAGCAGCTGGCGGAGCGATTAAATGTGTCCCGCCAGGCAATTTCCAAATGGGAATCCGGAACCGCCACACCTGAAACAGATAAACTGCTTGCCATCAGCAATTATTTTCAGGTTTCGCTGGATTATTTAATGAAAAGTGACAGCGATTCGGAAAATACCGACAGCAGTTCTGCCAACAAAATAACAGACACTACAACAGAATCCTCTTCTGCTGTCAACCTTCCGGGCATCATTTTAAGTGTAAGCGGAATACTTGCTTTATGCATTTGGGGACTTCTCTCCATATTTCGTCCGGAAACTTCTGAACAGCTTGGCGAGTCTTCTATGATTACCATAGACGGCAATGGAGCATTTCTTTTGTTATGCATTGCCGCCATTATTTTCGGCGCATGGCTGCTTTTGAAGGACCGCTCTTCTAAGTAAAGGAGCTTTCTATGAAAAAAAAATTATCTAAAGTATTTACAATCCTCGCACTGTTATTATCCCATATTATGTGTGCCGTGGTCACTTATCACTACAGCTATCTGCTTCATTGCGGCAGACATGGAGGTTGCAGCGCACCGGCTTATGTGGCACTGTTTTACGCGATTCCGTTCGTCATTGGAATTCTAGTGTGTATAGTGCTGACAATTGTATTTAAAAAGAAAAACAATAACTAACCTTGATTCTTTCATCTTTTCAAGTAAAAGGAGTCTTTCCATGACCGAACACGAATGGGACCAAAAACTGAAAATTCAAACTATTGGCCGGGACGATAAGCATGCCGACCAGTTCCACCACCCATACGAACCGACTCCTTACTGTGTGTTGGAACGTTTAAGAGATAAGGGCTACATCACAAAGAACTCCATTCTTGTGGACTATGGCTGCGGTAAAGGGCGCGTAGGATTCTTCCTTGCCCATAAAATCGGCTGTAAGTGTATCGGTCTGGAATATGACCCGCCGATTTTTAAGCAGGCAGAGGAGAATCTGCACACTTATAAGGCAAACAAAGGCAACTGCGGCACCGTCTCTTTCCTTTGTGAAAGTGCAGAAAAATATGAAGTCTCCGATGCTGACTGCTTCTATTTTTTCAACCCCTTCACTGTGGAAATTCTGCGCTCCGTGATGCAGCAGATTATCGGCTCCTACTATGAAAATCCGCGTCCAATGAAACTGTTTTTTTACTATCCGGACCCGGAGTATGTCAGTTACCTTCTTACCGGAGACAATTCCGGTATGTTGGATGACCTGTATTTTCTGGATGAAATTGACTGCAGAGATTTATTCGAAGGCAATGATGAACGAGAAAAAATCATGATATTTGAACTAGGATAATACTTGCAATCAATATACAAAATATAGTATAATGTGCGCAAAGGACGAAGTAGAATCCATCAAAGAAGCCTTGTCAAACTCGTTTGAACAAAGCTTCTTTGATGGATTCTTGTAGTGAAGCGACCGAGGAAATGCAGAGCATTTACGAGGCTGCGTCCTTTGCCTAATAACTTATATACAACTAGGGGAGAACTATTTATGGCTTGGTATGACGAGGCAGTATTTTATCACATCTATCCACTGGGGCTTACAAACGCTCCAAAACATAATCCTTACGGAGAACCGGAACACCGTTTAAATACACTGCTTCCATGGATTTCTCACATCAAATCCATCGGTTGCAATGCAATTTATATTGGTCCGCTGTTTGAATCCGTGGGACATGGATACGAAACTACCGATTACAAAAAACTGGACAGCCGTCTTGGCACCAACGAGGATTTAACAAACTTCGTGGCAGAATGTCATAGGCAGGGTGTCCGGGTTATTTTAGATGGCGTATTCAATCACACCGGCAGAGATTTTTTCGCTTTTCAGGACATCAAGCAGAACAGAGAAAATTCCAGATACAAAGACTGGTACTGTAACGTAAACTTCTGGGGAAACAACGAGTATAACGATGGTTTCACCTATGATAACTGGGGTGGCTATAATCTGCTTGCCAAACTGAATCAGCATAATCCGGAGGTTCGAAACTATATCTGTGACGTTATTCGCTTCTGGGTATCCGAATTTGACATTGACGGTATCCGTCTGGACGCTGCCGATGTTCTGGATTTCAGCTACATGCAGGCTCTGCGCCAGGTTGCCAATGAAGTAAAGCCTGACTTCTGGCTCATGGGTGAGGTTATTCACGGTGATTATATCCGCTGGGTAAACGAAGGCACCTTACATTCCGTAACCAACTATCATTTGCATAAGGCACTGTTTTCCGGTCATAACGACCATAACTATTTTGAAATTGCCCACACCGTAAAGCGTCTGTACGAAATGGGCGGCAGCCGTCCGGATGGCTTAAAGCTTTACAACTTTGTAGACAATCATGATGTAGAACGAATCTACACAAAGCTGAATAACAAAAATCATTTTACACCTGCACATATCCTGATGTATACCCTGCCGGGTATTCCTTCCATTTACTATGGTTCCGAATTTGGCATCGAAGGCCGTAAGGAGCGAGGTTCCGACGATTCTCTGCGTCCAGCTCTTTCTTTGGAAAATTACGCAGATGCATTGGAAACAAACCCTTGCACCAAACTGCTTGCAGCTCTGGGCAGGCTCCGCCAGAATACACCGGCTCTGTCCTACGGTGAGTATAAAGAGCTGCTCTTAACCAACTGCCAGTATGCCTTTGCAAGAAACTATAACGGACAGTCTGTGGTTGTAGCTGTAAACAATGCCGATAACGATTTTTCCGTTACCCTTCCAGCAGGCAACGCAACAGAATATGTGGGAGGCTTATCCGGCACCCGCGTTTCCGTAAACAACGGTTGCATCTCCGTTACTATCAAGGCAAACTCCGGTGATATCTGGATTCCTGCAGCAGACATAAAAGAAATGACAGAAGTTGTTCTTGAACCAATTGTGAAGGCTGCTATTGAACCTGCGCCACAGAAGCCCGAAACCACACAGGAAACTACAGCACCTGCCAAAACAGTTGTTGAGGAGTCAAAGGCAGAAGAAAGCATTAACATCGAAACATCTGCTCCAACTCCTGAGCCTGCAAAGGCACCTGTCACCGCACCAAATAAACCATACGAAGAAATGACTGTGGAAGAACTTCAGGCTGCGGTTTTAGAACGCCTGGAAAAAAACGGTCCTGTAACAGAACAAATGAAAAAAGATGTTGCAGAAAACATTTATCATGACTCATTAGTAAACTGGATTAAGAGTTTCCACTAAATAATCTACTACGCTATGACCCAGCAAGGTCATAGCGTAGTTTTTTTATTCTTCTCCTTTTTCATCAACTCCACAAATAATGGTGCAAGTAATGGATCAAAATGCGTCCCTGTATCTTCTTCTATAATTTTCAGCGCCTTTTCTGCTGAAAAAGCTTCTTTATAAACCCTTTTCATCGTCAATGCATCATATACATCAGCAAGTGCCATAATTCTTGCACTTACCGGTATTTCTTCACCCGTAAGACCTTCCGGATATCCTCTTCCATTCCATTTTTCATGATGATAAGTCGCTACCTCTTGAGCAATCTTTACATATTCTTCATCGTTAGTATCTTCAAGGACTTGACAAATCATTTTCCCCCCTTCTGCTGCATGAGTTTTCATGATTTCAAATTCTTCCTCGGTAAATTTTCCTGGTTTTCTTAAAATTGAATCCGGAACAGCAATTTTACCAATGTCATGAAGAGGTGCCGCACTAATTATCATCTGTACAAAATCATCCGTAATGGTTTCAGGATACAAACCTGCATCTTTTGCCGCATATACAAGTTTTTTTACATAATTTGAGGTATTTTTTACGTGAGTTCCCGTACTACTGTCTCGGCTTTCAATTAAATTGGCAATTCCTATAATCATGCTTGACTGCATAGACTTAATCCGCTCATTTTGCACAGCAAGATTGTCCGCAAGCTCCTGTTGCGTCAAATTATCATAGTAGCTGTACAATACAATTGCCATAAAAGTCATTCCAAGAAAGGCTGTTTTCGTCTCCCTGTCTATTAAAGAGGGAATGATTCCCGCAAAAATCACCACGACAGATGCTATCAATATAAACAAATTTCGATTACGAAATCTCTTCGAAATATAGTAAAACACAAATATCAAGTACAACAAAGAAACAACATAAGCCCCTATGTATACCATATAATATTCCCCACGCCTATACTCACCATTTTCATTTATAAAAAACACAGCTCCGCTGTTTACCAGTACAATCTGAAGCATGGCATGAAGCATCATTAACACACCTGCAAAAAAGGCAGGCTTCTTAATACCACATGCAATAGAAAGAGGTATCGGCATAATCGGAGTAATACAGAATTCCAGCAACGTAACAATTCTATACAGATTTCCAGACACAGGATAGCTTTCCAGCAACGCTCTTGTAAACTCAGCCATCATTCCCAAAGAGATTCCCATAAATGTAATAATAAACCACAGCTTTGTTTTAAACGATAATGTCACATTACAACCCGCAAGCATTGATGTCGTAATCAGACTTAATACGCAGATCAATATCATAACACCGTAAATTGAATTCATGATACTATAGCACCTCCAACTTGCCTTTTCTTTCGAAACTATATTTCATCTTTACCCATTTAAATATATCCTAATTTGCTCCTTTTATCAACCCATATTCTACTTTATTGTCCGCATCTATGCCAATAAATCTCTCATATCAGGTAATTTACCAACCATTCTAAATATAAAGAAGGCGCTCGCATCAAAGCTAAAATACTTAATCCCGAAGTGTTCCCGAGTTTATCACAGCAAAAAACAAGCCAGTAACAAATGTTTATCCGAACAGAACCCTGAAGAAACGTTGGTAACGAAAGCGAGTTCTGGCAGGATAAAAAATCTGTCCTGGCTCTTTTTTATTGTTTCCCCGGATCACACCGGGATTTTATTTATTTACCTGCAATTGTCATTTCCTTAAGTAACACAGACGGCGAACCGCATCTACTGGAGCCAAGTGCAAATGGATTAAACTTTAAGTCCTCACCTACACTCGCAATCTCTTTCAGCAGTGTAAAGAAGTTTCCGGACACAGTAATACTCTTTACCGGCTTACCCTTCTTACCATCTTCGATACAGAATCCGGAGGCTGCCAACGAGAAATCTCCGGTAATTGGATTCGCACCGGCATGCATACCTTCCACGCTGGTTACATAAATACCGTTGCCTGCCTCTGCCATCAAATCCTCCAAAGTTCCCTTCACCGGATTAATATAGAAGCTGTATGGACGAATGCCTACATTGGATGCATAGGAAGCTTTGTGACCATTACCGGTTGTCTTGACTCCGGCCGCCGCAGCAGTCTTTAAGTTATGAAGCAATGTTAAGAACTTACCGCCTTCAATGACATTCTTCTTGTAGGTTGCAACACCCTCGTCATCAAAGGTTGCCTTCACAAGAGCGTCTTCCTTCATTGGGTCATCGGTCAGAGTCACGATATCTGCTGCAATCTTCTCGCCCTCTTTATCCTTTAACAGGGAGAGACCCTTCTGGGCTGCTTCTGCGGAGAATACAGACGCATAGGTGGACAACATACTTGCCATTACTTTGTTGGAGAATACTACAGGATACTTGCCACTTGGCACAGACTCTGCACCGATGGTATCCACCGCATCCTTTACTGCTTCCTTCGCAATCTTTTCTACGTTGAAGGACTCAAACTTACCGGAGGACACCTCCATACCATCGTACATTTCCTCCCCATCTGCCACCACTGCCATGCCATAGGTAAACGCAAATGCCGCACTGTCTTCTAAATCAAGACCGTTAGAATTGTACAAAGCAGATTTTGCTTCTACGAAACCTGCATATGCCTGCGTTCCGTCTACCACACGGCTATCGGTAGCATATAACTGATTCTGTAAGGACAAGGAAAAGTCAATCAATTCTGCTGCCGTCGGAAGCTTTGCTTCTTCTTTTTCCAGCACTGCATAGGTATCACCCTTGGTATGAATAAATGCCTGCTCTTCGCTCTCAATGGACTTTGCATTCTCTAAAGCACGTTCTACTAAAGAAACCGCTTCTTCTTCAGATAAATGCTCGGTAGAAGCATAGCCCATCTTACCATTTACGAGACACTTGAAGCACACGCCAAGACTGGAACTTGTATTAAAGCCCTTTACCTCTGTTTTGAAAATTTCTGTCTGGGTTTCCGCAGATTCACTATAGTAAAGCTCGTACTCTTTTACTTCTTTTTCCATGGCAGCCGAAATAACTGCCTGCTTAAATTCCTGATAATTCATATTAGCGACCTCCTACTGTAATAGATGATACACGAATGAGCGGCTGACCAACATCGGTCGGGATACTGCCGGAGGAAGCTCCGCACATACCCTGTCCACGTTCTAAATTCTTACCTACCATATCGATGTTCATCAAAATGTCGGAGCCCTTACCAATCAGGCTGGCACCACGTACTGCCTCGCAGATTTTACCATTTCTTACAATATAGCCTTCGTCCACCGCAAAATTGAACTGACCGGTTAATGGATTTACGGAACCACCACCCATCTTCTTTGCATACAGACCATATTCCATAGAAGCAATAATATCCTTATCTTCATCGTTACCTGCGGCGATAAAGGTGTTTGTCATACGGGAGGTTGGCTCGTAGGCATAGCTCTGGCGACGGGAATTTCCGGTAGAAGCCATGCCCATACGTCTGCCGTTTAATTTATCCACCATGTAGGACTTTAAAATACCATTTTCAATGAGTACATTTCTCTGGGATGGAGTACCCTCATCATCGATATTGATGGAACCCCATCCGTTTGGAATAGTACCATCATCAATCGCAGTAACCTTTTCATTGGCAATCTGCTGTCCAAGCTTGCCTGCAAATACCGACTGGCCAAGAGCCACACAGGAAGCCTCCAGGGCATGGCCACATGCTTCGTGGAAAATAACACCGCCAAATGCATTTTCAATCGCAACCGGCATTACACCTGCATCTATGTAACCTGCGTTAATCATAGTCATTGCCTGACGTGCTGCCTCGATACCCACTTCCTTTGGTGGAAATAACTCGAACAATTCCATGCCGACTCGTGCACCAGGACTACAGCTTCCGGTCTGGTTTTCCCCATTCTTGCTGGCAATCGCTTCGCAACGGATTCTGGTACGAATCTGACGGTCTTCCGCAAACAGGCCTTCACTATTGGCAATCATAATGTTATGGTCTACATCAAGGAAAGATCCTGTTACCTGGGAAATATCCTGATGATACTCCTTTGCTGCCAGACATGCTTCCTTTAAGAAATCAACCTTATAGGAATTCTCTACAGATACCGGTACTATCTTTACCGGATGAATATCACCGAATCTACGCTCTCTGAGTACTACATTGGCAATAGCTGCACTGCCTGTTCCTAATGCATCCGCCACTCTTCTTGCACAGGCTAAGATAGCTCCTCTTTCTAAAGAAGAGGTAGAACCGGAAACTGAGCGGGTTCCTTTAAATACGCGGATACCTACACCGGCGATAACTGCATCCTCAATTTTGTCGACCTTATCAGATACCATCTGAATGGCTTTCTGGTTGGTGTGTTCTGCAAACACTTCTGCATAATCCGCACCAGTGGATAAGGCAATCCCCAGTGCTTCTTTTACCAAGCTTTGTGGTAACATAGTAAACCTCCTTCACATAATTACAAGAGCTGCTGCAAGCCATCCTCGCAACAGCCCCTGCTCCTGTTTCTTATTTATTTTTGTTGAATTTTCTGCATGTTACAGAAATTTTAACCCTCCACTCTTGCTGCTAAGTTTCCGTTTTCCACATCAAGCACTATCATCTGTCCCGGAGCCACTGCATCCGATAAAATCAGACGGGCACTCATGGTTTCCACTGTCTTTTGCAAGTATCTCTTTAATGGTCTTGCACCATAGGCCGCATCATAGCTCTGGGCAATGGCAAACTCCTTTGCCTCTTCGGTCATGCGGATAGAAATCTCCCTATCGGCCAGTCGTTTATTCAAGTCGGAAATCAACAATTCCATAATACCACAAACATTGGATTTTGTCAGTGGGCTAAATGTTATAATTTCATCCAGACGGTTCAAAAATTCCGGGCGGAAATGACCACGTAACTCATTCATGACAAGCTGTACATTTTCCTCCGCAATACTGCCGTCTTCCTTCGCACCATCCAGCAAATAGTGGGAACCAATGTTGGAGGTCATAATCAGAATCGTATTCTTAAAGTCCACGGTTCTGCCCTGGGAATCCGTTACACGGCCGTCATCCAAAATCTGCAGCATCACATTGAATACATCCGGATGAGCCTTTTCAATTTCATCAAAAAGCACCACGGAGTAAGGCTTTCTACGCACCGCCTCGGTCAGCTGGCCGCCCTCTTCGTAGCCAACATATCCCGGAGGCGCTCCAATGAGTCTGGATACGGAGTACTTCTCCATATATTCACTCATATCGATACGGACCATGTTCTGTTCATTGTCAAACAGTGCTTCTGCCAGAGACTTAGCCAGCTCCGTTTTACCAACACCGGTCGGACCAAGGAATAAGAAAGAACCGATTGGCTTGGTTGGGTCTTTGATACCTGCCTTGGAACGTAAGATGGCATCTGCCACTTTTTCCACTGCTTCGTCCTGCCCAATCACTCTCTTATGAAGCTCTGCATCCAGATGCAGGGTCTTGTTTCGCTCACTTTCCGTCAGTTTTGCAATCGGAATACCGGTCCAGCGGGACACAATTTTTGCGATTTCTTCCTCATCTACATTTTCGTGTACCAGGGTATGACCTTCCGCTGCCACTCTTGCCTCCTCATCCTCCAACTGTTTTTTTACCTCCGGAAGCTTGCCGTATTTTAACTCAGCTGCCTTGTTTAAATCGTAATTACGTTCCGCCATGGTAATTTCCGCATTGATGTCTTCTAACTGTTCACGGAGTTTCTGAACACGCTCTACAGAGGCTTTTTCGTTATCCCACTTTGCCTTCTGTCCGGCAAATTCTTCTCTAAGCTCTGCCAGTTCCTTTTGCAAATTAGCCAGACGCTCCTTGCTTAAACGGTCATCTTCTTTCTTCAAGGCTGCCTCTTCAATTTCCATCTGCATAATGCGGCGCTTAACATCATCCAGTTCCGTTGGCATAGAATCCAGCTCTGTCTTAATTAATGCGCAGGCTTCATCCACTAAGTCAATGGCCTTATCCGGCAGGAAACGGTCAGAGATGTAACGGTTAGACAAGGTAGCCGCAGAAACTAAAGCTCCATCGTTAATTTTTACACCATGGTAAACCTCGTAACGTTCCTTTAAACCACGCAGGATGGATATCGTATCTTCCACCGTCGGTTCATCCACATGCACCGGCTGGAAACGACGCTCCAATGCAGCATCCTTTTCCACATACATGCGGTACTCATTTAAGGTAGTAGCACCGATACAGTGCAGTTCCCCACGGGCCAGCATTGGCTTTAGCATATTACCGGCGTCCATCGAACCTTCCGTCTTTCCGGCGCCTACGATAGTATGCAGTTCATCAATAAACAGAATGATTTTCCCTTCGCTCTTTTTGACTTCTTCCAAAACTGCCTTCAAACGTTCCTCGAATTCGCCACGGTATTTTGCTCCGGCAACCAGTGCTCCCATATCCAGGGCAAATAAGGTTTTATCTTTTAATCCCTCCGGTACATCCCCGGCAACAATACGCTGGGCAAGACCTTCCACTACTGCGGTTTTACCAACACCCGGCTCACCAATGAGCACCGGATTGTTTTTTGTTTTTCTGGACAAAATACGAATCACATTTCTGATTTCAGAGTCACGACCAATAACCGGGTCTAACTTCTGGGCTCTGGCACGTTCCACTAAATCGTAACCGTACTTTTCCAAGGTGTCATAGGTTGCCTCCGGATTGTCAGAGGTTACCTTCTGATTGCCGCGAACCTCCGCAAGCACCTTTAAGAAACGCTCCTTGTCAATACGGAAGTTCTTAAATAATTCCTTTAAGTCCCTGCCGCTATTCTTAAGCAGGCTTAAAAATAAGTGCTCCACGGATACATAGGAATCGCCCATGTGCTTGGCTTCATCTTCTGCATAAATCAATACCTTATTCAAATCATTGCCGACATACACCTGTCCGCCGGACACCTTTGGCCGTTTATTTAACAGACCACTAAGCTGCGCCAGAAATACCTCCGGCGAAATTTCCATCTTCTCAAACAGCTTTGCAATCAGACTTTCTTCTGTAGTGAGCAAGCTGTAAAGCAGATGCTCCGGTACCAGTTCCTGATGACCGTAGTCATAGGCTAACTTTTCACAATCCTGTACCGCCTGTAACGATTTTTGAGTGAATTTGTTAATGTTCATATACAGCCCTCCTTAAAGATTTCTAAGTTAACGTCCTTACAAGTATATAACATTTCTAATTTCTGTATCCAAGTGTTTGACATCTCAACTGACAGATGTGCGAACCGTGAACACAAATCCCTTTGTTTTCTACGGGACGAACGTCTGCCAGAGGAGTCAGGCAAACACGGATAAAGAAATTAGAAACGTATCTTTGTAAGGACGTTATATCACGTTTTGTTAGCACTGTCAAGTGGTGAGTGCTAAAATTGTCAGACTTTAATCTTTTTCTAATCAAAAAGGAAACGTAATGTAAAAAAAGAAGGGTAATCAAAGTTTTTGATGGTCTACTTTGATCACCCCATAATTTTCGATTTCACCTATATTCCCAATACACCGCAAAATATTTTTCCTAATACAATTTCCCACTACCTCTTCCTTCAGCCAATGCTACGAATCTCTTACACATAACCGGATGATCCGCTAATAAATTATATATCCATAAGAAAAATCCTCGCTGACTTCTCATCTCCTCCAGGTAATCCTCTTTATCTACCATTTTATACAGGTGACGATCCATTACAAGCACCAGCATAGCATCCAATCCATCTGTACCTGTAAGCCTTTGAGCCAATCTGTCGCAGCTATATTCTCTTGTTCTGGAAGCTGTCGTACCAAGTATAGGAATCATCTTGGAAAATAGTATAGAAAGGTTATAGCCCAATGTTGCATGTCCGTAATAAATGTGCGCCATTTCATGGGCAATAACAAATGCCAAAGCATCCATATCCCTGTATTCCCGGTAGGCAACCTCAAACAATTCGCTGTGAATACAAATCCACTGTTTTCTCGGTAAAAATGCAGAAAATGCATTTAACACACCATTTTGCTGCATAACATAGGCTTTTGGAACCTTAATTCCTAACCGATGTGCATATTCCTCTATCAGCGCATACACTTCCGGAAAGTTTTTCTCTGTAATCCGAAGTGACATGGAACGATACTGAGCATACATATAATATAATGCAGGAATAAGTATTACCATAAGTACAATGCCGGAAAATATTAATTCGACCTCCAGCGGCATATCTTCGAAGGCATCATATCTATATTGTGTCTTATCTTCCACATAATCCTCTGAAAGTTCCTCGCTCATTTGCGTTTTAACTAACTCTGCCCAGTCTTTTATTTCTGCGAAATTACATACCAACATAGCAACAACTGCTATGATTATAAGTACGTTCAATACAACCATTCTCCGATACCAACGCTTCTCTAATCTGTGTCGACACGCACTACCCTCTTGCTTGGTAATACATGCACTCTGTTCTTCCTCTGTCAGCTCGTATACCTTTTTACCTTCAAAATAATCTTTTTTTCTTTGTTTTTTCATCATATGTACTCCTTTTTTCCAACAATTGGGCCGTTCCGAAGAACAGTGCCAAATTAGCTCCCACAAAATATACTATTTCAAATACATCACCTACTGTTGCTGAAGATGTGATAAATAAAAGCAAATCTTTTATCTTTGTCTCTACAAATATAACCAAAGCAAACGCCACAATATATCCGCAAATTCCGACCGGGCCTTTTAATTTTTCCAGCGGTAACGGAACAGCCATAACAAACAATCCCAGATTTGAGAAAAACAATACGGTTATTATAAGATTCAGCCACACACCGATTACCGGAGTAATGCCTGCATTTGCAGACTGCATCATCTCTATAATCGTATCTACAACCTTACTTACATGCCCCGTCCCAAGTCCATACTTCGCAGCCGCCAGCCGCTCACAATACGGAACTGCAGTAAAAAAAAGTCCATAGAGTATCACCGCTTGTAATAATCCCACTAAAACTTTTGCGCCCAGAATAGTCGTTGGTTTCTTTGATAATATAAACATCATATAACCCTGTCTGGAATGAATATCCGCATGAAATACAAACCAGTGCCCTATTGGTGCAAAAAGCAGAACACCTGTTGTTTCAACACCCAATAATGCTAATACCAAACTTATTCCTGCTACATTCCCGTTCCAGTAACAACCAAAGAAGGCTGCGACCAGGGCGAGAAAAACACCTACTATCAATCCATTGGAAAACAACTGTCTCCGCACCTCATATTTCATCAAGTGTAACATACGCACTATCTCCCTCGATTATAAACTCAACTTCTTATCCAGCAGCTTTGCTGTTCCAAAAAATAATGCCACATCTGCTCCCACCAAATACACAAATTCTACAATATCAGACACCATATCCGGTACTCGCAAAATATCAACTAACAGCTCTTCCAGACCAATCAATCCCCAGAAGAAAAGCACAATCGTTCCGAAGAATGCAACCATGCCAATGACACTGGCTCCTTTTCCTTTCGGTGAAGGAATTGCACCAATAAAATACAGTAACAACGAAATGAACAACCAGAGAAAAAACAAACCGAATAATGTACTACACACTTCGCCTATACCTTCTTCCATCGGAACCATGATGCTTATCAGTTCACTGATAAAAGTTGGCATTTCTCCAAATTTAGCAACCGCCAGCTGTTCGCAAGCACCCATTACAGATAAAAAGATTACATATAATGCTATCGTTTGTAACAAACCTACCAACAATTTTGCAACAAGGATAGTGGTGGACTTTTTTGGTAATAAAAACAGCATATATCCCTGCTTTGTATTCATATCTTTATCAAAGGGACCTTCGTGCGCTACCGCCCCGACAATCAGCACCATCATTGTAGCAAAGCTCATCAGAGACAACATCATGGTAACACCATAATCTACTCCCTTCCAGTAAAACCCAAAGAAAGCTGCAACCAGCAAAAATAAGCTCCCCAACATTACGCCAATTAATAGTAATTGTCTCCGGAATTCATATTTCATTAACTTTAACATATTCTACTCACCTTCCCTACGCAAATATCTCTCTGTAAACATCTGCAATTGATTTTCCCTGTTCCGCGCGGATATCATCTGCATCTCCCACAAGAATGTTTTTGCCATTCTTTATCATAATCACACCATCTACCACGCTTTCCAGTTCTTCCACTAAATGACTGGATACCACAATGGTGACATCCTCATCAGCCACGCTTAAAATAGTAGAAACAATTTTATCTCTGGCAATCAGATCGATTCCGTTTAACGGCTCGTCAAGCAGATAAAGCTTTGCCTTACGGGAAAGTGCTGCCGCCAGACGAACCTTTGCTGCCATGCCGGAGGAAATTTTCGTTACCCTATCCTGTAAGCTTACCCCCATATCCGCCACCATTTCTTTATAGGTATCAAAACTAAAATCTGCAAAAAAGTCCTGATAATATTTGCCTACATCCTCTACGGTCATATACGGATAAAAGTAATCCTCCGTTGGCATGTAAGACACTTCCTTCTTAGATTCTACACCTATCGGACTACCCTTGTACAATACCGTACCTTCCGTTGGCTTTACCAGGCCTGCCACCATCTTCATGAAAGTGGTCTTCCCGCTGCCGTTTGGTCCAAGCAGAGCATAAATGCGTCCCTGTTCTAATTCCATTGTAATATTCTCTACTGCTGTTTTTTTAAGATATTTCTTTTTTAAATTACTGCACTTTAACATATTCTCCATTCCCTCCTATGCTACGCCTGTTCATCCAGACGTTTTTCAATAATTGCAATTAACTCTTCCCTGGAAAAACCAAGGTCCCTCATTTCCTGTACAAAATTTTCTAATACTTCTTCCGCCATTTCTTCCTTCATCTTTGCGATTACCTCCGCATCTTCTGTAACAAATGTACCAAGCCCGCGTTTCGTAAAGCACATGCCTGACTGTTCCATTTCTTTATACACCCTCACTGCCGTATTGGGATTAATTTGGTATTGCACCGCCAGTTCTCTGGTAGACGGAAGCTTTTCTCCCATCGGCAGCCTGCCCTGAATCATATCCTTTTTGATTTGATTGATAACCTGCAAATAAATCGGGAGGTTGTTATTATATTCCATGTATTCACTTCCTTTCGTGTATCACTGTACTAGTTAGATAGTACACTAGTTTTCTCATAATGTCAATGGTTTATTTAAAATTTTTGATTTTTCCTTACTCCTCCTTGCTTTTTAGAGCTCTTTCCTTTATCATAGTAATTAAATTACCTCAAAACTTTTAACTATTTTAATAATGCAAGGAGAATTCACATGTCACTGAAAGCAATCTTATTTGATTTAGACGGTACCCTGCTCCCTATGAATCAGGACCTTTTTATGAACTACTATTTTGGAGAATTAACAAAGAAAATGGTTCCGCTCGGATACAATAAGGACACTCTGGTGAAGGATGTGTGGACCGGCACCAAAGCCATGGTTCTGAATGACGGAAGTAAAACCAACGCAGACGCTTTCTGGAATAAGTTCTGTGAAGTAGCCGGAAAGGACTGCCGCAAGGATGAACCAATCTTTGACTCCTTTTACAAAAATGAATTTTGCAGAGCGAAGGAAGCCTGCCAGCCAACCCCGGCTGCCAGAGAAGTCATTGACCTTATCAAATCTACCGGCAAGCGTATTGTTCTTGCTACCAATCCGCTGTTTCCTTTTGTTGCAACCGAAAACCGCATTGGCTGGGCAGGACTCTCCACGAATGATTTTGAACTGATTACCACCTATGAAAACTGCCATTATTGCAAGCCGAATCCAAAGTATTATATTGAAATTTTAGAAAAGACCGGTTTGAAACCGAAAGAATGTCTGATGGTGGGAAATAATGCCGAAGAAGACATGATTGCAGAAACTCTTGGAATGAAGATATTTTTACTGACAGACTGTCTGATTAATGAGAAGAATGCAGATATTTCCGGATACCCGCAAGGAGGATTTGAAGAGCTGAAAGAGTATATTACAGCATTTTTATAAGGAACAGGAAAAGGAGCTGACGACACTTCCATCAGCTCCTTTTCCTGTTCCTTAGTATGCACTGAACGCATCCATCGCTTCCTGTAAATAGCTTTCCATCGCTTCTGTATAAGAAAACGCAATCATAATCATGCGACCATCTTTTTCTCTTACCAGATAGTCCTGATAAATCAAGTGACCAAGTCCGGCATCCACAGCCGTTGCAAGCCCAAAGTATTCTTGTCCGGCAAGCTTCATGCTGTAAATATTTTCATCAATGGTGTACGTCATACCGCTTGTTTCAGAGGTTGCATTCAAATTTGCAGCAACTGCAGAAAGATATTCCATCTCTGTCCAACCTTCTGTCGGCATCTTTTCTACTGCAATCTGCACTACCGGATAGCCTGCTAACCAGGTAGCCTGCATTTCATTTACAGAGCTCATGGAAGCATAGTCGAGCACTGCTGCCGCCTGTTCACCATACATCATCTGTAATCCCTGCAGCATTATCGCATCCATTTCTTCCTGGGTAGCCATGATTACTGTCGCAGGCCTGGTAAAGCGAATATCCATCCATTCACTTTCAAATCCTTCTTCTGTAATAGTCCCCTTCACATAATTATCCATTACTGTCGGTGCTACTGTTGGATCTGGTACCTGCGTTGGTGTTGCTGTCGGTTCCGGTGTTGGAGCCTCTGTTGGCACAGCTGTAGCTGTGACTGCTACCGTTGGTGTAGCTGTAGGCTCAATAGTTTCTTCTGTTTTTCCACACGCTGCAAACATCATACTAAATACACATACCATTACTGTTTTTAAAATTTTCTTTTTCATTGATATTCTCCTCTAAAACTGAATTCTGTTTTATTATAAAGGTCCACAAGACCCACACCAAGCAGCCCGCCTAACATACCCCAACCATATTTTTTTAATGTTGCTTTTGCAATTTTAATCATATCTTTTCTCTCCATTGTTATTGTTTACTCCGCCGGCCAGAACAAGTCATCCAATGTCCGGTTCAGTGCCTTGCAGATATCAATGCAAAGACTGATGCTCGGATTATAGTTGCCGGATTCAATCAGACCGATGGTCTGTCTGGTAACTCCGATTTTTTCTGCCAGCTGCTCCTGTGTTAAATCACACTCTACTCTGGCCAATTTCATTTTTTTATTCTTCACTGTTTTCCTCCTGTTTCTTTACTGCCTTGTCCGCATTCTTTTCAGAAATCTTAATAGTAGCAAGCATCATAAAATAGAACAGAATTCCCCACAGGGCACCGGTTCCAAATATCGTAATAAGTACTCTCACAGAAAAACCATTTTCAAGAAATTCCACTGCACCCATCAGAAGACCAAAGAATAATGCGCCAATCGCAGTACTCTTTGCAAAATTCTTTTTACCTGTAGTTTCACGCTTTTTGCTACCCCAGACCATCCAGCCATTCTTGATGGTAAGTATGGTAACAATCAGAGAAGGTATAAACCAGATGACTAAATACACTATCATCCAGGTCATTTCCCGACACCATTCCGTATCTTCCGCCTTTAATACATCTAACACGCCAATGATATAAAACATATAAATCAATTCACCGTCGATAAGAATATTTAAAGCGATATGAAACGCCTTTGCCATAATTCCATTACGGATAGTTACCAGTGCTTCATCTTTTTCCTTTAAGAACAATACACCGTTCGAACTTCTTTTCACCAGCGCATATCCTACAGACGGAACAATACACAAAATTTCCAGAATAAAATTGTACCAAGGTTCACCAAGAACCAGCTTCGTAATCAGACTGGCAAGCAGTCCGGCTAAAAACAGCCAGAACACCGCTGCCATAACTTTGTTGGTTTCCTTTTCAATACGTTCATCCTTAATCTGATTTTGATTTTTCTTTTTAAATAACATTGTCATCCTCCTACTTGTCTTTCCTTTTACTTTTTCGTTTCTCATTAACAGTTCCCTTCGAAGTGATTTTATCATATCATACCATTTTACAAAATGCAAGATATATTTTACATTTTGTTTAATTTATTTTTCAGCGTGCAATCCCATCCTTTCATAAAGGCATAATAAAACCACTTATTCAAGTACCTTTTCATACCGGAATAAGTGGTTTTCACTACTCATATTTCATCATAATATTTCCTTCGAAATCCTTCCAGAGAAACAAGCCATCCTCAATCGTCATATACCCATGATGGCTGTTTTCCTTCGGAATTGATGCAGAACCCGGATTCATATACACATAATCCGGATATTCTACACACTTTGGCACATGGGTATGACCGCACAATAAAATGTCACCTGATTTCAGTGGTGGCGGATTCAGTTCCCCATATACATGACCATGAGTGGCATACACCAGACACTTTCCCAAATCCAACACTGCATATTCTGCCAGAATAGGAAACTCCAACACAAACTGGTCGACATCCGCATCACAGTTTCCTCGGACGCAGAGCAAGCTCTCTTTTCTTTCGTTCAGTAACACTGTCACCTTCTTCGGCGCATAATCCTTTGGCAAATCGTTACGTGGACCATGATACAAAATATCACCCAAAAGCAATAGCCTGTCCGCCTTTTCTGTATCAAATGCCTTTAAAATCTCTTTACAATAAAATTCTGAACCGTGCAGGTCAGACGCAACCATCCATTTCATATATATACTCTCCAATCTGTTCCTTTTTTTATCTTCATTATAACGCAATTTTTCCAAAAATACCATGAAAATAAATTGCTATTTTTCATAATATCAAGTACACTTAAACTAGTTGATTTACCATTATAAAGAAACATAATAATCACATAATTTCAGGAGGTATCCATGGCACAGGCATATTTATTTGTACATTTCAGAGAAACAAGAACACCGGAAGGTGAACAGGTTCACTTCGGCATCAGTACCGATGGTTTCCATTGGGAAAAGGTTAACAACGGCAACCCGGTATTATGGAGTTATGAGGGAGATAAGGGCGTGCGCGATTTTACAATTATCCGCCGCAAGGACGGTAAATTTGTTATCCTCGCCACAGATTTAAGTCTTTCCTATGGGTTCCGCTACCGTTATAAAAACTCCTGGGCTGAAATTTCCACAAACGGCAGTAAAGACCTTGTGATGTGGGAATCTGACGATTTAATTCACTGGTCTGACCAGCAAATGCTGCACCTGGGCAATGAAGACTTCGGTTGTCTCTGGGCTCCGGATATTATTTACGATGCAAAAAATGACGATTATGTGGTTCACTGGTCCTCTTCCCACAAAAAGAATAACTATGGCGAAAAAGCCATTTTCTATTCCAGAACCAGAGATTTTAAAACCTTCACTGAGCCGCAGGAGTTGTACCGCAAAGAAGACAGTGGTTGTATCGACTCTGCCATGTATGAAGAAAACGGGAAGTACTATTTATTTGTAAAGAGTGAGAAAAATCCGCTGGGACTGATTCAGTTAAAGAGCGACAACATCACCGGTCCTTTTGAACGTGTGGCTGAATTCGATGAAAGTATGACGGTGCTCGACGGTAAGGGCGAATTTTATGAAGCACCAACTGCCTGCAAAACAGAAGACGGCCGTTGGTGTCTGTTCCTTGATTTCTTTGGCACCGACGCCACAGGTCAGGGCTATGTACCGTTTATTGCTGATACTCTGGCATCCGGCAAATTTGTGCGGAGCGACGCTGCGTTTGAATTTCCTTACGGTTATAAGCACGGTACCATTCTGCCAATCACCATGGAAGAATACGAACGTTTAAAGGCTTATACAAAGAATCCTAATGAATATTAAAGAGGTATCCTATGAATTATCGTTCCGACAAATATGGCAATCAGATTTCTCTTCTGGGATTTGGCTGCATGCGTTTTCAGAAATCCAGGGGCAAAATCGACATGGTAAAGGCAGAACAGCAGATTATGGATGCTTTTCGCGGCGGTGTCAATTATTACGATACTGCCTATGTATATCCCGGCAGTGAAGCGGCTATTGGAGAAATCTTTGAAAAAAACAATATCCGTGACAAAATTTATATTGCCACCAAGCTACCTCACTACTTGATTAAAAATCTGGACACACTGGAAAAACTGTTTCAAGAGCAGTTGACCAGGCTGCGTACCGACCATATCGATTACTATCTGATGCATATGCTTTCTGACATTGCCACCTGGAACCGTTTATGCGACATTGGCATTAAAGAATGGCTGGCTGACAAAAAGAAAAGCGGTGCCATTCGCCAGGTTGGTTTTTCATACCATGGTAACTCCGACATGTTCTGTCAGTTAATAGATGCCTACGACTGGGAGTTCTGCCAGATTCAGTACAACTACATGGACGAGCATACTCAGGCAGGCCGCCGTGGATTAAACTATGCCCATAAAAAAGGACTTCCGATAATAATCATGGAACCTCTCCGGGGCGGGCGTCTGGTAAACAACCTGCCGGAAGAAGCAAAGAAAATTTTTGCAGAATACAAAATCTCGCACACACCGGCACAATGGGCATTCCGCTGGCTCTATAACCAGCCGGAGGTAACCTGTGTACTATCCGGCATGAACACCGAGGAAATGATTACTGATAACATTCAGACTGCTTCCACTATCACCGTCGGTGAGCTTGGCCCGGACGAGGAAGCTATGCTACAGAATGTGGTCAGGGCTATCAATTCCCGCATGAAGGTAGGCTGCACCGGCTGCGGCTACTGCATGCCATGTCCAAAAGGGGTCGATATTCCGGGAACCTTTTCTGCCTATAACCGCCGCTATTACGACAGCAAACACAGCGGCTTTTTCGATTACATGATGTGTACCGCCCTTCGAAAAACTTCCACCGCTGCCTCCAATTGCATCGGCTGCGGCAAATGTGAATCCCACTGCCCACAGCATATTGAAATTCGGGCAAAACTAAAAGAAGCCAGCAAAGAGCTGGAAGGACCGGCATATAAAGTTGTTCGGAAAATTGTGGAGATTTTAAAGGCATTTTAGATAATACAGTATCATAAATCATATGCTTTTGGTATTATATCATAATATTGTATCCAAAAGCCATACATGTTATAATAAAACAAAAAATACACTTGATTTATAACTAAACTGCAAAGGAGGACTGCTTGCCATATGCACCAAAATACTCTTGTCTACACAAACGAAAAGTGTCAGGGATGCAATCGCTGCATTTCTGTCTGTCCTGTACTGACAGCAAACTACTCCGTACCTTCCGGGGATAGTCAAAACCGCCGTATTGAAGTTCATACCGAAAACTGTATCAGCTGCGGAGCTTGTTTCGACGCCTGTGAGCATCAGGCCAGAGGCTTTTTTGATGATACTGAACAGTTTTTCCATGATTTAAAAAACGGCAGGCAGATTTCCGTCATTCTGGCGCCGGCCTTTTATGCAAATTATCCTGACCAGTACGGACGGGTTCTGGGCGGTCTGAAAAAGCTTGGCGTCAAACATATTATCAGTGTCAGTTTCGGCGCAGATATCACTACCTGGGCTTATATCAATTATATCAGTAAACACAACCTCGAGGGCGGCATTTCCCAACCCTGTCCTGCCATTGTAAATTACATCGAACGCTATGAGCCAAAGTTAATTCAGAAGCTGATACCAATTCACAGCCCTATGATGTGCACTGCTATTTATGCAAAAAAATATTTAGGTATCACAGACCATCTGGCCTTTATCAGTCCCTGTATTGCCAAAAAAACCGAAATCACAGATCCGAATACCCACGGCTATGTTTCTTACAACTTAACTTTTGCTCATCTTATGGATTATGTAAAGCGTCACAATATTTCCGGAGAACCTGCAGAAGATGAAATTAACTATGGTCTTGGCTCTATCTATCCAATGCCCGGCGGTTTGAAGGAAAATGTATACTGGTTCTGCGGAGAAGACGTGTTTATCCGACAGGTAGAGGGTGAAAAACGTGCTTACGAATTTTTAAAAGATTATCAGAAAAGAGTAGCACAAAAAAATAAGCTTCCATTTATGGTAGATATTTTAAACTGCGACAGAGGCTGTCTCTATGGTACCGGAATTGAAGAATCTAAAAATCATTCCGAAGAGAATTACTATGCTTTGGAAAAAATTAAAGCCCGCAGTAAAAAAAGCCGTTTCTTTCATCCTTTTTCCAGGCTTTTATCACCAAAGCAACGGTTATGGTGGCTAAACCGAAAATTTGCGCGGTTGGATATCAACGACTTTATGCGAAGCTACACTAACAAATCCGATACCGTTTCTCTTCGGGAACCAAAGGCTTATGAACTGGAAGAGATTTTCCGTCAAATGGGCAAACATACTCCCGGCGAGCAAAATATCAACTGCGGCGCCTGTGGATATAATAATTGCTCTGAAATGGCGGCTGCCATCTTTAACCGATGCAACACTCCATTAAACTGCGTTCATTTTATTAAGAATGAAGTGCAGCAGTTTTCTCAGCAAATCGAAGAGCAGAATCTCCGGATTTTAAAGAAAAATGAAGAAATGGCCCACTTTATTTCCGAGGATTTTGAAACGCTCAATGTTTCTATCAATGGAGTTTTGCAAGGCAATTCCATCAATGCACAGGAAAGTAGTGCCATTAGTGCCTCTATGATAAAGGTTTCCGAATTCTGTGGCATGCTGGACACCTCTTTCGCTGAAATGCAGGAATTGTTAAAACAACTTGAAAAGAACAATGAAACAATCTCTAAAATTGCAGACCAGACAAATATTCTTTCTCTGAATGCTGCAGTAGAAGCATCTCGCAGTGGTGAAGCCGGAAAGGGATTTGCCGTTGTTGCCGGAGAGGTACGTTCTCTGGCAGAAGCCAGCCGCACCATGGCAGAGCAAAGTGACTACAACCGTATAGAAATCGTCAACGCCATTCGCGAGTTAATGCAGCAGGCAGAAGACCTGACCGAATCCATCGCAGATATTAATGAGCGACTGACCAATCTGGCCGCAAGTACAGAAGAAGTTCTTGCCGAAGCAGATGTTGTAAAAGAAATTTCTTCCACCGTAAAATACCGTCTGGAAGACTTAAGCCGCAGAGAATAAATACCCATTTGAAATAAAGAAAAGATCTGACACTCTCAGGTCTTTTCTTTTTATTTTCTTAATAGTTTCCACCATTTTAGTACAACTTCAAACAGAAACCCTGCAAGCATACATGCCAGAAATCCCCATAACCAGATAAACGGCATCAAGTCTCCTCTTGTTCCGTGAGCATCCACCGTTTCTCTATTAAAGACTACTCCCAACACAAACCAAATAAAGTAACTTACTGATGTAATCCAAGGCACATATCTCTTTCCTGCCAACAGTGAAAACAATAAGCCGACTAAACCAAATTTAAAAAGGTCATAAGGCCATTCTTTCAAACCATGCACATCGAAGAAAACATAACGGCATAATATAAGCCCCAACAAAAGAACGCCAAACGCCATCAAATGCGTTACAAGCAGCTTCTTATGTTTCTGCAACATTTCTTGCACTTTATTCATTTTTCTGCACCTCCTGTTGTTCTGTCAGTTCCTTCTTTTTCTCATCTTCTTCCGCATAATATGCATTCAATGCGTTGTCAGCCGCTGTTACGCGCTCTATAAGATCTTCCTCGTAAATATCAGAATACAAAAAACCCTCCACGTTAACACGGCCTTCCTTTGTGGTTCCTCCTTCTGCTTTCCGAGGATATTCCAATACAAAGTCAATTGCATAAAATGGTACATTTTCTTGGTCAAACAAAGCCTTTAAGTCTAATAATACTTCCGCTGCACGTTCTACTGTCACTACATCATCTTCCACATAAACTACCAGATGTCCGGCTTTGGCAGCCAGCTCGCGGATATCATACTTTTTGTCAAGAACCAATTCTTCCGGCATCAAATATCCAACTGCCGACGGTGGCATTCCTTCAGGTACACTGAACGCAACCCGCAGATCTCCATAGGAAATAAAGCTGGTAAAAGGGTAATACGGACTCTCAAATATCATATCAGTCAGTTCCCGGTACTCCATATACAGACGGTCCGCCGTATTATTGCCGGACAACACCCTGTTTTCATAGGAATCATACTTCAACTGCCCCCACATACCAATTCTCAAAGAAAAGCTACTGTCTTCACTACTTGGAGATTTAATATGGGCATAGTAATCCGTATCCTTAAAGTTAAAGCCCACCTGCTCTATTTCAAAATCAGTATCAGCATATACCTTCTCTAAATGCTTTTCTGCCGTCCTGGTTGCAAGCCATTTGGAAACCGGATTTCCCACCAGTGCGTTTGAAAACCAGCAAAGACCTAACATAATAACAAGCGCAGCAAGCAATGCACATATTTTTAACCATTTTTTCTTCATAATAATTTTCCTCCTGTCCGGTTACTTGCGAAATGCGTAGTGCAGCAACCCTGCTACCAACACTCCAAGTTCCACAAAGATGCTGTAAATACCAACCCACATGACAACTCCCATGACCGGCATATATTCCATGCCTCTGGTCATACCTAAAAAGTTAATTATAAACTGCAGCACAAGTAACAAAAGCGGAACCTGATACACTGCCTTCCAACGAAAAATCACATAGCCCAGTGCACCTACCACCGGCATAATCAGGCTGTTATAAAACATATCATCACTTGCAGTAAGACTAAGACCAAAAAACACGCCAAACATCATTAACATAGTAGAAAAAATCTGCAAGCGGCGTTTTAATTTCACCAGTTCCCGCTCTAAATCCACATGGAAGGACATATCTGTTGCCTCGCCGCTATATTGCTTTTTACATACTTCACAGCTCTCCATATGCTCTTTCACCGCAAGCCGGCTATCCTCACTGGCAATGCCATCTTTTACAAGCGGTATTAAATCCCGACACATATCACAAGTAATTTTATTCATAGCCCAGTCCCTCCTTTTCTAATGTCTGACGTATTTTTTCCTTCGCCCGGAAGTAAATAACCCGGGCGGAGCTTTCAGAAATTCCTTGTGCTGCTCCAATCTCATAAAAAGAGTATCCGTCCATACGAAGTTTCACAATATTGCGGGTTCGCTCCGGTTCTTCCTTCAGCAACGCATCAATCCGTTCCAACACCTCTTTATCCAAATATTTTTCTTCTGTTCCTTTTTCATTATTGACACAGAGCCCTTGCTCTGCCCCCAACAGTTCCGACAACACCTCTGTTTCTGCCTGTCGGTTCTTTTTCCTGAGGTAATCCACCCATTTATGCCTTGCAATGGAAAACATCCATGTTTTTATATCTGACCCTCCCCGAAAGGTTGCAATAGATTTTACTATCTCCAAAAATACCTCCGAGGCTAAGTCCTCCGAAAGGGAAG
Organism: Lachnospiraceae bacterium; assembly: GCA_045531895.1. Lineage (GTDB taxonomy): Bacteria > Bacillota > Clostridia > Lachnospirales > Lachnospiraceae > SIG299. The sequence goes on from JAZSEW010000016.1 coordinate 39,813, forward strand.
CATCTTGAGTAAGACTATAAAGATATCGGTATATGTCTTTATAATACATGTGAAATAATTTTTCCAGTAAACGTTGCATACTCACATTCCTCCTCCCTTTCACAAAATTAGTCGATGAAAAAAACATTTTGTTACAGTATAACATAAAAAATATAACAAATCATTAATTCAAAAAATGCCATGCATGTGTTATTTGGAAATGTCTTTCCCTCAACACATACATGGCGTTTCAACTATTGGTCTATAACGGCTTAATAACCTGCTTATAAATCCGGTACAGAAAAATACTACTCAAAGTCAACGACATAATTTCTGCAATCGGAAATGCCAGCCAGATCAAATTCAAATTCCCTGTTAAAGAGAGCAGATATGCCACCGGAAGCAGCACTACCAGCTGTCTTGCAATGGAGTTAATCATACTTAAGAATCCATTGCCCAGTGCCTGAAACATGGAACCGGTAATAATACAGTATCCGGCAAACATAAAGCTGATGCTGATAATTCGCAGTGCCGGAACACCAATCGCCAACATTTCTTCGGAAGCTTCAAACAACATAAATAACTGTGCCGGAAAAATCTGCATTATCAAAAATCCAACAGTCATTATGCCAACAGCATATGCCACCGACAGCTTGAATGTTTTCATAATGCGTTCCTTCTTTCTGGCACCATAGTTATAAGCAATAATCGGCACCATACCGTTGTTCAAACCAAACACCGGCATAAAGATAAAGCTCTGTAACTTAAAGTATACCCCAAACACTGCCGCTGCCGTAGAAGAAAAACCCATTAAAATCAAATTCATGCCATAGGTCATCACAGAACCGATGGAACCCATGATAATGGATGGCACGCCAACCGAATAAATCTTCTTAATAGCTCCTCCATTTGGCACCAGTCCTTTCAAACTTAACTGAATATCCGGGTTTTTCTTAATGTTCAGCCAAAAGCCAAAGACTGCTGCAATAACCTGTCCGATAACGGTCGCCAATGCTGCACCGGTAATTCCCATGGCAGGAAATCCCAACAGACCAAAAATCAAAATCGGATCCAGAATAATATTGATAATGGCACCAAGTCCCTGTGTATACATACTGTAAATGGTTCTTCCCGTTGCCTGTAACAGACGCTCTGTAATAAACTGTCCAAACAAACCAAAGGAAAATACCATCACCACGGAAAGGTATTGTTCTCCATATTCAATCAGTACTAAATCTTCCGTCTGGGTGGTAAAAAACCAACGGCTGCCGAAAATACCAAAAAATGCACAGGCAATAGCACTGAACAACATCAGTAATATACCGTTATGAGCTGCTTTATTTGCAAGCTTCTGGTTCTTCTCACCAAGACTCTTAGAAAGCAATGCATTGATACCAACCCCTGTACCGGCGCCAATGGCAATCATTAAGTTTTGCACAGGAAAAGCCAAAGATACCGCTGTCAGGGCATCCTCACTGATTCTGGCAACAAAAATACTATCCACCACGTTATAAAGCGCCTGTACCAGCATGGAAATCATCATTGGCACAGCCATGCTGATAAGCAGCTTATTTTCGGGCATGTAGCCCATTTTATTCTCTTTTGTATTATCCATTATTTCATCAATTCTTCCATTTCGTCTAATAATCTGCCAAACATCTCAAGACCGGCATTGACCGGTTCCGGAGTTGTCATATCCACACCTGCAATCTTAAGTAAATCGATTGGAGACTTAGAACAGCCACCGCTTAAGAACTTTAAGTAATCATCCACTGCCGGCTGACCTTCCTTTAAAATACGGTTTGCCAGTGCCACCGCAGCAGAGAAGCCGGTTGCATACTGGTAAACATAGAAATTGTAATAGAAATGCGGAATTCTTGCCCATTCCATTGCAATATCCTCATCCACTACCATATCATCACCAAAGTACTTCTTGTTTAAATCATAGTACAGATTGCTTAATGCATCCGGAGTCAGGCTTTCTCCACGCTCACACATCTGATGAGTTAAAAGTTCAAATTCAGCAAACATAGTCTGACGATAAACTGTTCCGCGGAAGCTCTCTAAAAAATGATTAATTAAGTATGCTCTCTGCACCTTGTCCGTCGTATTCTTTAACAAATGCTCCATCAATAATACTTCATTACAGGTGGAAGCTACTTCTGCCACAAAAATCACGTAGTTGGAATCCACATACGGCTGTGTCTTATTGGACAGATAAGAATGCATGGCATGACCCATTTCATGGGCCAGCGTAAACATGTTATCCAAGGTGTCGTTATGGTTTAGCAGTACATATGGGTGCACACCGTAAACGCCGGCAGAATAAGCACCGCTTCTCTTCCCCTCGTTCTCATATACGTCAATCCAGCGATTCTCAAAGCCCTCCTTGACTACTGCACGGTATTCCTCACCAAGCGGTGCCAATGCTTCATACACCGTCTGCTTTGCCTGTTCAAACGGAATCTTCACATCAGCTTCCTTTACCAGCGGAGTATATAAATCATACATATGAAGCTCGTCCACACCAAGCAATTTCTTACGGATAGACACATAACGGTGCATCTTGTCAAGGTTCTGGTGAATCGCCTCAATTAAATTGGTATAAACAGAGGCAGGCACATTAGTTGCATCCACCGCTGCTTCCAAACAACTGTTATACTTTCTTGCCTTTGCATAGAACCAGTGTGCCTTTAACTTTCCGGCATAGGTTGCCGCCAGCGTATTGCGATAGCTCTTGTAAGTAGCGTACATTGCTTTGAATGCCTCTGCACGTACTCTGCGGTCACTGCTCTCTAAAAATGGCACATATCTGCCATGGGTTAAACGAACCTTTTCACCGTTTTCATCCGTAATTTCCGGGAACACCAGATCCGCATTGTTAAACATAGAGAATACATTGTCGGAGGTTCCGGTTACATCACCTGCCGAAGCAAGCAGCTGCTCCATCTCGGCAGAAAGCTTGTGAGCCTTTCTGCGAAGCAGATTGTTAATCGCATTGCGGAATACTTCCAGTTCCGGCTTTTCCTTGTAAAACTGCTCTAAAGTTTCCTCCGGAATTGCTAAAATTTCCGGTACCATAAACGCAGATTTTTCACCAATGGACACAAACAGAGTTCTCACCTGCATTACCAGTGCCTGATTCTCCGTGTTGGTGGTGTCCACATCGGAGCAACGACTGGCATAAGAAAACGCCAAATCACCGATACGGCTGATTTCATCATCTAAATGCATTGCCTGATACAGATTTTCTGCGGACGCGCCCATGCGCCCCTGATAGGTTTCCAGTTCATCTGCCAGCTTCTTAACTGTTTCCAAATCCTTTTTCCAGTCTTCTACAGTGGCATACATATCCTCAACCTTCCATGTATCTTCTACCTTAACCTGACTTCTTTTTAATAATTCTTTCGCCATCTTATTATTCCTCTCATTTCTTTTATACTTTTGCTTTCACACCTTCGCCTTGAGAATAGTCATTTTTTGAGAACCCTTGAGTGACGTCGGTACTTGGTGAGGTATTTTCGAACCTAGTACCGCTACGTCGTGAGGGAGCGAGAGCGTGTTTTTAAAAAATGACTATTCGATTTCATTGAAAATCTGTGCAATCGGAGAATCCTCATCCAGAATCAGTGTCTTATTCTCACCGACTAAGGAGGCCTTTGCCGCATCTAACGCTAATACAAATGTATAAAAATCACTTCTGGACTGGTCGGAATAAACCGCCGATAACTTCTTCATGTATTCTGCCTCACCTTCCGCAATGGTAGCCTCTGCCTGTGCTTTTGCCTCGGAAATGCTGACAGAAATTTCATAGTCAGTCTGGGTGCGGATTTTGGTGGCTTCCGCTTCACCTTCTGCGATGAAAGAGGCTGCAATATTATTACGTTCGGAAATCATACGCTCATACACCGCATTTTTGTTATCATCCGGCAAATCCAGACGCTTAATTTCCACCGTAATAAGCTCAATTCCATACTGTTCCATGGAATTCCCCAGATTATTCATAATCATCTGGGTCAATTCACCATCTCGACCGCTGATAACCTCCGCCTGCTCGAGACTGGAAATAATATTCTTCATGGACATAAATACTGCAGCATTGATACGGCTCTCTGCATTTGCCACCTGAGAGTTTAACGTCTGCACAAAAACCTGAGGGTCTGTAATTTTCCAAAGTACATAGCTGTCCGCCACCATCGTTTTCTTATCCATGGTAATTACATCAGAAGCAGCCAGGTCATAAATCAGGATTTCCTTTGGTAATGTATCAGTGCTCTGAATAAATGGTACCTTAAAGCTTAACCCTGCTTCATCAATGACATATTCAATTTTTCCGAACTGCTTTACCAGTGTATATTCATTTTCTGCAGTTACTACCATAGAACTGCCAAGTACAATCACTGCCGCAATCGCAACAATAATTAAAAGTGCTCCAAGCAGACCGCCGCCGGACTTCTTCTTCTGTTCAGGCATTACATATTCTTCCATAGTTTTTCTCCTTCCTATTCACCAAATGTATCCAGTGGCAGAATTTTCTGCACACTGCCGTCACCATTGTCGATAATTACTTCTAAATCAGGAAGGATCTCCTGCATAGTTTCATAAAACATACGCTGCTTTGTAATCAACGGATACTTTATATATTCTTCGTATAATGCATTGAAACGGGCTGCCTGACCTTCTGCCTCATTAATACGAGCTTCCTTTTCAGCCTCTGCCTGCTTCTTAATCTGATCTACTTCAGCTTCTGCCTGCGGCATCTGCTCACTACGATACTTATTTGCGTTATTAATGGCAGTTTCCTTGCCCTGCTTTGCTGTTTCTACTGCCTTAAATGCTTCTACAACCTCTGCTGTCGGTGGCTCTGCGTCCTGAATGGAAATATTCACAAGCTGAATACCAATGTCCTGCACATCCAGCTGCGCCATCAGTTCTTCTCTGATTTTAGACTGAATTTCGCCCTTACCTGTGGTAATTACACTATCTACATCATAGGAGCCAATCACGGAACGGATGCAGCCCTGTGCCATATTTTTTAATATAAGCACCGGATTTTCGGAAGCATACACCGCCTTAATCGGATCACTTACCTTGTATTCCAGAAAGAAATCTACATTAACAAAATTATAGTCCGAGGTAATCATTAGGGACTCGTCCTCAATAGACATATTTGTATTCAGATCATAACCAATAGAAAGGCCCTTGATTGTGGTATCTACTTTGGTTACTTTCTGAATAAACGGAATCTTAAAGTGTAAACCCGGAGAATCCTCCTTTTCCGGTTTACCAAAGGTAGTTACTACTGCCTGTTCCTGCTCTCCAATCGTATAATAGCTGTTGAATCCAAGAATCAGTAAAGCAAGAACTACTACTACAATCTTTACTATCCGTACAACATTTTTTGCATCATTCTGATTCATTTGTTATCCTCCTTTTTTCTCCTTTTTTCTTTATTCAGAGCGCAAGGGGCTGATGCAAAATGCAACCCTGCATTTTACAACAACCCCTTCCCCGCATTTTATAATGACACAATCATCTGTGCCATATCTTCTACTGTTTCTGCAATGTATGCAGCACCGGCTGCCTCCAGTTCTTTCCTGTCACCAAAGCCATACAGTACTCCCATACATTTAAGACCACATTTGCCTGCACCAATCACGTCAAATTTCCGGTCACCCACCATCAGCACGTCGTCCAAGTCTGTAATACCGTGCTTTTCCAATGCATAGCGGATAACCTCCTCTTTTTCATTGCGTTTTGCGTCATCACAGGAGCCGCAAATATCATCAAAGTAGCCATCCAATCCAAAATGCTCCAGTATCTTTACTGCCAGATGCTCCGGTTTGGAGGTAGCTACAATTAATACCTTACCTGCTTCCTTTAGACGTTGCAGGGCATTTTCCATTCCATCATAAACAGCATTTTCATACATACCGGTAGGAATGAATCTCTCCCGGTATTTTTCTATAGCCAAAGTTGCTGTTTCATCGTCAAAGCCAAAGCCCTCTTTGAAGCTCGTCCGCAGAGGCGGACCGATATACCGCTCCAGTTCTGCCCTGCTTTCCACCTCAATGCCGAAATGGTTCAGTGCATACTCAAAGCATCTGGTAATGCCCTCTGCCGGATTAGTAATGGTACCGTCTAAGTCCATAAAGATATATTCCATTTAAGAACCTCTCTAAACTCTTCACACAACGGAAGATTAAAAAGCGTTAATCATATCATTTACGCTGTCTGCAAGTGCTTTGGACTTACTTTCCGCATCCTCTAAAGATGTGCCTACAATACCGTAGTACAGCTTAATCTTTGGTTCTGTACCGGATGGACGAACACAAATCCATGTGTTGTTTTCCATCTCAAAATACAGCACATTGGAAGCCGGAAGACCGGTAGGAGTCACTTCACCGGTTGCCAGATTCTTAATGGTATCCTTCTTGTAGTCACGGATAGCAGTAATCTTGTAGCCGCCAACCTCTGCAGGTGGGTTCTCACGAAGAGAAGTCATGATGCTCTGAATCTTGTCCAGTCCTTCAATACCCTTCATGGTTACAGATACGATGCCGTCCTTATAATAGCCGTAACGGTCATATAACTCAATCATGGCATCCCATAATGTCATGTTCTTTGTCTTATAATACGCAGCTGCTTCACAAAGCGCCATTGTAGCAACAACCGCATCCTTATCTCTTGCATGGTCACCAATAAGGCAGCCATAGCTTTCTTCAAAACCGAACAGGTAAGTACCTGTACCGTTCAATTCGAACTCAAGCATCTTCTGACCGATAAACTTAAAGCCGGTGAGACACTCATACATATCTACATTATAGTACTTAGCAATAGCCTTTGCCATATCAGTGGAAACAATCGTGGAAACGAGAGCTCCGTTTGCAGGAAGTCCCTTAAGTTCCTTCAACTGACCTATTTCATAATCAGCAAGGAGACAGCCGGACATATTACCGGTTAAGGAAATATACTCGCCGGACTTGGTATCCTTAACGTATACACCGAGACGGTCTGCGTCAGGGTCATTGGCAAGAACCAGGTCTGCATCCACTTCTTTTGCAAGCTTTAAGCCAAGGGCAAATGCTTCTGCTGCTTCCGGATTTGGATAGCTTACGGTTGGGAAGTTGCCATCCGGTAATTCCTGTTCCTTAACTACATAAACATTTTCAAAACCAAGCTCTTTCAGCACTCTTCTTACCGGAACATTACCTGTACCGTGAAGTGGTGTGTAAACAATCTTTAATTCCTTCGCTGTCTGCTGAATGCAGTCCGGACGAAGCACTAACTTCTTTAAAGTTTCAATGTACTTATCATCAATTTCTTTACCGATAACGTGGTACAGACCTGCTGCCACAGCGTCAGCCTCGGTCATTGTCTTTACTGTGTTAAAATCAGTAACAGCTTTTACTTCCTTTAAAATTTCCACGTCATGAGGAGGTGTAATCTGTGCGCCATCCTCCCAGTAAACCTTATAACCGTTATATTCCGGCGGATTGTGACTTGCTGTAATGTTAATACCGGAAACACATCCTAATTCTCTTAATGCAAAGGATAACTCCGGAGTAGGACGAAGGCTTTCAAAAATATACACAGGAATGCCATTTGCGCAAAGACAAAGTGCTGCTTCCTTTGCAAATTCCGGAGACATGCGACGGGAGTCAAATGCAATTGCCACGCCCTTTGCCTGCTTGCCGGCACGGATAATGTAGTTTGCCAGACCCTGAGTAGCCTTACGAACAGTATAAATGTTCATACGGTTGATACCTGCACCGATAATACCGCGTAAGCCGCCTGTACCAAACTCTAATTCGGTATAGAAGCGCTCCTTGATTTCCTTCTCATCATCCTTGATGCTCTCCAGTTCTTTCTTTGTTTCAGCATCGAAATACGGATTACTTAACCATTCTTCATACATTTTCTTGTAGTCCATTTTAGTCCTCCTTTAGTTTGTGCGTTTCATTCCAGGCAAATAAAACACCAGTTGTATACATTTTATCATTTTATAACGCAAATCGCAACACAATTAATCAATCCAGCTGAAGTTATAGTAAGAATCTTCACCGTTATCGATTTCCGAACAGTTAAAATTCTTCACCGCACCATCACTGCGGATAATTGTAACTACATAAGAGCCTATGATTTTTTCAAAGTCAATCGGCGCTCTTCCCAGATATTCTCCATCCAGATAAATTTCCGCTCCGCTTGGACCAAGAATATATATCACATTATTCTTATTCAGCTTATACTGCGGCATATTACTGATAGAAACACTGGTCTGGGTTCCGGTATAATCACCATTGTCCACGTTTGTATCTTCTCCTGTGGTATTATTTCCCGTGTTCTCGTCTCCCGTTGTATTTTCGCCGGAAGACTCACCGCCAACATCAGGATTTTCTCCTTCTTCTCCGGGATCTTTAGTCGGATCATCATCCTCACCGCCACCTTCCACCGGCTGCTCTGTCAGAAATACGGAAAGACTCTGCTTCGGCTGATTAATCAATACTGTTGATTTATAAGAGGTATAACCACCTTCACTAAATTCAAATTCATAGGTGCCATATTCCAGTTCTACACCATCGGTATACAGCGTTTCCTCACCATCAATATAAAGTGTCGCTCCCAATGGGTCAATGTTTATGGTCAGCCAGCCTTTCTGCACCGGTCCCCTTCCGTAATTAAACACATCAAAAACCGTCGTGGCATCCCTTGCTACCGTAACCTCTTCCGTGCCTTTGTATTTTCCACATTCCACTGTCACCTGGTAGGTTCCTTCTCTCACCAGATACGTAGCATTTCCTGACACCTTATCCACTTTGGTGTTTCCGATAGCAATGGTCCCTCCTTTAAAATCCTCATAGTTTTCCAAAGCAATATAACCATGCCCTTTTGTAACCACAATCTCATAAATCACCTGTCCAACACCACGGACAGTCACAACATCCACCGTCGGCTCCAGGTCATAAAGAGAAATCTGCCTGTCATTATTCATGACACAGACATTCTCCGTATAACGATAATTCAGGTTCCGAAAAGAAATCCGGTCATCACCGATAACCATATAGTCAACTCCGATTTTCTCCCATACATCTGTATTTTCCGGTTTTTCTCTCCTGTCTACCGCTTCACATGCTGTAGTAATCCATTCTTCCTTTGTATCTATCGTAAACCGGTATAAGCCGCCGGTTTCTAGCTGTGCTGCTGCCATCTGGACTCCATAGCCGTCAAAGAAAGTAGAGGCACCGGTATACACCAGCTTCTGCTCCTGCTCCTCCACTACATCATACACCGTAATCATTTTTACTTCCGTGTCCACTGCCAGTACCACCGCCAGTTGCTCTATTTCTGCCGGAACCGGAGTCACTGCGGCTGTCGGCGTACCGGCCGGTGCGATTCCGTGATTTTTCTTTTTCGGCTCCTCCGGTAAAAATAACAGTGCCGTACTCAATATAATTAACAAAATCAGCGTTACCATCACTGCAATCACACCGCCCCGGCTGCGCTTTCTTCTGTATCTTCTGTCATCCGTCATTTGTATTCTGGCTCCTTTCCTCTGTCTTTTATGTAAATAATGCCTTAATGCTTTCCTCTTTCTTTTCTGCCTGTTCCATGGTCTGCAAAAGCTTCTGCATATTTTTTTCAGGAATCCATGACTTCCGGTTGTTATAATACTGGTTTGCCACCTTCCAGAATTTTTCCGGATAGGATAACAGCGTATACAAAAGTTTCCACTCCTCCTCCGGAATCAGACGAATCCGATTATATGCTTCCAGCATACTTTCTCCCATAGAGATGTCCCATTCCCATTTTTCCATCATCTTGCGGAACAGCAAATAAAAATCATGAATCTGAATTCCTGTAACGGACTTATCAAATCCCGTCACTGCCATATCTCCACCGGACAGCAATACTACACTGTGATGTGTAAAACTTCCATGCAACATACTGCCCGCTTCCACTCTGTCATTATAATACCTTTCATAGGAAGTTTCGTTCAATAATCCCGTAGCCTTCTCAGCCTGGGCAAGCTGTGGTTCGAACTGTGATAAAAATTTCTGTTCGAAAATACTCTTTTGCTTTTTAGCCCGTATATAGGTCCTCACCCTACGCAATTCCTTATTTCGCTTTTCAAACAGTTCCGTCAGCTTCGGCTGCCGACAAAATTCTTTTTCTTCTGCGGATAATTCAAGCCCGGTCATACAAATATGCAATCTTGCCAAAGTTTCCACCATCTGCAATACATGTTCGCTGTTTTTTACATTGCACTCCTCTCCGTAAAACCAGTCTCTCATAACAAACATCTCACTATATGGGCCCTGCACCAGAAAATTCTGTTCCCGGTTCGGTACAAAAAGGTCTATCGGTGAAAAACCGTTACTTTTTGCATACTGCTTTATCTTCTGTTCAAATCTTACTTTTCCTTCACTATAGTTGCAGCTTCCCAAGCTTTTTAATCCCCTGTCTGTTTCCAGCATCCAGGCTCCTTTGACGCGGCCGGCTCTATATACTACCAAGTCATACTGTGCCAGTAAATCCGCAATTTTTTCTTCCATACCTGTTCCTCCGACCAAAATCATACTCTTCTAATCTTATGTCGAAGAAACAATCCTTATTCTCTATTTTACTCTATAAAATTTTTTAAATGCTCCGATGCCAGAAATAAAAGCTTCTCCCTTTCATTCCACTCCGGATGATCCAACACTTCTTTCAGAAGCTTTTCCAGCACCTCACCAATCTGCTTCCCCTGCTTTACTCCCAGTTCTATCAAATCCTTCCCATTTACCGCAAGCTGCTTCAGAGAAACACAATCACCTCGCTCCACAATTTTTTTATGAAGCTTTCTGAACTCAGCTATGGCAGATAACCTGTGTTCCAGCAATGCCGGGTTCTCCGCCAGTACATCTGCCAGCTGTATTTCCCACAGAAGCTCCATTAAATCAGGGCCAAGCCGGTACATCATATGACGCATTGCTGCCAGATTCTCCTCATGATTTTCTGATAATTCAATATATTGTTTGTGTGCTTCCACCAGCCGCACCACATAATCCATAGTTTCATTATCAAATTTCAGCCGACGCATAACCTGCTTTGCTTCTGCCGCCTTTGTTCCTTCATGAAGCAATGCCGCAAACTTCAAAATCTGATGTTCTTTTTTCTCCCATTGTCTTTCCGAAAGCACCGCTTCCATCGGGAATCTCGGCAGAATCTGTTTAATATAATTTTTCTGCCGTCCTGAATCTGCCGTAAACGCTATTACACCAAGCGTATGATTTCCCACATTATACACATAATTTTCGTCTTGCTGAACTGTTGCCAGCATGGTATCAAATTCCGGCAACACAATGCCGGTAATTCCACTTTCCTGCATCCACAAAAGTCTGTCCGGATTCGGCGACAATAAAAGTTTGGTCAGCTCTACCCTGATACGCTCTGCACTGATTTTTTTCAAATTTTCCGCACGTTCTTCCGCTGCTGTCCGAGTATTTTTTTCTATGGAAAAACCAAGCTGTGCCGAAAAACGAAATGCTCTCATAATACGAAGCGCATCCTCATCAAAGCGGTCGCCTGCCACACCGACACAACGAATAATTCTATTCTCTAAATCCTCTACGCCGCCAAATATATCCACCATACCGGTCTGCACATTGTAAGCCATGGCGTTAATGGTAAAATCCCGACGCTTTAAATCTTCTTCCAGATTTTTCGTAAACAGTACTTCTTTCGGATGTCTTCCATCCTCATACTCTCCGTCAATACGGTAGGTAGTAACTTCAAATCCTTCTTTGTCAAACATTACCGTAACCGTACCATGCTGAATGCCTGTGTCTATGGTACGACGGAACAGGGCCTTTACCTCATAAGGGCTTGCTGAAGTAGTAATATCCCAGTCGTCCGCTTCTCTGTCCAGCAAAGAATCCCGCACACAGCCCCCCACCGCATAAGCCTCATGTCCATGTGCCAGCAAGGTCTCAATAATTCTATTCACTTTTTCCGGCACCCGGATATTCATGGGCAACTTCTCCTTTATGTTAATTTCGAACATACCAATTGTATCACACAAGAAAAAAACTCGCAAGGTAGGGAATTTCCGTTGCTTCTTTTATGTTATACAAAAATGTGATATAATTACAGATATTTTGATTTTATATTACTGTAAGAATATTATGAACAGGAGAAACAGCAAATATATGATAAAAAAAGTAACCAACACAGCAGCCGTTGAACCTCTCTTTTCCGACTGGCAGGAAACCTGTATCTGGTCGGCTCTGCAAGGCATTATGGGAGACATCTACACAAAAGATTGCAAACTGCCTGATGCTGCCATGGTCATTTTGGGAGACTTCTGTTTTTTTGCAGGCAACCCAAATGCCGAACTTGTGGCATACAAGCCGGAAGATTCCAATAAAAGCTTTATCATCATGGTTCCGCAAAACGAGGCCTGGGCACAACTGATAGAAAAACAGTACGGTGAAAGTGCAAAGAAAATTACCCGCCATGCCATCCGCAAAGATAAAGGAACTTTTGATAAAGAAAAACTGAAACAGGCGGCAGCAGATATTCCGGAAGGCTATGAACTCCGAATGATTGATAAAGAATTATATGATGTCTGCCTCTCAGAAGATTGGAGCCGTGATTTTGTATCCAATTATAAAGATTACGCTATGTTTGAAAACCTCGGACTTGGCGTTCTCATGATAAACAAAAATACCGGAGAAATCGTTGCCGGAGCTTCTTCCTATTCCACCTATAAAGACGGCATTGAAATTGAGATTGTAACAAGGGAAGACCATCAAAGAAAAGGTCTCGCTTACCGCTGTGCCGCTAAACTTATTCTCGAATGCCTGGACCGCAACCTTTATCCAAGTTGGGATGCCAGAACCATGATTTCTGTCGCACTGGCAGAGAAATTAGGGTATGTGTACAGCCATGACTATGTGGCATATGATATTTTGAACTATTAAAAGCAAATGAGGTACTGTTTATCCTGGTTAAATTCCAAAACAACAGTACCTCCATTTATATTCCTATTACTTTAATCTATAAACCCTGTTACGGTTTGCGCCTTCTGCGAGGACAATATCGTCTTCTATTAACCCGGAAAGCACTCTTCTTGCCCGCGCCTCTTTAACTCCCAGCAATTCTGCAATTTCTTTTGTTGTTGCCACAATCTTTTTCGTAAGATATTCGATGGCTGCTGCTTTTTGCAGTTCAGACTTTAGTGTTGACTTTTTATCGCTACTTTTTATCGCTACTTTTTCATCGTTATCGCTACTTTTTATCGCTACTTTTTCATCGTTATCGCTACTTTTATCGCCACTTCCCTCAATTTGTAACAATAAAGTAATCCTTTCCGGCTCATAACTTTCTTCAATTTTTGGTGCCGGCCAACCCTGCTTATTCCAAACTGTAAATATATTAGGAATACCACTGCCTGCACGCTCGCCAATATCAATCATATTGAACATCTTAATCAATGTGGCATTTCTAGGGTCGGAAATACCGCCACTTTTTGCCGCCTCGACATCAATTCGAAAATCACCCGGATTAGAAAAAAGAAAAGAGTCCTTCCGTTTGATAACTACAACTCCCTGTCTTCCATAGTAGTCGGCATTAATGAGACAATTGGCAAGCGCCTCACGCAGAGCCTTATGCACAGGCGTGTCGTCGATTCGGTCACCACCTTCCAGCTTGAATGGAATTTTCACATCCTGCACAATTTTATTATAAACACGGAAATAAAAATCATACAGATTTCCGCTCCAGTCACCGGAGGAGGAAACCATTCTGTCCGTCCATCGGTTATTCTCATCCAGTTGCTCCTGATAATCCAGAAAATAGTTTGGGTATTCCTTTACTATTTCATACTCGTAACCAAACATCAAAAGCCCTGCTGCGGTAGGATGCATTTTGCCATCGGAACTCCTGCCGATAGCTCCGAGCTTATATAAAAATTCTTCATCCTCAAGTTCTTCCCAAACATGACCCGGACGATAATTCTTCATTCGAATACGATAGCGGTGAACACTGTCATAATCAAAGACATCCAGCGCCATTTCTGAAAGCACAAGCATATCCTGTGTTTTTACGGAAGCATCCCTTGTCATGGCATGAATTTCTTCCTTGGTGCACTTATAATCGCCTTCGCCGTTTCTACGGTAAGAACCTGACATCGGATTACCGTCAATATACACCGGTTTGTCGCTTCTGTTGGCGCGCGGAATCTCGATGGAAATGAATCGGTTGCCGTCAATTTCATGAACCGTCACATTTTTGTCGGAAAGGATGTTAACGCTGACCTTTTTCGGATTATTGATAATATTCCAGAATTCCTCTATCATGGCTTCCGGTGCAGGTAAATTGACTGTGTGAAGCGACTTGTCCTTGTGCTCTTCTACACCTAGCAGAATAACTCCACCGAAAGAGTTTGCAAATGCAGAATAAGTTTCCCATATACTGTGAGGAAGTCCGCCCAAAGCTTTTTTTGCTTCAATACGGTTATTTTCACAATATTTCTCTATGTTTTTGAAGTCAATCATCACTACACCTCCATCCAGACCACACTACATTTATTGTAACATACAAGAAGCCAACCCGCAAGGTAGGGAATTTTAGTTGATACCAGAAACAAAAGTCAAGATGCCCAAAAATAGAAAAGACTGACACCCATTAACGGCGTCAGCCTTTGTTTTTATTCTGCCACTCTATGTAATTTATAAAACTCTTGTTCTTCTAAGTCCTCCTCTTTTACAGCATATCTGAATTTCAACGTGTCCTCTGTGTCATATTGTATTTCAACAAACAACTTATAATCTATTCCTGTTACCATGGAAAGCTTGTGTTCAAAAAGAAGAACATATTCCCGCTTATCCATCCGTTCCAATTCCACAGGAAGAAAATCCTCTCCGACGACGTTATCCTGGCTTTCTCCGTATACTGTTCTGAACGACATGGTAAGTTTATAATTTTCCGATGTTTTTTCAATATGTATACTTGGTGTGAACTTTTTATAATACTCACTATTGTCTACAAAACTGCCAACATACTTACCACACCACTCTATTTTTGTGACCGTTTTGCTTAACAGCCATACCGCACTTGCTATTAAAAATAAGCCCAAAACTACACCTAATATTACTTTTCTACCGTAACGCATTCTCCTCCTGAACCTCCAAAACACCAAATGTTTTATGCTTTGTGTGAAGTATATCACACACTCCCGGTGCTGCACAATAGTTCCTGCCAAAAGTTCTGCATTATCCACAAAAATCAAATTATTTGACTGTGCAAGATGACAAAAAAAGCAATTCCTAATGATACCTCGTACCACATAAGAACTGCCTTTTCTGTTACTATATTAAATTTATTTTCTCAAAACTAATACGCCTTGCCCCAGTAAACCATCTTCTTGGCAGGCTTTCCGCAGCATACGCAGGTGTCTGCGATGGTCTCCTGTGCAAATGGCATACAACGGGATGTAACACCTGCTGTTTCCTTTAAGCTGTCTTCACAGGCTCTGTCACCACACCACATGGCACGGATGAAGCCCGGCTTGTTGGCAGCGATGTCAGCCATTTCTTCTGCAGTGTGGGCATCGTAGGTGTGCTCGTCACGATGCACTCTGGCACGCTCTAACATTTCCTTCTGAATCTTTTCTAAGAGCTTTGGAATTTCGGTTTCCAGCTCATCAATCGCAATAGCAACCTTCTCACCGGTATCACGTCTTGCAACCATAGCCTGACCTGCTTCGATATCCTTTGGTCCGATTTCAATACGAACCGGAACACCACGCATTTCATGCTCTGCAAACTTCCAACCCGGACTCTTGTCAGAATCATCTACCTTAACGCGTACGTCCCCAAGCTTTTCACGAATCTTGTCAGCGGTTTCCAAAACACCCTCTGCCTGTTGGCGGATTGGAATAATCACAACCTGAGTCGGAGCAATGGCAGGTGGCAGGACAAGGCCGTTATTGTCACCGTGAACCATGATAACCGCGCCGATGAGACGGGTTGTCATACCCCAGGAAGTCTGATGGACATACTGTAACTTATTTTCCTTATCGGTATACTGGATGTCAAATGCCTTGGCAAAACCATCACCGAAGTTATGACTGGTACCGGACTGTAATGCCTTACCGTCGTGCATGAGTGCTTCGATGGTGTAAGTGTCCTTTGCACCGGCAAACTTTTCTTTTTCTGTCTTCTGACCGCGCACCATTGGGATAGCAAGGGTATCCTCACAGAAGTCTGCATACAGGTTTAACATCTGGATGGTTCTTTCTTCTGCTTCTTCTGCCGTTGCGTGAGCTGTATGACCCTCCTGCCATAAAAACTCCATGGAACGAAGAAACGGTCTTGTGGTCTTTTCCCAACGAACCACAGAACACCACTGATTATATACCTTTGGTAAATCTCTGTGGGACTCGATAATTTTGGAATAGAAATCACAAAACAGAGTCTCAGAGGTTGGTCTTACGCACATTCTCTCCTGCAGCTTTTCGCCACCGCCATGAGTAACCCACGCTACTTCCGGTGCAAAACCTTCTACATGATCCTTTTCCTTATTTAACAGGCTTTCCGGAATGAACATCGGCATATATACATTTTCCACACCGGTTGCCTTAAAGCGGGCATCCAGTTCTTTCTGAATTAACTCCCAAATGGCATAGCCGGTCGGGCGGATAATCATACAACCCTTAATACCGGAATACTCTACTAATTCTGCTTTCTTCACAATGTCGGTATACCACTGTGCGAAATCCACGTCCATAGAGGTAATAGCCTCTACCTGTTTCTTTTCTTTAGCCATGATAAAATCCTCCTTTTCTTTTTAAAGCAGAGTGTTTCATGGGTATTTTTGTGAGTTTCTATATCCGTGTTCGTCTGACTCCTCCTACAGCTGTTCGTCTATCGTCAAACATGCGGAACAAGTTCCGCTCATTTGCCATAGCCGCACAGCTGCAGGCTGAGATGCCGGACACTTGGATATAGAAATTCACAAAAATACAACTCTGTAACACACCCGCATAAAGAGAAAACCTCCGGATTTTATCTCATCCGTACACCCACTACGCGGGTAAGTTCTCTCCGATAAAAATAGAAAGGCCCCTTTTGTAGCCTTTCTGTGCTACAAAAGGGACCGAAAGTTCGGCGGTACCACCCTAATTAGCCAATTGAAATCAATCGACTCTCTCTCCTTGTCTTTATCGCAGACCTACGCTGCACTTTCATGCAGGGCTCCAAGGCAGGTTCCAAAACCGTTTGTGGGAAGCTTTCACCAACCGCTTCTTCTCTGAGCACGCAGGATTTTGTACTATTCCTTTTCTACGCCACGTTACTTATGTTTAACTATTTTATGATGCAAACGGGGTTTTGTCAAGCGTAACTTACTATTTCTCCTGTCCCGGATATGACTGTGGCAATTCTCCGCGGCAAATCACGATTTTCTATGCAATATTTACTTTCAGATGCAGACATTGCTAGAAATGTGTCAGGAATACATGTCTGAAAATCCCTATAGCGCACTGACCTTTTTTTCGCTATTAATAAATATGACGGTTTCTTTATAAGGTATTTTTAACTTTTATTTGAACAAACAGGAGGATTACAATGGACGACAACAAGATTTATTCCCTTCATATGGGCAAAGCAAAATGTGCCGTAGACTTAGGCGACGGTTCCGAACGCGGCGAATATGTCAATCAGGATTATATTTTACATACTCTGGGCAGACCACACAGAAGCATTTCTTTAATGTACTGCTACTATCCGTTAGACGAAGGATGGCCGGGCAGAGCCAGCGTGGTTCATGCAAATCCTAATGTATCTTTTGCCTGGGATTACCCATACGATGATTACTTCACTTATAAAGGTGGCTTAAACGGTAATACTGAGGGTGAACCTTTCAACTACATGAGAGACATCCGTAAACACGGTCAGGATGTTACTCTCACCATGACAATCGACCCACACGTTTCTGATGAGCACTTAATTGCCATTGCCAAAGACTTAAAGCCATTCGGCCGTATTATGCTCCGAATCAACCACGAATGTACCGGTGACTGGTTCAGCTATACCAAGCGCTGTACTTACAAGGAAATCGGTGAATTTTACTGCCGTGCCCACCGCATTATCAAGGAGTATGCACCAAACGTGCAGACCATCCTTTGCACCGGCGGTGTAGAAGAAGGCAAAAATACTATCGAAAAAGAAGAAGACTTTGCAGACGCAGTCCGCTGTACCGATATGTGGTCCATTGACAAATACTTTGCGCTTCACTGGGGCTGGCCTTATGACGTAGCAGAACGCGGAGGAAGTTCCCACAGCCGTGGCAATATCCGTGATATCTATGACTACACAAAGAAAGCCTATGACCGCTTTTCCGAGCTTTGCGGCGGCGCCAAAAAGCCAATGATGATGAGCGAATTAAACGCTGACGGCGACGTTACAGGACCTTATGAGCAGGCTGATATGGTAAAAGAATTCTGCGACATTTTAAAGAAAGAAAACGCTACCTGGTTTACCAACTTCTCCATGTATCAGTTCCGTGACCGTGGACGTCTCGGTCTTGAAATCGAAGACCCTAACAATCCGGAGGTTGGTATTGCGCAGCCTCTCATGGAAACCTACAAGGAAATCATCCACGATGACTACTTTAAGCCGGAAATGACTGTAGGCGAAGAAGTGCAGCTTCCTCTTACCCTCCGCTGGGGCGGTGCAGAAGATGCGGAAGGTATTGCCATTCCTCTTCATTTTGAGGGAAACCCTCATTTCTGCGAGGCAGTATTTGATGATGACTCCAACCTGATGATGGAAATCAACGGTTTCTGGTTTTACAAGTCTCCAAAAGCAAAGACCATCGACATGATGAGCGCATTCTTCAAGAAGCCGCTCACCGGTCCATGTGACTTAACCTTAAAGATTTTTGCACCACCGGCAAACGGTGAAAACGATATTTCCACAGAGGATGGTTTATACAACAGCTATACCAGAATTGAAAAGCTGCCAAAGATCAGACTGAGATTTGAGCCTGTAGAATTAGCTAAATAAAATAAAAAAAGGATATCTCCGGTGAACCGTCAGACGGTTCTTACCGGGATATCCTTTTTTGTCCGGAGTAGTTTCTCCTATGATAGTGTTTTATTTTCTGCAATCTGAATCCTAAATTCCTCTACCCCGGTGCCCGTGAGCCTGTTACTTCTTTTATCCGGCGCATGACCACCTACATAAACGGTTGCACTGCCTGCAGTAAGCTTTAAAATACCTTCCTCATCAAAGAGTGCAAAGGCTTCCTGCGGAAGCTTGATAGAAATTGTCCTGCTTTCGCCTGCCGCAAGCACAATCTTCTTAATCCCCTTTAACTGGGCATTTGGAGTATTCTCCTGATTTACCTTTATGTAAACCTGAACGGTTTCTGCACCGTTCATCTTACCGGTATTGCTTACAGTTGCAGTTACAGTAACACCCTCTGCATCCGCAATATTCTTGTCAATCTTTACATCGCTGTAAGCAAAGGTGGTATAGGAAAGACCATATCCAAACGGATATAAAGCTTCCGTCTGCATATAACGATAGGTTCTTCCCTTCATGCTATAGTCAGTGAACTCAGGAAGTTCATCGACGGAACGGTAGAAGGTGATGGGTAATTTCCCTTCCGGATTCTTTTCACCAAAGAGGATATCAGCGATTGCCTTGCCACCCTGTGCCCCCGGATACCAGCCCTGGATAATGGCAGGAACATGCTCATCTGCCCAGTTTACTGCCAGTGCGGAACCGGATAATAGAATCAGTACAACCGGCTTGCCGCTGGCATAAATTTCTTCCAGAATATGCTGCTGTAAACCGGGAAGGTTAAGATTCGGCTTGTCACCACTGGCAAATTCATTACCGGTATCACCTTCTTCGCCTTCCAGTGTTGCATCTAAGCCCAGGCAGGCAATCACAACGTCACTCTCTGCACATACACCACGCACCTCAGAAATACGATCATCCGCCTCGCCAAGGTTCTGCATCTTCTTATGGCTTAAGTGACAGCCTTCGGATGTCATAACACGCACGTCTTCACCAAGATAATCCTGCAAGCCTTCCAACACGGTCCAGTAACGGGATGCTGTCCCCTCATAGTTACCTACCAAAGCAGCGCGGCTGTTGGCATTCGGTCCGATAACACCTATGGTCTTCAATTCCGACTTATTTAACGGAAGGATATTGCCTTCATTCTTTAACAGAACGATACATTTTTCTGCTGCCTTGCGGTTTAATTCACGCATTGGCTTACTGTCAACTACGGAGTAAGGAATTTTGCTAAACTTATTATTTTCCAGCTTGTCAAATACACCCAGCTTCATTCTGGTAGTGAATAAATTTACTAATGCTTCGTCCAGACGTGACTCTTTTACTCTTCCTTCTTCCACTGCCTGCTTTAAATAATGGAATAAATTACCGCAGTTTAAGTCACAGCCGTTATTCATTGCCATGGAAACGGACTCTACCGGAGTTTTAGTAACCATATGACCTTCATGAAAATCCTTAATCGCCCAACAGTCGCTGACTACATGCCCTTCAAAGCCCCATTCGTCTCTTAAGATGTCCTGTAATAATTCTTTATGGCCACAGCACGGAGCACCGTTGGTACGGTTGTAAGCACCCATGACAGCCTCTACCTTTGCCTCCTGTACACATGCCTTAAATGCAGGAAGATAGGTTTCTCTCATATCCTGCTTACTTACCACCGCATCAAAGCTGTGACGAACCCCTTCCGGACCACTGTGTACCGCAAAGTGTTTTGCACAGGCTGCTGCCTTTAAATAATTTTCATCATGTCCCTGTAAGCCCCGTATAAAACGTACCCCAAGGCGTGATGTAAGGTATGGGTCTTCCCCAAAGGTTTCATGACCGCGTCCCCAGCGTGGATCACGAAAAATGTTTACGTTTGGAGACCAGAAGGTCAGACCCTTGTAAATGTCACCGTCATCTGAAGCCTGCTGCATGTTAAACTTAGCACGCCCTTCCGTGGAAATGGCATCCGCCACCTCTTCCAGAAAATCCTCATCAAAAGTCGCCGCCAAACCGATTGCCTGTGGGAATACAGTAGCCACACCTGCACGGGCAACACCGTGCAATGCTTCGTTCCACCAGTTATATTTCTTAATACCAAGACGTTCAATGCCCGGTGCCCAGTTGAGAGTCTGACCAACCTTCTCTTCTAATGTCATCTGTGCCACAAGCTCGGTGGCACGTTTTCGATATTCTGCAAGTTTTTCTTTATTATCTACGATATCCATCTGTCTTGCTCTACTCCTCTATTATATATTCCATCTCTTCTGTTTCACTTAACACAATTTCATCATTCCCCTGCTGCCGCACCGTAATATGATACCTGCCGTCTTCACCCTCCGGAAGCTCCGACGCTGCCAACAGCTGATCGTTTAAGAAAATTGTTTCCACCGTTTCTCCATTAATTGCAATTTTACTCCATTCCGTAAAATTCTTACCAAATACATATAACAACGGTTCATCCTCTGCCACCAGAGACTTTTTCATATATACTTCCCGAATCCGGATGGAATCTACACCCATCTGAAGTTCTGTCGGCTCATAAGGATTTTCTCCCTCGTATACTTCCATACTGCCATACAGCATGTCATACATCAGCAGCTGCATGTTCTCCAGATAATCTTCCTCATCCTGTCGGTAAATATGATACTGCGGCATAATTCCTTCCTCCATGCCAAGCAGCTCTAATACTCTGGCACCCAACTGATAGGACTGCACATCCTTGTCCTCTCCTGAAAGCGTAAAATTGCTCCAAATGACATATTCCGTCTGAAACTCATTCTTATTCGTAAGCAGTTCTCCTGTCAATCCCAGGCTTGGCAGATGGTCTCCGTAAAGCACCAGCACCACATCTTCCTGACAGGCGCTCAGATTCAGCACCAGTTCCTTTAAGAAAGAATCCATTTCCCGCAGCTGATGTACATAATACAGATACTGATAATAATACTCAGCCAGTTCTTCCGGAAGTTGAACATCAATCAACTTGGCTGCAAGCATGGGTTCCTTCGGATATGCTCCATGCCCCTGCACGGAGATGGCATAAATATAGTCTTTTTCCTTTGTGGAACTCAACACCTTCATAATCTGACCAACCAGCACCCGGTCTTTTGCCCAGTTCAACTCGTTTACTTCCGCTTTTGCCATATATTCTACGGAAACATAACGGTCAAAGCCAAGGTTGGAAAATACAAGATGACGGTCATAAAACGTGCCATCATTATTGTGCATGGCACTGGTCGAATACCCCAGTCCTTTTAAAATATAGGCCATGCTTTCACAGGTGCGCTCCTTTAAAATTGTCTTATAAGGATATTCTCCCGGACCGAAGAAATCCAAATTCATACCGGTAATACACTCAAACTCCGTATTGGCAGTACCCGCACCAATGGATGGCACCTCTAAAAATCCACTCGGATAATTTTCCCGCAAAGAAGTAAAAAACGGAACCGGATCTTCTGTATATGAAAAATTTTCAATATATTTCACGTCAAAAAAGGACTCCAACTGCAAAAAGATAATATTCGGAGTATCCGGCCCGTCTTTCTCAGGTAATTCTGCTTCTCCCCGTGTTTCTTCCGGCAAGTCTGTAATGCCGGGCACCTCCGGCATCACAGATATTCCCTCTGTATCCTGTGCCGGCGTCTTCTCCGGCGTCTTCTCCGGCACTTCTGCAGCTCCTGTCGGAGTCGGCACCGGCGTAGGTTCCTGAAGCAAAGCTGTCGGCTTTGGAAACTCTGTCACCAGTTCTTTCCCTTCCTGCTCTTCGAATTTTTCCAGAAAATCTCCCATGGTTTCTTCCGAATAATCCTCCGGACGCTCTACTCCCGTATTTAAAATGCTATTCATGAAGCAATACGGCAGACCGTTATCATGAAACGCCTGAGCAAGATTACCAAAATTTCGGTCCAAAAGTCCTGCCGCCATACCAACATCCGTCAGAACAAAGCACAACACAATCAGCAGACCGCAAAAAGGAATCCGGTATGGATAATCAAGACTTCCCTCTTCCTTTTTGGCTTTCCGAAACAGATAAATACACATACCAATCACTGCAAGTACACCGGCAATTATCAATCCAACACCCAGCCAGGATAAATACCGGTTGGCAATTTGCAGGGCATCTTTAATCAGAATCAAATCCACTGCTGTAAACGGTGTGGTTCGAAAAGACAGTAATACCATATCCGTCACACCGATAGCCACCCATACAAACAGCACCAGCGACAACACAAAAATTCTTCGCCTAAACAACAGACAGACAGATGCCGTTGCTGCAATTATCAGCACATTATATAAAAATACTAACGGTTCCCTTAATACGAAAAGCCCCAAATCCAACACAGATTTTCTGGAACATAATTCCACAAAAACGTAGCAAAGCAATGCCGGAAGGTAGCAGTTAAAAAAGAAGATTTTCCATAATTCTTTCCACTTTTGTTTGAATACAGACCATTTTTCTGTCATATAATATAGTTCCTTTCCTCAAACATACGAACATATATATAGCATACTTTGATGCAAAACACAAATTAAAAATTTCTTAGAAAAAGTATTGACGAAAATAATTTTTCATGTTAAACTCAACCCAACAATTAAATGATTGTTTAATTGTTGAATATTTTAATTTAAACTAACATATGCTATCACACAGGAGGATTACTATTATGAAGAAGACTTATCTTATCGAAGACCTTTGCTGCGCCAACTGCGCCAACAAAATTGAAACTCAAATTAAAGAATTAGACGGTGTTACTTCTGCCAGCTTAAACTTCATTGCCCAGAAGCTCTTTGTGGAATTTGAAGACCGCATTGCTGACACTATCACCGCATCTGTAGTAAAAATTGCCACTAAAATAGAACCGGATGTTACTGTAGAGGAAGCATAAGCCATGACGAAAAAACAGAAAAAAATGTTAAAGAAACTATTGGCTGCCGTAGCAGTGTTTGCTGCCGCCTGTATCGTTTCCTATCTGCTGCCAAATTTTCCGGGGCAGCAGTGGTTTTCTCTTGCCATCTTTTTAACTGCCTACATTCTTGCCGGCGGAGATATTATCCGTAAAGCCCTGCTTGGCATAAAAAACGGTCAGGTATTTGACGAAAACTTTTTAATGTCTCTGGCTACCATTGGTGCCTTCTTTGTAGGCGAGTATCCGGAAGGCGTACTGGTTATGGTACTCTATCAGATTGGAGAGCTGTTCCAGGCGTATGCCGTAGGCAAATCCAGAAAGTCCATCACTTCCCTGATGCAAATCCGCCCGGACTCCGCAAACCTGTTAAGAGACGGCGAAACTACGGAAGTTTCTCCGGAAAAGGTTGCTATAGGGGATTACATTTTAGTAAAACCCGGTGAAAAAATCCCACTAGACGGCGTAGTAACAGAAGGTTCCTCATTACTTGATACTGCCGCCCTCACCGGCGAAGCACTGCCAAAAGAGGTGTCTTCCGGTGACTCCGCTATCAGCGGCTGTATCAATCTGCGCGGCACCCTGACCATTCAGGTTACCAAAACCTTCGGAGAATCCACCGTTTCCAAGATTCTTGATATGGTAGAAAATGCCTCTGCCAAAAAGGCAAAAGCGGAGAACTTTATTTCCAGATTTGCCGGATATTATACTCCGGTTGTTGTTATTCTGGCAGTCCTGCTTGCTTTTCTGCCACCGCTTCTTTTAAAAGAGAGCTTCTCCAACTGGATTTACCGTGCCTTAAACTTTCTTGTTGTTTCCTGCCCTTGTGCACTGGTTATCTCCATCCCGCTGGGATTCTTCGGCGGTATCGGAGGTGCTGCAAAGCATGGTATTCTGATGAAAGGCAGTAACTACTTAGAGACACTTTCAAATGCCAATACTTTTGTATTCGACAAAACCGGAACTCTGACGAAAGGGAACTTCAAGGTTACAAAACTGGCTCCTTCCTGCATCAGTGAAGCTGATTTACTCAGATACACTGCTCTGGCAGAAAGCCATTCTTCCCATCCGATTGCCGTTTCCATTGTAGAGGAATACAAAGCTGCTTTGTCCGTATCTGATACTATTCCTGTCGCTTCTGAAGCAGAAGAACTGGCAGGCTTTGGCATCCACGCCATTGTGGAAGAAAAAGAAATATTTGCAGGAAATCTGCGCCTGATGAAGGAAAAAGGCATCACAGTTCCGGACTTCCATACCGGACTCACTGTCGGCACTGCGGTTTATGTTGCCATTAATGGCATCTTTGCCGGCACCATCTGCGTAGAAGACGAATTAAAGACCGATACAATTCCTGCCCTTGCAGAATTAAAGCGCTCCGGAATCAAAAAACTGGTCATGTTAACCGGTGACAAAAAGGCCACCGGAGAAGCCATTGCCTCCAAGCTTGGTTTGGACGAGGTTCACACCGACCTGCTTCCGGCAGATAAAGTGACACATCTGGAATCCTTGTTAGAGCAACAGGCTTCCGGTCATACCCTTGGTTATGTGGGAGATGGCATCAATGACGCGCCGGTGCTTGCCCGCGCCGATATTGGTATTGCTATGGGTGGTCTGGGCTCCGATGCCGCCATCGAAGCAGCCGACATCGTTATTATGACCGACGAACCATCCAAATTGCCGGTTGCTATCCGCATTGCAAAAGGCACCATGGCAATTGTGCGCCAGAACATCGTATTTGCTCTTGGCATTAAAGTACTGGTACTGATTCTAAGTGCTCTTGGATACTCCAACATGTGGTGGGCTATCTTTGCTGATGTAGGTGTATGCGTCATTGCAATTTTAAATTCCATGCGGGCATTACATTTGAAGTAATATGAAGATAAGGAGGAAAATCATTATGTTCTGGGATACTGTTGCACCGCTATATAACCTGTTTGAAAACATTTATAACGGTAAAGTAAACAAAAAGCTCTGCACCGAAGTTTCTGCGCTGATAGATTCCTCTGACCGCGTACTGGAATGTGCCTGCGGCGCCGGAATGTTAAGTGTTCCCATCGCCAAAAAGTGCAAAGAATTAATTGCCACCGACTATTCCACCGGAATGCTTGCACAGACAAAGAAAGCCTGTAAAGGCTTGTCAAATGTCAATATCCAAAGGGCAAACATTCTTGCCTTAAATTGCAAAAATAATTCCTTTGATAAGGTGGTTGCCGGAAATGTCATTCACCTGTTAGATGATCCTGCTGCCGCTCTCCGTGAACTGATGCGTGTCTGTAAGTCCGGCGGAAAACTGATTATTCCAACGTATATTAACATTGAACGAGACGGTAAACCGAATATTCCGGTAAGAATTTTTAAGAAGCTTGGCGCAAATTTCAAGCAACAGTTTGATTTTGCAACCTATCAGAAATTTTTCAAAGAAGCCGGATACCCGGATGCAGAATACATTTTAGTAGACGGCAAAATGCCTTGCGCCCTTGCCATTATTACAAAAACTAAGGAGGAGTTGGATTAAGATGAACAAAGAAGAACATTTACACAACCACGGCGGCAACCTTTCTGACCTGATGGCCTCCATCCCAACAGAGCAGCAGTTTTTCATGGCGGCCGACGTATTCAGTATGCTTTGCGACAGCACCAGACTCCGTATTCTCTGGCTCCTCTGCCATACAGAGGAATGTGTCAGTGACATTGCCGCAGCGGTAGATATGAGTTCCCCGGCGGTATCCCATCACCTGAGAAATTTAAAGCAGTCCGGTCTGATTACCAGCCGCAGAGAAGGCAAGGAAGTTTTGTACACACTGGCAAAAACTAAGGAAGCCACGTTAGTACACAACATGATTGATGATATTTTTGAAAGTAATTGTCCGAGATAGAGATTCTATGAGCAATCACTTACCACACTTACACATATTTAAAGCGTGCAGAAAAAGTAGGATTAATGCAGATGACCTCCATAATTAAATAGAAGAAGCCTTATGTCCAACCTCTCCAGATGAACACAAGGCTAATTTTTACAGTTTCTATTTTAAAGTTTTTCAATTTCTTCTTCAAGCTTTTTGATTTCCATCAAAACGGAATCTATACTTTCTTGATAACCTGCATTTCCCACTTCTTTAATTCTCCTAAAATTTTCTTTTGCTCATCTCCATTCTTGGTAAATTTAGTATATCCGTCCCCACGCACTCGGTGGGATACTTCTCAGATTAATCAAATTTGGCGCGTTATTTTTTGCGATAAGTGTCTTGCGGAGAAAGTATAGAGTTTCATACACTTTGCCTCGTAATCAGTAAATTTCCAACAGGACGTTGGAAATAGGATTGGCTGAGCCACGGATGGCGAATCCAATCCAGTTACGTCACTTAAAACAATCTATCCGCAAAGTGTATAGAAACTCATGCTTTCACAGCATTAGCATAGCGTAAAAAATAACGCGCCAAATTTGATAAAATGTAGAACTACCCCACCGATTTCATATCGAAGTCCAGTGCATCCCACATTTCTTCATTCACCTCAATGTGTGTCGTGCCTCTCCACTCCTTATAACGGGTTTTAAACTCTTCTTCCTGTCTGGTGGCAATCATTTCCTCTTTTTTCTCGTGGGTTGCATCTACATCAAAGTCTGATACACAATAAAAAATGTAGTAATAATCCGTGGTTTCAATTACCTCGGAAATTTCTCCGGCATTCAATGCCAACACCGCGTCTTCATAGCTTTCCGGAAAGCCTCCGATGCCGCCGATAATCTCTAACATGGTTGCTTCCTCTGTATTTTTTTCTGCCAGCTTATAAAAATCGTCGGTTTGAAGTGCCTGCTCTCTTAGGGATTTTACACGGTTCTTCAATTCTTCCAGCTCTGTCCCTTCATAAGAAACCCGATTACCGTCAGAATCAATTTTAAAATTACGGATAGCAATGGTATAAAATCTGTGTTGTGCTGCTTCTTCATCCGGAATATCCGTATTCACATTTAAAGTAGTTACCTCAAAGGTTTTTCTGGCAAGCAGGTTATCAGAATAAATACGACGCACAATATCAGCATTCACACCATGCATCAGCATCTCCGACCCCCGAATTTTTTCCATATATGCAGCCGTCTGCTCATCCACCTGCTGTAATTCTTCTTCCGACAGCACAATGCCAAGCTCGGATGCTTTCTGACAAACCACCTTCACATAAATAATCTGTTCCAACGTCTGATCCTTAATAACCTCACCCATTGTGTTCCCGTGACTGTCCACCGCATACTTCCAGATATCACTGCCGTAATACTGCTCATAATCCTGTTGCACCGCATTCAGGTAAATCATCCCCTCCCGGTAGTCCACCTGGGTATCACCAATTCGGAGCATACTGCCCTCCTGCCATACGGTCTCTTCTTCCTTATCCTCTTTCTTGCGGCCAAAAATCACTGCTGCCAATACTAAAATCAGCACAAATATCAGAATTTTCGGTATTATTGAACTGCTCTGTTTTCTTCTACGACTCATTTAATTCTCCTCCACAAGTTCTGCCAGTTCCAGTAAAAATTCTTTTAACAGCCCAAGCATCCAGTCAGCTTCTGCTTTTGGGGTCATTGGCTTACGTCTCCCCGGAAGCTTATATATAAAATAAGGACTGGTCTCCAGTACAAATTTAAGATACGCCTTCCTCTGTTCTATAAATCCCTGTAACAGTTCTGTTTTCAGCCGTGCTCTCGGGTACAGTGTCAGTTTAACTTCTCCCCGGGACTGTTTTACCTCAGTAATATATACATTATGACACATTGCTTTCAATAACGCAATCTGTAAAAGGCTGTCAAAGGCCGACGGAATATCGCCATAACGGTCTACCAGTTCCTCGGAAAGGTCATTAAAATCTTCCCTCGAAGCAATACATGCCACCCGTTTATACATATCCAGCTTCTGCACCTCGTTACGAATATAGGTCGCAGGAATATAGGCATCCACTTCGAGATCCATGACGGTTTCAAAGGAATCCTCTTCTCTCACTTCACCCTTTAGCGTAAGCACTGCCTGATTTAACATTTTACAATATAAATCATAACCTACCGCCTCCATGTGTCCGCTCTGCTCGGCGCCAAGCAGGTTTCCGGCACCGCGGATTTCCAAATCGCGCATAGCAATCTTAAAACCGGAACCAAGCTCCGTAAATTGTCTGATTGCCTGCAGACGCTTCTCTGCCACTTCTTTTAACATTTTATCCCGCTTATACATAAGAAATGCATAAGAAGTACGATTAGAACGCCCGACTCTTCCCCGTAACTGATACATTTGCGAAAGTCCCAGACGGTCCGCGTCATCAATAATCATGGTATTCGCATTGGAAATGTCCATACCTGTCTCAATGATAGTGGTGGAAATCAATACATCAATTTCGCCATTGATAAACTCATACATGATTTTTTCCAGCTGCCGTTCACTCATCTGACCATGTGCATAGGCAACCTCTGCCTCCGGCACCAGTCTTGCCACCTGATTTGCCACTTCTTCAATACCATTTACCCGATTATACACATAATACACCTGACCGCCACGCACCAGTTCACGGTGAATGGCTTCCTTGATAATTTCATCATTATGCTCCATAACAAACGTCTGAATCGGCAGACGGTCCACCGGCGGTTCTTCTAACACCGACATATCGCGAATACCTGCCAGACTCATGTGCAGTGTTCTTGGAATCGGTGTGGCTGTCAGTGTGAGCACATCAATATTTTCTTTTAACTGCTTGATTTTTTCCTTGTGGGCAACGCCAAAGCGCTGTTCTTCATCTACAATCAGAAGTCCCAGGTTTTTAAAGCTGACATCCTTGGAGAGTACCCTGTGAGTACCAATCACAATATCCACCTCTCCCTTTGCAAGTCCCTCTAATACCGCCTTCTGCTGTGCAGGAGTGCGAAAACGTGACAACATGCCGATATTCATCGGGAAATTTATCATACGACTAACAAACGTGTTATAGTGCTGTTGTGCCAGAATCGTGGTCGGCACCAGTACCACCACCTGCTTGCCGTTTTCCACTGCCTTAAAGGCAGCACGAATTGCGATCTCGGTCTTTCCATAGCCGACATCGCCGCAAATTAAGCGGTCCATGATTTTCCTGCTCTGCATATCCCGCTTCGTATCTTCAATTGCCCGTAACTGATCTTCTGTTTCCTCGTACGGGAATAGTTCTTCAAATTCTCTCTGCCATACCGTATCCTCACCAAAAGCAAAACCATTCTGCGACTCACGGTGTGCATACAGCCTTACCAGTTCCTCTGCCATGTCCTTTACCGCAGACTTTACTCTGGTTTTTGTACGTTTCCACTCAGCAGAATTCATTTTATTCAGCTTCGGTTTCTTCGCCGCATCAGCACTGGCATACTTCTGGATACGGTCCAGACCGGTAGTAGGAATATATAAAATACCACCGTCTCCATATTCAATCTTGATAAAATCTTTGGTAACCTTTTCTACCTCAATTTTTTCAATGCCACGGTAAATACCAACTCCCTGATCCTCATGTACCACATAATCACCAAAGGTCAACTCGTTAAAGCTCTGGATTTTCTGACCGCTGTACTCCTTCTTGTGCCTCTTTTTCTTCTTTTCTGCACCAAAAATATCACTTTCGGAAATCATAACAAACTTAAGTGCCGGATATTCAAAGCCCCGACGGAGATTTCCCTGAATCACCATAATTTCGCTGTTTTTTACGACACGGTTTTTGTCCTCGCAAAAAAATGCCGGAAGTTCATACTCCCTTAAATCCTCCGCCAGTCGGGCCGCCCTTGTTCCGGACGAAGTTATTACAATCGTACGGTAGCCTTTCTTTTTCCATGTCGTTAAATCCTTGACCAAAAGCTCAAAATTAGAATTGTACGGACTGACACTCTTTGCAGGAATATCAAAACATACCTTTGGTTTCAACAGGTCAAAGGAATACTCCATGGTAGACAATAAAAGCACTGTCCGTTTCTCCACTCCGCCAAGCAGTGCTTTATAGTCAAAGATGACTTCCGCCTGGCTCGGAAGGATGTAACCTTTTTCCAGACGTCCGGTCATACTTTCCCTGAATTCCAACGCTGTTGTTTCTCCCTTTTCCGCAATGCGGCTCGGTTCATCCAGCACAAACAGGGTATCCTCCTCAAAATAGTCAAAAAAAGATACCGTCTCCTCACAAAAAGAAGTTATATATGAGTCAATAGCCGCATGCCCCGGACAATATTCCAGATTTTCCAAAAATTCCTCCGTAGTCCGGCGGATACGCATACCCTCTTCGTTTTTCATCTGAGAGCGAAGCACTTCCTCTGCTTTTTTTGCTTCTTCTAAAATCTTTTCTCTGCCCTTTTGCAAATCCGCCGCAGTAAAAATGTATTCTGCTGCAGGAAACAGCGTAATTTCCGGAATCCGCTCTACCGTACGCTGGCTGTCCACGTCAAACACACGGATCGTGTCGATTTCATCACCAAACAATTCAATTCGCACCGGTGCCTCTTCCGTCAAAGGAAACACATCAATAATACCGCCACGAACTGCAAATTCACCCGGCAATGCCACCTGAGCCTGTCGCTCATACCCGAGAGTCACCAAGCGCTTAATCAGAGCCTCTTCCTCTACCATATCTGCCTCAGAAAGATGCATTACCTTCTTTTTAATCTCAGAAAGCGGAAGCAGGCGGTCTATGCCGCCGTCAATGCTTGCTACCACCGTCACCGGTTCCTTTGTCAACAGTTTCTTAATTACCTGCAGACGCTCTTTCACAATAGCATTTCCATGAATGTCTGCATTATAAAAGATAATATCTTTGGAAGGATACCTCACTACATTCGAATCATACAGACGGTAGTCCTCGCAGATTTCCTGCGCCTTTAGGTCACTGTAAGTGATAATCAGACGAACCGGAAAATGCTCTGACATTCCCGCAATCAAGTGGCATTTCTGGGAATCAATACAACCGGTCACATGGGCAGATTTGCCCCCCTGCAGCAGTTGTTTCTCCACCTCACAATATTCACTTATTTCCTTTAATGGTTCCAGATACGCTCTCATTATTCTCCTGTTTTTTCCTGTTAAAAAGGTTCATTGCCGCAGACAATTCCTCTGCCACAAACATTTCGCACGCTCTTGCCGCATCCGCCAGAGCCTCCCGCATCAAAGGTTCCTCCTCTGCCGGAAAACGTCCTAACACATAATCTGCCAAGTCCCAGCCCGTCGGTTTTTCACCTACACCGATACGGACTCTTGCAAACTGCTCCGTACCCAGATGAGCAATAATATTTTTTATTCCGTTATGCCCACCGGCACTGCCCTTTTCCCGGACCCTTAACTGCCCCGGTGCCAGACTGACATCATCATAACATACGATAATATCCTCCGGACCTGCTTTGTAAAAGTCCAGCACATCACGAACACTCTCTCCGCTTAAATTCATATATGTCTGAGGCTTTAATAAAATAACCTTTTCGCCACCAATAATTCCTTTACCGCACAATGCCTTATGATTTTTTTCCGTCACACTGATGCGATGGTCATCTGCCAGCCTTGTAATTGCATCAAAGCCAATATTGTGTCTGGTTCCCACATACTGTGCTGTAGGATTTCCTAAACCGATAATAAATTTCATATTCACGCTTCCCCTTACTCAAGCTCCCGTTCTGTCATTCCATAACCATTATAATATACAACACCTGTTTCCGGCGTAAATCCTTTATAGTAAAACAGCTCCGACAAAGTCACAAATACATAGCCACGCTTTTTCATCTCAATGATAAACTGCTCCACACCTTTATAGCTGTTCTCATAAATAGAGTGCAGCAGTACAATGCTTCCGTCATCCAGATACGGCGAATTTATCAAACGTTCATAAATAATTTCAGCCCCATCTTCCTTGTTCTTCTCCCGGTAATCCACACTATCCATATTCCAGTTTACAACCACCATCGGAACTTCCTTTGTCCGCTTGCCATCGGTACCTCCCGGAAACCGGACATAATCCGGCGCATAGCCTGTGGATTTTGCAATCAACAGATTCGTCTGATTAATTTCTGTCCACATTTGCTCTGCATTCACCCGTGCAAAATTCAGCTGATGGGAATAGGTATGACTGCCCACTTCATGTCCTGCTTTAAACATCTGTCCCGGAGAATTCGGATACCAGTCATAAATCCGTTGTCCCAGAAAAAAGAAGGTTGCCTTAACATCCTGTTCCTCCAGCATCTTTAATAAAT
Source organism: Lachnospiraceae bacterium (assembly GCA_045531895.1). GTDB lineage: Bacteria > Bacillota > Clostridia > Lachnospirales > Lachnospiraceae > SIG299. The sequence continues at coordinate 72,965 of JAZSEW010000016.1, forward strand.
TATCCTCTACCTTCGGATGCGGACCATCATCAAAAGTAACAGCAATCATTTTAGCATCCGGGGCAAGTTCACGAATCGCATGCCCCATAGGAGTACCATCCAAATCATTGTAGAAAAATGCCCTTGCTTCGGAAAGCTCCAGCTCATAGGTAAATGCCGGCTGATTTTCTGTCAGCACACCGGCGTCAAAGTAAAATACCAGTTTCTCTTCTGTTAAATAAAACTGCTCATAATCCTCCACCTGATACGTCTGGTCATAGGAAACAAATTCTGATTCTGCTGTTTCCGGATAGTTTTCTGCCACAAAGCTTTGCAGACGTTCCTTTACAATGGCAAAGTATGTTTCCTTTATCAGTTCACTACCCATCACCTGCTCCCCGGTTGTCACGTTATATACCAAAGGAAGCAGTTCACTGCCATTTTGTAATACAACAGAAGTGTAAATACCGTTACTATAACTTACATAGGAACGTTCTTCACCATCCTCATAAAACTCTGCCGCATGCTTTTCCACGATATATTCTACCAGTTCATTCCCCTCCGGAATTACTGTCGGAACCGGCGTTTCACTCACCTCCGGAAGAATTGTCGGGCTCACCTCCGGTGTCACAGTCAAAGTAGGTTCCGGTGTTAATGTTGGCTCTTCCGCCGGTGTCGGTGTTGATGTAGGAACAACAATTGGTGTTGCCGTTGGCTTCGGAGTTACAATCTCCGGCTGCAATACCTCCTGTACCTCATTCCTGTTTTTCCATTCCGTAAAATTTTCATAGCCCTGCAACCGCAGAACATATATCCCGATTAACAGTGCCAACAAAAGAATCCATGTAATCAATAATATATATATGGCAACCGACATTGCCTTTTTTCCTTCTTTGCTCATTTTTTCTTCCTTCTAAAGTTTCGTACATTCTATGACCTGCAGACCATGCTACCCCTAATTTTTTTCATATCCTCTGTTATGATATACCAAACCACCTTTTTTCACAAGTGGAAAATCTATATAATCATTCTTCTTATTTGACCTCAAAAGTTAGTAAAAAGTTTCAATCATTGAACAAAAATAAAAAACGGCCATACACTCAAACATGCATAGCCGTTTTTTTGATTTTCTTACTGTAAATGCGAAATCCCCACTTATTCCGCTTCTAAAGTACCATCCTCCAATGCCTTTTCATAATGCTCCAGAATGATTTTCTGAATCATATCACGAGTTCCGGAATTGATTGGATGCGCAATATCCCTGTATTCTCCTTCACCTGTTTTTCTGCTTGGCATTGCAATGAAAAGTCCCTTATCACCGTCAATTACTTTAATGTCATGGACTACAAACTCATTATCCAGAGTGATGGAAACAACCGCTTTCATCTTTCCTTCTTTCGCCACCTGACGAATTCTGACATCTGTAATCTGCACCTTTCGTAAACCCCTTTCTCCTATATCTCGTATCTTGCTTCCTTCTCCAGTACAATTTTCACCTTGCCCGGTTCACCAATGTGCTCCGTATTTGGCTTAATGGAATCACGGCTTTCCACAACACAGTTTTCAATCACTACATTGTCGCCGATGTGTACATCATTTAAAATGATACTGTTCTTAATGGTTACATTATTTCCAACGTATACCTTCTTGAACAAAATGGAGTTTTCTACTGTACCGTTTAAAATACATCCACTGGAAATCAGACTGTTCTTTACAGAAGCACCCGGATTGTACTTTGCAGGCGGACAATCATCAATTCTGGAATAAACATCCGGATACTCCTTAAAGAAGTAGGTTCTGATGTCCTTATCAAGGAAATCCATGTTGGTGCTGTAATAAGCATCCACCGTGGAAATATTGCTCCAATAGTCTTCCATTTCATATGCATAAATCTTCTTGGTATCCTTATAGCGGATTAAAATATCCTTAACCAAATCGTAACGATCTTCTCTTTCTGCCTCTTCAATGAGTTCAATAAGAAGTCTTCTACGGATAATGTAAATACCGGTAGAAATCGTATTAGACTTGGAAACTAAAGGCTTTTCTTCAAATTCTGTAATTCTGCCGTCTACATCCACAGCAACTACACCAAAACGGGTAGCATCCTCTTCCGGATCCAGAGTTTTGGTAACTACAGTGATGTCTGCCTTCTTTTCTACATGCTGCTCTAATACTTTGTTATAGTCCAGCTTGTACACACAGTCACCGTTTGCAATTACTACATATGGCTCATGACTGTTCTTTAAGAAGCTTAAGTTCTGGGCAATAGCATCTGCAGTACCACGATACCAGAAGCCGTTGTCCTTGGTTACGGTTGGGGTGAATACAAACAGACCTCCCTGCTTTCTGCCGAAATCCCACCACTTGGAGGAGCTTAAATGCTCATTTAAGGAACGGGAATTGAACTGAGTTAACACAGCCACCTTCTGAACATGAGAATTGGACATGCTGCTCAGTGCAAAGTCAATAGCACGGTAACTTCCTGCCACAGGCATAGCCGCGATGGCACGCTTATTGGAAAGCTCCTGCATTTTTAAATTATTACCACCTGCTAAAATAATACCTATCGCTCTCATCTGCCATCACCTACCTTAATAATATTCTGACCGGATTCTAACATACCATGTGGATAGTCATCCAGTGTAGTGCCGCCGGAAATTGCAACATTCTTACCGATACGAACCTTATTCGGAACTACGGAATCTTCACCGATGGTTACCATACCGCCGCTATAGATATCCGGCTTCCATTCATTTGGAAGTTCTTCTCCGATACCCAGCTCACACTCAGAACCAATCACGCAGTTCTCTGCAATAATGGATTTATCAATCGTTGTGTGATGACCAACCTCGGTTCCCTTCATAATAATAGAGTCACGCACTATCGTACCTTCTCCGATGGTAACACCCGGTCCGATGATGGAATTATGAACCTCACCGTAAATTTCTGCACCTTCGCCGGTAATAGAACGTTCTACAACAGCGTTTTCTGCAATATACTGTGGTGGGATTACATCTGCCTTTGTATAAACCTTCCAGAACTCTTCGTATAAGTTGAATTCAGGAATAAGATCGATAAGCTCCATATTGGATTCCCAATAGGAAGATAAGGTACCAACGTCCTTCCAGTAGCCGTTGAATTCATAAGCAAATACTCTGTCGCCTCTCT
>JAZSEW010000060.1:0-2348 GCA_045531895.1 Lachnospiraceae bacterium
CAAGGAGCAGAAGTCTTCAACCACCATTGTGAAGGAAGCAAAGATTTATCCCAACGACCCCTGTCCTTGCGGATCAGGCAAGAAGTATAAGAAGTGTTGCGGCAAGAACTAAGATATTACGGAATATTGCAAGAATGAAACAGGCGTATGCTTCGAAAAGCATACGCCTTATTTTTTGTGCCGAAGGTTTTATTGTGATTCTTCTCTCCAAGGTGCATTCAGGGTTCTTGCCTGAATGAGTGATTTAATATAGGTGCCGGTATCGCTTATTTCTGAACCGGAGGAGAAAATACTGGAGCCTTCATCTTTGTCATTAATCGCCCAGTTACAGCTGGAAAGATTGTTCTCATCAATCCATTTCATCCATTCTTCGGTAGAGGTTTTGCTGATTCCGCCATTGCCATCTGCATTTACACTGCCCCATTCGGTAACAAACAAGGCAATTCCTTTTATCATGGCAAGGTCTGCGTTATCCCTTAACCATTTTTTATGAGTGCCTGCATAGAAGTGAAGTGCATAAGCAACATTGGTATCTTCTATGGGTTGGTTGGCTGCAGCCAGTACATCCTGTGACCAGTTGGGAGTACCTACAATAATCAGGTTGTCGGAATACTTACGAATCTCAGGAATTACCAGTTCCGCGTAGGTTTTGATTTCTTCCCAACTTGTGTTCATGGGCTCGTTATAAAGCTCGAAAATCACATTGTCATATTCTCCGTATTTTTCGGCCATTGCAGAGAAAAAAGTAATTGCTTCCTCGGGATTTTTGTGTGCGCCGTGAGAATGCCAGTCGAGAAGGACATAGACACCTCTTTCAATGGCCTGTTCCACTACGTTTTCAATGAGAGGAACGCAACTTTTGTCATAAGGAACACCGTCGTCCTGTATGCCGTAAGAGCATCTTACGACTTCGCAGTTAAAGTCATCCACCATGAGATCCACATAGTCTGCAGTATAGTATTTCTGGGACCAATTGCTCCAGAAAAAGCTCATGCCCGTAACACGCATGGGTTCGCCGGTTTTGGAACCAATGATAACACCATCCTTTACCTGCATTTCCCCATAGTAATTTACAGGGTTGTTTGTGGCGGTAACCTTTCCGATTGAGCTTGTCATGTCATTTCCCTCCGATGTTGTAGTATTTGGCTCTTTTGAAGTAAGAATAATTGCTATGATGATTGCTGCCAAAAGAAGAATAGCAATCACCACGTAAAGTAATATTTTTTTATGATTCTTTTTCATAACCTTTTTGGCGACTAATAAATTTTTTATGTGTTGTATGAAACTGTCGCCACCCCCTAAATGGGAGTTTAGCACAGGGGAAGTAGTAAATTATATCGAATTTGTTACTATTATAGCAAATATTGCGCCTCATTATTTATGGTTTCTTTAGAAAATCTTTATTGCGCTAGCATGATAAAGCATGTATACTAAGTAAAGTGTGCGGATAATTATCATATCTGCAGTATAAAAGGAGGAAGCGATGAGCGCATTGGTAGAAATAAGGGACATGTGCAAGGTTTATAATCCCGGCGAAAACGAAGTGCGGGCATTAGACCATGTGGATGTGTCTATAGAGGAAGGGGAATTTGTGGCAATTATTGGTCAGTCCGGTTCCGGTAAGTCCACGCTGATGAATATGCTGGGGTGTTTGGATGTGCCTACCAGCGGTACCTATATGTTGCATGGCAGGGATGTGTCCCATCTGGATGATGATGAGTTGTCCGATATCAGAAATAAAGAAATTGGTTTTATTTTTCAAGGTTTTAACCTGATTCAAAATCTTACGGCATTGGAAAATGTAGAGCTACCGTTAATTTACAGAGGCGTAGGAAAAAGAAAACGTTTACAGCTGGCGGAGGATGCTCTTACAAAGGTAGGCCTAAAGGAGCGTATGGAGCATCGTCCTGCGGAAATGTCAGGGGGACAGCAGCAGCGTGTGGCCATTGCCAGAGCCATAGCACAGGCACCGCCCATTATCCTGGCGGATGAGCCTACCGGTAATTTGGATAGTGGTTCCACCGGAGAAATTATGCAGATTATGAAAGAATTACATAAGGAAGGGCGCACCATTATTTTGATTACTCATGATAATGAAATTGCTGCCCGGGCAGAACGTGTCATAAAGATAAAGGATGGTCGTATTGAAAGCGATACGGCAGAAGGAGCAAAAGACCATGAAAGAGAAGAAGGCTAAAAAAGGCAAGAGAAAATTTAGAAAAATAATTACTTGGATTATTATCATCGCTTTGATTGGGGCAGGCGTATGGGCCTGTGGCGGTAAAGGCGGTGCTACGGTAAATATGGTGGAAACGGCCACTTTGGAAACCGGAAGTATTGAAGAGTTG
>JAZSEW010000070.1:0-91626 GCA_045531895.1 Lachnospiraceae bacterium
TTGTTTCCTTGTCGAAGATGTGAATCTTGGAAAGGTCCATAGCAATCTGGATTGTATCACCAGGTCTTGCGGTTGTACGAGGATTTACTCTTGCAGTAATATCTACAACATCAGCAATTGTGAAGTATAAGAATACTTCTGCACCGAGTAATTCGTAAACTCTTACGGTAGCGTCAAATGCACTGTCCTTAGAAGTCTCGATGAATACCTGCTCATCCTTGATGTCTTCCGGACGGATACCAAGGATAACTTCCTTACCAACATAACCGCCTTCGATTAACTTCTTACCACGAGCTTCTGGAAGCTTGATGGAACGCTCAGCGAAGTGAAGAGTTACATCGTTACCCTGCTTTTCTACCTTACAGTTGATGAAGTTCATCTGAGGAGATCCCATGAAACCTGCAACGAAGAGGTTGTCTGGTCTGTCATATAAGTTCTGTGGTGTATCAACCTGCTGAACAACACCATCCTTCATAACGATGATTCTGGTACCGAGTGTCATAGCCTCTGTCTGGTCATGTGTTACGTAGATGATGGTTGTCTGTAACTTCTGATGTAACTTGGAGATTTCGATTCTCATCTGTACTCTGAGCTTTGCATCCAGGTTGGAGAGAGGCTCATCCATGAGGAATACCTTAGGATTACGAACGATAGCACGGCCCATCGCAACTCGCTGTCTCTGACCACCGGACAGAGCCTTTGGCTTACGGTCTAAGAGATGCTCAATGTCAAGAATCTTTGCAGCTTCATGAACGAGCTTGTCGATTTCATCCTTTGGAGTCTTTCTTAACTTAAGACCAAATGCCATGTTATCATATACAGACATATGAGGATACAGAGCGTAGTTCTGGAATACCATCGCGATATCTCTATCCTTTGGTTCTACATCGTTCATTAACTTATCGCCAATGTAAAGTTCACCTTCTGTGATTTCTTCCAGACCAGCGATCATACGAAGTGTAGTAGACTTACCACAACCGGATGGACCTACGAAGATGATGAATTCCTTATCTGCGATTTCAAGGTTGAAGTCCTTAACAGCAACAAATCCGTTTGGATATGTCTTGTTAATATGCTTTAAAGATAAACTAGCCATTTGTAATTCCTCCTAATTTGTTATCATTTTAATTTTCAGTAGTTTCTTGGTTTTAACCGCAGTAAACTGCAGAGATTTTTCTAACATGTATACATAATACAATACTTTCAAAAAAAATACCATATCTTAAATAACCAAAAAGTGATTTAAGAATTTGTTCAATTTGCATAAAGCATATATTTTTTAGCTTATTTGTATATTTTTTTGTCGATTTATAAAAATTTATTGTCTAATTTCAATAAAACCTTCCCCCATAACCTCATGAACATCATTCACAATGACAAAAGCAGCCGGGTCGATTTTGTGCACAATATCTATAAGTTCTACTATTTCTTTTTTAGTTACGACACATAGCAGCATCTTTTTTTCTTCTTTAGAATACATTCCCTGTACCTTAATCCCGGTAGCTCCACGATCCACATCACGAAGTACCACTTCTGCAATTTCCTCTGCTCTGTCAGAAATAATATGTGCCATTTTTGCAAATTTCAATCCCTGCAGCATACCATCTGAAATTTTCGAACACAGGTAAACAACACAGATAGCATACATGGCATTTTCCATACCAAACACTACAGCACCCAGCACCACTATGGCGCCGTCAATTACCGCCAGCAACTGCGGAATGGAAAAATGCTTCAGTCTATCATGAATCATCGCACTAAGCAAATCCGTACCGCCGGTGGTTGCCATTCTCGCAAAAACCATACCGATTCCCGCACCACTCATTACTCCGCCAAATAAAACCGCCAGCACATAGTCATCAAACAACTGATGAACCGGTACAAGATAAATCCAGACCGAAAGCATAACCGTGGCAAACATTGTTTTTACAATATACTTTTTCCCTTTCTTTACCAGTGCAACCGCAAACAGCGGTCCATTAATTAAAAGGTTTGTCAGCCATACCGGCAGACCGCCCTCCACAATCATTCCGGTAACATGCTTTACAACAATGGCAAGACCGGTGACACCACCGCAGACCAGTCCCATCGGGTCAAAAGCCAGATTGATACCAAGTGCCATTAAAAAAGTACCGATAAGGATATAAATAATATCCTTCCACAACCCCATATCCTGTTTTCGCATAAAACAATTCCTCCTTGTTTTGCTCTCTTTCTAATAGGTTGAACCGGATAAAAAAATAACACAGGTTGCATCTGCTGTAAAGCCGCTTCCATCTGCAGGTGCAAGATAGGAATGATATTTCACTGCTTTCGTCCCGGCCGGAGTCAAACTTCCTGCGGTTGTATCAATCAGGCTTCCAGTTACCGAAGCACCCCCGGTATACAACACCACCTGAGCGCCTTGTGTCAAAGACAATATTTCACCTTTTTTCAAGGTAATACACTCATAACCACCCCCAACATTCTCCAGTTGTGCCTCCAGGTAGCTTCTGGTAATCAGCGGGTCACCTGCAGAACCCGGCTCATTGGTTGCAGCTCCCACCTGCATTCCGGAGCAGAACAGCACAGTTCCTAGCAACACGCCTGCCCCTGTCAGCCATAGTCTGTTTCGCTTCTTCTTATTCATAGTCTTCTCTTTCCTTTACTCTGTATTATTTCTCATTTTCCTGATGAACCATCAACTCCTGCAAACGTTCTCCGGAGCGTTTGCCCGAAATCATATATCCATCTTTCTCCCTGCTGCCCGGTATCTCCTCCGTTGCGATATAGTTCACCTGTTTCCAACTTTCATAGTATATCCATCTTTCTTCCATACTAAGACTGGATTTAGAATTTTCCAGCCAGGAAGTATATTCTTTAAAGAAAGAAGTTGAAGTTTTTTCAGAGCACACTGCCAAAAACCAGGCACGCAGTGTCTCCGCATCTGCACGGACATACTCTTCCACGGAAACTCCTAATATCTCCGACAAAATCCGGTTACAACCGGTCTGTCCATATTCTGCCGAAAAGCTCTCTGCCATATTGGAAAGCTTCATATACTGCGGAAGTTCCGGTGCATAGGTCTGCAGGCTTTTATACAATGACTCTGACAATGTCACTTTTGAGTCTACAGGCACCTGTACATGCATCACCTCGTTACTTCCTGTATGAAACACTTCTATATAGATTGCAGAAATCTTTTTTGAATTCTCTTCCATCTCATAAATTGCCGTCACAAGAACTTCCTCCGGCTTTCCCGGAACAGGTGTCTGTGTTATGACCGGCAGTTCTGTCTGATCAACCTCTACTGCCAGAATGTCATTCAAAAAAGGCGTAACCGCCAGAATGGTCAGTATGACCGTCAGTGTACATCCTATTGCTATCAATACTGTTATTGCCGAAACCTTCTGTTCCAAAAAAATCACCTCATTTTTTGCAGTAATAACAGTATTTTACCTCATCGGAACTAGTTTTGCAATAATCTGGTTTGACATTGTGCCCGGTTTACTTTATAGTTTAAGTATGGAAACTGGTGCTTCCAAAGAAGTCCTGCCGGACCTTGCCCATGAATTATTTCATCCGGTCCAGGATAACGCAGACTGGTAGCATTTTTCCATAGTTAAAATATTCCGGAAAGGAGCGCAGCACCTTGCTGCCACAAAATCTATGGAACGAAACGTTGTCCTTGTTACAGGAGCCTCTCGCGGCATCGGCAGAGCCATTGCCCTGACCTTTGCCCAAAACGGCTATGATGTCATTATCAATTGTTTAAAAAGTGCAGATGCCCTGGCAGAACTGGAGCAGCAGATTTTATCTTACGGTGTACGCTGCAAATCCTTTATTGGAGATGTAGGAAGCCCTTCTTTCGTGGAATTGATGTTCCATTCCATTGAAAAGGAATTTGGTACTCTGGATGTACTGATTAATAATGCCGGCATCTCTTATATCGGTCTGCTTACCGATATGACCCCATCCGACTGGAAAATGGTCATGGATACCAATCTTTCCTCCGTTTTTTACTGCTGTTCCAAAGCCATTCCAATGATGTTAAAAAAGCGAAGCGGGCGTATCATTAATATTTCTTCCATGTGGGGTACCTGCGGTGCTTCCTGCGAAGTTGCCTATTCCGCCTCCAAGGGTGGTGTCGATGCCTTTACCAAAGCACTGGCAAAAGAACTGGCACCAAACGGCATTACGGTCAATGCCATTGCCTGTGGCGTTATTGATACAGAAATGAACAACTGCTTTTCCGAGGAAGAATTAGAAGCCCTGGCAGTGGAAATTCCTATTGGACGCTTTGGGGCACCGGAAGAAGTTGCAGATTTTGCCCTTCAGATTGCTAAAGGAAATGCCTATTTAACAGGACAGATTATCCATTTAGATGGTGGATATCTGTAGAAAAATATCTCCACTTCAGGACCATTCATCGCTGACGTCCTGTATGTGGAGATATTTTTCTTTACCCATTCCTTCCATTCTGATTATTACTTTTCTTTAAATACGGACTTCTAAGAAGCATTACCACAAGCGGTATTACCATCAAAATCCACACTACCGGCTCTGCCAAAATCACGCCCCAATAGCCAAGTTCCGGCACCATCATTTTGGCGAAAACAACCTTACCTGCCAGTTCTACAAAACTGGATACAATCGGAGTAATATGATTGCCCAGCCCCTGTAACACATTGCGAAACAAAGTAATACATGCCGCCACCATATAAAAGAGCGTGTCAAATTTCAAATACTTTGCTCCGGTTTCCAGCACTTCTTTATTATCGCTGCCGGTAATCATCTGTATCAGCTCTTCTGCCACCGTATTGGCAAGTACTATCACCATCAGAACCCAGCAGGCAAGAAATGCAAGGGCACCAAACACGCCTTTCCTGATGCGGTCATACTGTTCTGCCCCAAGGTTCTGTCCGGTAAAAGTACACATGGCAGAACCGGTAATACTAAATGCCATCATAAAGATTTCTGTTACTTTTCTCGCTGCCGTATGCGCCACAATGATAGTTTGTCCAAGACCGTTGATGGCAGTCTGCAGCATCAAAGTTCCAAACTGCACCAGAGAACTCATAAATGCCATGGAGCATCCTGCTGCCAACAATTCCCGTATTAATGCTGCTTCCGGCTTCATATCTTTTCTCGTAAACCGAAGAACTTCATAGTTTTTCAGCATATAACCTACACACAGAATTGCAGATACTCCCTGGGCAATCACCGTAGCAAGCCCTGCCCCGAATACTCCCATATGAAGGTTGTTAATAAAGAAAATATCCAAACCAACATTTAACAAGCTGGAACAAACCAATAAAATCAATGGAGTAACAGAATTTCCAAGTGCACGCAAGGTTGCAGCACCTAAATTATACGCAAACGTAAAAAACAGTCCACAAATCAGTACTGTACAATAACTTTTTGCATCCTCCATCAGCTGTGGCTCAATTTTCATAAATACCATAAGACTGTCCATACAAGTAAGACAGGTTACCACCAGTACCATGCAAAGCAAGGTTCCCATACCAGCCGCTAAAGCAAAGGCTTTTTTCAGACGATCAAACTTTTTACCTCCGTAAATTCTTGCCATAGGTACTGCAAATCCCAGCGTCATACCATTCATAAAACCAATCAGCAGATTAGAAAGTACGCTGGTACCTCCCACAGCTGCCAGCGCCTGTTCTCCGAGATAAGTTCCTACAATTCTGGTGTCTGCTAATGAATAAAATAACTGAAACAAATTACCGAAAAAAATCGGAACAGCAAACAGAATCAGTGTTTTAAATAATGGTCCCTTGGTTAAATCCTTCATCGTCGTATCCTTCGTTTCTCCTTATATACCAAACTCACGCTCTTGCTTCCTGCGTCAAATCCTTAATTACTTCCGATGCAATAATAAGTCCGGCTACCGATGGCACAAATGCCGTACTGCCCGGAGTTCCTCTCCGCTTTGCCACCGGGTCTATTTCTTCCAGTGCCACCTTTGGCACAATAGGCTGCTCTTTGGAATATACTACCTTCACTCCTTTGATACCCCGGTCTTTTAGTTCCTTCCGCATCACCTTGGCAAGCGGACACACGGAGGTCTTGGAAATATCCGTCACTTCCAGTTCCATCGGGTTTAATTTATTGCCGGTTCCCATACTGCTGATAACCGGAACCCCTGCTTCCTTGGAACACTGGATAATTGCGATTTTTGCTGTCACTGTATCCACGGCATCTACCACATAGGCATATTCCCTGAAATCATATTCTTCTTTCTTTTCCGGCAGAAAGAAACTTTGTCTTATTGTTACGTTTGCTGCCGGATTAATAGAGAGAATGCGGTCCCGCATCACCTCCACCTTGGGCTTTCCAATAGTATCTGTGGTAGCAATAATCTGGCGGTTTAAGTTGGACACAGATACCGTATCATTGTCGATCAAGTCAAAAGCTCCCACTCCGCTTCTTGCCAGGGCTTCCACAGCATATCCGCCAACACCGCCAACTCCAAACACTGCTACTTTGGCCTTTTGTAAAATATCCATGGCATTGCTGCCAATCAAAGCTTCTATTCTTGAAAACTGTTCCATCATAACATACTCCATTCTGCATACTTATAGCACTTCACTGTAATCCGCCTTTATTATGCAATAAGTAACTCCAATTTTCAAGGCCAAACTTTATTGACAGCAATGCAATATCTGTAAGTTTACGGAGTCACCCTGTTAATATCTCTCGGAAACAGTGTGGAAAGTCTCACATTCTCCTGATTTAACAGTTTTGCAGTCAGCCGTTCCAGACCAAGTCCCAGACCACCGTGAGGCGGCATACCTGCTTTATGCATCATCAAATAACTCTCAAAGGCTTCCGCGTTCATGCCACGAGCCTGCATTTTTTCCACCTGTTCCCTGTAATCATGAATACGTTGTCCACCGGTAGTCACTTCCAAGCCGCGGAATAACAGGTCAAAACTTAATGTTTCCGAAGGATTTTCTCTGCTGTCCATAGCATAAAATGGGCGCTTTGCACTTGGATAGTGGGTGACAAACACAAATTCACTTCCGGTCTGCTTCTTTATCAGTTCACAAAGCAGCTTCTCTTCCTCCGGCTCAAAGTCATGCATATCCTTAATTTCCCGCTGATACGCTTTCGCTACCATCTCTTTGGCTTCTGAAAACTTCACTGCAGGAATTTCTGTAATTTCCGGCAGCTGTACTTTCAAAAGTTCTAACTCTGGTGCATACTGCCCGTTTAAGTAGCCCATCACAAACCGAAGCATCCCTGTTTCCATCTGCATGATTTCTTCAAAGCTTTCAATAAATCCCATTTCAAAGTCCACGCTGGTGTACTCATTTAAGTGTCTTGCGGTATCGTGCTTTTCCGCACGGAACACCGGAGCAATTTCAAAGACCCGTTCAAACACGCCTACCATCATCTGTTTATAAAACTGCGGACTCTGCGCCAGATATGCCTGCTTTCCGAAATAGTCCAACTTGAAAATGTTGGCACCGCCTTCCGCCCCCTCTGCCACAAGCTTTGGCGAATGAATTTCCGTAAAACGATTCTCATATAAGTACTCTCTGATTGCCCGGCAAATCCCTTCCTGCAGCTTAAAAATGGCACGTTCCTTTTCATTCCGTAAGGTTATCGGACGATAATTTAACAAATTCTCAATGGAAGTATCCACCTTTTTATTATTAATAACAATTGGAGACATTTCTTCCGGCTCCGACAACACCTCCACTTCCAGTAATTGCAGCTCATAACCGGTTTTGGAACGCTCCTCTGCAATCACATTGGCAGTAATGCAAACCGAGCTTTCCTCTTTAAGAACTTCCAGTGAAAATGTACTAAATGCGCTACTGTAAACACACTGCACCACCATACGTTTGGTGCGGATTAACACAAAGGCAAAATCACTCATTTTACGGATTTTATAAACCATACCATGTAACTGCACCCGACTTCCAATGTACTGTTGTAATTGTTCTGCCTCCACCTGCACAGGTGTCACCTTTTCTGTCGTCTCCTTGTTATAAGCATTGTGTAATTCACTAATATACTTCATATCCCATTCCTCCATATTCTTTTTTAATCATTATCTATGATAAAGAAACCGGATATGGCATTCTATTTTATCTGGGCCCTGTATAAATTTAGATAAAGTAAAAGGACCACCCCTGGTTTCTCTATTCCCGGTGTGGTCCTGAAAATTCTTATGCCACACAGGTACAACACAAATAGCGCATGTACCTGTGGATATTATTCCAAAGCTACATGCGCTGTCTATCGTCGTCCCTGTTCAGTTTTGTAAACTGAAGATTTCTCATGATAACAGCCTCACATTTGTTTTATTTATTAGGTCAGACTATATCACTCTTTTTTGCATTTGTCAAATACTTTTCAGAATTTTTTGCAGAATCTCATAAAGTTTTATGGCATCTTCCGGCGGCAAGCAGACGCAGCTTCCGATTTTTCCCGGAATTTCCACTGCCTGTTCCTTCAAAGCCTCGCCTGCTTCCGTAATAGTAACGTTCAGCACCCGCTCATCCTGCACGTCTCTGGCCCTGGTTACATAACCCTTCTGCTCCAGTTTTTTTAACACCGGCGTCAAGGTACCGGAATCCAGATACAGGTATTCTCCTAAATCCTTTACGCTTACTTCCTTATGCTCCCACAGTACCATCATCGCAATATACTGGGTATAGGTTAAGTCAATTTCATCCAGAAACGGTTTGTACTTGCGAACAATCTCTTTAGAGCAGGCATACAGTGGAAAGCAAATCTGATTGTCCAGCTTTAATACATCATAATTTTTTTCCATAGTTTTCCCCTTTAGTAATTGTCATCAATACTGTTGTGTACAATGAAAATTGTACCACTTCTTTCTCAGATGTGCAAACTATTTCCGATATTTTTCTCTATACCTGACGTGCAGCCACATAAGCTTCCCTCACTGCACAGGCAAGCTGGTCTGCACAAGAGGTCGGACGTCTGCCACAGGTAATTCCTTTACACTTTTCCTCAATCTGCTCTACAGTCCAGCCATCCACCAGCAATGGGATTGCCTTTAAATTCCCATTACATCCACCGGTAAATACAATATTTCTGACTACATTTCCTTCAATATCCAGTTTAATCTCTGTTGAACATGTATTTTGTGTTTTATAACAATATTCCATTGCTTTATCCTCCTTGTCATTTATAATAATTCCTTTACTGCCTTTTCCAAAATCTCCGCATCCTCTGTCGGTTCAAAACGCGCCACCACATTACCTTCTCTGTCCACTAAAAACTTAGTAAAGTTCCATTTCACATCCGGCTCATTCTTGTAATTTGGATGACTTCTCTCTAACATACTTTCTACAATCGCTGCCAGTGGATGCTCAGGATTAAAACCTTCAAAGCCTTTTTCCTGCTTCAAGTAATCAAACAGCGGAAGAGCATGTTCTCCATTGACATCCACCTTGGCAAACTGTGGGAATGTAATACCATATCTGGAGTCACAAAAGCTTGCAATTTCCTCATTGCTGCCCGGCGCCTGATTCCCAAACTGGTTACATGGAAAATCTAAAATTTCCAATCCATCCTGCTGATATTTTTCATACAAGTCCTGCAAATCATCATACTGTGGTGTGAAACCACACTCTGTTGCCGTGTTAACAATTAAGATTACCTTTCCTTCATACTCACCCATAGAAACATTTACTCCATATCTGTCTGCTGCCTCAAAATCATAAAATCCCATTTTCTTTTTCTCCTTTTCCTATATATTTTATCAATTGATACGAACCTGTTTTACAGCAGCTTTACTACTGCTTCTTCCAGGCTTTCCGGCGTTTTGGTCGGTGCGAAACGTTCCACTACCCTTCCATTTCTGTCTACCAGAAATTTAGTAAAATTCCACTTAATGTTACTTCCCATAATACCTTTCTTCTGGGACTTTAAATAAGTGAACAATGGTTCCTCCTTTGCACCATTCACCTCCACTTTTGCAAACTGAGGAAATGTAATGCCATATCTGGAATTACAAAAATCTGTAATTTCTTCATCACTGCCTGGTGCCTGATTCCCAAACTGGTTACACGGGAAGTCTAAAATCTCCAATCCCTTTTCCTGATATTTTTCATATAAATCCTGAAGTCCTTCAAATTGTGGTGTAAAACCACAGCCGGTAGCCGTATTCACTATTAGAAGAACCTTGCCTTCATAGTTTTTTAAGGAGACATCTTCTCCCTTCTTGTCTTTTACTTGGTAATCATAGATACTCATTACTATTCTTCCTCCTTGTGATTGTTTTCAATTTAATTGTGCACAATTTGTCTAAGTTATTTTGATTGTATACAATTTAATTATTTCTGTCAATACCTAAAATAAAATTTCTTACGTTTCAGGATAAGAACGTTCCGACAAACAAAAAAACACCCCATAAGCCTTATGCCCATGAGGTGCTATAACTCTGCCTCTATGAAATTAGTGTATATTCTGACAAAGCTTTTGCCATTAACCGGAAATAGTGCATCTGCTCTGTATTCCAGACATGCTTTTTATCTACCGCTTCCAGACAAAAAATACAGCGATGACCTTTTCTGTCCTTGAATGGAATGTGTACACAGGCTAACACTCCCTGCTTTTTCATCAATTCATATACCTGCTCATCATATTCCGCAATAGAAGTAATATCATTAATTACCATTTCTGTATTTTTGTAACTTTTTTGCCAGTACTCACTAAGAATATACTTTTCTGTTTCTGTAATCACATCCTTAGAAGGTACCTTCTGACCAGCCATATGTAACACCCGTCCTGCTTCTGCATCATAAACCGTAATTCGCGGAACTTCAAAGTTTTCCAGATAGTCATCCAGCAAACGCTCTATCGGATAATCTTCACGGCAGGCAACTTTGTCCATAATGACACACAAAATATCACCCTTAGATAAATCACCACGGGTGTTGATTCTTGTTTTGGAAGGTGCCGTCTTCTTAATATCAGCTATAGTACCGTGCAGTTCTTTACTGTAAATAATATAACGGTTTCTTCCCTTTTCCTTTGCCCTGTACAGCGCAAAATCAGCCAAGGCAAATAATTCTTCATAATTGGAAGCATCCTTTGGATAAGCGGCACATCCAATCGACAATGTAACCGTAGGCTGCTCGGGAATATTCGGTGGAAAATAAGCACTCACTGTATTTTTAATACTTCTGAGACGTTCTCTGGAACTTTCCAAATCATAGGCATTATAAAACAGAATCATAAATTCGTCACCACCGATTCGGCCCACAGCACCATTGTCTCCTACCTCTTCCGAAATGATGGATGCAACCTGCCGGATAATATTATCACCTGTCATATGACCAAAGATATCATTAACCTGTTTAAAATGGTCAATATCTACAATAGCAAGAGACACATTTTGTCTCTTTTCCACATCTATTGTTCGAATAGCGAGATTGGTTATTTCGCCCTTCGCCAGCAGTCCGGTAAGAGAGTCTATTTCTATTTTCCGGTCATCCGAATAATTTCTTTCCAGATATTCATGAATATACCCCACTGCCATAGTATAGACACCCTTTTCATATAAACCAGTGCACTTAATAATACTATGCATTGTACCGTTTTCAGTTTCTTTGATACTTCCATCCGTTTTGATAACAAGGTATCTGCTGCCGTTATATAAGCCACTGATAAACTCATTCACTGCATCGATATTTTCTGTTGCCTTTTCCAATATACGTTGCAACTCATTTAACGACATAGTCTGACGGGTTATGTGTGCACCGACTCCGCTGATAATTTCCACTTCATTTCTATCCGGATAATACACAAAGGAATCGTCACCGTACAAGCCATGAATTGCCTCGTTTACCCGGCTTTTTTTGTCCAGTGCCCACTCTGATTCCACAACCTTATCAACGTCAAGAAGCACAATCTCCATGTTATCAGAGCCGGAAATTTCATTTGCAGATAAATAACACGGAACTGCTGTTCCATCCTGAGCCAACATATGAATCACAATCCACCCTTGCGCTCCCTGAGACACAAACTTTGAAAATTTGGCTCTGTCTTCCTCATATATCAGCTTATCAAACGGGCAATAAAATCTTACATTGTCCACAAACTTATAAAAATCTGTATCTGCAGACAATACTTGAAAATCTGTTTTATTCAATAAAATTTTATGTTTTTTTGAATTAATCATGTTACCCTTATCCTATCGTTTTCGCTATTCTACCCCCAAAAAATCAATACACAGTTATTATATCATTTTTCTTTTTATTTTCCAAGGATTTTTCGAAAATTAATTTACAATCTTTTATAAACAGTTTTCCACATAGTGATAAAGCATGCCAAACCACCAATAATGTTAGAAAGCGGTTCTGCCAGAAACACACCATTTACCCCAAACCCAACCATCGGAAGCAGTATGGTCAACGGCGTCACAATAATCACTTTCCGAAGCATGGAAAAGAAAATCGCCTGTTTCTTCTTACCTAGCCCCTGGAAAGTTGACTGTCCCGCAAACTGAAACGCCATAAACACAAAACCAAAAAAGTAAATGTATAAAGCTTTTGCTCCTTCCACAATGGTCTGCTCATCACCGGAGAAAATATGAATTAGCTGCTGTGGCAGTAAAATAACCAGTAACCACGCAAAAACGGTATATAGGCTGCCAATCAGCGTCATAAAGCGTATTCCCTCTTTTACCCGGTCATTCTTCCCGGCTCCATAATTAAAGCCAAGCACCGGCTGAGAGCCATTGCTGATGCCCATGACCGGAAGCATTACCAGTTCCCTCACGGAATTTAAAATTGTCATGATCCCAACATATAAGTCTCCACCGTAAATTTGCAGGGAATTATTGCATACCACCTGTACCAGACAATTAGAAGCCTGCATTACAAAGGACGGAACTCCCAAACCGACAATAGCCTTTACTCTTTTTCCTTCTAACCACAGACACTCTTTTTTCAGGCGCAAAATTGCCTTCTTTCCGGTTAAAAACTTCAACACCCAAAGTGCTGCAACTATCTGACTCAATACGGTTGCCGGTGCCGCACCGGCCACTCCCATGTCAAATGCAAAAATAAACACCGGGTCCAGAATTATATTAATCACTGCGCCTAACACTGTTGTTATCATTCCAAACTTCGGGAACCCCTGCGCATTAATAAAACCATTCATTCCTGTCACTAACATAGAAAAAGCTGTGCCAAATAAAGAAATTTTCAAGTATTCATTGGCATAGACATAAGATGCTTCGCTGGCACCAAACAAAAAGATAATCGGACGCCGGAACAGATAACACACAACAAATAAAATCACGGAAGAAAGCATTAAAAGAGTAAATGCATTGCCCATGATTTTTTCTGCTTCTTCTTCCTCTCCTCTGCCCCTGGAAATAGAAAACAGCGGAACTGCTCCTATTCCAAACAGTCCTGTAAATGCCATAATCAGCACTGTAATCGGGAATGTAATCCCTACTCCGGTTAATGCCAGTTCGCCAATCTCCGGCAAATGCCCTATGTAAATGCGGTCTACCAGATTATAAAGCATCTGGACAATCTGCGCCAGCGTTAAAGGAATTGCCTGTTCAATAATTCTTTTTTTAACGGAACCTTGTGAAAAGTCGTTCATTGCCGTACTCCTTACTTCTTCCATCTTGTCATATTTCGCTCAAATTTCTCTGTATATACTTTCCTTAATTCCTCCGGAGAGATATCATAACAAAGCAACACATCATTATAATACATCAACACATCTGCCAGTTCTTCCACCAGTTCTTTGCGAATTTCGCTGTCACTGCATGCCTTTGTACCACCATTCTTCTTCACAATATCAATAACTTCACCCACTTCTCCAATCATCCAGAGAAGTTGATTTTTTCCGGTTTCCGGACCAAGCGGTGTCCACATATCCTTGTAGCGTTCCTGCAATGTTTTCTGCATGATAAGCATTTCATTTAATGTAAAATCTGACATTCTGTTTTCTCCTCCTAAATATCTAAATACCACACAAACTGCACTTCTTCCCGAACTTCCGGTTCCATGTAATATGCGTGCATATCTACTTTACAAAGCACTGCTCCCTGCTTGTGATAAAACCGACAGGCAGGAATATTATTGTTCTGGCACTCAATAATCATCTGTCGGTACCCCCGCTCCTTTGCTCCGGCAACTCCCATGTCAAGTAGGGTCTGTCCAATACCTCGATACTTATAGCCATCAGCAACCCGAATGTCCCACAGCACGCAGGCATCCTCCCTGCCATACAGCATGTTCATACCTTTGGTTGGACCGGCAACTGTTGCCGCACCAATTGCTTTCTCTCCATCAAAGGCCATATAAACCCGCCAGGTAGAAATATCAAATTGTTCCTCATAGGTGGTAGCACACTCATATTTTCCAAAATCCTTGATATACGGCTCCACCGGAACCTCTTCCAATGTCAATCCACCAAGGCCATTATCAACACGCTTCACTTTATATTCGGAACGCACATCCACCTTCATTGGGATTTTATCATAGATTTCAAAATAAGTTTTGTCCACTTCCTTAAACGTAATTGTTTGCCGTTTCCATTCCTCAATATCACATATTAAATTATACAGTCCATCCTGAGATAACACGCCTCGCTTTAAATCTGATGGTAATTCGCCACGCTCATCGGCTTCATAATCGGCAAGCCACTGACCACCGTCCATATATTCTGTGAGAATTTCTATTTTTTTGCCAATCTCCGTATCTTCTTTTATTGCAGCCGGATTATTTTTCAGTACTAACGCAAGTTCGTCCATGTATTGCTCCATCTGCTGTATTCTATCTATAACAATCTGCAACTCATTATACTCTCTCATTTTCTATTTCCTATCTTAGACTTATTTTTCCTTTGCAAACGTAATCATCAATGTAACCTTCCACATGTTCCAGTAGTTTACGCTGACAACCTCCCAGCCTTTCTTTGCCATTTCATTCATCGTTTCTTCTGCTTCATTCTTTTTCACTTCAATAATTTTGTACTCCTTCATAGTGTAAAACCTCCTTATAAATTCTTATTTTTCATGCATACCAATGCCTTTTCCTTCACTCCAATATCATCCGCAATCACCTTGCACTTCGTCATCAGCAGAAAGTAAATATTCTTTCGTTCCTCACTCAATGACTCATAATTCGCCTGTCCCTTGGCAATGACCACATCTGCTTCCTTGTATACCTTCTGAAACTCTGCACTTGTTCTTTCTATAATTGTGCCCAGCGCATAATCTCCATTGCTGATAACTGTCGCAACCTCATCCATGCCCACAAAATAAGCATCTTCTTCCGTATTATCATTCACTACAGCGTCTCCCCGAACACCAAAATAAATCCGGCACTGAGGATTCCGTTCTTTTAATTTCTTTATCAGTATTTTATCAAAACAAATTTCACCGCAGTTATCCCCAAGGTATAATATAGTGTCAGCCCTTTGTACATCATCCATCATTTTATCCACATGATTGATTGTAAGTTCCAGCTGCTCTATGGAAGAAAAATAAGTTTTGATATCCGCTTCCACATTAGCATGCACCGGATTAAAATCAATAATATTAGCTACAATAGCGTATTTCACAGCATCCTCGATGGAATACATCTTTTCCTCATATACTCCTGCTTTCTCCAGAAACATCTGATTATAATACTGCTTCGTTTCCTTATAAGGGTCATCACAGCCGGAATACTGTTTTATCAGGCGATAGTTTTCCCCCACAATTTCAGGGTTGGTTTTAGAAAAATCCATTTTACTCATGTTAAAAAAAATCTGCTTATACAGTTTTTCTCTATCCTTGATTCCCACTAAATTCGCTGTCTTCACCGACTGGTTTACCAAACAGGCTAAACACTGTTCATTAATTTTCATGCCAAAACTTCACTCCGTATCAATTGATTCTCTTTTTCCTAAAACATATTAACATATTTAATCCAAAATGAACACCATAATTATAATTTAAAAAGCTGACAGATTCCGTTTGTTCCTGCAAACCTGTCAGCTTTTCTTTTCCACTATGCTTTTTTACTTTCCTGCCAATGCTGCTACTTCCTTTTCTGTCAGGCAGATATTATAAATTGCTATATTATCCATTTTTCCGCAGAAATCAGGATCCTTGTAATAGGAACCACCAAGATAGTTATTGGTTGCCACCTTAAAGGTATCCATAATTACTTTATAATTATCCTTTCCCGTCTGAACCTGTTCTCCATTAATATAGGTACACATCGTTTTCTCGGTAATGGTTACCGTTATCGTATGCCATACATTCTGTGCCGAATTCTGGCTGAAGTAACTCCAGATATACGGTTCCCTGATATCTACACCATAATAACCTGTCTTCACATCGTTGGCATCATCCGTTACGCTGCTGAACCCTTGAGTAAAATGATATCCGTAGGTATTACATCCGCCGCCAATGGTACCGTCACCTAACATAAACAGCGGTGTCCAGTCCGTTTCGTATTTGTTTACCAGAATGTCTGCTGTAATGGTAATTCCGTCTGAAAAATCATATCCGGTGATATCCGGAATCTTTGCATAGGTTTTGCCATAAGAGGAAGCTGTCTTTGCCAGATGTAATACACCATCTTCCACCTTGGCATCTCCTGCCAGTTCTATTCCTGTGGCATCTTCGAAGGTAAGTTTTACTACAGGTTCCTTATCCACAGCAGCAAATTTGGTAGCCGGGGTTCCTTCTTCTTCTACTTCCTGTTTCACGTATTCGGTACCTTCTGCACACTTAACACCCCAGATTGTTTCGTTATTATTGCCAATGGCGGTAAAGGTCATAACCAGTCCGCTTTTTAGCTTTTCATCATGCTGCTTAAAAAATACACCCTTATATGTTACTTCTCCAATGACAAAGGTCGCCAGATAAGTACCCTCTTTTTCTTCCCAGGTACCGGAATGGTCCCCACTAATTGTACCGTCTTCACGAAAAATGATAATATCCGGAGTTTTTACTCCTGCTCCATCGGAACCAATCCCATGATTGATAAATTCATAGACACCCACAATATCATTCTTCTCATAACCGGTTGCTGAAATTAAATCATTCCGGTTTTCAAATACTGCTGTCACCGGCCATCCGTCTTCGTTGATAAACTGCTGATGAACCCTGACCTCAAATCGCTCTCCATTATTTTCAAAACGGGTATGATAAATCAGATAGCGCTGACCATCCTCATCAATAAATACCGAGTTATGTCCCGGGGAACGGTACCCCTTACTTGTATTTGTGAACTTGTAATTACCCATTACCTTAATACCAATCTGATACTGGTTTACATATCTGGATTCAAACGCTGCATTATTGCCTGCCGCATCCAGATATGGGCCCTCCGGCTTTTCTGAACGGAACAGACGCATGTTATAACCGCTGACAGAATCCAGATAGTTATAGGTCGTATATAAATAATAATACTTTGTTGCCTCATCATACAAAATGTAAGGACCTTCTCCGGAAATTGTGTAACCGCCGGCAATTCTTGTACCAAAATACTTATCAATTACTCTGCCGTCTTCTGTCTTTCCGTCTTTGCCCGGATAAATGGCATCACCGGTTGCCGGATCAATTTCCAACAGATAAATACCGCCGGACCAGGAACCGTAGCACATCCACATCCGTCCTTCTGTATCTGTAAAAACCGTCGGATCAATGGCATTCGGAGCATAGCTGGTATTGTAATTTGCAACACCCCACTGATCGTTATATTCACCCTCAATCCGACCTTCTGCCATCAGTTCATCAATGTTGGTGTTTGTCCAGATTTTATCAATGTTGCTCCTGGAATCCTTGGCACTCACCTTGGTAAAACCGGAATATACAATTGTTCCCTTATAGGTAAACGGACCTTCCACCGTGTCTGCTACGGCATAACCGATAGCAGACCGGCAGTAGGTAGAGGACACCGAATAATACAGCAGATAAGCGCCCTTACTGCCGTCGTCATTAACATAGTTTTCATTGTACACCAAAGCCGGTGCCCATACTGCAAAGCCTCCCTTACAGTCTGCATCATTTTCGCCGGCCCAGGCAAAGGACTCTGCAAGATTTTCAGACAAATTGCCATATAGCGTATTGTCTGTTTTTTTATAACCATTCGTAAAGGTTTTCCAGTCCACCAGATCATCGGACTTTGCAGAGGTAATATGCGTACCATAAATATAATATGTTACTTTACCTGTTTCATCTTCTTCTCTGAAAATGGACGGGTCGTGCACCGCCACATGGGAAATCCGCCCATCCTTCAGCGTTTTCCACTCAGCCTGCCCGGTTACCGGTCCAGGAACCACAATTTCTTCTTTTTCCGAACCACTGCTTTCTTTCTGATTTTCTTCCACTTCCTGCTGATTAATGGCATTCTGATTCTCTATACTATTTTCCTTACTACATCCGGCAGCACCAAGTAATACCCCCACAACCGTCAATGCCAAAGCTCCTTTTCTCCAATGCTTTCTCATTCTGCTTCTCCTTCCTTCTCCTTACAATGCCTGTCCAGATTTTCTCTTACCTTTCGCAACAGAGAGAACAATTGCAGCCGTTCCTCTTCTGTAATTCCTTCAAAGGTTTCCTCTTCGATGGTTTCCATCAGCCAAAATACCTTGTCCGCCATTTCCCGGCCTTCTTCTGTCAAACACACCTTATAGGCACGTTTACCACCGGAAACCTTGGTTTCTTCTCTTCTCACATAACCTTTTTTCTCCAAGCCATCCAGCATCACCGTCATGGAAGAAGGTTTGATATCACAGGCCTTTGCCAAATCTTTTTGCACACATCCATCCAACGCACGCAAAATATATAATACCTTTGGCTGCCCATCCGACAAATCCAATTCCTGAAATCCTTTTCTACTCCGGTTCCAGTGGGACTTCTGGGTATCCATTAACGCTAAAAATATAATTTCACGCATGCCTTATCCCTCCCTGAAAAAAAGAGGTAATGCATTATAAATATACTGATAACAGTATTCATAAGAATGGGTTCCGCCCTCTGCAATACAGTAAATAACATTGCCCTCAGAAAAATTCTTTCCAAAGGTAAAATAGTCTGTATGCTGCATCATTTCCTGCATCATGGTATGTAATGGCTGATATGCCACTCCATTATCTCCCACACAGACAAACAAGCAATACTCCTGTGCCGTTTTTCTAAATTTACGAATTGCCTGTTCCAGATATTCTACAGTTTCCTTCGGACAATTCAATCCACCTTGTAACTGTACCGCCCAGCAGTCTCCGCTCATTGGAAGAAAATACTGAAATTCCGGAAGACATTTAGCAAACACATTCCAGGTTGCTTCGGAACCCATGGAGTAACCTCCAAAGGCACGATGCTCTCTTCCTCTTTTTACTCTGTAGGTTGCTTCTATCTTCGGAATCAAATCCTTCACCAGTTCATGGTGGAAGTTCTGAGTCAGTTCTCCCGCCGCCTTGGTAGAAGTCAGTGCCTCGTCCGTTCCTTTGTAATAAAACGATGGTGCCACCACAATTAACGGCTCAATATCCTGATTTGCAATCATATTGTCTAAAATATTTTTCAAGTCTGTCTTTGCTTCCGGACCTCCAAATACTTCATCGGAGTTTCCTCCGCCACCATGCATTAAATAAAATACATTATAGTCTCTGTTCTCTTCTTCATAGCCATATGGCAGATAAACCAGAGCATCTTTATCGATAATGCCGGCGGCCTCATCATATGTTTTGGAGGTGTAAAAGATGCGTTGCAAGTTTCCCTGCTTTGCCGCCGGCTGATAATAAGCACTTGGAGTTTTCAAAAATTCTCTCTGCATAAAAACTTCTCCTGTCACTGCAAATTTGCTTTTACATAATCATAAACCATCTCTGTCATTTTTTGGTTTCCTTCCGGTGAAAAGCCATGCCCTTCCCCTTTAAAAACCTCTAAACGTACCTGTGCATATGTCTTTTCAATCCGCTCACTGTATCCCAGCGCCACGATTGGATCCTTATCTCCATGCATAACCAGAACATTGTTTGAATAGTTACCCACATGTGCAAACACATCGTACCCGTGGATGCTTTCAAAAAAAACATGTCCGAGCTTCATATCCCAAAGTTCCCATTCCTCCGGAATATCTGCTATCTCCGGAAAACGCTCTGTCCAGTTATCCGGAATACAAAACGCAGGAAACAGTAACATCATGCCTTTGATTTCTTCACTTCTGTTATCACAGGTTAATGCCGTTACCAAACCACCCTGACTGCCGCCGAATGTGAAAATATTGTTGGTATCAACCTGTTCTAACTGCTTTACATAAGTAAGCACAGCTTCCAGATTTTCTACTTCTGAAAAAATGGTCATATCGGTAGTTGCCATACCGCTGGTATCCCTGGTAGAACCACCGCAGAAGGTATAACAAAAAGCTGCAATATCGCGCTCTGCCAGATATTTTGCTGTCTCATCAAAATCCATTTTATAACCATTATAGCCATGGCTGAATACTACAATCGGAAACTTTCCTTCCTTCTTTGGCGCATACAAAATCCCATCTGTTTCCCACTGTCTGAATGGTACTTTTACTTCACGGATATCCACTTCACTCATTTCTGTTTCTCCTTAATTCACACTCTAATTAGAATTCTAACCAAATTATAATAGAAAAAGCGGAGTATGTCAATTGCACGCTCCGCTCTTTTTGAACTTTTTACATTACTATTCAAACCGGCTGAACATCTGCTATTTTATGGATTTACCACATTCCTTGGTTCTCCGGCAAGAAATGCCTTAATATTCTCGTACACTCCCTGTACACAACGTGTCCGTGCTTCCACGCTGGCCCATGCCAAATGTGGTGTAATAATCAGCTTGCTGCTGTCCTTTAAGTTACTCAGTGGATTAGATTCTTCCAATGGTTCCTTTTCCAACACATCAAGCCCTGCCGCCTGAATCTCCCCTGCCATCAATGCATCATATAAATCAGCATTATTCACCACCGGACCTCTTGCAACGTTAATCAAAACAGCCGACTGTTTCATCTTCTTTAATGTCTCACGGTCAATCAGATTGCGAGATAAGTCACTTAACGGACAGTGCAGGGATAAAATATCGCTTTCCTCAAGCAATGTTTCCATATCCACCTGCGGATACTCCGTGCAGCTGCTTCTTCCGGTAATAGAATGAAATATTACCTTACAGCCAAAGGCTGTGGCAATCTTAGCCACCTTGCGGCCAATATTTCCCATGCCAACGATACCCCATGTTTTTCCGGTCAATTCATAAAATGCCGGATAGAAGCTGGAAAAGCCACTTTGTGCACTGTATTCTCCGGACTTTACATAATTATCGTAGTGCATCAGCTTCTGGCTAAGTGCCAATGCCAGAGTAAACGTATGCTGCGCCACCATATCTGTAGAATAGTCCCGCACGTTAGTTACCTTGATTCCTCTGGAAGAACAATATGCCAAATCACAGTTGTCATAACCTGTGGCAAGCTCACAAATCAGTTTGACATTCGGAGCATCCTTTAAGGTTTCCTCATTCATTGGGGACTTATTTATGATAATGATGTCAGCGTCTTTTACACGCTCTTTAATTTCTTCCTTTGTTACCGTATTGCCGTAAATGGTAACATTGCCAAGTTCATTCCAGCAGTCTACAGAAATGTCGATACCGGCGGTGTTACGTTCTAATGATACGATGTTCATGTTGTAATTCCTCTCTACTACAATATATTTGTCACATTTGTGCTTGTGGACACACTGTTTTCAGTTTCTCCAGAGCCAGTGTTACCTGTGCGTCTTCATTTTACAGCATCAGTCCCGCCTCAATCTCTTCAAAATTAATCTTCTTCACCGTGCCATCTTTCAGTATCACTGTCACTGTTCCATAAGCACCCGTCTTTGTACTGTCTTCATACTGAATCTCTGCAATCGGAAACAATTCTTCCTCGGTGAAATCCTCGTAACTTTCCTTGGTAACCACCTGAGAAATCAAGGTATAAAATTCATAGGAGCCATAGTGCTTTTTCCTATCTCCTACTGCATATACCACAATAGACTTTTCCGAATCCGGGTTGGTTCCTGTACTATGTACCAGCTCCAAATCATCCCAGCCATCGTAAATGGTCATAGCAAGCTGCTTCTCATTACCACAATAATCTTTTCCCTTTAAAATAATAGCTTTCGCATTACCACATTCCTTTCGGATAATTTCTATTCCGTTATCCGGGAAACCATACGCACCCAGAGTAAAGCGAACTGGACGTTTAAACAAACGGTGCTTATCCACACGAATAATACCGTAAGGTACAGTAAAGTCTGCCAGATTGATTGCCTGAATCCAGTGTGCCTCTGCCTGTAAATTATAATCAAAAAATTGGCGTCGGTACAGCACACCATCCTTTTCGCCATACCAGAAGGTGGCATTAGCAAGGCTCTTGTAACCGGCAGTCAAATCCTTTAATACATACTGTTGGGATTCTACCAAACCCGTTTCAAATACAGTGTTTGTACCATCCCAGCATTCCACTGTTTCTGCTTTCGGTGTGGATTCCCATGGATATTTTGTATTAAAACAAAGCTTAGAATAGTTCCACATACCATGGGTATCACCCTGTTTTTTCAATACCTTACCGGTACGAAGAATGGTTTCACCGTTAGCATTATGATTACTAAAACACAATGCCGGACCATTTAACGTTGTCACCTTCACTCCCTTTTCACCAAGCTTCTCCCACGTACCATTATTTTCCGTGGCCGTCCAGAATGGATGGTCCGCCGGAAGATGCAGACAAAGAAACGCCTTGCCAAGCCAGTACGGAGACTCCGCACAGGAATAACCCTGTACCAATGGGTCGAACTGTCCATAAAAGCCCAGTGTCGGTACACCGTTTTCAATCACACCATCTCTGCAGAAAAACTGCATCAGAGAGCCGGAACACACTCTTCTTGCCAGTCCCGGATCCATTACAGAATCATTCAGGAAAAAGTTTCCGTCAAATGCACTGGTAGACGCATTACGATAAATATTGCTTCTGCCCCACATGTTTGTGTAACCATCCTTATCAAAAAAATCCGCATAGGTCTTCATCAGACGATTGGACTGCTCTTCAAAACGCTTCGCAAGCTCCGGCTCATTTTCATAGCCATACCACCGGCACCAGAGTGGACCATATACATTAAACGCCCAACAGGAATAATAATCAAAGGAATGTCCGTCCCTATACCAACCATCACCCACTGAATAAGCAAGAATTGCCTGGGCATGGTCTAGCATGATTTCCCTGTCAATCGAATAACCCTCCATATGTAAAAATGCCAAATCTAACATATTAAACAGGCGCCAGTTCTGCGGCACGGTGCTGTTATGAGCATAGTTGGAAAGAAACGCTGCAATCCGGTCTTTTTCCTCTTTGGTATAGGTATCCCAAAGTTCCTCTTTGCAAATCCACAGACAAATAACCAATGCACAGGTTTCTACTGTCTGTTGGAAGGCACGGAAACGGTCACCTCCACCGGTTAACTCCCACAATTCATCATAGGTGCCCACATAAATCGGATCCCCCTTGGTACAGGTACGAAGCACCTGATTTCTATAGTAATCGCGAATATTGTAACCGCAAACGGTCAGCCCCGGGTTGTTATGAATCAATGGCGCCGCAATAAAAAAGGTACGCGTCAGGCCCTCAAACTTTTCTGCCTTGCGCTGCGCCTCCTGGTCTGCTTCCGGATGGTCTAAATGCGGATAGGTAATTCTGGTTTCCTTTCTGGGCATCACTACAGGATCCTCAAAGGTGGCAATATTATTAAAAATTCCTTCCAACATATATTCCCCTGCCTCCAGCCAGGTTTCTCTTGTAAAACCGGTATAAGGGCTTAAGTTAAAATCCAGAGTCTTTGGTATAAACTTCATGGTTATCCTCCTCATCTTTTATATCAAATTTTGTTGTAGTACCCTCTAAAACACTCCTATATCAAAAAGAGCAGGTTGTTTTTCCAACCCACTCTCATTGTACCTAATTCTGTTCATTTATTCCACTACTATTTTTACATAATTGAAATCTTTTATTTTTCCGCATCCATCATGGTTCCTATAAAAAACGGCTGGTTAGTTTCACAATCAATCAGCATATAAACAAACGGACGGTTCAAATATACGGTATACACTTCCATTGGTGCACACTCATCTGTCATTTCCACCGCAGTGACAGCACCTGCCTTAGTCCCCAGTTCATCCACAGAAATAAAGGTTTTATGAAGCACTCTGCCGATATGGATGTTGCCTCTTTCACTGGTTGCCATTCCTGAAAAATCTGCATCAAACATGGAAAACGCATCCGGCATGCCCATCTGAATTAACACATCATTTAATAAAATATCATATTCTGTTTCAAACTTTGGAAGTGCGGCATTTACCGTGGTCTGCTTCGCACTTACAAGCAACTCATGAAGATGCTCTGCACTAAGCCGCGCCACATAGTCTGCCACGGTCACTCCTTCCTTTGGAAGCAGCGCCACAAAAGCATATTTCCTGTCCTTATAATATTTCAAAAATCCGGTTGCCTGTTCATCTTCCAAATACGTGGATTCCTCTGAATACATCAGTGTTGTTTTCTGCTCGGTGCCGTCCTCCCTGGTGAAGGTACAATCTTCACGAACACTATAAGCATTGTATGGCTTCTGCCATTTGGCATCAAAGCTGAGGGCATTAATTAAATACATCACCACATCCGGAGAAATTTCATCCAGAATACCATCAATCATACCATCGGTGTTTTCTTTCACCCAGTTGTTGATTTCCTTACAGGTAATGTCATTAAATGGTGCCTTGTAAACAGCCGCATCAAAATACTCCTGATTTGTTTTTAAGAAGCTCTCCTGAACTTTGAGAAACTCCTCCTCCCTAAACCAGATACCGTTTGCACTGTGCAGCTTATAATCATCCCTCTGAGGCAAGGCTCTCTGGTATGCTATTAAATATTCATTGAGATTATCTCCCAAAACATCCATCATCTGTTCCCTTGTTTTGCCCTCTGCACCATTGGCAGTCATATACAGTGCCAGTAGTACAGACAATGGGGAAACCAGTACATTTTCATCCTCTTTTGCAGACGTTAGCGTCTGCTGCATAAGCTTCAGACCAAACTCAGACAACGGATGTTGTTCTTTATAACTTGCCAGAACATCCACTTTCCCGGTTGATATAAGTTCACCGTTTTCCGTAGGAACAGGAGAGGTTACTTCCTCCATTAAATTTTTACTCTGGATTTGAAGGTCTGTGGTCGTTCCACAGGCAGCCGGACCGGTCAGCATTGTGATACATAAAATTCCTGCAATAATTCGTTTTCTCATGGTTCTCCTTTCTGAAACATCTATGTTTTTATCTATTAGACGCAGAAACCACCATAAAAGTTTCACAATCATCTCACTGCTTTGCACCTTTCTTTTTCCAATGCATTATTCCTGCAACCATCCAGAGAATTCCAAGTACAAAAATAAAAATTGCTGGTTTTATCGACTCCCCTACTCCCATCAAAGCAGCTGATAAAAAGGCTATTGCTGAAATCACCCAACAAATCATTGCCATTCCTTTATTGTTTTTCATTAAAGCTTACCTCCGCGAAAATTCATGATTTTTCTTCCTTACACAACATAAAACTTAATATATTATTTCACCGTCACAGTCGCAACACCGGCAGCCAGCATCAAAATAAAAAACACCATATTTGTTATCCTCCTCGCTTTCCCAAAGCGTCCCTATTCTCCTAATTTTGCCCCCACGGTTCCAATCACCGTATACATCAATACATTTGCCACAAATACAACAGCCAGCGCCCCCTGATAAAACAACAGGTTTTTCAGACCAAATAACGGTGCAAATACCAATTGTACCAAAAAGGAAATCAGCCAGAGAACACCACCGTAAATTGCTGCCAGTTTCCATTTACTTAAGACAAACTGCCGGATTCGAATCGGGAAGTATGCCGCGCGGCGGACTTTGCGCACCGTTCCTGAATTTATGGTACTTTCCCAAAGCAGAGGCGCCAGAATCAAAACTGCTGCAAGACTGCCGATAATGCCCGCTGCCGCAATCACACCGCCTCTTGACATGATGCCGATAAAGGCTTCTACTCCTACCACCAAAAACAATGTAGCACCTAGCAATATCTTGTAATTCGCAGAAATCAGCAGACGGTCAAAGGTTTCCTCCGGTGTTTTTCCTTCATACCCAAATAAAGCTTTCATCAGTTTATTTTCTTTCATTGCCATGCCCCTCCTTTCCTTCTGTCAGCTTGTCATACTCATAAATCACATCCTCCAGACGAACCGTACCAACGCCTGCCGCTTCGCCATGCAGACGGCGCATATAGTTTTGGTACTTCTCATACAGTTCTTCCTTGGACTCATAAAATTTCAATCTACCACCATCAATAAAAGCCACATAGTCTGCCACCTTATCCAAATCCTCGGTGACATGGGTGGAAATAATCACGGAAACCAGTTCGCGTTCCACCGCTTCCTGCAGCAGATAATAAAACTCTCTGCGAAATACTACGTCAAGTCCTCCGGTTGCTTCATCCATAAGCAAAAGCTTTGGCGAATGTGCCAGTGCAAACGCAAGCTGAAACTTCATGCGCATACCTCTGGACAAATTCATATACAAGGTATCATTACTTAATTCAAAGCGTTTTAAATATGCATGAAACTTTTCCATGGAAAACCGCTCATAAAAGACGCCAAGCATACGACCGTTTTCCTCCAGCGACCTTGTCTGCAGAAATGGCTGTTCTTCCATCAGTACCCCAATTTCCTGTTTTGCCCGGAATGGCTCCTTTTTTGTATCAATACCATTAATAATAACGCTTCCGCTTGTGGCAGTTTCCGGGTGAACCAACTGCTTGATTAAAGTTGTTTTACCTGCTCCGTTTCTTCCGGTAAGTCCTAAAATATAGCCCGGTTCCAGAGAAAAACTGACCTCCCTCAATGTAAAGGAATGGTACTTTTTACTGATTCCCTTTACCTCTAACAATAACTCTTCCATATGGCCTCATTTCTGTCGGTTTGGTCCCGACACCCTTTCTTCTCATTCTTATTCGTAAAGTAAATCCAACATATCCAGAACATCCTGTTTGGAAAGCTCCGCCGCCTTGCAGTCCCGTATCAGCTCGCTCATGCGCTTTTCCAAATCCTGAATTTTCTTTTCCTTTAACATTTCCAGCTTTCTGGTGCAGACAAAGAAGCCCCTGCCCGGCACGGAATAAATTAACCCCTGGGCTTCCAGTTCTTCATAGGCCCGTTTTGTCGTAATCACACTGATTTGCAAATCTTTGGCAAGCCCCCGGATAGACGGCAGCGCCTCCTCCGGTTTTAATTCCTGCCTGAGAATAGCATCCTTAATTTGCTGCTCTATCTGTTCATAAATCGCTGCATTACTATGCTCCGAAATAAATAGTTTCATCTCAATTCTCCTACTTCTGTTGCTGTGTTGCCATTACCTGCTGCTGTGTTGCAAATACCACTCGTTCCGCCGGTTTTACAAATCCCCTAAACTGTACCCAGTGCGATACATCTGTACGGAAAATATACATTACCAGATATAACCCCAAGGTAACTAACAGCTTGACTTTCGCCGTTTCATCATATTTCATAAACATACATCCAAACATACTTACAAAAAGTACTACAATTGCATAAATACCATACAGAATACCCCGAACCTTTCTTGCCTTCGGAAGCTCCACCTGTTCCGCCTCATTTTGTGCTTTTGCCAGGCTGTAGAGCATTTCAAAGAACCAGCCTTCCAGCGCTGTCAAAACAAAACATAACATCATCAAACCACGCTCCACAAATATCTCTTCTCCGACAGCATGCAGTACTGCTACTGTTCCTACGGAAGCTACTGTCACCCATGCCTCTAACAGATTGGTCCGGTATTTTAAATAGTGTACAATATCCTCTGTAGTGAAAGGCAGATAATTAAATGGCTTTTCGTATAATGCGCTCACTTCGATAAATGCCCACATAAACACATAGGACATGGCAAAGACATTAAAATCCTCCTCATTTTTAACGTATGGCAGTGCAATAAAGAAAAAATATAATGCTACCACCAAAATGCACTTCCAGCCACATATCACACCTTTAAAATCTGCCCAAAGCATTCTGCCTGCCATTTTTCTAATACTCTTTTTATGTCCCTGTTCTTCTAACCAATCTCTGTCCATGATACTCCTCCTTTTAATATACACTCTTACGTTCTGCTACCGGATGCTTTTGTCCGTACAGGTAACAAAGCAGCTGTTCAATACTTGGTGCCTCTGTTTTGTCTGCCAGTGGAAACGGTCCGTCTTCACTCTTTACCAGACCTTCACTATAAGTTTCTCTATCCACTCTGCCAATCAGTTTACTCTTCATGCAGTCTAACTGGTGTCTGCTTCCCTTTACAATTCTGTACTGTGACACCACCGCTTCCTTCTCATCAAACAGGGTCTGCTTTCCCTTTTCTAAAATAAGCAGGTAATCTGCCATGCGGTCCAACTCCTCTGTTAAGTGAGTCGTCCAGATAATATTGCGGTTGCCGGATTCCATATACTCACCCATCAGTTCATACAAATCCTTTCTGGCAAAGCTGTCCAGCGATGCCGTCGGTTCATCTAAAAATAAAACTTTAGAGTCATAACTGAAGGCAAATGCCATCTGCACCTTTAACTTCATACCGGCGGACAGTTTCTTCATCCTGCGTTTTACCGGAATATCCAGCCGCGCTAACAGGCTTTCATATTTTTCTTTATCAAAGTCCTTATAAAACGGACCGTAAATCTCTCCGATATCTCTGGCACTAATTGTCTCTGTAAACGGACAATCCTCCAACACAAAAGCACATTGTCTGCGGTAGTCCTGTCTTGCCTCGCCGTCTCTGCCGCCTTCCTTGCCGTTTATGGTGATTGTACCGCCATTCAGACAATCTCCAAACAACATAGACTGAAACAACGTACTTTTCCCGGAACCATTTCTGCCAACGATACCTAAAATGTAGCCTTCCGGCAAATCAAAGTTAATTTCGCCAAGAGTAAAGTTATCTCTCTCTTTTACAAATTGTTCTACTCTCACTCCCATAGGGAACCTCCATTCCAAACCTAATCTTTTTCCTACAGCCTTTGCAACATCTTTTTGTAAATAGCTGTATATGTACTGTTTATTTACTGTATATATTATATATACACAGTTTATGTACAAATGTCAATAGGTATTCTGAAAAAAAATTAATTTTCCTCTTTCTTTATTAAAAGACTATAAACTCCCTTGAAATTGCAGTTTCCAAGCCATACAATGGTAAAAACGTGCCAAACGGCACCATAAGAATGGAGAAAAAGAAATGAGTAAAGTGATTGGAATCGATTTAGGAACAACTAATAGTTGCGTTGCCGTGGTAGAAAACGGCGAACCTGTCATCATCCCAAATGAAATGGGACAGCGCACCACACCAAGTATCGTCGCCTTCACCAAAGCCGGTGAACGTTTAGTAGGAGAGGTTGCCAGACGCCAGCTTGCTACCAATGCAGAGCGCACCATTTCTTCCGTAAAACGCCACATGGGCACCGAATGGCACCAGATGATTGACGGCAAAGAATATAAACCACAGACCATCAGCGCCATGGTGTTGGCCCAGTTAAGGAAAAGTGCAGAAAGTTTCCTTGGGGAACCGGTGCAGGACGCGGTGATTACCGTCCCTGCCTATTTCAATGACGCCCAGCGTCAGGCTACCAAGGACGCCGGACGAATTGCCGGATTAAATGTACTTCGTATTATCAACGAGCCAACCAGCGCTGCCCTGTCCTACGGGCTGGACCACGGCGATGCCCAGAAGCTTATGGTATACGACCTCGGCGGCGGTACCTTTGACGTATCTGTCATTGAAATTGCGGACGGCGTTATAGAAGTTCTGGCTACCGCCGGTGACAACCATTTAGGCGGCGATGACTTCGATGCCAGAGTTGCAAACTTTCTGGTTCAGGAATTTAAGAAAGAACACAAAGTCGACCTTTCCAGAGATATCACTGCCTACTACCGTGTGAAAGAAGCGGCAGAAAAAGCGAAAAAAGAGCTTTCCACCGCTGAAACTACCAATATCAACCTTCCTTTCTTAACCCAGATTAAGGGAGAGCCTGTGCATATGGATATCAACTTATCCCGTGCTAAATTCGAAGAACTGGTAGCAGACCTCATTGACCGCACCGTAGGTCCGGTTCATCAGGCTCTGTCCGATGCAGGCGTGTCTGCTAACGAACTGTCCAAAGTACTTTTGGTCGGCGGTTCCACCCGTATCCCGGCAGTACAGGCAAAGGTTCGTCAGTTGACCGGAAAAGAACCATCCCGCAACATCAATCCGGACGAGTGTGTTGCCCTTGGTGCCGCAGTGCTCGGCAGCACCTTGCAGGGAAATGCTCTGGTTGCCAAAGGCACCGGAAAAGATTTGCTGCTTCTTGACGTCACCCCGATGAGCCTTTCCATCGAAACCGTAGGCGGCGTTGCCACCCGCCTCATCGAGCGAAACACCACTATTCCAACCCGCTATGCCAAGGTATTCTCCACCGCTGCTCCGTATCAGAGCAACGTAGACATCCGTGTTCTTCAAGGTGAACGACCAATGGCTGCAGATAATAAACGTATCGGTAACTTCCGCCTGAAAGGAATCCGCAAGGCTCCGGCCGGCGTTCCGCAGATTGAAGTCACCTTCGATATTGACGCTAACGGTATTTTAAAGGTTTCTGCCAGAGACTTGGACACCATGAAGGAACAGTCCATCACCATCACTGCCTCTGACCGGATGTCCGACATGGAAGTAGAACAGGCTATGCGGGATGCCGCAGAATATGCCGGTTTAGATGCCCTCCGTGTGGAAGCACTGGAGCTTTCCAGAGAGGCACAAACTACCTGGTCCAAGGCCCAGCAGTTATTAAAGGATGAGAAAAAGACTATGGACAAGAACCGCAAAAAGCAGTTAAAGAAAGATTCCGATGCCCTGCAAAAAGCTCTGTCCAAGCTTCGCTTGGATAAGGTCACGCCGGAACAAATAGAGAATATCAGGCAGGCAAAAGCACAATTAGAGGTGACCTTAGGCTAACATAAAGCAGCAAAAAAGACCAGCCGGCAGGCAATCTGATGATTTGCACCTTCCGGTTGGTCTTTTTTTATTTACATATTATACTTCATGAAGCTCCTCACTGCCAACACAAAAATCAGACCAAGTATTATATTAAATACAAAATCTGCTGTTGTCCAATGAAAGACAATCATTAAAATGCCAAAAATAATAACAATTACAGTTAAAATATTTCTCAGTTTCGGGATATCGTATTCCCAGTTGATTTCTTTCATTGTACATTGCCTCCTACTCTATTTCTTTAAACAGTAGTACCGACTCAATCTCCTGAAATCCATTTTTCAAATAGAAATAGTGGGAAGGGAAATCCCGCTGTGTTCCCAAAAGAATAGAATCACAACCACGCTTTTCCGCTTCCTTTGCTACTAATTCCATAAAGATGCTTCCACAGCCTTTTCGCTGTACCTCAGGACTAATACAGAAATCCTCGATTCGAAAAAATGGTCCTTCTATGCACGGAACAATCATTCCAAGCACCAAGCCGACGATTTT
Organism: Lachnospiraceae bacterium; assembly: GCA_045531895.1. Lineage (GTDB taxonomy): Bacteria > Bacillota > Clostridia > Lachnospirales > Lachnospiraceae > SIG299. Next base: position 31,604 of record JAZSEW010000070.1, read on the forward strand.
TTCCTGTTCCACTGCAGCAAAACAGCACTTTGTATCCGAATTCAAATAGGCGCGGATATAGATTTCTACTTCCATTTCTTCGTATACTTCATCCCACGGTTTCTCACGGTAAGCGGATATGTATACCTTGGCACATTCGGAAACATCTTTACTTTCCGGTATTTTTATATACATTTGTCTTTTCCTCCAACTGTTTTGCAAATTCCTCTGCCGTCCCTAGCAGCAGTTCCTTTTTCTGTAGCAATACCAACCGGTTCTCATAAATCAAGCAAAACAAATCAGCAGTTTCCAAAGTACATTCCATACCCGCATAGGAAATTTTCTTATCTTCTCCTGCTCCACTCATGGCAAGCTCTTTTTCGCCAAATATCAAACGCAGCTTCTGATTTTCCATGGAAGCATTCATACTCTCCAACAGTTTCTTTGCCTTTTTCTCATAAGAGTTTTTCTTTCTGTCCTCCTTGCGAAGATAAAGAACACCAAGCACAATAGCAAGAAAACCCACAACCAACGGCACCGGCAATTCCTGTGGTTTCATAATCCCCGGTACAAACAGGAAAATTCCCATTACAAGGAGCAAACCGCCAAAACGTCTTCTGCTTTCTCTACGGCGCTTTAACTCTGCTTCCGGTGCTCGTGGAGCTGCGTTTAATTTATCCGTTACCTTCCAAAGACCGGGAAGCTTCTTTCGGGAAGCCAGTTCCACCCGTTTTTCTAACATCCGGGCTACCTGTGCTGATAAAGTCTCTGTATCGTATGGTTTCATGGAAAAAATGAAATTTTTATCTGCCATGTGTTTGCTTCCTTTCTGCTTTTATTCTTTCTGAACATTTTACCACAATCCAAAGGTTCTTGCAATACGCTCACATTTCCTCCGGGCACTCCATGCCAAGCAGGTCACAGGCATCTTTCAGCACCTTCTGTACCGCATTCACCAGAGCCAGCCGCGCCTGTTTTTCTTCTTCACAGGCAGTCAAAATCGGGCACTCATGATAAAATTTGTTAAATGCACTGGCCACCGAGATGATGTACCGTGCCACCACCGACGGCTCATACCGCTCCGCCGCAAGGAGCACTACCGTTTCATAGCTTGTCAACGTTTTTACCAACGCATATCCTGCCTCATCGGTAAGATGTGCGTAATTTATTGCATCAACCTCCATCAAACCGGATTCGCCTGTTGTCTTTTCTGCATACTCCACATTTACGCTTTTCCGCAAAATACTTTTTGCCCGGGCGTAAGTGTACTGCACATACGGTCCTGTGGTACCCTCAAAGCTTAACACATCCTCCCAGTTAAACTCCACATTTTTAATACGTTGATTAAACAAGTCATGGAAAATTACCGCGCCGACGCCCACCTGCTTCGCCGTTTCTTCTTTCTTCTGTAAGTTTGGATTTTTGCTCTGAATGGCTGCCATCGCCCGTTCCATGGCCTCTTTTAAAATATCCTCCGCATAAACTATGTTACCGGTCCGGGAAGAAAGTTTTGCACCCGCCATGCTGACAAGACCATACGGCACATGCACCAGAGCACCTTCCGCCCATTCATAGCCCATGATTTTAATTGCAGTAAACACCTGTTTAAAATGTAAAGACTGCTCCAAGCCCGTCACATACAGACACTTTTCAAAATTGTAGTTCTGCTTCCGATACAACACCGCTGCAATATCCCGGGAATGATAAATGGAACCACCATCGCTCTTGGTAATCAGGCAAGGCGGCATATCATAATCTGACAAATCAATAATATTTGCTCCCTGACTCGCCGACAGCAGGTTCTTTTTCTTCAGTTCCTCCGCCAGCGCCGGCACCTTTTCCCGGTAAAAGCTCTCTCCTAAATAGGAATCAAAGGAAATGCCAAGCAGCTTGTACACCCGCTCAAATTCCACCAGACTGATATCTTTAAACCAGTTCCAGATGGCAAGAGCCTCTTTGTCGTTCTGTTCCATCTTTACAAACCAGTTTCTTGCTTCCTCTATTAAAGTCTCATCCTTTTTTGCCTCGTTGCCAAACTTTACGTAAATACGCATCAGTTCCTCAATTCCTCTTTCTTCTACCTCTTCCTTGCTGCTCCACTTTTTGTATGCCACAATCAGCTTGCCAAACTGCGTACCCCAGTCACCCAGATGATTGATACGCACTACGTTATAACCCAGCTTATCATAAATCTTATACAACGAATTTCCGATCACCGTGGTCCGTAAATGACCTACATGAAAATTCTTTGCAATGTTCGGTGAGGAATAATCCATGCAGATGGTCTTGCCGATACCAGGCTGTTTTACACCGTGATTGATCTGGTTTACAGTCATCAGACACTGCTTCACATATGCTGTCCTGTTCAAAAAAATGTTGCAATAACCGTTTACTGCTTCCACTTTTTCAATGCCCAGTTCTTCTGCTTTTGCTTCCAATCCTGCTTTCAGTTCCTCCGCAATCAGCTTTGGATTCTTCCGAAGCACCTTTGCAAAAGAAAAGCAAGGCAGGGCAAAATCTCCCATAGAAGGCTCCGGTGGGGTTTCCAGCAGAGTAAGCAGTTGGTTTGTTGTGGTGTCGGCCAGTAATGTGGTTACATAGTTACAAATTTTGTTTTTCATAGTAATCTCCTTTCCTACTACATCATATGTGGGTATAAGCACTTCAAAAATAAAAGAACCGCAACAAAATCGGCACCTTGCCAAATTTATTGCGGTTCTGCATAATACTTATATAAACAACAGCGCCGCACGAAAACAAGACGTACACCTTGTAGTCATGCGGCAAATTTGCATGAGCTACAGGAACTTACGTCTGCATCTGCGTCTTAATCTTAAGCTGTTTATATAAAGGTTGTTCATATTTGATTTACTCCTTTTCCTTGCGGAATGTTGAAAGTAATGTAACATATCAAACACTTTTTTGTCAATAGAAATTATTTATTTTTAACACTGTCTCTTTACTATTTGCAGCTCGTATCCCAATGCCTGTAGCATATTACAGAACATCCGCAGGGACGGACTATTCTCTTTCTTTTCAATTCTGGAAATGACTTGCTGTTTACTCCCGGTAAGCTCTGCAAGCTCTGTCTGTGTTACTTTTTCTGCTTTTCTAATGCTAATCATCTCTCCGATTAATCGATATTCCTCGCGGCTTTCTTCCCACAACTGTTCGAATTCTTTTGAAGTAGTTTTACGCTTTTTTATTTCTTCCTGCACATTTAACTGTTCAAAAGGCATACTAATCCCTCCTAGACTAAATAAAGGTTTTTCCTAACATTTTTCCAAGTTCTTTTGCACGTTTAATTACAATCTTTTTGTCTGTTTTTTCTGTTTGATTTTTCTGCTTACGACATGCATGTAATAAATATAGGTTTTGCTCATCTGCCGCAACATAAAAAATCCTATTGTGCTTTCTGAAATAAACCTCGTAAACTTTCTTTTCCCACTGTTTAAATACTATTTTATCAAACTCCCCATTTTCCATGCACTCCAGCACAAAAAAGGCATCTACACGTTCCGGCTCTGTCAATGAGTCAATATACTCCATTATCAAATTCTTACCGGACGAGGACTTATAAGTGTGTAACTTCATTCCACTCCTTTCTATCTCTCCCAAGTTCAGAATACAACTTTTTAGTTGTATTGTCAAGTAAAAAACAAAGCGATTTGTAATCTACTCGCCTTGTCTCTCGATAACAATTTTCATCTTTGCCGCTCCAATTTCCACCCACACCGGACGGAAACCTGCGTTCAGCGCAATATTCCAGGAGTGATAATTAGACACACTGGTACCATAGAATGGAATATCCCCCTGTTCTAAAATTTTATTTTTCAAAAGCGTTACCAGATAGGTTCCCACACCCATGGAACGATATTCATGCATCACATCAATGCCAATCTGCTGCCATCCCGGCGCATCCTCCGAGCACCCTGCCATGCCCATGATTTTGTCGCCATCATAAGCACACACCACGATGTTGTCCGGACGGTGCGGCAGGTACTCAGAACATATGGCATTCGGAAATCTCTCGTCTCCATAGAACTGCTCGATTTCTTCTTTTTCGTAAAACCACTTTACCGGATAATTCTTCTTAGCCTCCACCTGCTCTGCCGATAAAAACATGTGATGGGTCTGGGTTAAGGTGTATCCAAAACGATTCAGTTCCTTCTCCAGAGGAAGAAGATTTGGAATTTCAAACAGCCAGTGCCCGGTGCGGTCTTTCATAAAATTCTTCAAAAACGGATGCATGCATTCATCCGCGGTAAGCACAGCATTTCCTCCGGTGGTGACCATGTGGAAGAAATACTTTTCCTGACTGTAGATACGACGGCCTTCTTGAAGTGCAGATACCGTCAGTATGTTTTCCTGTTTTGTAAAATCCTCAGGGGTACAGTTGAATTCTTTAGATAAAATGGTATATAGCTGTCCCCTATAAAAATCTTTCTTCATCGTTTCTTTCCTTTCTGCAACTCACCACTCCACTTCCATCGCACACCGTTTTGCACCAGTCTTAATACTCTCTACCAGTGTTACCACCACATCCTTTTGAAATACTTCCCGAAAGATTCCTTCTGCATTTCCTAAAGTACAATAACACCACGTACGGGACACACTTTCCGATATTCGTTTCACACAAGCACAGTAACACTCCGGATAGCAAAACAACAGCTTATGATCTGATATATATTCCAATGATGCAAAGGTTTCATTCTGATTAAAGGACTTGACAAAGTCTTCTATACTTTCTGCTTTGTTCAAATACTTCAAGAGTTTCTTTGCAATGGATTTACCGTCATTACACCGACATTCTTTTCTTACCTTGATAATCTCCTGTTCCTCCAGATGTTCTTCCAGGAACAAACAAGCATGTTGTGCCCATTCAAACTTCTTTTCAATAGTCGCACTTTTAGACAGTGGATATTGATTTTCCAACTGTTGTGCCAGCTCAGAACCTATATTATTCTTTAAACTCTCCACCAGACGTAGAGAGTGTGCATTGTCATTCTTTGCCACGATATATCTCCCTTCACAGCGCATAATTATACGCCTTAAACCCTATCTTCTCATACAATTTTCCTGCCGACAAATTCGCCGCCCGCACAGTTATAATTTTTGCTCCAGCAGCAAAGGTTTCTTCCACCGTCCACTCACATACTGCCTGTGCAAAGCCTTTTCGTCGTGCTTCCGGCATCGTGGCCACAAACTCCAAAGATGCCACACCTTCATTGTTCATGATGCCGGCCACTGCCACCGGCATATCCCCATCGTAGGCAATATAGCAATTCAACAGTTCCTTTGCACAAAGCGAATAATGATATACCGGATGTATATCCGCAAAACCTCCTGCCAATACATCATTGTTGATTTTGCTCCAAACGGCAAACTCCTCGGCAGACGTCACCTTCGTAACTCTGGCATTCCACTTTTCTTTTTGCTTATCTGCTTTGCCCATTTTCTGCCATTCCTCTGCCGAAACTGCCATATATTTTTCATCTTCCTCTGCAAACATGGTCTGTCCATGCACCTTTTCTCTACCGAAAACCATTTGGAACACATCATCGGACGCATCTAAATCCAGCCAGATTGGCATTTGAAGTTCTTTTATCTCCTCCACAAGCTTCTGCTGCTTTTCTTTTGAAAGATTTTCTATTTTTATGTCATAAACAAAACAAATACCATGCTCGCCTTCTTTCGGCTTTATGTAACTGTAATACTCTTTTTCATAAGTTTCCATATGCTCTGCATGCGCAAACATGCGGATGTAATGCTTTGCACCATCATTAATGTGTTTTACAATCTCCTGCTCTGTCATTTCTATCACCTAATTTCTCATACTCCTATAAAATTCACCTGCATTTTTCTAAAAGCAGCTTCTTTGCATCTTCCAAATGTTCCTCACATATAACGCGATAATTTATCCAGCCTCCTTCACCACATGGATATTTGTTATCAATAAATTCCTGCGTATATTTTGTAAGCTGGTTATAAAGCACTTCATACTGTTTGTTCGTCATCCGCATCATAACTGTAAATGCCCCAGCCATAATGATTTCCATAGGAAACACTACGGTTTGTAGTGTTCCAAAATTTGATGTCAGCCACTCATTTAAGCGAGTAAACCGTCTGCATTTTCTCCACAGTATGCAGTCATTTCTTCTATGGTTGGCTTCTCCTGTTTATTTAGCATTCGTTCATACATTTTTACTATCTACCTCTTTTTCCCCAGTTCCACCAGTTTCAAATAATGCTCTATCTCCTCTTGTACCGGGTGCAGCCGAAATGGTGCGCCACAGCAGCCCCTATCCGATTGCCGAAGCATCTCAAGAATATGCTCCGGACACTCCTTCAAATACTCCATGCACTTTTCTGCATTGCGGATTCGAAGTTCTAAGAGCAGTTCCCCTTCCATTGAAACCACGCATATTCATAAGGAGCTTTCCCTCTACTATAACGCAAGGAGGGACCTTCATTTGCATCTCCTTTACTAACATCAAAACCCTCCTTCCGCAAGATAACATCCAGCATCTTAGCCACTGTCCTATCTGCTTTCGTATGCATTTTATCCGCTACATAAGCACATCCTTCTGCCAAAGAACAGTTTTCCGCTCCTTTCACAGTGATACCGACTTGCCTGTTACCTCTTCTGGCAATGCTCGCAAAAATACACCGTGCCGCCCATATATGCCGCCTTATGAACTTCATAACCACACCGTATACACGGCTGATGCAGCGAATTTTTACTCAGCTGTGAAATATAACCGCCCTTCTCACCAAACAATGTCTTCTCCGTATCCCGGCCACCTTTATCGCACATTTCCTTTAAGATTTTTCGCACCGACTGATACAGAGCCTGAAAATCCTCCTCCGTTGCAAAAGCCATATCATACCGCGGGTCAATCCCGGCATTCCATAAAATGTCCTGTAAGACACCATTTCCTAAACCGGGTATCCGCTGTTCCGTGGCAAGAAACGCTTTTGCTGAAAGCTTTTTCCCACCCGCAGGGTAAAGACTTTTGAAATACTCATAAGTAAACTCCCCGGTCAGCGGATTTGGCTTTGTGGAAGAGGAAATATAGTATCCATGATTGCATGTATTCTTCGGGTACACCATAATAATACCGTACATCTGCACCGATACAAACAGTGCCGTGTCATCATCAAAGTAAATTGCCAGCTGGTGATTCTTCGGAAACTTCTTTTTGTCTTCATAATACTTTGGATAAGCACCGTCAGAAAGCAACAGCATACTGTCCTCTGTATCAATTTCCAGGATGCCACCCTGATGCCTGGCATCCTCTATGGTCTGTCCTTCCAAGTGGTCCTCCACACTTCCCTGTTCGCTGGTGACCCAGGCAAATTTGTGGGGCGTATGTAAAAGCTCCACATAACTGATGATTTTTCCTCGCAATGTTTCCCTTATTTGTTTTGCAATGATATAACTTTCCGGTAACTCTAACATACGCCACTCCTTTGTTTTCTTTTTACTTCTTCCAACGCTCCAAGGTCGGCAGAAACTGTCTCAACTGCTCCTTTGCTTCCTCTAAAGTCTTGCAGCGTCCATCCTGTACTTCAATAGGTGCGCAGATGTCAATCATTTCTTCTAATGTGCATTCGCCAAGAATGCCATCCTTAAAGCAATAGCAACACCACTTGTCATTTTTTGTACCATCCGCATTCTTTGCAAAATGCTCCTCCAAAAGTAGCGGCATACCGCAGCTTTGGCAGATTTTTACCTTGGACCAGTCAATGTTTTGTGTGTTTGTGTTCATCTCATATTCCTCCGCTAATATAGTTTTCATAACATGCACCCATATATCATGCTGTGCTTGTTATCTGACACCATCTTACCAGACGAAACCTGACACCTGTTTGTCATATTCAAAAACTATTTCATACGTTCCGAAACAATTATTCCTGCTCATAGTTTTCCAACATTTGTTTGATGCGGTTCTGCACCTCCACCCGGATAAACTCCGGTTCCAACACCTTAGCCGACGGACCAAACCAGAGAATCAGACTATACACCCACTCGTCCAGCGGATAGGCACAATGTGCCAGAAAATTTCCGTCCGGCAGCTGCTCCAGTTCCGATTCATCAAAACGGTCGTAAATTCGGTACGACTCCTTTTTATCAATCCAGATGGTAAGCGGTGTTACCGGAAACTCCTGTCCCGAAGACTCTGTCTCAACTATTTGTTGCACCGGCTCTGTCTTCGGTGCAAAAGTCGTCTCCTGCACGCTTAACCGCTGCATCCGAAACAGTTTAAACGTTCTGAAATCCTTTCGTTCCCTGCAATAAGCCCGCAAATACCAGGTATATTCCTTAAACTGCAGTTGAACCGGTTCCACCACACGATGACTCATTGGTCGGTTCTGTCCATAATAATCAAACTCCACCACATGGTGAGTTAAAATTGCCCGCTTAATATCCTCATACATCTGCTTTCTGAGTCCGCTCCAGTCAGATAAATCAATATGTACCCATGGTACCGGCTCCGCCTGAAAGAAATCGCCCAGCTTTTGAAGCGTTTCTTTTTCACCTATCACTTCTGTTTCATTGAGTCCTACCAGGGCAGCCAGAATCTCCTGCTGCTCTTCTTTTGTTATCAGCATTTTATTTAGAACAAATTCTTCCGTCAGACTGATACCGCCATTCTTTCCTTTTTTACAGTACACCGGAATTCCGGCAATACTCAACGCTTCAATGTCGCGGTAAATAGTGCGGGTGGATACTTCAAACCGTGCTGCCAGTTCTCCGGCAGTTACGGTTCCCTTGTTCATCAATATGTAAATAATACTTATCAATCGTTCCAGCATAAAGTGTTCTCCTTATATCCTCATCATATATTTTTTGCACAAATCCGGTTTCCTTTCACCATAATTATATTCTATTAGCGTAAATATGACAAGAGGACGTCATATTTCAGACGTCCCCTGTAAAAACACTATTTTCTTATATCCTTCAACACTTCGTTATCAATTTCGAACTCTAATGCTCCCATATACATTGGGGCCACATCACCCTCATCAAAGCAGATTACTATATTTCCGTTTGCATTCACATAGAATGAAACATCCTTGCTAATCTGTTTGAAATTCCAGTCCTCTACGGCAAAATCCAGCCAATAAGACTTATTTTCATCCTCTGCCATCTGTTTCTTCATCTGTGCCTTAATGTTTTCACTGATTGGAGTAATATAATCTGCACCCTCCACAAACAGTTCTTCCAGCTTCAACTGCTTGCCGGTAGATAAATCAATGGTATAGTAATAATTCCATTGATAACCGCTGCCGGCTGCCCGGAAACAGAATAGCTTCACCGTGAAATACTCCTCTGTGGTTGCCAGAATTTCACTTTCTACAATTGTTTCCAAATATCCTCTGCATCAGACTCACTATGTACATAGCTGTACGCCAACCGATAATACGAATTATACTTTTTTAAAATAGTCTCTTCGACTAACTGTTCTTTTTTCTTTTCTTCTTTCCCCGGGAAAAAATTCAAGGCTCTTCACCTCCTTTTCCTTTTTCTAAAGATTAGACCTCATATCAAAACTAAAAGTTTCATTCATAATAAATTATTTTTATAACACAAAAAAGGATTTTTGCAAAGCCTCATTTCCGGGCAGTTACAAAAATCCTTTTCCTAACTCAACTTATTTCACTTACATTCTTCTAAAGCACTTATTTTCCTTCGTTTGCCTTTACACAGGCTTCAATTCTGTCATGTACCATCTGCGCCAGCTCCGGTGTCTTCATATCCTTATATTCTTCATAAGGAATCGGATCCAGATAATGAATCTGCATGCTTACCGGCTTGCATCCTTTCTGGTCAAATACCTTGTAGCAGTCAATTAAGGCTACCGGCACAATCGGGCACTTTGCCTTAGTGGCAATTTTAAAACTACCTGCATGAAATTCTCTCATCTGGTTGCCATTTTTACTTCTGGTACCTTCCGGGAAAATAATATAATTTCGTCCCTTCTCCACTTCTTTTGCTGTTGCAGTAATCACTTCCATGGACTGTCGGACATCCTCTCTGTCCATCCAGAAAGATTTGGTGCTGGCAATGACCTGTTTTAAAAAAGGAATATCCTTTAATTCTTTTTTCAGTACCGCCGCTAACGGCTGTTCACAGGTTGCCGGAATTGCCAGAATATCAAACATTCCCTGATGATTGGAATAAATCATAAATCCATTATCCTTCGGAATATTTTCTTCTCCATGAACAATCAGGTCAATGTTACCGGACTTTACTGCCAATTTAAAGATATACTGAATATGCTGATATTTCTCCATCTCTGTATACTTTTCCGGATGCTTCGCATGCCGGCACAGCTTTAAAAATGCTCCCGGTACTCTCCAAAAATTACGCAGACACATTAATACAATTCGATTCATATAATTTGCTCCTATAATTTTACTCTTACCGTATAGATTATTCTCTTATTTCACTATTTATCTTTTGGGTTTGCAGGAACAACCGATTCCCAATGCTCCGTCGCCGGTATGGCAGGAAATTCCCATGGACAGATAATCACACATAACTTCAAAGCCCGGAAAATGTGCCTTAATTTCCTCCACCCATTCCTTTGTGGTTTCTTCATCCGCACTGGAAGCCGCCATCAAATAAAATTCCCCACGCTCAATAGCCTCTTTATAGGTAGTTTCCATTTTCTGCTTCATGGTTTCTAACATTTCATTTTTTGCTTTACGCATGCCCCTGCATTTTTTATATGTGTCCAGTACTCCTACGCCAAGACGCAGTACCGGCTTAATATTCAGTAATGTTCCAAGAGCCGCCGTAGTTGCAGTAATGCGGCCACCCTTCCTCAAAAATTCCAGAGTTTCCACCGCGATATAGATGGTCATATTCTCTTTATCATCCTCCAGAATTTTCTTTATTTCTGCCGCTGAATAACCTTCTTCCATCAATTCCATGGCATCAAAAATAGAGCGGTGCAGTGGTGTGGCAATTCTGCCGTTATCAACCACAAAAACTTTTCCTTTAAATTCCTCTTCTTCTGCCAGCATCATGGCTGTGTGACAGGAACCGGATAAGCCACTGCTCATAGGGATATAAACAAGAGTTTCATATTCTTTCAATCCATCTCTCCAAAGTCCCATAACCGCCTCTGGAGATGGTTGGGAAGTGGACACATTTTCTCCTGCATTCAGACGTCTGAAAAATTCTTCTCTTGTAATAGAAACTTCTTCATAATAACATTCTTCACCAAAATAGAAAGGCATAGGAAGCACTCTGATTCCAAGTTCTTTTGCCTGTTCAGGTGCAATTCCACAATGACTGTCCGTTGCAATACCAATTGGTTTCATATTCTTTCCTCGCTTAACAAACTACGGATTACATTTCGTATTTATTATAGTATAGGTTGCCCATGTTTGCAAATTATTTTCGAGATGTTTCTAAAATGTTAATTTTTTGCTCACAAAGCTTAAACTGTACCCACGGATGTGAACAATACAAGAAAAACCGCTCCACAAAAATGGAACGGCCTTTTCTCTTGATAAAAAAAGTTATTCTTTGATTTCAGAAGTACAATGTGGACATCTGGTAGCTTCAATGCTGATTTCAGACTTACAGAACGGACATACCTTTGTAGTAGGTGCCTTTGGTGCTTCCGGTTCCTGATTCTTTGTGCGAAGCTTATTCACCCAACGAACAAACAGGAACACAATAAAAGCCATAATTAAGAAATCAAGTAAACCGGCCAGGAAAGAACCATACTTAAAGCATGCTGCGCCTGCTTCTTCTGCTGCTGCCAGAGATTCATATGTATTACCGTCCAGCGCAATATAAAGCTTAGCAAAGTCAATCTTTCCGGTGAAAATACCAAGCAACGGCATAATCAAATCATTCACTAACGAAGATACGATTTTGTTGAAAGAAGTACCGATAATCATACCTACTGCCAGGTCAATCATATTGCCCTTAATAGCAAACTGCTTAAATTCACTCATCATTTTTTTCATAGTGAGCTCTCCTTTGAACATTTTTGTTGGAAAGATTATAGCACGTTTTTGCTTTTCCTTCAACAATTTTCGACATTAGTAATTCTCTTTTCTTACTTCAAAGTAACCTTGAGGATGATTACATACCGGACAAACTGTTGGTGCTTCCATCCCAACTACAACATGGCCGCAATTACGGCATTCCCACATGGTAACACCGCTCTTTTTAAATACTTCCATTGCTTCAATGTTATGAATCAGGGCACGGTATCTTTCTTCGTGCATTTTTTCAATGGCAGCAACGCCGCGGAACTGGGCAGCCAGCTCTGTGAAGCCCTCTTCCTCTGCATCTTTTGCCATACGCTCATACATATCGGTCCACTCTGCATTTTCACCTTCTGCTGCGTGTAATAAATTTTCTTCGGTTGTCCCAAGTTCACCCAATGCCTTGAACCAGAGCTTTGCATGCTCTTTCTCATTTTCCGCTGTCTGGAGGAATAATGCAGCAATCTGCTCATAGCCTGCCTTTTTTGCTACAGAAGCAAAATAGGTATACTTATTTCTTGCCTGAGACTCTCCAGCAAATGCTTCCCATAAATTCTTTTCTGTTTTTGTTCCTGCGTACTTGTTTGCCATAAGTTTCTTCTCCTTTTAATACATTTCAGGGTAGCAGCAATGCTGCTACCCAATAGTATCAGTATACCATTTTATTCCTTTTGTGTCTATAAAAACTATTCCGCTTTCCAAAGACCGTGTAAATTACAATATTCATAAGTGGCCAGAAGCTTATCTCCCTCTGTCAGTAAAAACTCTGCCTTTGGTTCCTGCTCCGGATCCAGTTTCACCTTCTGGCAACCTTTTTCTGTCTCAATCACAATCCACTCGATATGATGCTCCTTCGTCATCGGGTGCTCCACAGACCCAATCTGTACATGCACACAATTTCCTTCTGCTTTAACTGCCGGAATATGCTTTTCCACTGCTCCATCAGAAGTTCCCGGCACAAGTTCCTTCATTGCAGAACCACAGCACATAACCGAAGCATCGGACTTTTTCACATACTCAATAATGTTTCCACATGTTTCACAAACATAGAATTTCATACTATGCTCCTTTCGAGAATCAGTCTCTCTAATTATTATCTATTAAAGTATTCCCGAAAATATTACATATTATTATTCTTCCGCGGCATCAATCTCTGCATTTCGTTCCTTTAATTTCTGATTAATTTCCTCAGAGGTTTTGGCATCCATCCAGAATACAAATGCTGCAACCACTAAAAAAACAACCAGAATTGCAACCAACATTCCGACGACCATCGGTAAGCTGGAAATATCAAACCACTCAAACATCCATCCAAAACCAAGCACCATCGAATTTACATACACATAGCAAAGGAACCAACGAACATAATATCCCGTTTTGGTAAGCATTTTATTTTCTTTTGTCCGGAACAAAATGTGACTCAGCGAACCCAAAAATGATACAAATAGTATCTGCCACAGCACTTTTACCGTCACAAAAGAATCCAATCCATAAAAAATCGTGATATAGCTTGCAGAGACAAATAGTACTAACACAGTGATTATCACAAAATAACGCAGGGTTTCTTTCAATAAATGTATGATTTCTTTCATCATCTTCACCTCTACAATCCTAAGACTTCTTTTAAGGAAGCCACATACTGTCTGGAAATAATAACCTTTTCCCCATTCTTTAATCTTGCTTCGAACCGTCCGCCAAGACTCGGTGCCAGACTATGAATTTTATTCAAATTCAAAATACATGACTTACTGACCCGAATAAAATCCGTCTTGGACAGCTGTTCTTCCAATTCATAGAGCTTGCTTTTAATCTCGTACACCTGCGTTTTTCCGTAGACAAATACCTTCTGGTCCACATATTCAAAGTAGTAAACCTCTGATGGTTCCATTAAATGGATATTCCCATTTAAGTATACATTCAATTTATGTACCGGTTTTGTTTTTTCGCCGTCCGGCTTACTCTTTAATTCGTTGAGTAATTCCACCACCTTTGCATCCAGCGAAGCACATTTCACAATAATTTCCTCTTCTTCTCCGGGAAGCAAATCCATAATTGTAATTTTCATAGTTCCTCCTATGCGCCCTTACTCCAGACTACTATGTTTTTTTCCAACCAGAGCAATCGCAATTAACAATATCATACCACAAATTGCAAGAAAAAGAAGCTGAAATTCTGTAGAAAGCACATTTTCCTTCATAACAATATCAATTCCCATCACTTCACGGTAAACAGTCACAACCTCCTCCGGCACACCAACAAAGGCCTGTTGCAGAACATCACCGCACATAATTTTACGCATAACAGAGGCAGAATGAAGTATCGGCAAGCCCTTCAGCACACCGGTCACTCCTTCCGGAAGACTGCCCACCGGAATATAAATTGCGCCAAGAAATCCCACAAAAGTACCAACAATAGTGGCCAGACCTCCCCAGGCACTGCTGCTCTTTACGAAAAGTGCCAACAGATACATTAAAACAGAGAAAAGAATAACATTCACCAAGGTACCTCCCAGCACCTGAACAATTACTGTCAAAGACAATAGTTCACCACCCATGAACCAGATGAATCCCATGTAAAGTACAAATACAAACGTACAAAGTAAAAAACCAACTACAATTGCTGCCAAAATATACGACATTGCTACAACAAACTTATTTACCGATGCTGTATAAAAGCTTTTCAATTTGTTTCCCGCCCGGTCTGTCACTAAAGTTCCGATTACCGTCAAAGTTACTGTCATGGCATTTACCACCATAAGTCCCGCCAATGTCCAGTACTGTACCAGATATTCCGCATTGCTTAAATCTGAGGCACTATTCCGCTCTCCGCCATAAAGCTCCTGCAGCTCTGTTACATAATTTACGTTCATATCTCCGAGAAAGAAAAACATCAGCATTAATACAATCAGCATGGACAAGAGAGAGAAAAAGACTGCACTCTTATCCTTTATATACACAAGACAATTTCTTTTTGTTAAATAAAATAATTGGTTCCGCATACGTTTTATCCTCTCTCTCTGTTATTCTCTTCCTGCGTTACATTCAAAAAAACATCATCCATGGTTCCCTGAATCACTTCAAATCCGGTAATATAAGCCTTTACAGACTCCAGGACCGGAAGTGCCTCCATCGTGGAATCCAAAGAAATCCGTAGTCCTGCATCTTTCTTCTTATATGCAATACCACGTTCCTGCAATAATCGCAGTAATATTTCTTCCTTACCACATTCCGGTACTAACAACAGCTTATCCTTGGCAAACTGCTCTTTTAGTTCAAAAGGTGTTCCATACTGTACCAGACGCCCTTTTTGCATAATACCGATATGATTTGCCTTTGCTGCTTCCTCCATGTAATGGGTTGTTAAAAAGACTGTCATGCCCAGTTCCTTTTGTAGTTTGCGGATAGCCTCCCATACGCTCTGTCTGGAAGCAGGGTCCAAACCGGTAGTCGGCTCATCCAGAAACAGAATTTCCGGTGTATGAAGCAGTGCTCTGGCAATTTCACATCGCCGCTTCTGACCACCGGAAAGCTTCCCGAAACGGCGGCTCAATAATTCCTTTAAATCCAGAATTTCACAAACCCGTTCCAGATTTTCTTTCTGCTTTCTGCGGTCACTTTCATACAATGCGCCTCTGCTCACCAGGTTTTCCTTCACTGTCAGTATTTCATCCAGACAGTTATCCTGATAAACAACACCAATACGATGCTTAATTTTCTCATTCTCTTTTCCCAGTCTGCCACCAGCCACCATAACTTCTCCTGTCGTTGGCGTAAGCAAAGTGCAGAGCATGTTGATGGTAGTAGTCTTTCCGGCACCATTTTCTCCGAGAAAACCAAACAGTTCGCCCCTCTGTACAGAAAAGCTAATATCATTTACTGCTGTTAATTCTTTAAATTGTTTGGTCAGATGAGTGACCTTGATAATTTCCTGCATATGTTACCCTCCCGTTTTCTCTTGTCTGACTGTAGTATAGTGTTTCCTGCCGCCAGATACAAGAGTCAGGAGGGTAAGTTGCATAGAGACCTTCCTAAGTTGCATCAGAAAATTGGTGAAATGCATCTTATTCCATCTCTTTTTTCAGCACCTCCAAAAGCTCTGTCACATTCATAGCACCCATATCTCCACCATCACGCTTTCTAACTGCCACCAGACCTTCCTCCTGTTCCTTCTGGCCGACAATCAGCATATACGGTACTTTATCCAACTGGGCTTCCCGAATCTTGTAACCGATTTTTTCTGCACGGTAATCAATTTCACAGCGAATGCCATGGGCCTTTAGTTGTCCTGCGACCTCCTCCACATATGGTACAAAACGGTCTGCTATCGGTAGCAGCTTCACCTGCACGGGAGCCAGCCACAGTGGGAACTTTCCGGCAAAGTGCTCAATCAGAATACCAATAAACCGCTCAATAGAACCAAACACCACACGGTGAATCATAATCGGACGATGCAGCTCTCCATCTGCCCCGACATACTTGATATCAAACCGCTGTGGCAACTGGAAATCCAACTGAATGGTACCGCACTGCCACGTTCTGCCCAGAGAATCTTTTAAGTGAAAATCCAGCTTCGGTCCATAAAAAGCACCGTCACCCTCGTTAATGCTATATGGCACGTTCATGGCATCCATTGCCTGCATCAGCGCCTTCGTTGCCAGCTCCCATTCTTCCTCTGTGCCAATACTGTTCTCCGGCTTCGTGGAAACCTCCACGGAATATTCAAAACCAAATTTAGCATACACTTCATTAATCAGCCGTGCCACCTTCTGAATTTCCGGAATTATCTGCTCTTCTGTCATAAAAATATGAGCGTCATCCTGTGTGAGAGCGCGAACGCGCATCAATCCATGCAGCGTACCGGATTTTTCATTACGATGTACCAGTCCCAGTTCAGCAAGCTTTAACGGCAACTCCCGATAGGACCTTGGCTGGGATTTATAAACCAGCATGCCACCCGGACAGCTCATTGGCTTAATAGCAAACTCCGCCTCGTCTATCACCGTCGTGTACATATTTTCCCGGTAATTTTCCCAATGACCGGACGTTTCCCAAAGACCTCGGTCCAGCATAATCGGTGTGGAAATTTCCTGATACCCTTCTCTGGCATGAATGCCACGCCAATACTCAATCAGCAGATTTTTCAGTATCATTCCTTTCGGAAGAAATACAGGAAAGCCCGGACCTTCTTCAAATATTGTGAACAGGCCCAGTTCCTTTCCAAGCTTTCTATGATCGCGGAGCTTTGCTTCCTCTAACAGCTTTAAATACTTTTCCAGTTCCGATGCTTTTGGAAATGAAATCCCATAAATTCTCGTCAGCATTTTATTCTTTTCATCGCCGCGCCAATAAGCCCCTGCCACAGATAACAATTTAAAGGCTTTAATATGGCACGTATTGGAAATGTGGGGTCCGGCACAAAATTCTGCGTAGTCACCTTGCTTGTAAAAAGAAATGACCTCTTCTCCCGGAAGATTTTCAATCATCTCCACTTTATAATCCTCACCACGTTCTTTCATATAGGCGATGGCATCTTCCCGGCTCATCTCATAGGCCTGCAGCGTCAGCGTTTCCTTGACGATTTTCCTCATTTCAGCTTCCACTTCACGTAAATGCTCCTCACCAAAAGCAAAGGAAAAATCAAAATCATAATAAAATCCCTTTTCAATAGCCGGACCGATGGCACACTTTGTTTCCGGGTACAAGCGCTTCACCGCCTGGGCGAGCACATGGGCTGACGTATGCCAGAACGCCTCCTTTACCCACTGCTCCTCAAAGCTTCCTTCTCTTACGTCTTTGTTTCTGCAAATTACTTTCATTCTCATGCTCCTTTCCTAGGCTTTGTACCCTGCTTCCCTGCAAACAGTCTTACAACAGCCTCATTAAAAATAATAGTTACTAACATAAGAAAAGCACCCTTGGTTACGCATAGCTTATGCATAACTAAGGGTGCAGTAATCGCACGGTTCCACCTTGACTTTTCACTTCAGATTCCAACAAATCCTATCCTTTAACGCAGGCATACGGCAACACTTACTGGTATCATTGACACACTTCGGCACTGCAGCTCTGGAATGGTTTTCATTTAACTTTCACATAAAGAACTTCCACCAACTGTTCCTCTCTCTGGATGCTTCCGGTAAACTACTCTTTCCGTCTTTGCTTTTCTTATGTTAATTCAAGATTATAACCAAATTTATATACTTGTCAAGAAATATTTTCAAAAATTCTCTTTAGAATCCATAGTCCTCTGTTATTTCCTCGTAAATATCCTCAATGGACTCCACAAAGTGCTCCTTATCAAAGGATTCCGCAATTTTTTCACTTTGTTCTCCAGCAACTTTGCGCCACTCCGGATTCATCAGAATATCATTTAAATGCTGAATAAACTCTTCCTTTGTGATGTATTCGTAACCATTAACCCCATCCTTCACTACATCATCCAGACAAGGATCCTTTCTGCAAAGAAGCGGTAATCCATTGGCCGCCGCCTCAATATAAGTAAGTCCCTGAGTTTCACTGGTGGAAGCATTCACAAACACATCTGCCAGCTGATAATACTTCTGAACTTCCTTTGGGTCTACCATTCCTGTAAAAATAACCTGAGAATCAATACCAAGTTCCACCGCCATTTTTTCTAAATGAGCCTTATCCGGGCCATCGCCTACAATAAGAAAGGTAAGATTCTGATTATGTTTTAACGCATCCTTAAAAAAGAAAAGCAATTCTTCCAGATTCTTTTCTGTGCCAAGGCGGCCAAGATTCAATAATACATTATGACTCTCTGGTATGCCCAGTTCCTGTCGCTTCTGTTTACGTTCCTCTGTACTAACACGATAATGGTGCTGCTCCAGGGAAATACCGCTTGGAACCACCTGAATCTCTGCTTTGACACCATAGCCGCGAAGAGCATCTTCTACCTTACTGGTCGGTGCAATGACCATTTTTACTTTCTTCAACCGCATACGGGACAGCTGCCGCACCACCTGCTTGCCGATAAATTTACTCGGAACTACATAAGTAACGTATTGTTCATACAAGGTATGATAAGTATGTACAATCGGTGCTCCGGTTATTTTTGCAATCCGCTTTGCAAATTGAAAACTGAAGAACTCACACTGACTGTGTACCACATCCGGCTTCCAGTCAATCAGTTCCTTGATCAATTTATTTCGATAAGAAATCGGCATACGCACGTCCGGATAAACAAAACCAATCGGAATAGACTTTATGTAATAAATATGATCTTCTTTATAACTTTCTCTATCTCCAGACAAAGTCAAAATTCGAACATCATGTCCCTTTTCTGTCAGTTCTTCATATAAATTCCGGACCGAGGTTACCACTCCATTCGTAGACGTTGTAAACAAATCCGTTGTAATCAAAATCTTCATCCGTTGTATTCCTCCTTTAGGCTGACATACATCTGCGACCATTGTAACGCATCTTAGAAGATTTTGCATTAGAAAATAATTAAAATTATTCCATGTGGTCTAATAATTCCTGATAAAATCTGGAGTAATCCGTTCTGCTATCTCCGGTAAAACGAATAGCTGACGAGGGATGGCAGTTTAGCACACCTGTCAACAGATATGGGATATCATAACCCCAGATATTGCCCTTTTCTTTTTCAGCGTGAATATACTTCTGCACAAAATCCATCACCGGAACAAGATTATACTTTGGATTTCTTAAAAATGCCAGCAACGATTCCATGTAACAATTTCCTGCGCCACGGCCCATACCGCTGACTGTAGCATCCAGATAGCTGGCACCCTTAGTAACTGCTTCAATGGTATTAGCAAAAGCCAGCTGCTGATTATTATGGGCATGAATACCGATTCTCTTACCATGTTTTTCTGCCACATTCATGTACATATCGGTAAGTCTGCGCATCTGTTCCGGATAAAAGGCGCCAAAGCTGTCCACCAGATAAATAATATCCACATCACATTCTGCAAGAATTTCCAGGCCCTTGGTTAATTCGTCTTCACGAACCTTGGATATTGCCATAATATTCACTGTGGTTTCGTAGCCTTTCTCATGAGCATCCTGAATCATTTCAATAGCAGTCGGAATCTGGTGAATATACGTTGCCGTACGAACCATATCAATAACACTGTCTTCCTTCTTTAAAATATCATTCTTGTAATCGGTTCTGCCCACATCCGTCATAACCGCAATTTTCAAGTCAAAATCATTATTGCCTACTACTGCACGAATATCCTCTTCCTCACAGAATTTCCACTTGCCGTAGTCTTCCTTACTAAAAATTTCCTTAGAGGCCTTATAACCAAATTCCATATAATCTACACCTGCTTTGATGTTGGTGCGATATAAATCCTTGACAAATTCGTCCGTAAATGCAAAATTATTAACAAGACCACCATCACGCAGAGTACAGTCAACCACCTTAATATCCGGGCGGAATGCAATTAAGTTACCATTATTTCTTTCCATACGATTCTCCTCCAGGCATTTCTACCGCTCTATTTCTTTTACAATTTTATTTGTCGCTTTAAACCGTTGCGCTTTAAAGCGACAAAGTGTATATTCATACAATATACTACTTTATTCTTTTTGTCAAGAGCTATTTACATAAAATATTAATTAATCTTTATTAATTCGTTTCTTCTATATCAGTAAGAATGGGCTCTGTAAACTGCTCCGTCTACAGAACCCATTCTTGCTACATAATCTTTTCTTTTTCCTGGTTACCTTATTCTGTTTCACTGAACATATCCTTGCCTACACCACATAATGGACATACAAAATCATCCGGAAGGTCTTCAAACTTTGTTCCCGGTGCAATACCGTTATCCGGGTCTCCTGCTTCTTCATCATAAACCCATTCACAAACATCACATACATACTTCATACAAACTTTCCTCCATTTCATTTTTATTACCTATTTTATCCATAACATAACCTTACTATTCACAGGCAACGCTTATTTCGCATTATATTCCGCACAAAGTTCCTCTGCCAGTGCTTCCAACTGTGCATTGCTTTCCTCATTTAATGCTGACATAATCTTTACTTCATGTTCTGCGAAAGTCAGATTTTTGCTTTCCTCCAGCATTCTCTTCATTACTTTTGCGGCCACCGGAGCCCAGCTTCCATTTTCCACAAAAGCCACCTGCCGCTTACTGTAGCCACGCTCTGTCAGATGATTGATGAATTCCTTCATGAACGGGAAAATATCTCCATTATAGGTTGTGGTTGCCAATACCAGTTTGCTGTAACGGAAAGCATCCTCTACATTCTCTGCCATATCGGAACGGGCCAAATCGGTTACCACCACCTTTGGACAGCCTTTTGCTTTTAATGCTTCTTCCAGAGCAAGCACTGCCTTTTTTGTATTTCCGTAAATAGAAGTGTACGCAATAACAATACCCTCTTCCTCCGGCTGATAGCTGGACCATGTATTATAAAGGCCCAGATAATAACTCAGATTTTCTTTTAACACAGGACCATGCAGTGGACAAATAATTTCAACATCCAATGTGGAAGCTTTTTTCAACAGTGCCTGTACCGGTGCACCGTACTTACCTACAATACCAAAATAATATCGTCTTGCCTCACAGGCCCAGTCTTCTTCCACATCAAGTGCGCCAAACTTACCAAAACCATCTGCAGAAAACAATACCTTATCCTTACTGTCATATGTTACAATTACTTCCGGCCAGTGCACCATCGGTGCTGTTATGAATGTAAGCTCATGTGTCCCCAGAGACAATTTGTCTCCTTCCCCTACTATAAGCTGCTGCTCCGGAAAATCCGTACCAAAAAACTGTTTCATCATCATAAAGGCCTTGGCAGAGGCCACCAGTTTCGTATGTGGATAAACCTTCATAAAATCATCAATGCTGGCAGAGTGATCCGGCTCCATATGCTGTACAATCAGATAATCCGGCATTCTGTCGCCCAGTTCCCTTTGAATATTTGCCATCCACTCTTTCGTAAACTCAGCATCTACACTGTCCATAATTGCAACTTTATCATCTAAAATGATATAAGAATTATATGCCATGCCATTTGGCACAATGTACTGCCCTTCAAACAAATCAATTTTATGGTCATTGACCCCGATATATTGTATATCCTTGGAAATTGTCATCTTGTACCTCCTTCTGGT
Source organism: Lachnospiraceae bacterium (assembly GCA_045531895.1). Taxonomy (GTDB): domain Bacteria; phylum Bacillota; class Clostridia; order Lachnospirales; family Lachnospiraceae; genus SIG299. The sequence continues at coordinate 53,735 of JAZSEW010000070.1, forward strand.
TGTATTATAATATACTATTTCCTCAAATGCCAATGAAAATACAACCTGAAAAGGTAATCATTGGAACATACTTTTAAAATGTATATTTTGTGATTTGCTCATTCAGCTTACCGGAATGTCTGGAATTCATCTGTGAAGTTGCGCTTAACCGTTCAAAGCTTTCCGCTATCTGTCCGGTTGAAGATGCAATTTCATTTGCACTTTCTGCCGTTTCCGTAACAATTGAAGTAATGCCCTGCACGCTCCTGTTGATATCCGCAATTGCCACAGAAATATCCGTACTCTGTTTTCCGATTTCCATCATCTGTGTTCGTATTGTTTCTGTAGTTGTACCATATTCTTCGCCAAGATCTGCAAACGCATCATAATCCTTCGCTACATCTTCCGACACAAATCGAATCAGATCCTCCAACACATTCATCAGTGTTCCCACTGCTTCCAGTACCTGACCATTGATTGTGTTGATTTCTGTAACTGCCTGGTCGATATCGTTACTTAAGTTTCCTACTTCTGTTGCAACCACAGCAAAGCCTTTTCCCAGTTCTCCGGCTCTGGCCGCCTCAATCTGCGCATTCAGGCTGAGCATTCGGGTCTGACCGGCGATAGTACCGATTTCTTCCGCAATTTTCTTTACCTGTTCAATCTTCTGAACATCCTTCGTCGTCTTTCTCATGCGCTCCTGCAAAGTATCAATGGATGCCATCGCACTTTTCTGATGCTCCTTTGCACGCACAGAAGTTATCTGAGCACTTTCGTTGGCTTTCTGTACCTGAGAACAAATTTCTTCCACATTCTCCGCAAAAGCAGAAATATGAGTTGCGCTGTCTGCCAGACTCTCTGACAGTTGTCTGCTGGATTTTGCACTCTGTTCCATATTAGTACTGATTTCTGCTATTTCTGTATTCATTGAGGTCATAATCCGTGTATTATCCTCCACGGCAACACTCATTTCTTCACCGGTCAATAATATTTCTTCCGTAGACATAGCTACACGTTTTACCAATGCACGTATCTGCTCCAGAAATGCATTCATATTTCCTGCAATTACCTCCAGCTCATCGCCGGTATAAACATCAATTTCTTTTGTCAGGTCGCCGGAACCACTGGCAAGTTCTTTTACTTTATCATTTAGTTTACCCATTGCTTTCTTGAACTTCATCATCAGAAGTCCCAGAACAAGAAGGCTGACAACATATGTTCCGATACAAATAAGCAGTACCAGAGTTCTTAAATCCTGCATCTGCTCGTCAATCCAGTTGGCGCTGATATCCACACCAACCGCACCTACTACAGTCGTACCGTCAAAAATCGGGCTATAGGCAGACAAATGACTGCCCCATTCGTCGGTAAACGATTCCTCATCTGCTGCCGTTATCTTCTCCGTAAAAGCAGTATATAAGCCATCTGTGCTTTCACATTCCTCACCAATCGCAGCGGGCTCCTCCGGATCAGAATCCACTACAAATATGTACTGTTCCTCACCAATCTGACGCAAGGTATAAATATATTCGATTTCTGCATTATCACGGAATAAAGCCAGCTCTTCTAACACCGTTTCATAGGCTTCACTGCCTTCCTGACCTTCCTCAATACTGCGAAGTAAATCGCCACTGACATTCATTGCTGCACATTGGGCAATATTTTTTGCATTGCTCTGAATCTGGCGAAACAGTGACGTTTCCGAGCGGCTGTATGCCAAAAATCCAAGCAGCGAATTTCCCAACAACAGCAAGATAGCAAGCCATATAAATAATTGAGTAAACATTCCCAGCTTACGTGTTTTCATAACATAGTCACCTCTGTAAAATATTTATTCTGCCTCATCAGTTACAACACCGGTAATTTCATCTTTTTTTGCGCAAAAAGCACACAGTCGGGTACGTCCTTCTGCAATTGCCTGTTCTACCGTTCCATAGGTCAACGTATCACTCTGATTTAAAGACTGACAGTCATCATGAGTGTGATATACCTTTCCGAACGGACTCCAGTATACGTCATCACTAATTGCCTCTATAGCAGCCTGCTGCTGTTCCTCAGAAACCGGGTTGAATTCATAGCTGGCAACACCTCCGATTAACAGAGCAATGATTGCTACAACCGTTGCAATCGCCTTTGTCTTTTTATCTGCTTCCTTGTTGGTAAGTGCAAGAATAACAAACGGAAGAAATGCTACGGTACAGGCAATAAGCCCCATATTATTCCACAGCCAGAATAGAAATTTATTCTTTTCACTGGCTGGTTTAATATGATTCGCCTTTTTCCATAACTGAGAACCAATAATAACACAAACTAAATCAAGCACCAGCGCAATAATAATCATCCAGAGGCTTGGCATGAAAGTTATATTAAGCGTACCGTTATACACTAAATAGGCAACAACCTCCAGGGCAATTGCCACAAGCCATAAGGCTACCGCTCCTACTCTCAACCCAGTTGCATTTCCCACCGGAGCCGCCTCTTTACGGGCACCTTTTTTCTTCTTGGAGCCTGCTGCTACCTCCTTACCTGTATCAGCAGATACGATTTTCTTTTTCTTCTTTGGTTCTGCCATATTACTCCTCCTACAATTTGAATTTTATTTATTCAGGGACTTCCCTTGAGATTAGTTTATCATATTTTAAGTAATAAGCAAGCTTTTGCGACAAAAAAACCGTATAATTACATAAATAAACACCTAACCTAAAAAGGAACTGCTCACCCATGTAAGCAGCTCCCTTTGTATCTATTATTTATCCCCTATTGTTCATTTCTGCACATTTTCTTTGGAAAAGCGTGCCACAACCTCTCGGATGGATACTGCATTTCCCTCATTTGTTCTGGCAATTTCAGCCAGTTCTTCCGTGGTCTGCCTTGTCTGGCTTACCTTCTGCAGCATATCCTCTGTACTCACCCGGACCTCTGATGGATTACTCTGCACATTGTCAATCTGAGTTTGAATATCCGATACAGACTGTACAAATACACCGGAGCAGTCTTTCATTTCCCGTATAATCTCCTGTATCTGTGAAATAGATTCATTATACTCATTGGTTGCATCTACAAATGCCTCAAACTGAACTTTAATATCATTCTGCATGAACGCAATTATATTGTCAAAACAATCCTGTACCTTTGCAATATTATTTCTGGTTTCACCGCAGATTGCCTGAATATCCGACGCTGTCTGAGAAGAACTGTTTGCCAAATTTCCGATTTCACCGGCAACTACGGTAAAGCCTCTTCCCGCTTCTCCGGCACGGGCTGCTTCAATAGACGCATTTAAAGATAACAGATTGGTCTGACTGGTAATGTCTAAAATCTGCTTTGCCATCTCATCAATCTGCATCAAAGACTGCAGATTAACCATGGCTTCCTGTATTGCACTGTTGTTTTCTTCTATTTTCTTGTTCGTATTCACTAACGATTCACTGGCAACATTTCTCATTTTCGTTACCTTTTCCATCAGTTCTGAGCTTCTTTCATTGCCGATGCGAATCTTTGTTTCTACCTGAGTAACAACTTCTGCAATTTTTCCTATTTCATCATCTACCTGCTGTACTGTCTCATTAACCTTTTCTGTATGCTCAGCAAACATTTCCGTCGCTGCAGCATTTTCTTCTACACACTGAATCAATGTCTCAGAAGAATTAGACATCTTACCGGCAGAGTATGTCAAGGAATCCGAACAATTTCCCAACGTATCTACAATATTCTGGAAAGAATCACTTAAAGAATCTAATGCGGTTGCAATCTGTCCGACCTCACTTCTGCAATTAATGTATTTTTCCAGACGTCGGTCTTTACCGATTTGCAGATTCTTCAAATCCAGCAATGCACTTGTCACATAGGACAACGGCTTTGTACTAAAATGAATAAATATCCAGGATAACGCCGCAATTACAATACAGGAGAGTACACAGATAAGACCCAGTTCTTTCATTACCTTATAAACATCTGCATATAAATCCGCCTCACTGTCCTTGGATATTACAGCCCATCCATGTTCTTCATCATACTGATAAGAAACAATATAGGTAACTCCTGTTTCATCTTCATACACCATATCACCACGATTTGATGATGTATTATTTTTAATTGCTTCCATAACTGCCAACATCATTCCATCTTCTATTTCTGTGGCAATTAAAGTTTCATCTTCATCAAAAATATACATTTTTGAATCCAGATTAATCATGGTATACCGGGTAGTTTTTTCCTGATTATCCTCTAAATTATATAAAATTGTTTCAAGTGTATCAGCAAATGGTCCCCCTCCAACATATCCCAGAATGGTTTTATTATCTTCCGCATACAACGGGAAATACATGGAAAGAGTCAGTTTCTGAGATGCAGGTGATACAATAATTCCGGCATTGTACACTCCGTCTGCCGCTTCCATGGATTTCTGAAGCGCTTTGAGTCCATCTCCTGTTCTTGTGGTAATGCCTACTACATTTGGATTGGAATGCGCTACTACATGGGTATTCCATTCTCCCACATAAAGCCCTTCCCAGTTGTCCAGATATTTAAAATAGTTTTCCGTGTATTCCTGTGCTGCTTTCTGTTTTTCTGCATCGGACAAATCTCCTAAATACTCTTTTATTACAGGGCTTAAGCCATATTCTTTTAACAAATCCTCCTGATGTGTCACATACTCCTCAATTAATGTCGTTTGTGCATTTAACGCAAATTTCATATGCTCCAATGCTGACTTTTTCATTAATGCTGTCATTCCTGATTGGGCACTAAGAAATAACAAACCGATGCAAATAACCACTAATACAGTTATCACACTGGTCAGCATTGTTCTCATCTTCCGGTTCTTCATCATACCCCAGCCTCCTCATTTTCATTAGTAAAATAGTCTGAATCTCATCTATTTTTACTATAGTAGCAAAAAAAGCAGTTTCCGTCTTTCATTTTCAGGCAATTCGTTGTATAATACAGACATAGTGTCAGATAACTTTACCAGGAGGAGCTATGAATTACGAAAATATACCTTTTTATAAAGAACTCTACTTATTCCACCAGGCAACAAAAATTCCGTTTTGTGTATTTGACAATACACCAAAAGACCTTTTACGCTATCCGTTCATTTCCACTCTTGACTGCTCCTTAACAAATATGCAGCAGTGTTGTAACTGCCTTATCAATATTTCAGAAACAACTCACATGCCTTTACTCTATTCCACCGACACCTGTTTCTGGGCGTTAATGAGACTGAATGTAAAAACAAATATCATGTTTGGACCTGTTTCCTCCACTCCTGTCACCTACAGAGAGTTTTACAATACAAACCAGCATATAGGGGACCGGCAGGACCTGCTCCATCTGTACCGTGTTATACAACAAAGTCCCCGCCTTTCCCTTGCCCGTTTTGCGAGTAATCTTTCCCTTTTTATTCAACTGGCATTTCAGGAATCTGTTTCTACGGAAACAATTCTTTCGCACCATGTGTCGGTGTCCTGCCGGACCACACAGCTTCAGCAGCAGGAAAACCCGGCAGACAAGGTACCGGAGGAACCACATTACATGAGTATTACAGAAACCATGACATTCCAAAAACACCTGTTATCCCACATTCAAAAAGGGGATACCGAAGAAATCGAAAAACAATTTCGACAGACCCCCCTTTTTACCAATTTGGAAACCTCTCCGTCTTCTGTAGAAGACTTACGGAAAATCTTTTTTATTTATGCCACCCTTTGTTGTGTATCTGTTCTGGAAGAAAAACTGGAGTTAGAGAAAGCATTTCCGATTTTTGATAGCTATGTTTCAAAAATCCCTTCCATCTCTTCTCCCGAAGATTTGTCTGAGCTTTGCAGACAGATTTCCATTGACTATGGTAATCAAATGAACGCTCTGAAACAAAATCGTTCTGTTTCACCGATAGTCACCAAATGTCTGCGGTATATCCACGACAATTTGTATTCTAAAATCACCATCACTGACTTAGCCATGTATTGCTGCAGCAGCACACGTACTATTACCAGACATTTTGCTGAATTTTATCATACAGCCGCAATGGAATATGTCTTAGACCGTAAATTAGAGGAATCTGCTTTCCTGCTGACCCACTCCGATTTATCCCTGGCAGAAATCAGCCACCTGCTTGCTTTTTCCTCACAAAGTCATTTTACCGTTGCATTTAAGAAAAAATATTCCTACACGCCGCAAAAATACAGAGATTCCTATACAAATTAAAGTCATGCCCACCGGCTAAGCCGGTGGCTTGATTTTCGCCCTATAAGGGCATTGTTCCGGCGCTGGAGTCTAAAGACTCATCGAAGGATTCGCCAACCGCAACATCAGTTACTTGCTAAACCCCTTGGGTTTATTTGTTCTTGTTGCTTTTGTTTGCCGGCTCACCCGTAAACGGGTCAATGTACTCTTTCAAAGACATCTGGTCATATTCTAAATCCTCTTTTAATTGATTTCGAATATACTCTTCAATCTTTTTCGCATTTTTTCCTACTGTATCTACATAGTAACCTCTGCACCAAAAATGTCTGTTGCCATATTTATATTTGAGATGCGCATGCCTTTCAAATATCATCAGTGTGCTTTTTCCTTTCAGATATCCTACAAACTCTGACACACTCATCTTAGGTGGAATCTCAACCAGCATATGAACATGGTCCGGACATATTTCTGCCTCTATGATGTGTACTTCTTTCCTCTTGCATAGCATACTTAAAATATTTGCTATATCCTGTTTCAATTCTCCAAATATAATTTTTCTCCGATATTTTGGTGCAAACACAATATGATACTTACAATTCCACGTTGTATGTGATAAACTATTATTGTCCATTTGGACTACCTCCTTTTGCTAAATAAAACGGTTGGCGAACCTGTTTCTATTATAGCAATGGGAGGTATTTTCACACAACGCTAAAGCTCCTTCAACCACCCGCATAGCAGGTGGTTTATTTGTTGCCCAAAGCTCCGTTTCTCTTCTTGAGAAACTCCACAATGGACAACAGGCTTAAAGCCTAACAACAAAAGGAGAAGTGTCTTACGACACTTCTCCCAAAAACCATGTATATTATTTACCGTTTTATTAGCCCTGTAATAAGGATAATACACCCTGCGTTGCCTGATTAGCCTGTGCAAGCATAGACTGACCAGCCTGCTGTAAGATATTGTACTTGGACATAGTTACCATTTCATCTGCCATATCTACATCACGGATACCGGATTCAGCTGCCTGTAAGTTTTCAGCAGTATTATCCAAGTTAGAGATTGTATGCTCCAGTCTGTTCTGAACAGCACCAAGTAAAGATCTCTGCTTGGAAACCTTTGCAATAGCTTCATCAATGCATCCGATGGAATTAGAAGCACCAGTCTGTGTAGAAACGTCTACCTTAGAACCATTTACACCAAGTGCTACCGCACTCATATCATCAATAGAGAAACTCATGGTCTGACCTTCATTTGCACCTACCTGAAGGATAACACCCTTGCCTCCGGAAGCCACACCATACTTTGCCTGACCAAGGAACGCGTCGGTATCACCAAGACCAGCACCACTTTGCAATGTGAACACCTGGCTCTCAAGATTCTCTGTGATAAACAAAGTAGCCGGTGCATCCGGGTCAGCACTCTCTAATGTAACATCCATACTAAGTCCTGCCGCAGCCATAATAGCTTCGATATCAGCCTCACTATATTCCTTACCAGACTGTAAATGTACGGTATAGCCTGCTGTTGACTGTAAATCTCCCTTGGCCGTATACTTAGCTGCTGTTGTTAATTCACACTCTTCATCACCTACAGCCGCATCAAACTTTATCTGAATAGTAACGTTTGTATCTTCACCATACTTATTAGATTTAAAACCAATCTTATTTGCACCGACAAACTTACCAGTAGTTCCTGTAATTTCAGCTGCGTCAACAGACCCCTTTACACCTGCTACAGTTTTACCGGATGTTACAGTACCTGTTCCAACTGTATAGGAACCATAATTTAAGTTCACTTCAACATCCGGCGGTGCCGCCTTTGCCGTAGAATCTTCCTGCTTTGCATTAGCAATCAAATCATCAATTTCAGACTGAGTATATGTAATGTTCTCTGCAAGATTTAATGTTAAAAGATTTCCATCTGCGTTCCAAATAGCAGATTCACCACCAACTTCAGCACTAGCACTTACAGCAACCTGAACATCTTTAATGCTCGATGTGATAAACGCTGTTAAACTTTCATCATATAAACCGAACTTAGGACCTGCTTCTGTGCCACCTGCGCTGGATGCACTCAAGGAACCGTCCAATAACTTCATAGTATTGAATTCAGTATCAGTAGCAATTCTATCTAATTCTTCCTGTAACTGTTCGATTTCATCCTGAATGTTGCCTCTATCGTCGTCTGTTTCAGTACCGTTGGCTGCCTGAACTGCAAGTTCTCTCATTCTCTGTAAGATGGAGTGGGATTCTGTTAAAGCACCTTCTGCTGTCTGAATCATGGAGATACCGTCAGATGCATTTGTGGAAGCCTGGTCAAGACCACGAATCTGGCTTCTCATTTTTTCAGAAATTGCTAAGCCTGCTGCGTCATCCGCTGCACGGTTAATTCTGTAACCGGAAGAAAGCTTTTCAGTACTCTTTGCTAACGCAGAAGTAGAGATACCAAGCTGTCTGTTTGTGTTCATTGCTGTCAAGTTATGCTGTACGATTAATGCCATAATAATAATCCTCCTTGGTTTATATGCTATTTTATCTACTTCCTTGTAGCTACGTCCTTGTCAGTTTACATCCATGTAAGTTTACGCTTTCAATTTAGTATATCGGAAGTCTTTGAAATAATCTTAAGCCTAAATTTGATTTTTTTCAAGTTTTTTTATTACATTTGTAGAATATTGTATAGGTAATTAGACCTAATTCTCCTAAAATATTTTCTGTTTGCTTTCATAAACTCAAAAAACTTTCTCAAAATGCCAACCAGAACATATATGGCGGAAGCTTTATAACCTCTTCCTCTATCGCCAGATTTTTTGGATGAATAATATACTGTGTCGCTATTTTCTTTCCAAACAGTTCTTTAAATCTCCCCAGAGAGGTAGCGGTATAATTTTTCGACGACTTAACCTCTAGCGGAAACACTCTGAAATTTGTTTTATTTTCATTCGACAGAAGAAAATCTATCTCTATGTCGTTCCGGTGTTTTTCTTCATTATACCGAGTATAAAAATACAGTTTCCTTCCTTTCGAGGTTATCATCTGAGCAATCATATTTTCATACAGCATCCCTTCATTCAAAGAAAGACGATCATTCATAATTTGTCGATATAACTGCTCCTCCATAAGCTGATTTTCACTAAAAGCCAGACTTACTAAAAGTCCGGTATCACCCATATAGCATTTTACGGCAGAATCATTCTTATTGAGCGCAAAACCCACATTCGGGTCATTGCATTTATAACACAAATTACAAATCATAGAGTCTTCCAGCCAAAACAATGGTTCATCATATTTGTCAAACACACCTCCTGGCTCAATCTCTTTTATAACCACCTTTTTTTCATGCGTAGATAAATAAGCTGGTATATTTTCAAACAAAGCCGAAACTCTGGAATTATATCTCTTCGTCGCCTTTTTTATATCATCCCGATACAATTCCAAAATATCTCTTTTCACTATATCCGCTGCCGTAAAATCCCGTCCGTTTTTTGCGAAAGCAACTACCGCCTGCGGCATTCCTCCCACTAACATATATTCTTTAAACAAATGCATCGCTTTTCTATGAAAGTTATCCTCCAACGGCTGCTTTTGCTGATAACAATCCTTTATATACTCCAACAAAAGCTCTTCTTTCATGTATACCATAAATTCTTCAAAATCAACCGGATACATCTTTATCTTTCGTTCTTCTGATGGAAGTGTAATATTCTCCACATTTTCCCGAATAGAAATTAAAGAACCCGTTTCAATAAAATCATACCGGCCATCTGCCACCAGATATTTAATCGCCTGCCGAGCCTTAGGAAAATTTTGAATTTCGTCAAATATAATTAATGATTCCCTTGGATACAATCTTACATTATATTCCAGAGATATGGTTTGAAAAAAAATATCCAATTGATTCAGGTTATTAAAATTCTCTATTATTTTTTTGCTCACATTATTGAAATCGATTAACACATAAGATTTATATTCATTTTTTCCAATTTCTTCAGCCACCGTAGATTTTCCAATTCGCCGCGCCCCCTCAATCAGTAAAGCTCTGCTCCCATTACAATTCTGTTTCCATTCTACTATTTTATCGTATATTTTCCTTTTTATTTCCATGTACCAATCGACCTCCTTTGCTCAAATTGTACAGTACGCAAAGTAATATTTCATCAAATTGTGTACAGTACGCAAAGTAAATTATACAACTTTTCCAAATAGTACGCAAGGTATTTTTATTTCTGTATATTAGTTTTCACGATTTTTCAAAATGTATACAGCTGTTTTTTCACGATTTTTCAAAATGTTTTATTATGCAAAAAGAACCCGGTCTTACGACCGGGTTCTCCTTATGGAATGTTTTCACACTCTATGTATTCTCAGTTTCCTTAAGTCATCCTAGGTTCTTAAGAAAGTAAGAAATTTTTAGTTCAATCGACTAAGCAATTAGCCTAACAGGGAGAGAACACCCTGGTTGGACTGGTTAGCCTGAGCCAGCATGGACTGAGCAGCCTGCTGAAGGATGTTATTCTTAGAGAATGTAACCATTTCAGAAGCCATATCAACGTCACGGATGCTGGATTCAGCAGACTGTAAGTTCTCTGCTGTGTTATCCAGGTTGGAGATGGTGTGCTCTAATCTGTTCTGGATAGCACCGAGTAAGGATCTCTGCTTGGAAACGGATGCAATAGCACCATCAATGTTTTCAATAGAATTCTGAGCACCCTTCTGTGTAGAACAGTTAACCTTAGTTCCATCTACACCAAGAGCCTTGGAACTCATATCGGAGATACCAAAACTCATAGTCTGACCATAGTTAGCACCCACCTGAAGAGTCATGCCTTCACCGTTAGCTGCCACATCATAGTTCTTCTGACCAAGGTAAGCATCAGAATCACCAAGACCTGCACCACTCTTTAATGTAACAGTTGCTGTAACTGTATTCTTATATGCCATCAATGTATTTGGCTCATCAGGATTGTTGCCGGATGCCTTGTCAAACTCAACTGTAGCAGAGAAGCCTGCTTCAGCAAGAAGCTTTTCGATATCACCTTCGCTATACTCTTTACCTGTAGAAAGGTGTAACTCGAATTCCTTAGCTGTAGTTAACTTACCAGTAGTGGCATTATATACTGCAGCGGTATTGCTTTCACAAGATTCAGCACCAGCTTCCTTATCAAAGGAAATATAAATCTTAACGTTGTTATCTTCACCATACTTATTAGCTGTAATGTCAATTGACTTGACACCAACAGTATCTGTACCTGCCGTACCAACCGTAGCAGTACCGCTTGCCTTTACACCAGCAACCGTTGCATCACCAGTACTAGTAGCAGCAGTATATGTACCATTAAGCAAGTTTAACTCAATTTCAGGTGCCTGTAAACCACCATCGCTGTCTTCCCACTTAGCGTTTTTAATTAAAGTATCAAGCTCTTCTTCTGTGTAAGTAGAACCATTATGTAAGTGAAGTTCTAAAGTCTTACCGTCCTTTTCCCACACTGCAGATTCACCACCAAGTTCAGCGGTTGTTACAACATTAATCTTTGCCCCTGCAATGCTGGAAGAAACAAAGCCCTGTAATCCATCATCATAAACACCGAACTTAGGACCTGCTGCTGTAGTAGAACCGCCACCGCTTAAGGAACCGTCTAACAGCTTCATTGTGTTGAATTCTGTTGTCTCGGAGATTCTGTCTAATTCAGACTGTAACTGGGAGATTTCGTCCTGGATATTGCCACGGTCTTCATCTGTCTCAGTACCGTTTGCCGCCTGAATAGTAAGCTCTCTCATTCTCTGAAGAATGGAGTGAGATTCCTGCAGGGCACCTTCTGCTGTCTGGATGAGAGAAATACCATCCTGAGCGTTTGTGGAAGCCTGGTTAAGACCACGGATCTGGCTTCTCATCTTTTCGGAAATAGCTAAGCCTGCTGCATCATCTGCTGCACGGTTGATTCTGTAACCGGAAGATAACTTTTCTGTGCTCTTTGCGAGTGCGCTTGTAGAGATGCCTAACTGTCTGTTAGTGTTCATTGCTGTTAAGTTGTGCTGTACGATCATTGCCATAATATTTACCTCCTTGAATTTGTGTCCGGTTGCGGGGCTTTCCCCGACCGGTTCCCGAATCCTTTCGGGAAATCACTATTTTGGTTTTTGTTGTGCGATAATTTATAAGAACAACCTAGGATTTGCCTTATGAATTATCTGCCGCAAGAGTGTTTCTCTTGCTTACACTTATTATATCGGTACAATTTTTCGGGACTTTAGTGTTTTTTGAATTTTTTTTGAAGTTTTTCTTTTTGTATTAAACTATTTCTCGTAGGTAAAACTAAACATTGCAAAGAATCTCTGATGTTTTATCAGAAATTCGGAAACGGAGGAATCAATGAATACAAAAACAGATAATAAAGGACGCTCATTGCTAAAAGGTGAAAGTCAGCGAAAAGGTTACTATATCTACCAATACACAGATATACACCACAAACGTCGAACGATTTCCGCAAAAGACCTTCAGGAACTGCGCATGAAGAAAAAAACACTTCTGCGGGATTTTCAAAACGGGGGGAATGAAAAACTAAAAGCCTCTCTCTCCCTAGATGAAGCTTTCGACTGCTATTTTTCCGGCAGAACAGATTTGAAGCACTCTTCTCGTATAAACTATTCCTATTTATATGACCATTATGTTCGGCATGGCTTTGGAAAATGGAGGTTAGAAGAACTATCTTACGCCTCTTTTCGCGCCTTTTATTTGTCCTTGGCACAGGATTATGGCCTAAGCAAAAAAACATTACTTTTAATTCACGCAATTCTAAATCAAGTGATGAAAACTGCTGTACGAGACAATGTTTTAAAAACAAATCCGGCGGAAGGAGTCATTCACGATTTATCAAAGAAATATGGGTGGGAAGAGAACAAACGGCATGCTCTGACACCGGAACAGCAACGAGCATTTTTAACTTATGCAACGAGCAAACAGGAATTCGAAACCATTGTTCCTTTACTAGTAGTACTTCTTGGTACCGGTCTTCGCATTGGAGAGGCACTTGGGCTTAGATGGAATGAAGATGTCGATTTTACTTCCAAAACAATCACTGTAAACCACAATCTTCAATATAGAAAGCTGGATTCCGGCAAAACAGGGTTTTATATTTCCACCCCGAAAACATCTTCCGGCAAGCGAACAATTCCGATGATTTCTCAAGTCGAACAGGTTTTGCTTAAAGAAAAACAGCGACAGGAACTTTTCAATTACCCTAAACCAATGATTGATGGTTACACAGATTTTGTATTTGTGAACCAAAAAGGCGAACTGTTTTATGCCAATGCGGTAAATCGTTTTATTACCCGTATAGTTACAAACTATAATAAGGAAGAACTACTTCTTGCCTCACAGGAAAAACGTGCTCCCATATTCTTGCCGCAAATCAGTTGCCATCATTTACGCCATACTTTTTGTTCCCGTCTTTGCGAGAACGAAACCAACTTAAAGATTATTCAGGACATTATGGGGCATGCCAGTATTACCACCACTATGAACCGCTATGCGGAAGCGAACGAACGAAAAAAAGCAGAAAGTATGTTAAATCTCGAAAACAAAATCTTAATTCTGTAGAGATGTCTGATTTATCTCTTTTTCGTTTTCTAACAGACAGTTAGGTATCAGCACAAACGCACTCGCAAAGAGCACAGAAAAGTTATCTTCCGGTTACAGAATCAACCGTGCAGCAGATGATGCAGCAGGCTTAGCTATTTCCGAAAAGATGAGAAGCCAGATTCGTGGTCTTAACCAGGCTTCCACAAATGCTCAGGATGGTATTTCCCTTATCCAGACAGCAGAAGGTGCTTTACAGGAATCCCACTCCATTCTTCAGAGAATGAGAGAGCTTACTATTCAGGCAGCAAACGGTACTGAGACAGATGAAGACCGTGGCAACATCCAGGACGAAATTACTCAGTTACAGGATGAGCTTGACAGAATCTCCGAAACAACAGAATTCAACACAATGAAGCTGTTAGACGGTTCCTTAGACGGTGGCACAGCTTCCACATCTGCAGGCCCTAAGTTCGGTATTTTCGATAAGACTATGGGTGCTTATGTTACATCCGATATTGCAGGCGTAACAGTTAAAGCGGTTGATGATGCTACTATCGGTGGTGAATCCGCAGTATGGGACAAGACAGGTAAGACCCTTACCTTAAACCTTGCAGCTGGAGTAAGCTACACTCAGTCCGAAATCGACAGCTTAGTTAAAAATGCAAAGCAGGAAGACAGTGATGCAACTGGTGCTATGCCTAATGTAACAATTTCTTTAAAGAACGGTTCCCTTGTTGGTAAAGACTATGCTGGTACTGCTACTGAAAAGGGCGTGAAGGCTTCCGGTGATGCAGATGTTACAACTCCTACTCTTGGTTTGGGCGCAAACATCAAAATTACCGCAGATAAATACGGTAGAGATAATAATGTTAATATCAAGATTACTTTTGATGCTAAGGAAGGCGAAGAAAATTGTACCATTACAACTGCTGCCGTTTATGACGCAACCGCAGCTAATGGTATCACTTCCACAGCAGGATATACCTTAAAGCTTTCTACTGGTGTTGAATATTCTGAAAAGGATATTGAGCAGTTGTTAGCAGATGCAGGATTCTCCGGAACTGTAGATATTACTACTGATGCTCCAGATACTCCTGACTCCTTTATGGTAGCTGCAAAAGATGCTACAGGTATTACAATTACCTTGGAAAACGGTACAGGTCTTGGTGATACTGATGCATTCCTGACTGAGAAGAATTATGGTACCGGCGCAGGCGGTAAGGGTATGACTCTTCAGGTAGGTGCTAACTACGGCCAGACTCTCAGCTTTGGTATCGGTGACATGAGCGCAGCAGCTCTTGGTGTATCCGGTTCCAGCGTTAATGTTGCTACACAGGCTGGTGCTCAGAACTCCATCGAAAAGCTCGACAGTGCTATTGCATCCGTATCCAAGCAGCGTTCCTTACTCGGTGCTGTCCAGAACAGACTTGAGCATACAATCTCCAATCTGGACAACACAGCTGAAAACTTACAGTCTGCTGAATCCAGCATCCGTGACGTTGATATGGCTTCTGAAATGGTTACATTCTCTAAGAATAACATCCTTCAGCAGGCTGCTCAGTCCATGCTGGCTCAGGCTAACCAGTCCAACCAGGGTGTTCTTTCCCTGTTAGGCTAATCGCTTAGGCGGTTGAACTAAAATTTCTTGATTTCTTTGAGAACCTAGGATGACTTAAGGAAACTGAGAATACATAGAGTGTGAAAACATTCCATAATAAAGAAGCAGGTGCATATGCGCCTGCTTCTTTTATTAGAAATCTCATCTTATCTTTCATAATTTCCCTCCTTTTGAGGAACCCCTTTATTCATCACGCTTTGCGCCACTTTTTTGCCCATTTTTTCAAAATTCTTCGTGCAAACCTACCAAAAATCAGGGGTACGTTTCGTGAAACATTCCAACTTGTCAAACCATTTGTTTCGATGTATTCTAAATGCACATCCCATTTCAAAATTCATCCGCACATCTGTTTTACAATCGCATACATTACCCGCTAACGGCAACTAAAGAAGGAGGTTATTAATGACTAATACAGAATTATTATCTGCTATTTCCAATCTGTTAGAACAGAAACTGGAAGAAAAATTAGAAAAAAAGCTAGAAGAAAAGCTGGAGCAAAAATTTAACGAAAAGCTCCAACCAATCTATGAACGACTCGACCGGTTAGAAGCAAAGGTTGAACAGCTAGACTTCAGACTTCAGGCTGTTGAAGCTAAGGTCGAACAACTGGACTTCAGACTTCAGGCTGTTGAAGCTAAGGTCGAACAGCTGGACTTCAGACTTCAGGCTGTCGAAGCCAAGGTCGAACAGCTGGACTTCAGACTTCAGGCTGTCGAAGCCAAGGTCGAACAGCTGGACTTCAGACTTCAGGCTGTCGAAGCTAAGGTCGAGCAAATTGAGGACACATTATACAACAACGTTCTTCCTCGACTTGCTACCATCGAGGATACCCTAAACAACAACGTTCTTCCTCGACTTACCACCCTCGAAGATACCTTATGCAACAACGTTCTTCCTCGGCTTACTACCATCGAGAGCACTGTTGTTTCTAAGTTAAAGCAACTGAGCTTTAACATGGAAACTAATGTTATTCCACGTCTCATTCACATCGAGGAATGCTATATCGGCTCGTTTGAAACCTATCAGAGCCGTGCAGAACAAATCGGGCGGATACAGGAGGATGTGGATGTTCTCAAAATAGTTGTTGCCGGTCACAGTGAAATTTTAGAACAAATCTCATAGTTTATGAAGCTGTTCATTAATAAACCAGGGCAGCAAAGCCGGAACAAAAAGTTCCGATTTTGCCGCCCGGCAACCTATCATTAGGTAACTTTACATTTTATAGAGCTTACATGAACCCCATCTGTTTTAGTACAAATATCCAGACGAACATTGTAAGTATCGCCAAACCGGAGGTAAATACTACCAGACCTGCTGCCAGATCTCCATCGCCTCCCATCTGCTGCGCCATTGGGAAAGAGGACACCGCCGTCGGAGCTCCGGACATAATCAGAAGTGGTATCAGCATTTCATTTCGAAAACCAACCAAAATACCAATTGTCACCATAATAAGCGGGCTGATTACCAGACGTCCAAGTACACCGATAGTAAGCTGTTTGCGATATTCTTTTACTTTGGCTACCGTAAAGGAACCACCCAGTGCCACCAACGACAGAGGGGTTGCCACGCCACCAAGATCCGTCACCGATTTCTGCACCGCAGAAGGCAACGAAATATCCAGTATGTTGAACAGGATTCCGGTTAATGATGCGATAATCAACGGATTAGTTGCAATACCTTTCAGCATCTTTTTAATGCTTGGCTTGCCACCACGGAAGCTCTCTAAAGCTACCACCGCCAAAATATTAAATACCGGCACCGTAAAGCCTACCAGAATCGAAGTCGGTCCCACCTTTTCCGTACCGCAAAGGGACAACGCCACCGGAAGTCCGAACAAGGCAAAGTTGCTCCGGAAAATTGCCTGAATCAACACTCCTCTACGGGGACTTTCCTTTTCGATACGCGGAATCAAAAGCATCAGCAGTAAGAACTGCCCTACCAGTCCGCAGACCGCCACCACAAGCAGCTTTGCATTAAATGCCGCAGACAAGTCAGTGGTTGCAATATTATTGAACAAGTAAATCGGCAAAAACACCTTAAAGCAAAGCTTGTTCATTGTATTTAAGGACGGTGTATCCACCATATGTATCCGCCGCAGAAAGTATCCCAGCATAATACATAAAAACAAAGGCAGTACTACGTTAAAAGAAAGTATCAGATTTTCCATTATGCATTAAAACCTCTGTTATAATCCTGAGCGTTTAAATAGGTTTCATTTAACTTGCCTTTGCCATAGGTGAGTCCTGCATATACCTGCTGCACATTCTGCATAACAGGTCCTGTAGTGTCCTGATCCTTAATACCGTCAAATCCGGCACGAAGCTTTTCAATTACCAGTTCTACATCATTTAAGCTGTCCCACTTTCTGCTGATTCTTGCTTTCACCAGCATTTTGTTCACATAAATGTACAGGCTCATAAGGCGAAATGCAATCGGCTCGGCAAAGTCAAGGGAATCCATAAGTTCGTTTACCAGTTTTCCGGCATGAACCAAATCTGCCTGGTACTGCTTTTCATCACCGGCAGCTTTCGCTTCCTTAGCATTTTTCACATCATCTAAAATAATATCATACATAATCACTACGAGTTCGCATGGGGAAGCCTGAGATACCCTCAGAGTATATGTCTGAATTTGTTCCTGGGTCATGTGTATTTCTCCTTATCTAAAATTTCTTATCGGATCTTTTTAGCAACATAGTCAGCAATATCCATGTCATCATCCAGCATACGGCAGCTATACTGTGTCATTCCCTTATTTAACGCAGTATCACGTATCACTACTGCCGCTAAAGGTTTATCAATTTCAAAATTCTTAACAGAGATATGCACAAGCTCTCCAAGCTGAATCCGTGTGTCTCCGGTAGTAAAAGCCAGACCGTTTGCACTTAAATTTACCATAGTTCCCGCAATTCCGTTTGTCGTCTTTGTATTAATCGTACATGTGTTGTTCAATGGAATTCTTGGGAATTTTCTACGGTTTGCAACCTTCGGTTTTCCGTTCACTTTCAGGTAAACCGTATTTCCCTTTGTTTCAACAATCTCTGCGGATTCCCACTGATAACTCGTATTATCCACAACAATGGATACACTGCATCCGATCGGAACCAAACCGGATAATTTTGCAGTTTCGCAAAAAACCTCAATAATATTTTCTGTAACACTTACTACAGAACCCTTCATTTCTTTTTCGGCTGCGGTTTTAAAAGACACCGCCATACCTTCATTCACATCGGAAACATCCATGAAACCACCGGAACCAAGCTCTTCTACCAGTTTGTTTACGGTATGTTCAATGCTGATAACATGAGCTGAGGTCTCTTCGTTCTTAAGACGCATTTCTCCGGAGCTGCAGGAGGTTTCCTCTATCTTATCCGCAATTACCGTCATAATGTCATTGATTTCGTTCATATTGTCAACAAGATGTACATTTGATGCTTCCACTTCTTCCATAGCATGATTGATGTTCGAAATGTTTTCTCCGAGCAATGCACTGTCCTTGCTAATCGCCTGTACACTTTCACCAACCGTCTCAATTTCTGCAACGGTTCTTGCAATCAGTTCAATAATTCTTTCGATAGATTCCGTCATGCTGTCAGAGGTTACACCAAGAATATCCAGCGCTTCCATAATACTGATAGAAGACTGCTTTGTACCATCAGAAAGGTTACGAATTTCATCTGCAACCACACTGAAGCCTCTTCCTGCCTCACCTGCCCTTGCCGCTTCAATAGAAGCATTTAAGGCAAGCAGATTCGTCTGGGACGAAATGTTGTTAATGGTACCTGTTTCACCCTTTACACGTTCAAATTCACTCTTAAAGTTAACAAGAATTTCTTCAATGGCTGTAGTCAATTGTTTAATTTCCACTGTCGAAGAAATCACATCCATCAGCTGCACATTACTGTTTTTTGCATGCTCCGCAGACTGCCCTGCCAAAACTACTGTTTCTTCCACCAGTGCAGACACCTGAGACACCTGTCCCGAAATTGTCTTTGTCATGGTTAAGCTGGAATTCGTACTGTTACGAAGGCTGTTGCTTTTGTCTACAATCACTTCCATGTCAGAAACAATGGAGCCTGCTCCTGCCCGGTTTTCATCGGATAACTCCTTTACTGCATTGACTCCGTCTACTACAGAGCTGCTCACCGTTCTTACCTTAGCCACGGTATCCGTAATCTTTTCCAGATTTTTCTCTACCACTGCAACGTTGTACTGGTTGAGCTGCTTAATATAACGAATCATTAAGAAAATTGCCAATGTAGTAATGACAATGGCAGCCACATGAATTTTAGCATTATCCATTGCAATATCATCAAACTTTCCGGACTTCACCAGATTTACGGTATAAA
Organism: Lachnospiraceae bacterium; assembly: GCA_045531895.1. Lineage (GTDB taxonomy): Bacteria > Bacillota > Clostridia > Lachnospirales > Lachnospiraceae > SIG299. Next base: position 73,444 of record JAZSEW010000070.1, read on the forward strand.
GAATAATACCGGCCACAGAACCTGTTCCCACCAGTGCCATCATCTTCAAATTCTGGTACAGAGACATTGCTGCTATAAATGGGAAAATATACGCAAAGGCTGTCGGGTTATCGGTTGTGGTTAATACCATGATATAGAAAAACACATAACCGATACACAATATCCAACGTGGAGCATCATGATTTTTTGCAAGCTTCATTACTATCTGGGAAACTATAAATGCTCCCCAGCAGGCAACACAGAATGCCGCCAGATACCCCGGTGTTTTAGAACCCTCGATTACTTCCAAGGTATATGCCACGCTAAGCGCTATGGCCATAAGTAAATAAATACCGCCAACAATTTTGTCCGCCAGCTTTTCAAAATCAATTGGCTTATTTGCATTTTCCTCTCTCATAGCAATGTACCTCCTGTTAATTTTTTCTGCCGTGATTGATATAATCGTCTATTTCATTTTACTACAGTTCACTAAAATATACCACCTTTTTTTCGAAAAAAGCACAGGGCGATACTGTTCGCCCCATGCTTTTACATAAACATATTAACCTTGTAATAAATTTAAAATATTCTGTGGTCTTTCGTTCGCCTGCGCCAGCATGGAGGTCGCTGCCTGAGTCAGTACCTGATACTGGGTATAGGTAGCCATTTCACCCGCCATATCGGTATCTTCAATACGGGATAATGCATCGGTTAAGTTCTCCGCAGAAACGTCCAGGCTGTTGATGGCGTGCTCTAAACGATTCTGGTAAGCACCCAGCTTTGCACGGACAGTGGAAACCTCATTTACCGCATTTTCAAATAATGTGATGGCAGACATGGCACCTTCCTGTGTTCCGATGTTTGCTTCTTCAATATTTAAAGTTACCACATCCACGCGAGGAATGCGCACTTCCATGGTCTGACCTTCGTTGGCACCAATCTGCAAGGTCATTGGACCTGCATCGAGCACAGTTACGGTTACTTCATCACCAATAGCACCGGATACCCGGAATACCATTTCAAAATCATCACGGTCTCTGACCGTTACATAATCACCGTCAATACTTACGGTAGAGGTATTGGTAAATCCACCCTCTTCGGAAATATCAAGCTCTACGGTACAATCAGAACCCTTACCGGACCTTGTTCCGCCGGATACACCTAACGCTGCTGCCAGGGGTTCTGCTGCGTTAATCTCAATCTTGGCATCGGAACCATAGTCCTTTGTCTGGAAGAACAAGGAGCAGGCTGTGCCATTATTTGCATCTGCTGCAGATACAGGGTCTCCGTTCTCATCTACGAAGGAAACATCAATACCCATGTTACTGCAGGTAGCATTTAACTGGTCAAGAATATCACTTGGTGTAGAACCGCCTCTGATTACAATATCTGTTCTGTTGATATTCATGCGGTACTCCGGCTGATCATTTGGTACATCGCTGATTGTGTCGGTTGTTACCTTTGCCTGTGTTGCTTCCACACCCGGAGTAAACGTATACTTCTTTACATCCACAGCGTCAGATAAAGAAATCAGCTCCACGCTTGGGTCGCTGGAATAAGAACGTCTGTCCACAGTGCCGTCCAGCAGCTTCTTTGTATTGAATTCGGTTGTTTCGGAAATACGGTTGATTTCTTCCTTTAGCTGGTCAACCTCTGCCTGCAGCTGTAAACGGTCATCATCGGTGGAAGTACCGTTGGCTGCCTGTACGGAAAGCTCGCGCATTCTCTGGAGCATTTCTTCTACTTCAATTAACGCACCTTCTGCGGTCTGGATAACGGAAATACCGTCGGAAGCATTTCTGGATGCCTGATTCAAGCCCGCAATCTGGGTCTTCATCTTCTGGGAAATAGCAAGTCCTGCCGCATCGTCTGCCGCACAGTTAATGCGGTAGCCGGAGGAAAGACGCTCCAGGCTCTTTTCCATAGCAGCGTTGTTCTTGCCTAAAATATTATTGGTCTTTAATGCCGGAATATTGTGATTAATTCTCATATCATTTCTCCTTCATTTTTCTTACCGGAAGAACATGGTTAATATGCTACCATGTCTTCATCAGCATTTCGCACATGCACTACCAGGGCCTTTGCAATCCGGTAGAGCTTGCTGTTGTCTGTCTCTTGTAATTCACTTCCCTGTGCGTCTTTGTAAATGCCCTCTGTCTGGTAAGAATAGGTGTCCGGAGTCACTTCTTCCGTGCCATAGTAGATGGAACCAATCTCGATATGATTCTGTGCCAGTGTGGCAAACAGATTCATCTGCCGGTCTTTCAACGCCTGTGTACCGTCCTTAGTATCACTGCTGATGAAACATTTTAATTTGTTATCCTGGATGGTGGCTTCACAGGAAATCTTACCAAGGTTCATGGTTGGAATATCCACCAGCACCTTTGCCTTTTCCTCACCCTTTTCCAGAATAGTTACATTCATATTAACAATATCTGTTCCCGTATCTACCGGAATTTGATAGAACTCACGCTTACATAAGCGATGCATAAACCGGATACCGACATGCATTTTCTTAATAGACTTGGTATCCTGCCTTGTCATCACCGGATCCTGCATCATCTTTGATTTCAGCTGTCCGGCTTCATCCGCAAACTTCTTATAGGCTGCCTGCATGGTCTCCTTGTCGTCCATGCACTCGGTAAAGTCCGGAAGTTCCGGTTCCTCGCCGTTTTCCATATACTTAAAACGCTTCCACTCCTTGAAAATGGTCATATCGTTTGAAAGCAGGTTTTTAGCTGCCTCTAAGTTTTCCACCGTAGATAAGATGTTGTAATCCTCTAAGAAACGGGTTGCATTCTGACCCTCGGACGCCAATGTCCGAACCGTAGTCAGCTGCTCCTTTGCCGTTTCTGCGGTCGGTTGGGAACACTCACTGATTGTATTATCGACTTTTTCTGCCAAATTGTTTAGTGCTTCTGCACCTTTTCCGAATTTCGCTCCCATAAGTCCCGCATTAATCTGGTCTTCAATTAAAGACTTGTCGGTTGCGGCTCCCGACGCAGTACGGAAGGTTTCGTTAATCAGAGTATTCATACCCTGGGCTCTGCCGCTGCGCACCGCCGTAAGCAGGTTCTGCAGGGTCAGTTCCTGACCGTTTCTGTAAACACCGCCAATGGCCTGCTCTTCCGAGCCATCCAGCTGATGCAGGGCACGGTATACCCCAATGTATGCCTTTCGCTCTTCTGCCGTAATTTCTTTCTTGTGGTCTAAGTTAATCAGGAAGATGCTGTAATTATCATCGGTAGTGATGCCCTCTTCCTGCTTGATTTGGGCAATCTTTGCAGATAAATCATCAATGGACTGCTCCAACGGATTGATACCGTCGCGAATCATGCGGACGGTAACCGCCGGATGAAGTTCCTTTAATACCCCCTGCAGCTTCGCATCATAATCTCTTACTTTTTCTACATTTTCTGCAGTTACTTCCACGGAATTATAACCTAACATACGCACCGCACGGCGGTTTTCTGCATTTGCTTCCATACCGATGTTCTGAAGCAGGCTGTCTGTATTGCCGAATGCCTTGTTGATATTGTCGCCAAAGTGCTTGTTCGGAGACGTCATAACCGATTCAAAGCTTTCGGCGTAGCGACGCATCGCCAGATTATTCATTCCGGTCTGATGCAGCTCATTTAACGTAATTTTGGAACCGGTATCCATAGTATCCACCACCAGCGGAGCCGGCATATTTTTGATTTCCTCCAACTTACGACTGGTATCCTTTAACAGCTCGATGCCCTCGGCACTCTGGGCAATACCCGCCTGGGTAAAGAAACTGGAGAAGAAACGTGCTTCCAGCGTCTTTAAGTTGCCGATTAACTTATCCATGCTGACGGTATCGATACGAATACCTTCCTTTGCCAGACGATAACCGGATTCAAAGGTCATCTTGGCACGGATTTCTTCTAACTGACGTCTTGCACGGATGGAACCCGCCTGGGCTGCACCGGATTCTGCAAAATCCTGCAAATAGCGCTCCACATCCGGATGCTTACCATCAATGGCATCCTGTGCTTCTGCTAAATCGCCGAGGGAAAGGTCAATCTTGTCACCGGCTACGCCCGGAAGCTCTGCGCTTCGTCTTGCTGCCGCGTAGTCTACTGCCTGTCCGGTTACCTTACCGGTCTTATGTAAAATCTGGCGTACTTCCTTTGCCGTGGAGGACAGAAGATTCGCATTCTTCGGGTCCTGACCCACGGAAAGAGCATCCACTGCCTTTGTTAACACATCTTCCGGAGATAACTTTATCCCCGCAAGCAGGCTGTAAGACTTTAAGTTATCCACAGTTAACGGAATATCTTTCTTAATAAATGTCTGTGCCGCATTAATCATATCCTTATTGGCACGCAGGCCTGCCTGGAACAGCATATGGGTTACCTTTGGCTCCAACTGTGCCCATGCCTCCGGTGTCAGTTCATGCTCCTTCTTTGCATAGGTCTGGGCAGCAGACTTTGCCATAGCCACGTTTTCCAGTGTCGGAACCAGTTTGTTCCGCACCATATATTCACACTCCGTCGGAGATAATTTTACTCCGTTTCCTGCCTTTTCTAACGCCACGGCAACCTTTTCCAGATTTGCCTGGGTTACCGGAATATTTGCTCTTACCAGCTTTTCCGCAATCATTTCTGCCTTTGGATTTCCGGCTAACATCTTGATTGCCTGCTGAATAATTGCTTCTCTGTCATCCGCAATCTGCTGTGCCTGGTTTTCCACAGCGGCAGCCGTCATTTCCTTCTGCATTTTGATGCGCTCCATGGCAGCTTCCAACTGCTCTACTGTCATTTCGCCAACATCAAAGCCTTCCTTCTGAAGAGCCGCCATGTCTTCTTCTGTCATTCTTCCGGACACATTATCCAGACGCTCCTGATTCTGTTCTGCCTCGGTACCTTCCTCTTTGGCAGCCTGTGTTTCCTGTGCTTCATTTAAGTTCTTGGAATAAATATCAGAAGTCTGCTTCTGCTGAATGGCAGTTTCATCTGTATACTGAATCGCTTCCGCAAAGGAAGTCTGACCGGTTTTACCTGCCGCGTCAGGATTGCTTAACGGTTTTGCGGTAGATTCTTTTTGCTGTACTCCATATGCCGAAAGGGCATTTACCATGTTCATGTTAATCCTCCTCATTGCCTGCCATATTCGAATCCGTTCCGTGCAGGCGGGGACTCTGTCCTTGTGTCCCATGGATTCCTCTGGTAATTATTTCGGCAGAATGGCGAAAATTCTTAACTTACAATATATTCAAATACATATTCCCACCTTTCCCGCATATATTCAGTAATAAAGTATCTGTAAAATTTTTGTACTATCCCATCCGGACCAGAAAGGAACTATTCTTTTATGAAAAAACGAAAACTCTTATATATGCTTCCATTGTGCTCCTTGCTGCTCTTTGGTGGCTGTGCCGACAAAGACCGGTCTCTCACATCGGACCATTCCGGCATTGTCTCCGGTATTCCCACACCTACACCTTCCTTTGAAGAATTTGCCACCGGCATCTTCGTGGAGGAAGTAACCACCGACACCATTTCCCTGCGGTATTCTCTGTCCCGTCCGGAAAACTACGGCATAGCCGACTACCCGATTACACTGGGCTCTGTTAAGGATGTCGTTTCTCCCGACGAGGACGCCCTACATATGTATGAACAGCTGCTGACCTATGACCCGGAAAGCCTGCCGGAAGAAGAAAGACTGACCTATCTTTCCTTAAAGCATCATCTGGATTTAACCCTGCAGAATGATTTTTCCCCCTACCTTTCGGAGCTTCTCGGTCCTACCACCGGTTATCAGGCGCAGCTTCCCATTGTGCTGGCAGAATACCGTTTTGAAACCAAGGAAGACGTAGAGCATTACCTGTCCCTGCTGCCATGCGTCTACGATTACTTTAAGGAAATTTCTGATTTTGAAAAGGAAAAGAGTGCCGCAGGATATTTTATGAACGATGCCACTGCAACAGAAATCATTGCCCAGTGTGAAGACTTTGTGAAGGACATGGACACCCACTATCTTGTCACCACCTTCGAGGAACGTTTAGAAGCGTTAGATTTGACTCTCTCTGAAAAAACGGAATATATCCTGCAAAATCAGACCGCCCTGCATTCCTATGTATTCCCGGCCTATGATTTACTGGCGGAAACTCTGACAAACTGCCTTGGTACCGTAAAAAATGAATATGGACTATCATATTTCAAAGATGGTAAAGACTATTATGCCCTGCTGACCAGGCTTAGTACCGGCACCAACAAATCCGTCGACGAGTTAAAGCAGATGCTTTCTTCCGCTATTATAGAGGGATGCAATACAATGGCACTTGCTCTTGCCGAGGAGCCGGCAATCTACGACAATGCCCTAAATCCGGACTATCCGGAAACCAACCCGAATTTAATTATTGAGTACATTACCGAAAAATCCGCAGAGGATTTTCCTTATGTGAATTGTGGGGAATACACCATAAAATACATTCCGAAATCTCTGGAAGAATATGTGAGCCCCGCCATGTATCTGATTCCGCCTATCGATGACTACGAAGCAGGTGTCATCTACATCAACGGCAATCTGCGGTACGATGCCGCCACCCTGTTTCCGACCATTGTCCACGAGGGCTATCCGGGGCATTTATATCAGACCGTTGCTACCCTGTCCGGCGATATCCACCCTCTACGCTACCTTTTATCCAATACCGGATACGAAGAGGGCTGGGCCACCTATGTGGAAACCTACAGCTACAAATATGCCGGATTTACCGATGACCTGACCTCTTTTTTACAGGCAGACCAGGTAGCAACCCTGTGTCTGTATGCCCTGTCGGACATCTATATCCACTACGACGGCTATACACCGGAACAGTTGTCAGATTTTTTAATCGGTTACGGTTTCCCAAAAGAATCCTCTGACCTGATTTACCAGACCCTGCTTTCCGAGCCGGGGGCTTATCTGCCCTATGCAGTGGGATATCTGGAATTTATGGGGTTACAAAATACTGCACAGGAAGTCTGGGGCACAGAATACAGCGATTATTCTTTCCATGAATTTTTACTGGAAATGGGTCCGATGCCGTTTGATATTCTGGAAGAACTGTTAAGAAATCCGATGTAGTAATTATTGTTGTTCTTGTGGTTTTACTGGCCATTGGCGTCCGGGCTCTTATCCAAGCACTTTAAGCACGAAACCAGTGGCCGCGGTGGTGGAAATAAAGTAAAAATTATCCAACCGGTCATGAGTACCATATCGCACCCAGCCGGAACCATACTCTTTGGTTTATCTTCCCCACACTTCGGAAATCTGTTCCCTCCGGCACAAATCATGCTTCTCATCCAGACAATAGCTTGCTACTGCAAAACCACCCCAATCGGAATGATAATCTTCAAAGGATATGGTGTGCTCGTCCATTCTGACAAAACTGTCCAAGGCACCCAGGTATCTTTCCAATGTCTCTTCCACACCGTTGTCCTCAGCAAAATACATTTCCTCGATTCCCTTTACCGCCTGCAGACCGGTTCCATCATAAATGTATAAATCACCGTTACCATTTAATAATTCATAGAAGGAATCCGTAGTGTCAATATCCAGAAGCCAATATTCATCACGGGCATCTGATGTCGTAAACGCTCTCTCGCCATTGATGAAAACGCCGTTCAAGTCAATGTACAGGTTTTCCTTTACACCATCGCCATTTAAATCGACAGACCAGCCCTCACCGTTTACCATCTCCAAAGCCACATGATCCACAAAAGACAGCTCCTTATAGCTTACTTCCTTTACCGAAAGGACTAATTCCAGCTCCTTTTGTTCTTTGGCTACCACCCACTCGTCTCCTGCTATTTTCAGCAGCTTTTCTACAAACCGGTCTACGGTATCAGAGCTTCCATATAAAATCCATCCGGACTGCTTGTCCCAGGTTTCGGTATAAAACCAGCCCTCACCACCGTAAACAATACCGGTAAGGGTATGTTCTGCATTGATAAGCTCTGTATATTCACCATTTACTTCCTTGTTCTTGTATAAGCGGAATACATCAGCAGATACCTTGTCTTCTTCTCCCACGATTATATAGTTGCTGTCGGCATAACCATGTGCTGTATAGCCATCGCCCCAGGAATAACCAACATAATACCAAAGATTTCCGTCTTTATCCTGCTCTGCCGCCAGAATAGTAACCGGTGTCTCATTCTTTACATAGTTACGTTTCTCATATTCATAACCTGGGGCAGGTCTCAGTTCTATGGAATCCGTAGCAACTCCCACTGTTGGAAATTCCATTTCCACTGCACGTGTCTCCATCTCCTGAGTTGCTGCCTCTGCTTCCTTCGTTGACTCTTCCTCCGGCATTTCTGTTACCGTCGCCACGCCATTGTTATTCTCCTGTTCTCCCTTTGCCTCTCCGGTAAATACGAAGAAGCCGATGCCTACTACTAATAGTGCAACCAGTAAACCGGTTATAATTTTTGTTTCTTTCTTTGTTGAAATTGCTTTCACTCTGTCTACAACCTCCTTCTTATCGGAAGCCATGAGAGTAGCCATGCCGAACATCTGCACTGCCTTGGACTGTCCTGCTGCCAACCCTACCAGCGTATGGCCATAGCTGTAGCGTTCTTCCTCGCCCAGGCGCTCGATGGTGCGTTCGTCACAAGCCAGCTCTGCATCCTTTTTGGACAGCAGCACTGCCAGCCATACCAGTGGGTTATACCAGTGCAGAATCAGACAAACCGTACGGCACAAAGACCATACCATGTCACCCTGCAGATAATGACTATACTCATGCTCTACACAATAGTTTTTCTCCTGATCTCCCATTCCCTCTTTATTTAAATAGATGGATGGATGAACCACTCCATACAGGCAGGAGGAATAAATTCCGTCTGCCAGATATACCGCTAACTCCTGTTTGCCACGGCCTTTTTTTGCCAGAACCGGCAGTTCCTTGCGGAACAGACCCAGCGTTGTACTGAAAGAAATATTCACACTGAAAATAACCGCCACCATCACTGCCATGCCGGCAATCCACGCAAATGGTAATACCCTCTGCCAGTTGATTTCCGGGAAAGTAAATCCGTTTTCTTCTGTCTCTACCATTGCCGCATCCCCCACCGGAAGATAAGACTCTGCCAGATCATTACTGTCCACCGGATACCGCACAATTTTTGTTGGGTTGTCCGGGTCTACGTACATAATTCCGTGGGATTCATAAAATGCCTTCTGTTCCTCCCACGCAGCGTCCACATCTGTTTCCTGCGCCGGAGCTTCCCGCTCTTCCATCCGCTCCTTTCCCTCTTCCGCAAGAGTCAAAAGGTTAAAGGACAGTTCGCCAAAGTTCACCGGACAAAGCAGACGCACCAGTACAAGCAGCCACAGCGCGTAGGTATACTTTGCCTTCATTTTTTCTTTAAAGAGACCTCGTACTGCAATGACGAGTAAAATAAGCACAGACGATGTTAAAATCCATTGTGTCATGCTATTTCTCTCCTTTCTTCTCCGCTGCATCCAACAGTGCATGTAACTCTGCGATGTCTTCCTTTGTTAAATGATTTCTTTTTACCATGGCACTCATCATCAGTCCGACACTTCCCTGATATACACGGTCTAAAAATGACTCCGTTTCCTGATGGGTTGCTTCTTCCTGATCTACCATCGGATAATAAAGTCTTGCCTTTTCTCCTTCCTCACAGCGAAGCAGACCTTTTTCGGTCATACGCTTTACCATGGTGGTGCTGGTGCTTTTGGCCCAACCGGCACGAATTTGCATATCCTTTACTATTTGCATGACCGTCTTCGGGGATTCCTCCCATAAACACTCTAAGACGGACCATTCTGTTTTTGTGAGCTCAATGTTATTCATTCTTATTTTTCTCCATTTCTTGATTTTTCGAGGAATTCGCGAGGTTCCTCTCCTATATAGGTATTTCAAGACGTACTAATTTGTAGTACGATTTTAATATACAACAAGTGTACTACATTGTCAACCATTTTTTTGCCCAAATGGGTTCTCTCCTTGAATTCTCCAAAATAGAGAGTGCATTCCACAACTCAGGGATTGTTTTTTCCAGGCGGATAAGGTAAGTTAAAATCATAAGATGCATGCAGCTTAAAATATTATCTTAAAAACAAGGAGAATTACAATGAAACAAGAGAAAATTGGTACCTTTATTGCCGAAACCAGAAAGCAACGGGGTATGACACAAAGGGAACTGGCAGAAAAAATCGGTATCAGCGATAAAACCGTTTCCAAATGGGAATGCGGCAACAGTATTCCGGATATCAGCTATCTTGAAGCATTATGTGATTCTCTGGATATCAAAGTGAATGAGCTTTTATCCGGGGAACGCCTGACAGATAAGAGCTATTCCGAAAAAGCGGAGGAAAATATCATGGCTCTCATCAAAGAAAATGAAAGTAATAAAATGGGCAGCTGGTTACCGTTGCTCCTTGGTATCATTCTGATACTCGCAACCTTTATTTGTATGCTTTTCTGTGGGGAAGACAGAACCATAAGTGCCCTATGGAATTACTTTGATTTTGTTACCTTGCTGGTTCTTGTTCTGTTATGTACCGCCATTGTGCTGCTATCGAAAAAAAGAACACGGCAGGATATTTTAGACCTGCTGCAGAAAATCGTCATTCCATGCGGAATTTTTGATTTTCTGTTCCAGTGTGTCCTTGTAATAGGCCGCCTGGATACCCCGGCAATGATTAGTACCAATTTGTCGGTTTGCAGTTTGTCACTCATGTATTCCGTAGGAGCGTTTTTAATCATTACGGTGCTCAAGGAACGTGGAAAATATGCTCAATAAAATTCATATTACATAATACTCTCACAAAGACAGAGGTTGCGGAACCCTTACAGTAAGGGACGCAACCTCTGTTTTATCTTGCTAATTTGTATAATGCCACAAACTACTCCGGTAGTATTGACATTTCCACACGACTGTGGTAGTGTATAATTAAGCAGACACTACTCCGGTAGTGTGTCATATAAGAACAGAGTAACGGGAAGGAGAAAAACAAAATGTCCATCAAACTATTTGATTCCGAATTAAAAATCATGAACGTCCTCTGGCAAGAGGGCGACTGTACCGCCAAGTACATTTCCGATGTATTAAAAGAAGAAAACGGTTGGAACATGAACACCACCTACACCCTGATTAAGCGCTGCATCCAGAAGGGGGCCATCGAACGCAGCGAACCAAACTTTATGTGCCGCGCCCTGATTCCAAAGGAAGAGGTTCAGGAAGCCGAAACCAACGAACTGATTAATAAGGTTTTCGACGGTTCCGTGGATAAACTGTTTGCTTCCCTGCTCGGCCGCAAAAAACTGTCCAAAGACCAGATACAACGCTTAAAAGATATTGTTGATGAATTAGAGTAATAACGTAACAAAATGGGAGAACCGGGAACAACACAGTTCCCAGAATGGAGAACACTATGACTTTACTGAAAATGAGCATTTACGGTGCAGTGATAATCCTTGCTATTATCCTGATCCGCGCCTTTACCTTACATAAGCTGCCAAAGAAAACGTTCCTGATTTTATGGAGCGTTGCTTTGCTGCGCCTGTTGGTTCCTTTTGAAATCGCCTCGGAATACAGTGTATATTCTCTGGTTCCGGAAGAAATTGCAGGACAGCTTTCTGATATGTCCGAGAGCATTACAGAGCCGCTTTCTGACACACTCTTCACCGAGCAGGAAACAGAAGTCGGTAATACCGCCCCGGGAAGCAATGTACTAAATAACGAAGTACTCTCTCTGGAAGAAGCAATACAGAACCTGCCGCAGTCTCAATACAGAGAGCAGGAAATCTCTTCTTCCAACGAAACCAAAGCAGACCAGAATACAGACAATCCAATTTATCTTCCGACAGAAGACTTAACTACCGATGCCATTCCGCTTCCAAATGTGGAGCAGAATCCTCCGGCTGATGTTGTGGATATTATCATCAAGGAGCAACCGACTCCGGCTGACCGGCTTTTTAACAGTCCCATCCATGTTGCCTGGCTGACTGGTACCCTGCTCTGTGCTGTATTTTTCCTGTTTTTCTATATCAGAGCCTATATCGAGTTTGCAGATGCCACACCGGTTACAGACGAATATGCCAAAGATTTTTTTAAGCATCATTGGACCAACCGCGTTATTTATCTTCGGCAATCTGACAAGATTTCTGCCCCACTGACCTACGGCATCTTCCGTCCGGTTATCCTGCTTCCAAAGAAAATGGACTGGGAAAACCACGACCAGATAGACTATGTGCTGTATCACGAGTTTACCCACATCCGCCGCTTTGACCTGATTCCAAAGCTTTTGATGGCTGTTGCCTTATGTATCCATTGGTTCAACCCATTTGTATGGGCCATGTACTACTTTTTCAACCGGGATATTGAACTATCCTGCGATGAATGTGTTGTAAATTATTACGAAAAAAATCACACCAAGGCAGACTACGCCCGTGCCCTTATCAGCATGGAGGAGAAAAAGAGTCGCATTACACCACTGTGCAACAATTTCAGCAAAAACGCCATCGAAGAGCGAATTACCGCCATTATGAAATTAAAAAAGACCACCATCGGCATGATTGTTGTTGGCATTGTGATTGTTACTACAGTTATCATTACACTGACTACCTCCGCCAAACAGCCGGAGGCCGCAGTAACCGACGGTCCAACCGCTACTCCGGCCCCTACTACGGTGCCATTTAAAATGATTAATTTTGAATCCGGCGAGTTTGATGAAAAAGAGCTTGCAAAGACACTCTGGCAGCGTTATGAGGAATTTGCTGCAGTTTACAATACCTGTATTAACAAGAGCATGAACAAAGACCCATATACCGAAAAGGATTTTGTAGAAATTGAAATCGACCTGGACAAATTAATTCGTGTGGAGCGATATCTTCCGGTAGCAGACTCCCGATTCCCTACCATGCAGTCACTGAAAAATTACGTGGAAACTGTCTGCACCAAAGAAGGAAGTGACTTTTTCCTTTCTTCCACTTTCCTCAACATGTATCATCCGGACGATGGATACGAATGGGCACCAAAATACGTGGAACAAAACGGTGTACTGTACACCAAGCCATATGACATGCAGGCTCCACTCCTTTACACAGCCGGAGAACCAACCGTGTACCGCGGAGAAGTTTTCTTTTACCTGTTAGAGGATAACCGTGTTGCCATGTATGCCGGAAACAACCCGACCGGCAGTATTTATCGAACCTATTTTAAGCAGGAAAACGGTATCTGGTATGTGGATGACCTCTTCCTTGATATACCTGGTATTCCGGATAAAGACGGCAACACTCTGTACCGCTTCAGCGTTCCGATGGAAGAACTGGCGGGTGCGGAATCAGATAATTCCGGCGCTGAAGCTACACTTCCACCGGAAAACACCCTGACCCAGGAGGAAGCTGAAACAATCGCCACAAAGACATTCTCCACATATATGACTATGTACGAAGAATTCTTTTACACAAGCCTTGCCTGCGCCGATATTCTTTCTGCAGACGACTGGGTAACCATCAACGGCGAAGGGGGTTATACCAAGGTTATAGACGAACGCTTCCCAACGCTTGCAAGCGTCATCGAGTATATGGAAACCATCTGTACAGCGGAATTTGCAGAAGACTTACGAAATAAGAACTGGCACATGGATTCCGGCATTCCGACTCTTGCAGAACTTAACGGCGAGTTGTATACCTATACCTACGATTTTCCGGGTCCAAGACCGCAATACCGTTTTATCAATATAAACTACGACCAGGCAGATACTATTACGTTGGAATATCATGGTTATGTTGACACCTACATCAACGTCTGGGAAACCGGAACCATGACCCTGAAGCGAATCGATGGCACATGGAAAGTTGCTTCCCACGAGTATGCTTATAACCATAACCCATACTTTGATGCTTACAATGGAGAAAAATTACACTACCTTGACTGTACAATACCGGGTTATGATTCCCCAACCATCTGCAACGACATTGTTTTTTACCGTGCAGACGAAGAAGAAACACTGGACGAAGTTCTGATTGCCATGAAAACTGCTATTTTAGAACGGTTGACCATACCTGCGAATAATCGCTCATTTACCATAACCTCCTATGATGTGTCTGCCCAAAGCTATGAAACGCTGATTGAAACAGCTGCCTGGAGGCTTCCGGTTCTGGAGGGTTACTATGCTTTTGAAGGAATCGACCTTGTCACTATGGAAAACCGGCTCAAAAAAGGCATCACTGACGATGCCGGTAGGGTTCCGTTCCTTGCCCAGGGCAGTGAGGAAGTATTTTATTTTATCCTGCTAAGAGAAGGCGATGTGTACCGCCTGCAGCGGGAAGAATCCGCTAACGGTATGATAGAACGCGGATGGACCTTCCAAACCAATACTTCTTCCATTCCTCTCTGGCAGGAAATCGCCCGCAGTGCCATCGGCATGTTTTACGGCGAAACTGATGCCCATGATGTTGCAAACCGGGAAGCCGCGCTTCTTTCCCTGAAGGATTTTGGTCTGCAAGACTTAAACATCGACCTCTCAGATTATTCCACCGACCGGGAGTGGTGGGAAAACGGTGCATTCTACGACGAAGAAAAAAACTGCTACTATGTGGTTTATGTCCTTTCCGCTCAGGCAGAAGTTTCTGACGGTCCGGGGATTTTGTTTGTAACAGTTCCTGCCGACCAGCCGGAGAATTATACGATTTTACCCGTTGGCGGTGCCGGAGAACTTGCATCCTCGGCTTTATGGTTTGATGTCCCGGTAAAAGTCGGTACCAACATTTATTTTAACAGCGGACACCATTCTGCACCAATGTGGTTCATCGACACCACCACGATGCGGCTGAACTCCCTTGCCTATATCAATGAAGCATTGACCGCACGGGCAAGTGCTTACTTAAGCAGCAAGGGCATGGGAACCTCCTGTGATGCCATCTACCACATAGAAGGTCAGATGGGTGACCATGTGGTATTTTCCGCAGAAATCAGCCACGCCTTTGATATCGGACTTCCATACTTTACGGTTTACTTTGTGTACCACAACAACCGCGTTGTTGGAGAACTGCCTCTGGTAGCAGAATACATACAGGAGCATACACTTCCTTTGCGAAATGGAATACTTACTGCGGAGGAAGAGGTGATTCGTCTGACCCTGGATGAATTTGTGCAGGCTGCCACGGAATGTTTTGATACCTATTATAACTCACCATCCGGCGATTATGAAAACAAACCATACCATATTACCTCCGTTCACATGACCGCTCCAAACACAGCCCAGATAGAATTCCAAATCACAGAATCTGAGGAATTTAACGTATACACCGATGGCAACGCCACTCTGGAATATGATTTTGCAAAAGGAGCATGGTACGTACGTTTTTACCGGGAATACCCACCGGATTATCTGGCTGCCCTTGGCACGTTTCCAACCATTGCAGCAGAAGAAGTTATCGTTTCTGAGCTGAACTACAATCTGGCGGCCATTGATGAAGAAGCGCTCCCCCGCTTTTCTGAACTAACAAGAGCCGGTGGCAAAGTCATCGGAGAAACTTCCGATTCCATAAACACCGGAATGTTTTACACCATCTCTTTCAACGGCATCGAGTACTTTTTCGTAGGAGACCAAAGTTCCTCCCGGGATGACAGAGCATGGCATCTTGCTATCACCTCCCCGGACTATCCACTGTCCGGTGGAGCAAAGGCAGGCATGACGACAGAGGAACTACTTGCCCTGTATCCGGACCTTGCAAAAACAGAACTTGACTGGGATGATGTTATATTTCAGGCACTTTACGGTCCGTCCATGTTTAATTTCCGGGATGACCAGTTTCCCGCAAGCTTCTTAAAAAAATACGATTATGCCTACACTGCTTATCTGGAAAAAGGACACGATGGACTTCCTGTCTGTATCGCCTTTTTAATCAAAGATACCACGGTTTCCGCCATCACCGTTTACATGCCGACTGCAGACTAAACAACCTAACTTTTTGATTACCTACATTTTATAGATATTTTTCAATTAAATTATTGACGAACCCCCTGTTTATCCTGTATAATATGGGATAAATTAACATGGGTGTCTAGGGCATTCTGTTAAAAATATTATGAAAAGAGGTAACAGACAAAATGGCAAACATTGATTTAACAAAGTATGGCATCGTTGGTAGTACAGAAATCGTACACAACCCTTCCTTCGAAGTATTATTTGAAGAAGAAACAAAGGCTGACTTAACAGGCTATGAGGTTGGTCAGGTAACTGAGCTTGGCGCAGTTAACGTTATGACCGGTATCTACACAGGTCGTTCCCCTAAGGATAAGTACATCGTTATGGATGAAAACTCCAAGGACACTGTTTGGTGGACAACCGATGAATACAAGAACGACAACCACCCAATGACAGAAGAAACATGGGCAGTTTGTAAGGATCTTGCTGTAAAGGAACTTTCCAACAAGAAGTTATTCGTAGTTGATGCTTTCTGTGGTGCAAACGCAGACACAAGACTCAACGTTCGTTTCATCATGGAAGTAGCTTGGCAGGCGCATTTCGTAAAGAACATGTTCATCCAGCCATCTGCTGAAGAGCTTGAAAAGTTCGAGCCAGATTTCATCGTTTACAACGCTTCCAAGGCTAAGGTTGAAAACTTCAAGGAATTAGGACTTAACTCCGAAACCGTTGCTGCATTCAACATCACAAGCAAGGAACAGGTTATCTTAAATACATGGTACGGCGGCGAAATGAAGAAGGGTATGTTCTCTATGATGAACTACTACCTCCCCTTGAAGGGCATCGCTTCCATGCACTGCTCCGCTAACACCGATATGAACGGCGAAAACACCGCTCTCTTCTTCGGTCTCTCCGGTACCGGTAAGACCACCCTTTCCACCGATCCTAAGCGTCTCCTCATCGGCGACGACGAACACGGCTGGGACGACAACGGTGTATTCAACTTCGAAGGCGGCTGCTACGCTAAGGTTATCAACCTCGATAAAGATTCCGAGCCCGATATCTACAACGCTATCAAGAAGAACGCTCTTCTCGAAAACGTTACTCTCGACGAAAACGGCAAGATCGATTTCGCTGATAAGAGCGTTACCGAAAACACCCGTGTTTCCTACCCCATCAACCACATCAACAACATCGTTCGTCCCGTTTCTGCAGCTCCTGCAGCTAAGAACGTAATCTTCCTTTCTGCTGATGCATTCGGTGTTCTCCCCCCTGTTTCGATTCTTACTCCCGAACAGGCTCAGTACTACTTCCTTTCCGGCTTCACTGCTAAGCTCGCAGGTACCGAACGCGGAATCAAGGAACCCACTCCTACCTTCTCTGCTTGCTTCGGTCAGGCGTTCCTCGAACTCCACCCCACCAAGTATGCTGAAGAACTCGTTAAGAAGATGGAAGTTAGCGGCGCAAAGGCTTACCTCGTAAACACCGGCTGGAACGGCACCGGTAAGCGTATCTCCATTAAGGATACCCGTGGTATCATCGACGGCATCCTCAACGGCGACATTGCTAACGCTCCTACCAAGAAGATCCCTTACTTCGATTTCGAAGTTCCCACCGAACTTCCCGGCGTTGACAGCGGCATTCTCGATCCTCGCGATACCTATGCAAACGCTTCCGAATGGGAAGAAAAGGCAAAGGATCTCGCATCCAGATTCATCAAGAACTTTGTTAAGTACACCGGCAACGATGCAGGCAAAGCACTTGTTGAAGCAGGTCCCAAGCTCTAAGCCATACACACAAAAAGGACGGAACAATGTTCCGTCCTTTCTTTTTTAGCGACAATTTCACAGCAAAAACGCGCTATCAAGCGCGTTTTTGCTTGCAGACCGAGAAAAACGAAGTTATTTTTTGCGAAAAGCGAGCGTCGGCGTACGATTGTACGTCAGCCGAGTTTTTCGTGAAAGTGCATGAAAATACAATAAAAATTAACACCTTATAAAAAACAAGATATGCTTCCGATTTGAATTTTGGAAGCATATCTTTTCTTGTTCTGTTTTTTTCTTTCAGGCACGTAAAGAACGAGTTTTTCCTCGGTCTGAAATTATGCCTTTTGCATTATATTGTTTCCGCGTTCAAGCGCTACAACACCTGTACGGCACATTTCGACAATGCCGTGGGGGCGCATAACCTCGATGAAAGCATCGATTTTGAGCGGTTCGCCCGTCACCTCCACACACATATAATCGGTATTATAATCCACAATACGTGCGCGGTATATTTCTGCCG
>JAZSEW010000053.1:0-3313 GCA_045531895.1 Lachnospiraceae bacterium
TTTTTCGATAGACAAAGACAATTCTTTATGTAATAATAACCACAGAGGGGAGGAATAAAATGGAAAGCACGATAGAGAGAACGCTTTGCCATATACTGCTGTTAGCGCGGCACTTGGAACGCTGTAATCTTCGGGGTGCGATCGTTGTTACTCTAATGGAGCTTGGTGTGCCCACAAAGTGCGTAGGTTTTGAATTTCTCAAGAAAGCCGTCGAGCTACAGCACATAGATCCCACCCGTACATTAGCGAAAGATATATACCTGGAAATCTCCCTGCACTATAAGCAGAGTTCAGAGGAGGTTGTGGAGCAGGCTATAAGAGAAGCAATTAGGATGGCTTGGCGACATGGTAGCCGGCAGGCGTGGGATTGGTATTTCTCGTATGACGGTCGTACAGCCACAAACAAACCATCTAATGGTGTATTTATTTCTAGGATAGCTTATATTTTGGAAATTTGGCAGGAATGCAAGATAACAAAGGGGGATCGTTATGAGAGAGAATAAAACCTGCCCAAATCAGGGATGGAAGCAGCTGCCTGCAGAGGAATTGGATCAGATCCTGCAAGCGGAGCTGGAAAAGGAACATCCCAATGAGGAGGTGGTGTTGCCCATATTGCGAATACTGGAAGAAAGAGAAAAGGACTATCCGGTAGAGAAAACTCCGGAAGTCTTAGCTTTGTTGGAAAAAATAAGAAAACACGAAACATCATCTAAACAGTCCAAAAGCAAACGCGGTTTGATCGCTGGAATTGCAGCTCTTGCAGCTGTTGTTTGTATTGTCGTGATGGCGATACCCCGGACGGTAGGTGCAGATAGCGTAATGGATGTGCTCTTCCGGTGGACAGGTAGTATTTTCGAATTCTTCACCCCGGAACAGGATGCTACCAATCCGCCGGTGGATTACCTCTTTGAAACAGAGAACCCCGGATTGCAGCAGCTTTATGATAAAGTGACGGAGTTGGGTGTAACCGAATCGGTGGTGCCCATGTGGCTGCCGGAAGGCTTTGTGCTGTCAGAACTGAAAGAGTTGCCGATGCCCGGCGGAAGCAAGATGTGCGGAGAGTTTAAGAACGGCAGTGATGCGGTCTTGATTACATATCGGATATCTACGGATATATACCCTAAAGTTGAGAAGGAAGAAACCGGTGTTGAACTGTTTGAGACTGCAGAGGTTAGTCACTTTATAGTGGAGAATGAGGATAATTTATCTGTGACATGGACAGTGGATGGTGTGGAGTGCTTGTTGAATACGAACATCGCTAAAGAAGACCTTTACACGATTATCAAATCTATTTACAGGAGTGAATTATCATAATGAAAAAAATTGTGCGTTTTGTCTGTATGATGCTTGTGTGCAGTTTAGTGTTGGTGGTTCCTGCACAGGCGGAAAGTGCTGTGGAGCCTAGAGCAAGTGCTTTCTTTGCTGCTTATGGTACCGACCTCTATAAAACATCGTCCTCGTCTTTCCAGATTTGGTTTGATGTAGATGCCAATGCTGGAACTTCTATGCAGGTGCTTGGTGTCAGCGAAATCATCGTCTACCGATCTGCGGACCAGCAGTCTTGGTCAAAAATGCGAACCTACGATATGGATGATTACCCCGAGATGGTGGATCAGAATACGTGTTCACATGCTGGATATGTTACATACAATTATGCCACTAGCGGTTACTACTACAGAGCATATATCACCTTCTATGCCAAAAACAGCACCGGTATCGGTGAAAGATATGTTTACACTGAAATTCTGAGAATGTAATAATTAACCCCTCTCCGGATCACGCTTCCGGAGAGGGGGCTTTTTCTGTTAAGGCATCCAGATGCTTTACGATATGGCGGATCGTGCAGGGCTTCAGGATCATGTTCTGGACACCGGCCGCAAGGGCATCCTGTAGCACCTCGTCTGTCCGGAGATTGGTAAGGGCGAGGATGATCGGCGGCTTATAGCGCGCCTGCCGGAGCACGGACAGACCGTCCATGACCGGAAGGCTCAGATCCAGGATCACAGCCTCCGGATGGAGTGTATCCAGCAGCACAAGGGTCTCCGTGCCGGTGTGGCAGACATGTACATCGTACTGGGGTAGGGAAGAAGAGAGTCGATTAGCAAGCGCTTCGGATTTTATAGCGATAAGCAGTTTCAACAGGAGAGCACCACCATTTGTATTGATACCAGGAGCATAACACAAAAGCGAATACTGGGGCAACCTAGAAGAAACGAGTAAATTCGAGGTTTTTCGCGAAAACAGAAGAGGGCTGGAGATAGGTGAAAAATTTTGGGTCACACATACCCAAATGACGCAATACGATATGTTGCGAAAAGTTAAGGTTTATACCATAAAACATAAAGAAGTCTGAAGTTTTTTTAACAAAAAAACATGGCACAAAACAAAAAATTCACACTCATAACCGGGAGGGGAGCGAGGCGACCGCCGCCGGTGGCGGATAAAGGGAACCGAGCGAGTGGCAGCGATCGGTAGATGAGGAAGCCGCGCCGTCGGCGACGAAGATGCCGAGCATCGCAACAGGGCGTAGGTTCGAGTTTGGCTCGAACCCATAGCAGAGGAACTGTCCGGTGGACAGTTCCTGCCACCGGTGCAAACACTGGTGGCTACCTCTATCTGCGCATTGCGCAGATGCATGTCGAGTCCTGCCGACCCAACCATAAAAACCACGGCTTTTGCCGTGGTTTTTATTTGGCATTGTGATTTTTCTGAATTTTGATATAATGTTCATGTAGTTTTCTAAAAATCAGGAGATGACTTGATATGGAAACAATCGAAAATATTTTAGCGATTATAGGTCTTATCAGTTTGGTTCTAACTGTCATTCGTGTTTTTTGGGTATTTTTCGATTCAGGAACAGAGTGGATTGACAATATATGCATTATAGAAAAGCCTTATAAAGAGGGTGATGAATATTTAGAAGACGGAACCGGTATTTATCCAACCTATTTCAAGGATGATGCTAACGGCTTAAGTGAATATGCTACAGCAACAATGATTTCGCCGCAAAGCACGATTATACGAAACCTAAAAATCAAACAAATCGTTGATGAGAGTATTGAAAAAGGGAAATTAAAGTATAAGACCATAAAAACAATAAAAACCATTACACCGCAATTTCCCCTTTGTATAGTTTGCGAACGCAGAGAGGCAATTGCGAAACATTGCATACAGTGGCGCATTGATTATGGAGGAAAAGCAACATACTATTTCTATGAGAATTTGCGCGATGGGAATAATAATCGCAGAGGGATTGAGTATACTTTTGGATTCTTTTCAAAAATAAGAAAGCTATTGGATTTGAAATAAACTG
>JAZSEW010000108.1:0-17533 GCA_045531895.1 Lachnospiraceae bacterium
AGAAAAAACAACCCCAACAGGAAGATACAATGTCTGAAAAACATTGATTCCTGTTGGGGTTGTTGGTTTACGGGATGAAGCGGTTAATTTTTCACATTAACCGACAGCCCCAACTTTTAACTTCTATCATTCTTTAAACTAAAACTCGCAGACTTTTTCCAATATCTCAACTAACTTCTGTAATCCTTCTTTATCTTCTTCATCAAATCTTGCTATCACTGGGCTGTCAATATCCAGCACGCCAACAATTTTTCCATTTTTATGAATCGGCAGTACAATTTCTGAATTGGATGCGGAGTCGCAGGCAATGTGTCCCGGAAATTCATGGACATTTTTTACCAGCTGGATTTCGCCGGTGGCTAGAGCAGTGCCACAGACGCCTCTGCCGGATGGAATGCGGATGCAGGCAGTTTTGCCCTGAAAGGGTCCAAGTAAAAGATATTCTTTGCCTGTGCTTTCATTGGTTTCAGTTAAATAAAAACCTGCCCAGTTGATATCTTTTAGTGCATAGAACAGCAGGGCAGCACAGTTTGCCAGGTTTGGAATGGCATGGGGCTCGTCATCGGTTAAGGCTTTTAACTGTTCGGCAAGTAAAGGGTACAGTTCTTTTTGGTCTGTTGGGTAACAATCGAAATGTGTTTCTGGCATGATATATTCTCTCTTTCCTAAAATCAGTTATAATAATAAAACAGTATCAGTTTAAAAGATAGAAGAGGAAAGGTCAAGGACATTCTGTTGTGTTATTTAATACTCACAAATATCAGCTTTCAATAACTGCCGGCATCTTGTCACAATCAGTGGCACGAGAATTGTTGCATTACAAATCAATAAACCGGCGAGTGCCAGCGGATGGAAGTAGTTTAAATACTTTCCTGCAGGATACTGTACCAGATTATTAAACAGGTACAATGCCAGGAAGAAGATGCCCCCTCCGATAACAAGAGTAATCAGGTCGAGGTAAAGCAACTCGCCCACAATTTTACCTACAATACGCTTTCTGGAAATACCAATGGCACGGTACACTGCAAATTCGAAATGTCTGCGCTGGTACATACCGACAAAAGCGGCGTTGATGGTAACAGCAAGAATGATTGCAAGTAAAATTACAATAAAGGTGTAAATCAGGTTGAAGGATTCATACTCCTGATGGAGCCATTCCTTTAGTGCACCGTTTAAAATAGATACGCTGTTGCGCTCTCTTGCTTCGGTATAAATGTCCAGAAATTC
Source organism: Lachnospiraceae bacterium (assembly GCA_045531895.1). Taxonomy (GTDB): domain Bacteria; phylum Bacillota; class Clostridia; order Lachnospirales; family Lachnospiraceae; genus SIG299. The sequence continues at coordinate 1,228 of JAZSEW010000108.1, forward strand.
TTCCGCACTGATATCTTTTGGAAGCAGTAAAAGATTTGGATAGGTAAACGGTGTGTCGTCAATATAGTACTGGCAGTAACCTTCTTCGGTAGTCATGGCATCAAAGGTAAAGGTGTTGAAAACATGTGGGTAGTTGTCTTTGTCCACCACGTCTCCAAGCTCCAGTCCCTGATTTTTTGCAAGGCGTTCACTTAAAATCAGGCTTCCGGAGGTCAGGCTGGTAAAGTCGCATGCAATATCAAAAAAATCGCAATAGGTTTTAAAATCCTCTACAGAGCGGAAGGTCAGAGTAAAGGTACCGACATCAAAGCCCATTACTGTGTGCCATGGAAAATCATGGTCCCTGCCCAGTTCCATCACAAGGATATTTGGATGTTGCTCCATTTCCTGACGGAAGGCTGTGTATTGACTGAAATCAGCATCCAAAGCGGATGGACCGGAGGTTCTCATGGTTTCGTAGTAGGAAAGGGGAAGCTTCCAGTTATCTAAGGGATTGGTAACATACAGGCCGCCCAGATAACAGCCGAAGCTTAAAAAAATCATCAGCATCAGGGCAAGACACCGGGAGGCGTTTTCTTTGATAAAGTACAGGGGAGAGAATGGCTTCATACGGCATCACCGCCTTTGATGGCACTGATATCGCCGTCCCACATTTCGATGATACTGTCAGCGTCCTTTAAAATGGAGCGGTCGTGGGTGATAACCAGCACCAGATGATTCTTGGCATATTCCTTTAAAATTTCCATGACAGCAAAGGCGTTTTCATGGTCGAGGGCTGCGGTCGGTTCGTCGGCAAACAGTACCTTTGGCTGGTTTATCATGGCTCTTGCGATGGCAGCACGCTGGCGCTGTCCGCCGGAGAGCTTTGCCGGACGTTTGTGCCATTCCCGTTCAGAAAGACCGAAGCCGGAAAGTAACTGCTTGGCATGTTCGGTGGTTTCTTTGTCATTTTTGCTTGCTGCGACGGTTACATTGTCTAACGCAGACATATACGGAACAAGAAAATGTCTCTGGAACACAAAGCCGAATTCATTGCGGCGAAGGTTCTCACGTTCACTATTTTTTAAGGAAGTCAGTTCCTTACCGTTATAACAAATGCTGCCCTCGGTTGGCTGCTTTAAGGTGGAAAGGCAGTACATCAGGGTGGATTTGCCGGAGCCGGACGGTCCGATAATGCCTACCAGTCCTTTATCCGGTAAGTTTAAGTCAAAGCCGCCCAGGGCATATACCTTTTCTGTCTTTTCCATATCATAAATCATGGTTATTTTCTTTATTTCAAACATGTTAATCCTCCTTGCTGGGTAACTATTCAGCTACTATTAGTATAAATCATCTTCTATAGCGTCAATCGTGCGGATTTTCCAGAGGGCAATCCGGACAGGCAGCTGCAGAAAGCCAAATAAAAGCACATAGGTACAAAGAATTTCTAACAGTACATCCGGGTAGAAGAACCGGCATTTCAAACCGGAAGGTTCCACGATAGTAAAATACAGGACGACTTCGGAAATTCCGATAAGCACGGCTCCTATCAGCAGGGCTGCAACAAAGGTAAATAACAGTTCCCGCAGAATGGAGAAATAAATGGTTTTTCTGGAATAACCGATGGAGCTGTACAGGCACCATTCATCCTGTCGGTCTTTCAGGTAAGTGGTATATACGATGAACAGGGCAATAAACAGCAGCAGCGTAATTCCCAGATATACGTAGTTGGTGGAATCACTGATGGCGGTAAGAACCTCTTCCTCATACATTTTCTGGCAGTATTTATAGTCCTGCACGGTATCGTAATTTTCACGGATATTGACGCCTTCTTCCATGAGAATTGGAGTGAAATCGTCAATGCCTTCGGACAATACAATCATGGTAACAGAACGCGGGATGTCCGGATGGAGAATGCCGCAGCCAAAGTATGTATCACATTCGATAACCCCTACGATTTGAAAAAGGTCAGTGTCTGTGTAAAAATTTCCTCCCAGGGTATAGCGGTCACTGTTTTTGATGGTGGCAGAATCCAGAACAAGTTCGCCCGGATGTTCCGGAAGGCGTCCCTCTATCAGTGTGGCTTTCATGTGTTCTAAGATAAACGGAACGTCCTCTTTTTCAACTAAAGGAATTTCGAAGCTCATGCTGCCCACCAATGGGTATACGGCACCGTAAAGACATTCTGCATAGTAGACTTCCTTGATTTCTTCCCGTTCTTCAAGATTTGTCATCAGCTCGGAAACTTTTTCCTTGTAAAGTGGTCCTAATTCTTCATTGCTTATGCTTTCCACATCCAATCCATAGGAACTTGCGGCAATGCTAAGATACTGTATATGCCTCGGCGTGTACTCAAAGAGGGCGCGGAAGCTTTCCGTATTAGTGGATAATAAAAAGTTGGTCAGATAGGTTACTACAAAGCAAAGACACAGGCTGACGATGAGCACTGAGGTCCGTCGCTTGTTGTTTTTTATGTACCTCATGGCAGATAATTTCTGGGGCATTGTAATCCTCCTTCTTAGGCTTCTTGTTTTATTTGATGGTTTCATTGTAGCAGAGTGATATCGAAAAGAAAAATAACCACAGTCACAAATCAGGTATGACTGTGGTCATATAATGTTCGGTTGGTTATATTACCCCTTCATTGCTACAATTAGTTTGGCACGGTCATGGATGCCGGTCTTGTCATAGATGGAAGAAATATAGTTTTTAACAGTTCCTTCGGAAATATATAAGGTTTCTGCAATCTGTTTATTGGTAAGTCCGTCTGCCAGTAAGGTGCAGATTTCCTGTTCACGCTCGGTCATGCCATCAAGGAGAGATGGGTTAGAAGTAGCAGGACCGCCGCTCATTAGGGCGGCAAGGCGTTGCATGACTTTGCTGTCGATAACATTTCGTCCGTTCATTATTTGAGAAATGGCACCTAAAATGGCATCTTTGCCGCTGTCCTTGAGTAAATAGCCGTCGGCACCATTTGCAATGGCTCGGGTAATGTTATTATCATCGTAAAAGGTAGTCAGAACAAGAATTTTAATGGTTGGATAGTCTTTTTTGATGTGAGCAATAAGCTCGATGCCACCCATGCCTTTCATGTTTAAATCGACCAGAGCAAGGTCGCAGAAGTGCTCTGACAAAACATCTAAGGCCTCATAACCATCGTGAGCCATGCCAATGATTTGCATTTGGTTCATGGTGAGAATGATTTCCAGACTTTCTAATAACAGTGGCTCATCGTCCACTAATAGTACGCGTAATTGTTCCATACATTGAAATCCTTTTCATAGTGTTTTATGTAAGATTGGTTTGCTACAGCATGTTTTATTCATTTGTTAACGCATCGTCCGGTTCGGAAAACAGCGGAAGCGTCAGTTCGGCGCAGAATCCGGAACGGTTTACAAAGGAGGCAGTGCCGCCGCAGCGCTTCACATAAGAGGTCAGTTTCTTTAATCCAAAGCCGTTTTGAATTCGTTCTGTTTCGTTTGCTTCGGAAAAATCGCTGGTACCATTGTCGGAGACTTGCAGCTTGAGGTGTCCGGAGTCACTGGTCAGACGCACGGTAAAGCGGGTAGCACTGCCGTGGCGAACACCGTTGGAGAGCAGTTCTTCCAATGCCCCGGTTAAAAATTCGGCATGCTCATGAGGTAATTGCAGTTCTTTTTGTACATGAGAAAAGTCGGTGAGAATCTGCAAGGTGGTGGTCATCATAAAGTTTTCTGCGACAGCAAGCAGCTGTTCTTTAAAATCATCGATGGATACCAGTGCGTTTTCTTCGGCCAATACCCGTACTGCGTGACGGATAGAGGCCAGACTTCCGCGGATGCGTTCGTTTGCCAGATTCAGTTTTTCTCTTGCTTTTTCCGGTGCCGTGTCAATCAGCATATCGGCGGCTTCCAGCGTCATAATGGCAGCAGTAATGGAATGTCCCACACTGTTGTGGATATTCCGGCTGATGTTTTCGCGCTCCTCCAGTCGGGCGTTTTTTTCTGCCAGATAGTGCTTCATCACCAGTTCCTGGTTCAGTTTTTTTTCATACATTTCGTTGACAGCAGTGACACTGACTGCCTGGGCAACTTTTTCTTTGATGGAAATGTAATTTTTAATCAGCAGTTCCAGTCCACGTAAAGCAAAAGAGGTAATAAGCAAAATCAGCATGGAAAACAACACCTCCGGGAAGGTGCGCTCTCTGACAACTACCTGTATGCTTCCATAAAGCAGGGAGGGCAAAAACAGGGAAAAAATATTCTTTTTGTCAATTCTGCATTCATAGGCTGCCAGACAGAGAAGAGGGTGTCTTACAAAAGACGCCAGGGCAACAGTCAGTAAAATCTGGCAAAGAAGCAGAGAATTGCCTTGCTGCTCCGAGAGGCTGCGGATGGTAAGGACAATCAGCAACAGACCCAGGAACAGAAAAATAAAGCATAAGTTCATAAGCTCAGGTGTATTCATAAGTTCTCCATGGAATTATAGTTGAAATGTTTCAAACGTTCGGTTTTCGCCATCGCAAAGATGGAACTATTATAACTATTTAAGCACAAATCTGCTTTCTTTGCAATGTGACCGGAGTCATAAAATCAATAGGATTGAAGCTGTGAAATATATGCCAGAAAATGAGGGTAATTTATGTACAATTCCTACCATGGAATATTAGTAAAACTTTGATAGAATGAGGATAAAGAGTTACCGGCAGGGTTTGCGAATGCAAAGGAGGAGTTCATGAAGCAGATACCGTATGAGTATAAAAATGCCCCGATTCCCGGTGGTGGTTATGTGACCGGATTTTTATTTGATAAATCCCACCCGAATATGTTGTTTTGCCGTACCGATATCGGCGGCGCTTATCGCTATGATGCAGAAGCAGACTGTTGGAAGAGTCTGAGTGACCATGTGACCATGGAACGGTTGGACGAAGCCTACCCGATTGCGTTTGCTTTGGATGAATCACGAGAGGGAACGCTTTATATTATAAGCGGGCTGCATCAGAATTCCTGTGGTACTTTGGCAATTTCAAGAGATTACGGTGAAACCTTTACATATAGAGAAGTACCGACACCGGTGCATGGCAACTGGGGTGGCAGAGGTAGCGGATACCGTCTGGTGTGTGCAAATAATACCCTTTACTTTGCCAGCCAGAAGGGTGGTTTGCTCATTAGCCGTGATGAGGGAGTAACCTGGCAGCAGACCGCTGTTTGTGGAGAAGAATATCTGACCTTTGTGTGGGTATCTCCGGAGAAACAGGGAATGCTGGTGGTTGGTACAGCAGGGGCGACCGTGGGAAGAAAAGATGACTTTCGTGGTCCGGCATTGTATGTATCTTATGATGATGGTGTTACCTTTAAGGTGCTTCCAATGCCGGAAAACAAAAAGCAGTTGGATTCCCTGTGGCCGGGCTATGTGGCAGAGCGGTATGAGTATGATGGGAAGTATTTATATGTTACCATGGCCCAGACTGCTATGCGGTGCTTTCAGCCGGAATTGGCCTACAGCTGTGACTGTGGACAGGTACAGGGAGGTAAGGTGCTGCGGTACTCCTTTGATAAAGAAGGAAAAATAATCAGGTACGAGGATATTACCCCTTACCATACAATTTACGGAGGAACAGTAACAAAAGAATCTCCGGAACATATGTTACCATATGGATTTGGTGGTATTTCCGGTACCAAAGCACAACCGGGGCTACTGGTATGCACTACGATTTGCAAGCGGGACGGAGATATGATATACCGTTCTTATGATTATGGTGACACATGGGAATGCATTTTGTATGATTTAAGTGTGGGAGAGCTTGCTTTCCGCACTTCTTATATGAAACCGGAGCATAACGGCGGACATTCCCTGCTCCACTGGATGTCTGATATTAAAATCGACCCTTATGATAAAAATACAGCATGGTTTAATTCGGGTACCGGAGTGTTCCGTACACAAAATCTGACAGCGGAAACCGTAGTGTTTTCTGACTGGTCGGACGGCATTGAAGAAACGGTACATTTGAATGTGTACAGTCCAAATGGAGGTCCGGTGCGTGTAATTGACATTGTGGGAGATTTGGGAGGTTTTGCGTTCCGGGATTTAACAAAGCCTTGTAAAAATTCCTTTGATGATGAATATGGGAATCGTTATATTACCTGCTTAAATGCAGATTATTCCGAAGTTACCCCGGAATGTTTTATCACAACTGCCAGAGGTAACTGGACGGGAAAAACTAAAGGAGGACTTGTTGCAACGAAGAATGCGGGCGAAACATATGAGCGTCTTCCTATGCCTTTTGGGCTGAGTGATAAAATTGATGAATTGTTGCACCGCATTGAGAAACCGAATACGAATTCCGGCTGGGTTGCAATGTCACCAAACTGTGAGAATATTGTGTGGACCGTAGGCGACCGGTTCAAGGTGACTGCCGATGCGGCGGTAGTCAGCAACGATGGCGGGAAAAGCTTTAAAAAGTGTGTGATACTTGATAAAACCGGGAAAATAGTAGAAGACGACAGAGGTTTTAAAGTGTTCTCTGATCGTATAAAGAATCGTGTGTTTTATGCATTCGGCGAAGCGTCTCAGTTTTATGTCAGTCGTGACGGTGGAAATACTTTCTGTGAAAAGATTCTTCCGGAGGGTTTTCCGGAGGTAGAATTTCATAAAATTGACGGAGCTGATAAAACAGAGGTCCGGGGTGATGCGGGACGGAGTGGCATCTTTTATATGGCATTGCAGGAGCATGGGTTATGGAAGCTGATATATCATACAGAAACCGATGAATTAAAAGCAGAGCGTCTCACAAAAGACAAGGAAAACGTATACGCAGTTGGTTTGGGAATCCGGACGCCGGAAGGCGCTTACCTTGGAGAAGACAAGGCAATTTATATTGCCGGAACCATTGACGGAGAGTATGGGTTTTATCGTTCCTTTGATGATGCAAAGAATTGGGAGCGAATCAATACAAAAAAGCAGATGTTTGGACATATTATCAGTATTGATGGCGACAGTCGTACCTTTGGACGTTTTTTCCTGGCAACAGGAACAAGAGGATTAATTTATGGAGAACAGTTGGAGGAGGAAAATTCATGAGAATTTATCAGGACGGCAATCGTTTGGTGATTGCAGAAAATAAATCCCAGGTCTGGGTGGAGCCATGGGGCAGAAATTCCCTGCGGGTGCGCATGACAGCGCAGCCGGAAATGGATGGCAATGACTGGGCATTAACAGAAAAAGTAGAAGAGTGTACGACAGAAATCAGTTGCGAGGAAATTGATGTAACCGATCCTTGGTACAAGTCTGAGGAGTATGCGCATTACCATCAGACGGCAACGGAATGGACACTGAAAAATGGCAAGATTACCGCAAAAATTTCCTACGAGGGCTGGATTAGCTATTACAATCAGAAGGGTGAATTGCTAACCGCAGAGTACTGGAGAAACCGCAACCGTATCAACCGTTACTGCGTACCGCTTCGTGTGGACGCCAGAGAACTAAAGCCAATTCCGGGAACCAACGATTTTTCACTGGCTGCCCGTTTTGAAGCGTTTGACGACGAAAAGATTTTCGGTATGGGTCAGTATCAGGAAAAGCATCTGGACAAGAAGGGGGCAACCTTAGAGCTTGCTCACCGTAATTCACAGGCCAGTGTGCCGTTTTATATTTCCAGCCGGGGCTACGGGTTCTTCTGGAATAATCCGGCTATCGGCACTGCAACCTTTGGTACTAACAAAACGGAGTGGACAGCAAGAAGTACCAAGAAATTAGACTATTTTATCACTGCCGGAGATTCTCCTGCGGAGTTGGAGGAGCAGTACAGCGCTGCTACCGGACGCAGCCCGATGATGCCGGAATACGGTCTTGGTTATTGGCAGTGTAAATTAAGATATCGCACACAGGACGAAATTCTTGCGGTGGCAAGAAAGCACAAAGCACTTGGGCTTCCGATGGATGCCATTGTGGTGGACTTCTTTCACTGGACCCGTCAGGGTGATTTCAAGTTTGAGCCGAGAGACTGGCCGGACCCGGAAGCCATGGTAAAGGAATTAAAAGAGCTTGGCATTGAAACGGTGGTTTCTGTCTGGCCGACCATCGACGAGCGCAGTGAAAATTACGGTGAGATGGCAGATAAGGGTTATCTGGTGAATCCGGACCGTGGTATGAATTATCACATGAGCTGGATGGGTAACACCGTATTTTACGACACCACTCACCCGGGTGCCAGAGAATTTGTATGGGAAAAGTGTAAGGAAAACTATTATAAGAAGGGCATCCGTTGTTTCTGGTTAGACGAGGCGGAACCGGAGTACGGACCATATGATTTTGATAATTACCGATACTTCGCAGGTCCGGCATTACAGTGTACCAATATTTATCCGGTCATGTATGCCAAGGGCTTTTATGATGGTCACAAAAAAGAAGGAGAAAAAGAAATCCTAAGTCTGGTACGCTGTGCCTGGGCAGGAAGCCAGAAATACGGCACACTCACCTGGTCCGGAGACATACATTCTTCCTTCCGTGCCATGAGAGAGCAGCTGCAGGCAGGCTTAAATATGTGTCTGGCAGGAATTACGTGGTGGACTTCCGACATTGGTGGCTTTGTGGGCGGTGATATTTCCGACCCTAAGTTTAAAGAATTGTTGGTGCGCTGGTTTGCCTGGGGAGCCTTTTGCCCGGTATTCCGCATGCATGGCGAGCGTTCTCCTTGGTATGAAAGAGAAGAAGAATTCATTAACGGTGTGCGCCAGCTGACTTCCGGTCAGGATAATGAGGTGTGGAGCTTTGGTGAAGATAACTTCGAAATTTTAAAGAAGTACCTGTTTATCCGCGAGCAGCTTCGTCCATACATCAGAGCGTGCATGAAGGAAACCAGTGAAAATGGTACGCCGATTATGCGCCCGATGTTCTATGATTTCCATGAGGATAAAACTGCATGGGAAACCGAGGACCAGTATATGTTTGGACCGGATCTGTTGGTGGCACCGGTCATGAAAGAAGGTGTTTCTGCCCGTACGGTTTATCTGCCAAAGGGTGAAACGTGGACTGAAAGCTATACAGGAAAGAAATATGAGGGTGGACAAGTGGTAACAGCCGAAGCACCAATTGACATCATTCCGGTATTTGTTCGTGGAGAAAAGATTTACCAAATTTATTAAATTTGCAGACTTTTGTTGTAAACTGTATAGATTTATGTTATAATTTATTCAACCAATAACCACCTATGGGGTCGCCTCATCATCGGCTCTGTGGGTGGTTTTTGATTATAAGAATTTGAGTCAAGAACGATTACGTTTTCTATATTCTTTTGGAGAGCACCCCATAATTTGTTTAAACTGCCGGTTAAAGTTAGAAAGATTGTTATAGCCACAGGTAAAGGCGATTTCGGAAATTATTTTATTGGTGTCGGCCAGGGCATCGCAGGCAGCATTGATTCGTAAGTGGGTCAGATGTTCAATGGCGCCGATACCTACTGCTTTTTTAAAGCAGCTCATGAAATAACTCTTGCTCAGGTGGACTAAATCAGCCAGGTAGTCAATGGATATATTTTCGTGAAAGTTCTTCATCATATATTCCAGTGCCGGACGAACCAATTCCGTATAACTGATGCTTGGAGTGTTATGGGCACTGACATTGTTTGTCTGGTTTAATAGCCAGAAAAAGCGTAGAAGTTCACTTTTCATCAGCAGGTCCAGTTGTGGAAGATTTCCTGAGACACAGGAAAAAATCTGGTCGGTAGCTGCTTTGAAAGCGGTGTAGTTTTCAGATTTTGGGCAAATCGGTGCCGTAATCTGAGTGGTTCCGTTAATAATCGGACGGATGCATTCCATGGTACTGCGGTCGTTATTGGTTGCACCCAGCATGGATGTGTGAAACACAATGACCTGGTAATATAAGTCGCCATTTTCCTGTGGGTAGGCAGCATGAAGCACGTTAGGTGGAAAAAGAATAATGTCCCCTTCTGTGGCGGTGAAGTGGTTATCACCGCAGATAAATTCTCCGGTACCGCGTACCACCCGGTTCAGTTCGAATTCATTATGCCAGTGCATTGGAACGTTATTCACGGTTTCCGGAATGCGTACTTCATAAAAACTATATGGAATCAGTGGAGTGCTGTGCTGTCTTTTTTCTTCGGTTTCTCTGCTTGGTATCATGAATTGTCCTCCAAAAGTAGGATAGTATCAGTTTAGGGTAGTATTTTAGTAGTAAAAAGGGATATTTAATTGTATTATATCATTATAATGCTGGTTTCTCAATAGAAAACCACAAAACTAAAGGAGGAAATGCCTCTGCCCGCAGCCGGGCGGCGGGCATTTTGCTTCGCAAAACTAAAGGAGGCATATCATGAAATTCGTAAATGACAACGGCGCATTGGTATTTTACCATATGGGCGAAATGGTACGTATCGAAGCATGGGGCAAGGATTCCCTTCGTGTACGTGCAACCAGACAGGGCAAGTTCACCGGAAACATCTGGGCATTAACAGAAAAGGTTGAGCCATGCGAGACACAGATTCTCTTCGAAAAGGAAGATAACTGGGTGGGCGACGGTACCATCACACAGAACGATTTAGTAACTATCATTAATGGTAAAATCAAGGCAGTGGTAAATTTCGCCGGTGTCATTTCTTTTTTTAAGGACGATAAGTTAATTCTCCGCGAATATTACCGTTCCTACGGCGGCACCATTTCCAAGGAAAGCCGTTGTTTAAAGATAATCAACCGTGAATGGAAAGGCGTTATCGGTGGCAGCGAGTTTGAATTAAACGTAAAGTTTGAAAGCAACAAGGGCGAGAAGATTTTCGGTATGGGTCAGTACCAGCAGGAAAACATGGACTTAAAGGGCTGTGTTCTTGAACTTGCTCAGAGAAATTCCCAGATTTCCGTACCGTTTGCTGTATCCTCTGTAGGTTACGGTATGCTGTGGAACAATCCGGCAGTAGGCCGTGTTACCTTTGGTAACAACTACACTGAGTGGATTGCCCGTGCAACCAAGGAGATGGATTACTGGATTACTGCAGCGGATACTCCGAAGCAGATTCTTGAAAATTATACTAACGCAACCGGTCATGCGGATATGTTCCCGGAAGATTTAATGGGACTTTGGCAGTGTAAGCTGCGTTACCGTACTCAGGACGAAGTACTTACTGTTGCACGCCAGTATCAGAAGGAAGGCATCAAAATTGACCAGATTGTCATCGACTTCTTCCACTGGACCGTACAGGGCGACTGGAAGTTCGACAAGACCTACTGGCCGGACCCTAAGGCTATGGTAGACGAACTCCACTCCATGGGTATCAAGGTTATTGTTTCCGTATGGCCATCCGTAGACCGCAGAAGTGAACACTTCTGGGCAATGCGTGAAATGGGCTTGCTTATCAAGACCGAGCGCGGTGCGGAGCAGACCTATGACTTCCAGGGCGACTGCGTAGAAATTGATGTATTCAATCCGGAAACAAGAAAGTATGTATGGGAAGTATGTAAGAAGAATTACTACGACCTTGGCATCGATGCTTTCTGGTTAGATAACTCCGAGCCGGACTACGGCATTTATGATTTTGAAAACTACCGTTATTTCGAAGGTCCTGCGCTGACCTGCAGTAACATGTATCCACAGCTTTACAGCCGTGTGTTCTACGATGAAATGAGCAAGGAAGACAAGCCTGTGGTTAACCTTCTTCGTTGTGCATGGGCAGGCTCCCAGAAGTACGGCAACGTGGTTTGGTCCGGTGACGTTCCAAGTACCTTCGAGGCATTTACTGACCAGTTACAGTGTGGTCTGAACATGGGTCTTGCCGGTATTCCATGGTGGACCACCGATATCGGCGGCTTCATGACTGATGATGTAAATGACCCTGACTTCCGCCAGCTGTTAATCCGCTGGTATCAGTTCGCTGTTTACTCTCCTGTGCTTCGTATGCACGGCGACCGTGGTCCTTACAACATCCCTGCTCTTGATGATAGAGACTGGGGTGGCGGCTACTTACATACCGGCCAGCCAAATGAGCTTTGGAGCTACGGCGAAGACAATTACGAAATCATGAAGAAGTACTATTATGTACGTCGTGATATGCTTAGCTACATCAAGAAGTTATACGAAGAAGCACATGTGAACGGTTCTCCACTCATCCGTACCATGTTCTACGAGTTCCCTAACGATGCAAAGTGCTGGGAGCTTACCGACCAGTATATGTTCGGCGATAAATATCTGGTAGCACCAATCCTTAAACTGAACCAGTTTGAAAGAGAAGTGTACTTACCGGAGGGAAGCTGGAAGCTTACTTCTACAGGCGAAATCTACGCAGGTGGATGTACTGTGAAGGTGGATGGACCGATTGAGTATATGCCGGTATTTGAAAAACAGTAAAGATAACTATTCAGCCTTATGTGATAGGGGTACAGGCTGCAAGCTCGCTTGCAAGACTGTACCCCTATCATAATAAGGCGATTAGTACCACCCCAAACACATGAATAAAACGTAGAGTTGCGAAGCAACGGCTGACGGCTTTGCCGGCAGGTTTTATGAATGAGGGGCAAGGGTGGAACAGGAACCGGAGGATGTTTTCAAATTGTTGGAATGGAAATATATTTAGAAAATGAAAATGCAATATTTGCACCTTACAATTACCCAAGGTATAACTATTGCACTTTTTTTGTTTATGTCGCTCCTTTGCGATGATAGCATATTGACAAAATCCAATCATTACCCTATAATGATGATAGAAAAACACAAAAAGTCAATCATCTACATAATAGGAGGTAGCCTGTTGAATGTTACACAGGAGGAAGTGGCAAATTATTTAGAGGAGGTTCAAGCGGCAGTAAAAGAAGGGCGTTATCAGATTTCTCCAAGGCAGAAAAATCAGGAACTATATTTTGATTATGTATTTCATGAGGGGGATGAGAAAGAAATTCTTCTTTCCCTACAGGCAGACGATTTTTCAGAAGCAGTACAAAATGATCATCAGCAGCATCCGGAAGAGATACTTTACATTTTTGGAAAAGATGTAAGTTTAATGCCTCGTTTTGGTCAAGGGATAGAAACTGTATCGCTTTATATAAAATTTAACAAACTGGCTAATCAGTATGTTATCGTTATATCGTTACACAAACAGGAATATCCGTTGAAGTATCAATTCAAGTAAACATTACAGTGTAAGGAGGAACCCTTATGGAAAACCAAACCACCTTTTGCATCGAATGCCGTACGGAAACCAAATACAAAATGCAATACGTCACCTGCACAAAAACAATTCGTGAAAAAGAATATGAATTCACTATTTTGGAAGCGCGTTGTGCACAGTGCGGTGCACCGGTAACGGTGCCGGGGCTGATGGATATTAATGCACAGGAAATAGACTTACAATATCGGGAAGCGGAGGACATTGTAACCATAAAAGAAATTAGCGACTTAATGGAGGTTTACAAACTTGGAAAGGCACCGCTGTCGCTGGCACTGGGCTTTGGCGAGATTACAGTTACCAGATATCTGGCGGGGCAGATTCCTTCCAAAGAATATTCCGATGTTATTCGCCAAGCGTTAAAGTCACCGCGGTTTATGATGGAAAAGCTGGAGGAGAACAAAGATAAAATTGGGGAGGCGGCATATAAAAAGGCAATGCAGGCGGCAAAGGAACTGGAACCGTTATATTCCTTATCAGAAAAAATGTTGCTGTCCATTTCTTACATTTTTTATCTTGCAGAGGAAATTACGCCGTTGGCGCTTCAAAAAATGTTATACTACATCCAGGGCGTTTATATGCAGCTGTTTCAGAAGGAGTTATTTTCAGAAGACTGTGTAGCATGGGTACACGGACCGGTGTATAAGGATGTGTACGAGGTGTTCCGCAATTTCAAATACAATCCTATTGAGGATAACCGTTTTTCCTTATTACAGAACCGGTTCCGGGAACTTTCACAGGAGGAAAAAATTGTAATTGAACTGGTGGTAGATTCCTTTGGCATGTACAGCGGAAAAGCGCTGGAGAAAATCACTCATACGGAAACACCATGGCAGGAAGCACGGACATATTGTCTGCCACAGGGTCGCTCCAATGTGGTAATTTCTAAAGAATCTATCCGAAATTATTTTGCGGGGGTAGCAGAACAGTTTCAAATAAACAGTGTAGCGGGGCTTAGAGATTATATAGACAGTCGGTTGGGTGACGTATAATCTATAACACATTTTGTCGCGGGGTATATAGGAAAAAATTGAGATATAATACCCAATCACGCAGGATAAAATAAACAAAGGGGTTGCAACCAGGTCGCAGCCCCTTAAAATATTAATCCAACTATATTCTAACTATCCCTAGTTCTCAGCTACTTCACGCGCCATCTCCTGCTTCTGAATCTCAGGATCAGCATTGTACATAGGCTCGATGTCTTCGCCCTTCTTGGTTCTTCTTAAGTAATTCTGTGTAATCTTAACAACCAGCGGAGAAAGAGTCAGAACACCAATAAGGTTAGGAATCATCATCAGACCGTTAAAGGTGTCAGAAATATCCCATGCAAGGGAGGAAGTAAGCACGGCACCAAAGATAACGGTACATACATGAATAATGCGGAAAATAATGGTTGTCTTGGCACCGAAGAGGTATTCCCATGCCTTAGAACCATAGTGGGACCAGCCAAGCACTGTAGTAAATGCAAAAAGGAACATGGCAATTGCTACGAATTTTCCGCCGATACCGAACCATGGGAATACGGTGTTGAATGCACCGCCAACTAAAGTTGCGTCGGTATAGCCCGCTGCGATTTCACCGGTTACAACGTTAAATACGCCGCCTTCCAGACCACCTGCGGTAAGAATAACAAGAGCAGTCATGGTGCAGACTACCATAGTGTCAGCGAATACTTCGAAGATGCCCCACATACCCTGAACCACAGGCTCCTTAATGTTGGAGTTGGAGTGAACCATAACGGAAGAACCAAGACCGGCTTCGTTGGAGAACACACCGCGCTTAAAGCCCTGTGTAATAACCTTGCTGACAACAGCACCGATGCCACCGCCAACGAATGCTTCCGGGCTGAATGCATTCACGAAAATAGCCTTAAGTGCAGGCAGGATATTTGCATAGTTTACACCGATGATAACAAAGCTGCCAAGAACAAAAAGGACTACCATGAAAGGTACGATTTTCTCGGCAACATTGGCAATTCTTTTTAAGCCGCCTAAAGTGATAAGTGCGGTAAGAAGCATAACGATGGCGCCGAGGATGATGTTATATAAAGATACGCCGGAAAAGACTTCTATGGATGAAAGGGCGGAAACATCAAAGGCCTGGGCTACGTTGGTAACGATTTTGTTTACCTGGCCCATGCTGCCGATACCGAAGGAGGCAAGCATGGCGAAGATACAGAAAAGAACTGCGAGAATCTTTCCCACATGCTTCATGCCCTTCTTTTTACCGAGACCATTTGCAAGATAGTACATAGCACCACCGGACCATTCACCCTTTTCGTTCTTTTTACGGAAATAAATACCAAGAACGTTTTCTGCGTAGTTGGTCATCATACCGAAGAACGCAGCAACCCACATCCAGAATACGGCCCCAGCGCCACCGATACAGATGGCGGAAGCAACACCGGCAATGTTACCGGTACCGACGGTTGCTGCAAGGGCGGTACAAAGAGCCTGGAACGGAGAAATGGAACCTGCTTCTTTGCTGTGTTTAATAACGTCCTGCTTGAAAAGACGGCCGATAGTTTTCTTGAACCATAAACCGATGTGAGTAACCTGGAAAAATTTTGTCATGACGGTAATGATGACACCCGTACCGACAAGGAGAAGAAGACCGAAGGCACCCCATACAACGCTGTTGATTTCGCCGTTGATGCTTTCTATTGTTTGTAAGATTTTGTCCATGGAAAATGAACCTCCTAAGTAAAAAATTTGTTAAAGAACAAAGAGTTCTGCTTGCAGAACTCTCGCGCCGAGCGCGGTCGCTTGCGACATATTTCATCTTCGCACGAGTGCGCATCCGGCGGAGCCTTTTTGTGATATAGGAAAGAATACTTTCCTATATCACACAATACACCGCTAACCAGTCCGGATAGCGGTGAGAAAATGACAACGGGAAACGAAAGTATTCCGTGTAAATAATTGATCTGTCCTTTTGCCTGAGAGATTTGGGTTTCCCCTTGCACCTTCGGCATCCGCGTAAAAAGCGGACTTCTCCAGATTGCTATCCGTCAGCAGTCCTCGTCACAATGACACCCGAGAGTATTACCCCTTTGGAAAGGCAAAGCCTAATCTCCTGCTGATTTCATTTAGCTCTATTTAGTTTAATGGGCTGATTATACTACCTTTATTTGTCTGTGTCAAGAGGACAATTGTATGTTTGTTGAAGAGAATGCACGAT
>JAZSEW010000019.1:0-20314 GCA_045531895.1 Lachnospiraceae bacterium
TTTGTGTATAAAACACATTTTTATATGGATTTAAGCTGGAGACGTCAGTATGTAGGTATTCTGGAAACAGAATTAAATGGGGTTACTTTTTATCTGATTGATAATGAATATTATTTCAACGGCGACCGTCCATATGGCAATGTTTATGAGGATTTAGAGAAATTTGCTTTCTTCTGCCGTGCGGTGTTGTCTGCTTTACCGTCCTTAGATTTTCGTCCGGATATCATCCATTGCAATGACTGGCAGACAGGTCTGATTCCGGTATATTTAAAGGATATCGACAGCTTCGCCAAGGATTCCTATTACCACGGAATCAAGAGCATTATGACAATTCACAACTTAAAATTCCAGGGGGTTTGGGATAAGAAGACTATCAAGGATATGACAGGTCTTTCTGATTACTTTTTCGCACCGGATAAGTTAGAGGCTTATGGCGATGCTAACTACTTAAAGGGTGGTATTGTTTATGCGGATTATGTAACCACAGTAAGTGATACTTATGCAGGGGAAATTCAAATGCCATTCTACGGTGAGGGTCTGGACGGCTTAATGAGAGCACGTAACAACTGCCTGTGCGGTATCGTAAATGGTATTGATTATAATGAGTATAATCCGGAAACCGATAAGTATATCTGGTATCCGTTTAATGCAAGTAATTTCCGTAAGGAAAAGGCGAAGAACAAGAAGGAATTACAGAAGGAACTGGGATTGGAAGTAAACGATAAAAAGTTTATGGTGGGTCTTGTTTCACGTCTTACCGACCAGAAGGGTCTTGATCTGGTAGAGTGCGTTATGGAAGAATTATGTGCAGAGGATATGCAGTTTGTTATCCTTGGTACAGGTGATCCAAAGTATGAGAATATGTTCCGTCACTATGAGTGGAAGTATCATGGAAGAGTTTCTTCCAGTATTTATTATAATAATGAGAGAGCTCACCGTATTTATGCGTCCTGTGATGCATTCCTTATGCCATCGTTATTTGAACCATGTGGTTTAAGCCAGTTAATGAGTATGAGATACGGCACCATTCCGATGGTAAGAGAAACAGGTGGATTAAAAGACACGGTAGAGCCATATAATGAGTATGAAGGAACCGGAACCGGCTTTGGCTTCTGCAATTACAATGCTCATGAAATGCTTGATATGGTACGTTATGCAAAGAGTGTATATTATGATAAGAAGAGAGAATGGAATAAGATTGTAGACCGTGCCATGGCAAAGGATTTCTCCTGGGTAAGTTCTGCAAGAAAGTATGAGGAGCTTTACGACAGAGTTCTCGGATGGTAAATTAACATTAAAAAAGATAAGGGGATGCGAACGGCATCCCCTGCTTTGCGTATTATACAGTATGAATGATTATGCTTTTTTCATGTGTAGATTATGCAGAAAGGATATTGCAATATGAAATTAAAAGATTTATTGGCAGGATTTTCTTACAGCGTTGTAAGTGGAAGTGAAGAAACAGAAGTTACGGAATTAATATTTGATTCCCGCAAAACTATTGTTCCGGGGGCAGTGTTTGTGTGTATCAGCGGAGCTGTGCATGATGGGCATGAGTTTGCGGATGCGGCGGTAAAAGCAGGTGCTACGGCAATTATTGCAGAGCATGAGGTAAAGCTGCCGGAGGGAGTCTGCCTGGTGGTTTGTGAAAATACAAGAGAGGCACTTGCATGCATGTCAGCAGCATATTTTGGGCATCCGGCAAAGGAACTGGTTACGATTGGCATTACCGGAACCAAGGGAAAAACTACTACTTCCTACATGATTCGCAACACATTGGAATTGGCAGGCTATAAAACCGGGCTGATCGGAACCATTGAAGCAATTATCGGGGATACTCATATTCCGTCTAATAATACAACGCCGGAGTCTTATTTTGTGCAGAAATATTTCCGTGATATGGTGAATGCAGGCTGTAAGTGCGTTGTTATGGAAGTTTCTTCTCAAGGCCTGATGTTACACCGTGTGGGTGGTTTTGTGTTTGATTACGGTATTTTTACTAACCTTTCTCCGGATCATATCGGAGGCAACGAACATAAAGATTTTGATGATTACCTGCATTGTAAGAGTCTGTTATTTAAGCAGTGCAAGGTTGGTATTGCAAATTTTGATGATGAGCATATGAAAGAAGTATTTGCCGGTCATACCTGTGAACTGGAAACCTATGGAATAAAGGATGGTGCAGATTTGCAGGCAGTTAATGTGGATTTACATAATAAAGAGGGGGAACTTTTAGTTTCTTATACGACCAGAGGAAACATGGAAATGGATGTTACGGTTGGTGTCCCGGGTAAGTTTACGGTATATAATTCTTTGACTGCGCTGGCGGTATGTCGTCACTTCAACATTCCGGAAAATGTGATAAAGCGTGCACTACGTGCTGTAAAGGTTAAGGGAAGAGTGGAGCCGGTGGAGGTGTCGAACCGCTTTACGGTAATGATTGATTATGCACATAATGCCATGAGTTTAAAGAGTCTGCTGACTACATTGGCCGAATATCAGCCAAAGAGGATTGTTTCTTTGTTTGGCTGTGGCGGTAACCGTTCCAGAGACCGCCGCTTTGAAATGGGTGAAATTTCGTCGGAATATGCAGATTTAACTGTTATTACAAGTGATAATCCACGTACGGAGGAGCCACAGGCGATTATGGAAGATATACTTACCGGTGTAAAGAAAAAGAATGGTGAGTATGTGATGATTCAGGACCGAAAGGAAGCTATTCGTTATTGTATTTTAAATGCGCAGGAAGGCGATGTGATTGTTCTGGCCGGTAAGGGGCATGAGGATTACCAGGAAATTAACGGTGTAAAATATCCGATGGATGAGCGTGTGCTGATTCGTGAAATTTTAGAAGAAATGTCTGAGGAAGAGAGAAAAGCATTATGATTTCCGTATATGTAGAACAGATTGTGTCTGCAACAGGTGGTGAGCTTTTGACAGGAAACCTTACGCAGATGATAAAAAATGTAACCATTGATTCCAGAGAACAGGCAGAACTTGCTTTGTTTGTCCCGATTATCGGAGAAAAAACCGATGGTCACAAGTATGTGTCAGGTGCGTTAAATTGTGGCGCAAAAGCGTTGTTTATGCAAAAAGAAAGTGTCTATAGAGAAGAAATTCTTGCTCTGGCAAAAGCAGCAGAGGCTTCTGTAATCGCGGTGGAAAATACGGTGAATGCTCTGCAACGGTTTGCGTCCTGGTACCGCGGACAGTTTAATATTCCGGTAGTGGGGATTACCGGAAGTGTGGGTAAAACTACCACAAAAGAGATGATTTCTGCGGCATTGGAAACAGAGAAAAAGGTATTGAAAACCATTGGAAATAAAAACAGCCAGATTGGTCTTCCTCTTATGATGCTTTATTTTGAGGATGCGTACGATATTGCAGTCATTGAAATGGGAATGAGCGAAATCGGTGAAATGAAGAATCTTGCTTTTGTGGCAAAGCCGGAATGCGCTGTCATGACCAATATCGGTGTGGCACATATTGCGCAGCTTGGTTCCAAGGAAAATATCCGTAAAGAAAAGTTAAATATTGTGAATCAATTTGGAGAAAATTCGGTATTATTTCTAAACGGAAACGATGCATTACTTAAGGAAGCAGCCACAGAAATAACACAAAAAGTTGTTACTATTGAATGTGATGAGGAAACCCGTCCGGTACTTGAAGCTACAAAGGCAGTAACCTATGGTATTGGTGATGGGTTTGACGTGGCAGCCAGAGATGTAGTGACCGGGAGCGGTGGTGTCGGTTTTACGGCGGTGGTTTGTGAAAACGGCGCAGAAAGGCAGATTCCGGTAAAACTTAAGGTTTATGGTAATCATAATGTTATGAACGCACTGGCGGCTATTGCTGTGGCGATGCGCTATGATATTTCACCGGAGCGTGCGGCAGAAGGACTTTCAATGTACGAACCGATTGCCATGAGAGGACAGATAAAGAGAGAAAACGGAATTACCTGGATTGACGATACCTATAATGCCAGTCCTGATTCCATGAAGAGCGGAGCACAGGTGATGCTTTCTTTGGAAGGAAAGCGTTATATTGCGGTTCTGGCAGATGTGTTGGAACTTGGAGAAGCTTCGGAAAGCCTGCATCGTGAGGTGGGTGCTTATCTGGCTTCTTTAAAGGAAAACGGCAAGAAAACAGATGTCTTGTTAACAGTAGGAAAACAGGCGGCTTACATTGCACAAGAAGCAAAACGGAAAGGTATGCAGAATGCTTTAAGCTTTTCTGCAAACGGCGAGGCGGTGGAATATTTAAAATCTATTCTTGCAGAGGGTGATGTGGTATTGGTGAAAGGGTCACGCGGTATGCACACGGAAGAAATTATAAAAGAATTTTTATAGAAAAAGGTGGTGGGACGGTGTTATATGCAGATATCATTGTGGATATTTCCCATGAAAGCTTAGATAAAACATATCAGTATAAAATACCGGAACGCTTACAGGATAAGGTCAGGGTGGGGTTGCCGGTAGTACTTACCTTCGGCAACGGAAACAGGCGGCTGACCGGATATATTGTGGGATTGTCAGAAATGCCGAAAATAGAAGAGTACCGCATTAAGGAAATAGAAGATTTAGTGGATAAAGGAATTCCGATTGAATCCAGAATGATTGTTCTTGCCCACTGGATGAAAGAAAATTTCGGAGGCACCATGAATGATGCGCTTCGAACGGTGTTATCGGTAAAAAAGAGCGTAAAGCCGGTGGAAAAGAAACAGATTGCTCTTGCAGTGGATAATTCTACAGCTGAAGAATTATTAAAGCAATATGCGAAAAAGCATGCAGTTGCCAAAGCAAGGCTGATAAAAGAACTGCTTTCCGGTCAGCCGATACCCAAAGAACTGGTGACCGGAAAATTAAATGTCTCTTCAGCTACATTAAAGACTTTGGAGCAACAGGAAATTATTACTACTATTGTAGAAGAAATGTACAGAACTACCGGTGGTAAGAATGAAAAGAATGTTACAAAAGTAGTTCTGAATGAAAATCAACAGAAAATCTGCGATATTATTTTACGGGAATACATGGAAGGAAAACGTGGTACTTATTTAATCCACGGAGTAACCGGAAGTGGAAAAACAGAAGTTTATTTACATGTGATAGAACAGATTGTAGCCCGGGGAAAGCAGGTGATTGTCCTGATTCCGGAAATTGCCCTGACTTATCAGACAGTGCGACGATTTACGGGGCGTTTCGGAGACCGGGTAGCGTTTTTGCATTCCCGGTTATCTGCCGGAGAACGGTATGACCAGTACCGGCGGGCGAAGGAAGGAATGTTGGATATTATGATAGGTCCTCGGTCTGCACTGTTCACACCGTTTCCGAATCTTGGATGTATTGTAATTGATGAGGAACATGAAAACTCTTATAAAAGTGAACAGGTTCCAAAATATCATGCGAGAGAAACTGCGATAGAACTGGCAAGGATGACAGATTCCATTGTGATTTTAGGTTCTGCCACACCGTCTTTAGAAGCATATCAGCGGGCTCTTTCCGGGGAATATACTTTACTGGAATTAAAACAGCGTGCCAAGAATGCCGGACTTCCCAAAGTGGAAATCGTCGATTTAAAAGAAGAAATGGCAGCGAAAAACCGTTCCATGTTCAGCCGTGTTTTACAGGAAGAAATAAGACAGCGACTTAATCGAAAGGAACAGACGATGTTGTTTTTAAACCGAAGAGGATATTCAGGGTCGGTTTCCTGCCGAAGCTGCGGAAAACCGATGATGTGTCCGCACTGTTCGGTTTCGTTAACTTTGCATTATGACCAGACACTGCACTGTCATTATTGCGGACATACCATATCAATGCCTGATAAGTGCCCGGAATGCGGTTCTCCATATATTGCAGCGTTTGGTACCGGTACGCAGAAGGTAGAGGAGGCAGTAAAGAAGCTGTTTCCGGAGGCAAGGGTGCTTCGTATGGATGCAGATACAACCAGAGAAAAAGAAAGCTATGAGGAAATCCTGTCTGCTTTTGCCAATGAAAGTGCTGATATTTTAGTAGGAACACAGATGATTGTTAAAGGCCATGATTTTCCTAAGGTAACGTTGGTGGGAATTCTGGCGGCAGACTTGTCCCTAAATGTATCAGACTATCGTGCAGGGGAGAGGACATTCCAACTGCTTGCGCAGGCGGCGGGCAGAGCCGGTAGGGACGAACTGCCGGGTAAGGTAATTATTCAGACGTACCAGCCGGAGCATTACAGTATTACTACAGCGGCAAAGGAAGATTATGCTGGTTTCTTTAAGCAGGAGATGGCTTACCGGCGTATGATGAAATATCCGCCGCAGGCACATATTCTGGCTGTATTATGTATTGGTAAGGATGAACAGAAAACGGAGCAGTTTTGTGAACGGGTTGCAATGACGGCAAAACGGTTTGTAAAAGAAAAAACGGGTGAATTTGTGGCTGTGATTGGTCCGACTAAGGCAAGTATAGCAAAAAGTAATGATTTTTTTAGAAATTTAATCTATATAAAAGCCGATTCTTATGGTATACTAACAGAGTTAGCAACAGTGCTTGACGTTTATAGAGAACAGGATAGGAATGTTATACTGCAAATGGATTTTGATCCGATGGGCAGTTATTGATTTTAGTGAACAACAGGAGGAAATTGTAATGGCAATCAGAAATATCAGAACTTATGGCGAAAGCTGCCTTACCAAGGAGTGTAAGCCGGTTACGGAAATGAATCATAAGTTAGCAGTGTTAATTGAGGACATGCTTGACACTATGTATGAGGCAAATGGTGTGGGCCTTGCAGCTCCACAGGTTGGTATTTTAAAACAGGTAGTGGTAATTGACGTGTCACCGGAAGGAGATTCTCCGATTATTTTAATTAATCCGGAAATTATTGAGACCGACGGCAGCCAGACTGGCGAAGAAGGATGCCTGAGTGTTCCGGGCAAGTCCGGTGTGGTAACCAGACCGAATTATGTGAAGGTAAAGGCTTTGGATGAAAATATGGAAGAAGTGTTTTACGAAGGAACAGAATTGCTGGCCAGAGCGTTCTGCCATGAAATTGATCATCTGCATGGTATTGTTTATGTGTCCAAGGCAGAGGGCGGAATTCATGATGTAGTGAGGGATGAGGAATAATGAGAGCAGTATTTATGGGAACGCCGGAATTTGCGGCGACAGTATTAAAAAGTGTGCTGGCTTCAAAGCATGAAGTGATTGCGGTAGTGACTCAGCCGGACAAGCCGAAGGGAAGAGGACATGAAATGGCTTTTCCTCCGGTAAAAGAGGTTGCGTTAGAAGCAGGAATTCCTGTGTTGCAGCCGCAGCGTGCCCGGGATGAGGATTTTATTGAGGAATTAAAGGCAATGAGTCCGGATATTATTCTGGTGGCGGCGTATGGAAAACTGCTTCCGAAAGCTATTCTTGATATGCCTCGTTTTGGTTGTATTAATGTGCATGCTTCCCTGCTTCCAAAGTACCGTGGCGCTTCTCCGATTCAGTGGGCAGTGTTAAACGGTGATGAAAAGAGCGGTGTTACCATTATGCATATGGCAGAAGAAATGGATACAGGTGATATTATTATGACAGAAGAGGTCTCTCTTTCGGAAACCGAAACAGCGGGCTCACTGCATGATAAGCTGGCAAAAATTGGAGGACCTTTACTGATTACCGCCATGGATGCTCTGGAAACCGGCCGTGCGCCGAGAATCCGTCAGAATAACGAAGAAGCAACTTATGTAAAGATGCTTGATAAGACTATGGGAAATATGAATTTTTCCCAACCGGCCGTGGTACTGGAGCGTTTTATCAGAGGATTAAATCCATGGCCAACCGCATATACTAAGTTGGACGGTAAAATGCTAAAGATTTGGAGAGCAACGGTGATTCCGGCAGAAGAAATTGGAAAAGAAGCAAAGACATTTGAGCCGGGAACTATTGTTACAGTAGGAAAAGACAGTTTTGATATTCTGACCGGCGAAGGGGCTTTGCGTGTGCAGGAACTTCAGCTGGAAGGAAAACGTAAAATGACTGCAGAAGAGTTTCTGCGTGGCTTCAAATTAGAGCCGGGAACTATGTTAGGAAGATAAGAAAGAGAGGCGGGTATATGCCATATTATTACGGCATTGATTCTACTTATTTTTTAGTACTGATTGGTGTGGTGCTGTCATTATTGGCATCTTCCAGGGTAAAAAGTACCTACGCAAAATATTCCAGAGAAGCAAGTCTTACCGGGATGACCGGAGCACAGGCGGCGCAAAGGATTTTATCAGTCGCAGGCATTTATGATGTGACTATCCGTCACGTGGCAGGAAATTTAACGGACCATTACGATCCGCGAAATAAGACATTGAATCTTTCAGATACCGTGTACGGAAGCACTTCTGTTGCGGCAGTGGGAGTGGCGGCACATGAATGTGGACATGCCATACAGCATGACAGAAGCTATGCACCGCTAAAATTGCGTACAGTGATTGCACCGGTGGCAAACATTGGTGCCAATATTTCCTGGCCATTGATTTTAATCGGATTATTGCTTGGCGGAAACAGTTTGTTGATTCAACTTGGAATTTTAATGTTTTCTCTGGCGGTGGCATTTCAGCTTGTTACTTTGCCGGTAGAATATAATGCTTCCAACCGGGCGATGAATCTGCTTTCAGAAACAGGAATTTTATATGAAGAGGAGCTTCGTAAGACGAAAAAGGTCTTAAATGCAGCGGCACTTACTTATGTGGCTGCGGCAGCTTCCTCTATTTTACAGTTGCTCCGTCTGGTGCTGCTGTATGGAAGACGGAGAGATGATTAGTAATGAAAAATACGAGAGAAACGGCATTTCAGGTGATTTATAAGGTGTTGGAGGAAGGAGAGCATTCTCATGTGGTGCTGCGGCAGGCACTAAAACAGGAGCAGGATGCGGAAAAAAGAGACCGTGCATTTGTTACCCGTTTGGTGGAAGGAACGTTAGAACATCTGCTTACCATTGACCACATTTTAAATCAGGTGTCCAAAACACCTGTAAAAAAAATGAAACCGTTTATTCGTACCATTCTTAGAATGTCGGTATACCAGTTACTTTACATGGACAGCGTACCGGATTCTGCGGTATGTAATGAAGCAGTAAAACTCGTAAAAGCAAAGGGACTGCATGGCTTGTCGGGATTTACCAACGGAGTATTGCGGAATGTGGCAAGAAACAGGGAACAATGGAGTGCAGAAAGCTTTTATCCGGACAAAAAGAATCAGCCGGAAAAGTATCTGAGCATCCGGTATTCCCTGCCGGAATGGTTGTGCGGTTATTTTATAAAAGAATATGGTTTTGAAAAGGCTGAGAAAATTGCAGAAGGGTCTTTGCGAAATCCGCAGACAACCATCCGGTGCAATACAACAAAAATAAGGAAAGAAGAGCTTAAGGAACGATTACAGAAACAGGGATTCGGCGTAGAAGACGGAGCTTATGCAGCAGATGCTTTGTATTTAAGTGACTATGATGTTCTGGAAAAAATCCCGGAATTTGCGGAAGGGCTGTTTCAGGTACAGGATGAAAGCTCTATGCTGGTGGCGGAACTTGCTGGGCTTGGAAAAGACAATCTGGTGCTGGATGTCTGTTCTGCGCCGGGAGGAAAGGCATTACACGCTGCAAATATTCTTGAGGTACTTGGCGGCGGATTAGTAGTTTCCAGAGATGTCAGTGAAAAAAAGACTGCCCTGATTAAAGAAAATGCAGAGCGTCTGCAGGTGAGCAATATTACAGTTCAGATTGCAGATGCTACAAAAACGGATGTTACCATGATAGAGAAGGCAGATGTGGTGATTGCGGACCTTCCTTGTTCCGGTATCGGAATTATGGCAAAGAAGCCGGAAATCCGGTATCGAATGACAGAGGAAAACCAGAAGGAGCTTGTTAAACTTCAAAAGGAAATATTAGAAGTGGTGCACCGGTATGTAAAACCGGGTGGTATATTGATGTACAGCACCTGTACCATAAACAAAGAAGAAAATGAAGAAAACGCAAAAAAAATCTGTGAAACGTACGGATTTGTACCGGACCTGGAAGAATTGCAGGTACCGGAGGCACTTCGGGCAGACATAGAGAACGGCGGTTGGATTCAGTTGTTACCTGGAATTCATGCCTGTGATGGATTTTTTATTGCACGACTGAAAAAGATAGGCTAAAGGAATAATTTATGACAGAGAGAACAGATATCAAATCCAAAACAATAGAAGAGTTAAAGGAATTACTGGCCGGTTGGGGAGAAAAGACTTTCCGGGCTGCGCAGATTTTTGGCTGGATTCATGAAAAACGAGTAGCTTCGTACGAAGAAATGACCAATGTATCAAAAGCACTGCGGGAAAAAATGGAGGCAGAATGTGACTGGGTTTCTGTTCGGGAAATTGACCGTCTGGAGTCGGTTGACGGTACCATGAAGTTCTTGTTTGAACTTTCTGACGGACAGGCTATCGAAAGTGTCTTAATGAAATATCATCATGGAAATTCTGTGTGTATTTCATCCCAGGCAGGCTGCCGTATGGGCTGCAGGTTCTGCGCTTCCACATTAGGTGGGCTGATTCGTAATTTGAACGCATCGGAAATGCTGGAACAGATTTATACAATCGAGAGGATTACAGGTGAGAATGTGTCCAATGTGGTTGTTATGGGTACGGGAGAACCAATGGATAATTATGAAAATCTGATTCGATTTATCCGCATTCTTTCTGCCAAAGAGGGCAAGAATATCAGCGTGAGAAATATTACGGTGTCCACTTGTGGTATTGTAGAGGGGATGAAACGTCTTGCAGAGGAGAATTTACCGTTGACATTGGCACTTTCCCTTCATGCGCCAAATGATGAGGTGAGAAAAAAACTGATGCCGGTGGCAAATAAATACAAATTGGAAGAGGTACTTTCAGCCTGTGATTATTACTATGAAAAAACTTCCAGACGTGTTACCTATGAATATAGTCTTGTGGAAGGAGTAAATGATTCGGCGGAGTGTGCTAAAGAGCTTTCCATGAGACTCCGGGGGAAAAATTGTCATGTGAATCTGATTCCGGTAAATCCGATAAAAGAACGGGATTTTAGGAAGTCACGGAATGCGGCAATTCAAAATTTCAAAAATATACTTGAAAAAAATCGAATAAATGTTACTATAAGAAGAGAAATGGGCTCAGATATTAATGCGGCATGCGGTCAGTTGCGACGAAGTCATGCAACAAAAAACATCCCTGGCAGAGAGGAGGAATAGCCTTGGAAGCATTTGCTATTACAGATATCGGCAGTAGACGTAGTGTGAATCAGGATTATGTATATTGTAATGACAACGCAGTAGGGTTATTACCGAATCTTTACATAGTCGCTGATGGAATGGGAGGACATAAGGCCGGAGACTTTGCGTCACGTTTCAGTGTAAATGAATTTGAAAAAGAAATAAAGGAACAAAAGGCACGGACCATTATCGGTTCCATGGAAGGTGCTGTCCGAATGGTCAATGAAAAATTGTTAAAAGAAGCCGAGGCAGAGCCCGAGTATGAAGGAATGGGAACGACCTTTGTTGCGGCCAGTATTACAGAAGAACGTTTGTATGTATTAAATATTGGCGACAGCCGATTATATCGGTTAAATGAAAGAGGTACTATCAGACAGATTACCCAGGACCATTCTCTGGTGGAAGAAAAAATTCTGAGGGGAGAATTGGACCGTAAGGATGCAAAAAATCATCCGGAAAAGAATGTGATTACCAGAGCCTTGGGTGTAATGGAAACGGTAGTGCCGGATTTCTTTGAAGTAGAGCTGGAAGCGGGAGACTATATCCTGCTTTGTTCTGATGGCCTTACCAATATGGTAGAAGATGATACAATAAGAGATATCGTTCTGAATTATAAAACAAATCTGCAGGAAAAGGCAGAGCAGATGGTGAAATTAGCAAATGAAAATGGGGGAAGAGATAATATTTCTCTTATCCTTGTTCATATATAAATGGTATGTTTAAATGAAATCACATACACAGATGGAGGTAAGTATGGTTAAACCCGGCATGTATATCAGTGAT
Organism: Lachnospiraceae bacterium; assembly: GCA_045531895.1. GTDB lineage: Bacteria > Bacillota > Clostridia > Lachnospirales > Lachnospiraceae > SIG299. The sequence continues at coordinate 12,014 of JAZSEW010000019.1, forward strand.
GATAGATATGAGATAATTGAAAAAATAGGCTCTGGCGGAATGGCAGATGTGTATAAAGCAAAATGCCACCGTCTGAACCGCTATGTTGCTGTTAAAATTTTAAAGCAGGAGTATTCCAACGATAAGAATTTTATTACGAAATTCCGCGGTGAAGCTCAGTCTGCTGCCGGTCTGTCCCACCCGAACATTGTAAGTGTTTATGATGTCGGTGAGGATGACGGACTTCATTATATTGTAATGGAACTGGTGGAAGGCATCACTTTAAAAAAGTTTATTGAAAAGAAGGGACGTCTTGCTATCAAAGAAGCTGTGGGCATTACGATTCAGATTGCACAGGGCTTGGAGGCTGCGCATAATAACCATATCATTCATAGAGATATCAAACCTCAGAATATTATGATTTCCAGAGAAGAAAAGGTAAAGGTTGCCGATTTTGGTATTGCCAAGGCTGTTTCTGCAAATACATATACGCAGAATGCCATTGGCTCCGTACATTATCTCTCTCCGGAGCAGGCAAGGGGTGGATATTGTGATGAAAAGAGTGACATTTATTCTTTGGGTGTAACTCTATATGAAATGTTAAGCGGTACTTTGCCGTTTGCCGGTGATAATACGGTTTCCGTGGCGCTGCTTCATATCCAGAGTGAGCCCAGACCGGTCAGAGAACTGGTACCTGCTGTTCAGTACAGCCTGGATCGTATTGTGCAGAAGTGCATGCAGAAGCGTCCGGAAAATCGTTATTTATCTGCATCGGAGCTGATTATGGATTTAAAGCGTTCCATTACCAATCCGGAGGGGGATTTTGTGCAGCTTCCTGCAAGTGGCTTTGTTCCGGATGCTCCAACAAAAATGTTTACGGAAAATGAAGTAGAGGAAATCCGTACCACTGCTGCGAAGTCTCCGGTTACCAGGTATGACGGACACCAACAGGCAAAGAGTCAGGTGTTAAAGGAAGAAGAGGAAGAATTAGACAGCATTAATTCCAACTGGGAAAAAGTAATTATTATCGGTAGTATTATTGTGGCAATTGCCCTGACAGGCGGTATTATTTATCTTGCCGCAAGGTTCTTCGGAATTGCAGATTTGTTTAATAGTCAGCCGACGACGGTGCCGACACCAACGACAATAGTAACTCAGGCACCAACCTTAACTCCGACTCCGACACCGGTTGAAACTACACGCATGCCAAGTTTAAAGGGCTATACTTTTGAAGATGCAGAAAATCTGCTTCGTTTGAAGTCAGAGAATTTCACAATTATTTTAGAGGACGAGGTATTCAGTTCCGAGCCAAAGGGTACGGTTATCAGCCAGTATCCGTTGGAGGACAGTGATGTTTTATTAGATGCAACAATTAAACTGACTATTAGTGCAGGACCGGAATCTGTAGCTGTTCCTAGAGTTATAGGAATGGATCAGGAGAATGCAACAACCTCCCTGTCAGCGATGGGCTTTGTTGTTGTACCGGCATATGAAGCCAGTGATGATATGGAAACCGGCAAGGTGATTCGTACCGAACCGGCAACCGGCGAACCGGTGTTTGAAGGCGGAACTATTACTATTGTGGTAAGTACCGGCAAAAATCCAACCTACGTGTCAATGGTTGGTCTGGTTGGAAAATCTCTGGAAGATGCGAGAAAAGAGTTAGAAGCAAAGGATCTTGTACTGGGAGAAACAAAAGAAGATTATTCCAATTCTATTGAAAAGGGACATATTATAAGACAAAGTGTGCGTGAAGGCGAGAGCGTATTATCCGGAACGGCAATTATTTTAACGGTAAGCCTTGGACCGGAAGTGGTGGCTACCCCAACGCCTGTACCGACAGACATTCCGGTAGAAAATCCGGATGTTAACATTCCACCGGAAGTAACTACGGAACCGGAACCAACGGAGGCGCCGGAACCAACGGAAGTACCGGTAGTAACTACGTATTATCATTTTTCATTGAATTTTGAAAACAGACCAAATCCGTTGTATGCCGGGGAGACGGCAACCTATTATATTGAAATTCGTCAGGGTGACAATGTGGCATATACAGTGGCAGAAGGCGAATTTACGTATGAAGAATATCCGACTTCTCAGCTGAGCTATAAGCTGAACAAAGACATTTTTACGGATTTGGAAGAGGGAATTGCTGAAGTATATCTGTATATTAATGATAATGTAGCAGAACAATGGCTGCTTGAGTTAAAGGAGTCTGCAGAATAGTGACGGGAAAGATTATTAAAGGAATTGCAGGTTTTTATTATGTACACACGGAAAATGCCGGAGTTTTGGAATGTAAGGCAAAAGGCATTTTCCGCAATCAGAAAATCAAGCCTTTAGTAGGAGACAATGTGGAACTGGAACTTCTGGATGACGAAAAGAAACTGGCAGCAATTGTAGACATTCTTCCACGGACGAATCAGTTAATTCGTCCGGCAGTGGCAAATGTAGATCAGGCGTTGATTGTATTTGCGGCAAAGGATCCGGAACCGAACTGGAGTCTGCTTGACCGTTTTCTGATTTTGATGGCAAAACAGAATCTTCCGGTTATCATCTGCTTTAATAAAACAGATCTGATTTCAGAGGAAGAACGGCAGGAAATAGAAAACGGATATCGTAATTCCGGTTACAAAATCCGCTTTCTTTCTGCAAAAGAAAAGATTGGAACAGAGGAAATGTTTCAGTTGTTAAATAAAAAAACTACTGTGCTGGCAGGACCATCCGGTGTAGGTAAATCCACATTGGTAAATTTATTGCAACCGGGAGTTGTGATGGAAACCGGTGCGGTCAGTGAAAAAATTAAGCGGGGCAAGCATACTACAAGACATTCTGAGTTTATCTGGATTACGGAAGATACCTATATTTTGGATACTCCGGGCTTCAGTTCTCTAGAACTGGAGGAGATGGATGCGGATGAATTGAAAAAATTTTTCCCGGAATTTCAGTCGTATGAGGAAAAATGCCGGTTTCGCGGCTGTGTGCATGAAAAAGAGCCGGACTGTGCTGTGAAGCAAGCCGTAAAAAATGGCGAAATATCTAAAAAGCGTTATCAAAGCTATCTTTTACTATATAAAGATTTAAAAGAAAAGAAAAAATACCGGTACTAAACCGGAAATGGGAGACTTACGTTATGTATCATTTATCACCATCTATACTTGCAGCGGATTTTACAAGACTGGGAGAGCAGGTAAATCAGATAGAAAAAGCAGGAGCTGACTGGGTGCATATTGATGTTATGGACGGACTGTTTGTGCCAAGCATTTCTTTTGGTATGCCGGTAATTCAAAGTTTACGTCCGACAACAAAGCTTTTTTTTGATGTTCATCTGATGATTCAGAATCCGATTCGCTATATTGAGGAATTTAAAAAAGCAGGAGCTGATTTGATTACCATTCATGCAGAGGCATGTGATGATATTGAAGCTACGATTCGGAAAATCAGAGAGGCAGGCTTGAAGGTTGGTTTATCCATCAATCCCGAAACGGAGGTTTCTGTAGTGGAACCTTTTGTAAAGCAGGTGGACATGATACTGTTAATGTCGGTACATCCGGGGTTTGGCGGTCAGAAGTTTATCCCGGAAACGTTGAAAAAAATTCGGGAGGTGCGTCGTATAATTGAAGAACAGAATCTTTTTTGTGATCTGGAAGTAGACGGCGGTATTCATCTTGGCAATGTGGCTGATGTACTGGAAGCCGGTGCCAATGTGGTGGTGGCAGGTACAGCAGTGTTTGGCGGAGAGATTCCGAAGAATGTATCTGAATTTTTAAAGGTTATGAAGTAGGGACAGACACATGGGAAAAAAAGCATGTATTATTACAGGCGGCATGCTGTCGGAACAGTTTCTGGCAGACTATGTGAAAGCGCATCCGGGGGCAGTACTGGTTGTGGTGGATGGAGCTCTTGAAACTACCCACCGGTTGGGAATTTTGCCGGACTATATTGTAGGCGATTTTGATACGGTGGATCAAAATCTGCTGGCATTTTATGATAATAAAATAATTTTCAGACATCCACCGGAAAAGGACCAGACAGACACCGAGCTTGCAATTGAAACAGCATTACAGGCACAGTGCACCGAACTGGATTTTCTCGGAGCAACCGGTTCCAGACTGGACCACAGCCTTGCCAATATTTTTTTGCTGCAAGGGCTACTGGAACGGAAACTGGAGGCGTCAATTATCAATGAGAATAATAAATTATATTTGAAAAATAGAGGCTTTACTTTATGCAAAAAAGAGGCATACGGTGATTATATATCCTTGCTTCCGTTATCGGAAACAGTGGAAGGAGTTACTTTAAAAGGGTTTAAATATCCGGTGCAGAATCTTACCTTTTACCGGGAGAAGACGCTGGGGGTAAGTAATGAAATCACAGAAGAGAAAGCAATCGTGGAATTCACAAAAGGAATTTTTATTGTTGTGGAGTCTCGGGATAAATAAAGGGAAATAAGAAAGGAAAAGCATATGAAATTAGGTATCGTTGGATTGCCGAATGTCGGCAAAAGTACATTATTTAATTCTTTAACAAAGCCAGGAGCAGAATCTGCAAACTATCCATTTTGTACCATTGACCCAAACGTGGGTATTGTTCCGGTTCCGGACGAAAGACTGGATGTGCTTGGTAAGCTGTATTCTTCTGAAAAAGTGGTTCCAGCAGTGGTGGAATTTGTAGATATTGCGGGGCTGGTAAAGGGCGCTTCCAAGGGAGAAGGTCTCGGAAATCAGTTTCTTGCCAATATCAGAGAGGTAGATGCCATTGTTCATGTGGTTCGCTGCTTTGAGGATTCCAATATTATCCATGTGGAAGGTTCTGTTGATCCTGTAAGAGATATTGAAACTATTGATATGGAATTGATTTTTTCTGATATGGAAGTGTTGGAGAGAAGAGCATCCAGAGTTATCCGTGGAGCTAAGAATGATAAGACTTTAGCGAAGGAGGCTGCTATGATTGAACGCCTGCAGAAGCATTTAGAAGCAGGCAAAATGGCAAAATCTTTTGAACTTTTAGATGAGGAAGAAGCAGCTTTTTATGCAGAATACAATATGTTAACCGGCAAACCTGTAATTTATGCCGCTAATGTAAAAGATTCCGATTTAGCAGATGAGGGTGCATCCAATGTGTTTGTGCAGAAGGTAAAGGAATTTGCTGCAGGTGAAGGATCCGAAGTATTTGTTATCTGTGCTCAGATTGAGCAGGAAATTGCAGAGCTTGATGAAGAAGATAAGAAAATGTTTTTAGATGATCTTGGGTTAACTGAAAGCGGTCTGGAGAAGCTGATTCGTGCCAGCTATCATACGCTTGGTCTTATCAGCTATTTGACAGCAGGACCAAAGGAAACAAAGGCCTGGACCATTACCAGAGGCACTAAGGCACCACAGGCGGCAGGCAAAATTCACAGTGATTTTGAACGCGGCTTTATTCGTGCCGAAATAGTAAGTTACGAAAACCTGACCGAATGTGGTAGCTTTAATGCAGCAAAGGAAAAAGGTCTGGTTCGTTCCGAGGGCAAGGAATATGTAGTGCAGGATGGTGATGTTGTTTTATTCCGCTTTAATGTATAAGGAGAAAATCATTTGGCTATCTTTTTAATAACAGGCGGACCGGTTAATTTTCCGGGACTGGGGCTTAACATAGAGCATCTGCTGGAAGGATTCGAGGTGTTTGGAATACATATTTCCCTGTCCGGAATTTTAATGGCCCTTGCAATGCTGCTTGGGTTGTTTGTCACGGAACGTCTGGCTAAAAAAACAGAACAGAATACAGAGCAGTATCTGGATTTGGCTATTCGTATTGTTTTAGGCGGTGTGGTAGGTGCCAGAACCGGCTATATCATTACCCACTGGCAATTGTTTATTAACGACCAGGCGAATGTGTTGAATATCAGTGATGGAGGAATGTCGTTCAGCGGAGCGCTTGTGGCGGGACTTATTGTGTCCGTTGTGTATTGCCGCCAGAAGAAGCTTTCCTGGCTTAAGGTTTGTGACACGGCACTTCCGGGTATTGTACTTGGGCAGATTCTGACCAGTATAGGCGGTTTTTTTGAACGAAGCGAACTTGGAACTTATTCAGAAGGACGACTTGCCATGCAGGTTGCCATGGAGGACGTTGACTCTAAAGCAATACGTATGGGCAGAACTTCTATGGATATGGTGCAAGGAAGTTTTCTTCAGGTACATCCGGTGGCATTGTATGAAGCATGTCTGCTTCTGATAGTCCTGATTTTGCTGTTGGTTTTATGGCGAATGAAGAAACTAAACGGAATTCTTCTGTCGATTTATCTGATTGTTTACGGCAGTATTACATTTGGATTAGAGTTTATCCGCCTGGATTCCCAGAAGTTGTTGGGAAGCAGATTGTCCATAGAACATATTGTTTCTATTGGATTGATTTTGTCAGGTATTGCTATTTTGACAGACCAGATAAATAAATACAGGATTATGCAGAAGGCGCAACCGAAAAATCTTACCGCTAAATCTAGGAAAAAAGAATAGAACGATAGAGCATATCATTAAAAATAATGAATATGCTCTTTTTTTATGCATTTTCCTATTGAACTTTTTACTAAAGTGGAGTAAAATGGGGTAGAGAGTGGTGTATAGTGGGTGTGTGTGGAGCGAAATGGAGCAAATGGTCACATAATACACCGTACGAAGGAGGTGAGCCGGATGTTCATGGGTGAATACAATCATACGATTGATGAAAAAGGACGAATCATTGTTCCGTCCAAATTCAGAGAAGCACTTAGTGATAATTTCGTGGTAACCCAGGGATTGGACGGCTGCCTGTTTGTATACTCTTATGAAGAGTGGGAAAAATTTGTGGAAGGTTTGAAAAAACTTCCGGGAACCAAAGAAGCCAGACAGCTGCAGCGCTATTTTATGGCAGGTGCAGCGGCTTGTGAGGTGGACAAGCAGGGAAGAATTCTAATTCCTGCAAAGCTTCGTCAGGCGGCAGGTCTGGAAAAAGAAGTGGTGTTTGTAGGCGTACTCTCCAAAATTGAAATCTGGAGCAGGGAACGCTGGGAAGAGAACGATTGTTATGACAATATGGATGAGGTTGCAGAACATATGTCAGAATTCGGACTTAGTTTTTAGAGAAAGGCGAGGATGAATCATGAACAGTGAAAAAGAGTTTAAGCATATCTCCGTATTGTTTGAAGAAACAGTAGATGGTCTTAAAGTACAGCCAGGTGGAATTTATGTGGATGGTACATTAGGCGGTGCCGGACATGCCAAACGGGTATGTGAGCAGATGAAAGGGGAAGGACGTTTCATCGGAATTGACCAGGATGAGGATGCAATTAAAGCAGCAGGTGAAAGGTTGAAACAGTTTCCCTTTGTTACCATTGTCAGAAGCAATTATGAAGCAATGGCATCGGTACTGAAGGAACAGGGAATTTCTAAAGTAAATGGAATTATGTTGGATCTTGGAGTATCCTCCTATCAGTTAGATACTGCAGAAAGAGGCTTTACCTATAAAGTTGATGCACCGCTTGATATGAGAATGGACAACCGCATGGACAAAACAGCAAAGGATATTGTAAATCATTACAGTGAAATGGAGCTGTTTCATATGATTCGCGACTATGGGGAGGATCAGTTCGCAAAAAATATAGCAAAGCACATTGTCCGGATGCGTGAGGAAAAACCATTGGAAACTACCTATGAACTGGTGGAGGCAATTAAAGCGGCTATTCCGGCAAAAATCAGAATGAATACCGGTCATCCGGCAAAGAAAACCTTTCAGGCTATCCGTATTGAACTGAACCGGGAGCTTGAGGTTCTGGAAAATACTCTGGATGATATGATTGAGCTTTTAGCTCCGGGTGGCAGACTTTGTGTGATTACCTTTCACTCTCTGGAAGACAGAATTGTTAAGGTAAAATTTAAAGAAAATGAAAATCCATGCACCTGCCCGCCGTCATTTCCGGTCTGTATGTGCGGCAAAAAGAGCAAAGGCAAAGTAATTACACGAAAACCGGTTCTTCCTTCTGAAGAAGAATTGGAGATAAACTCAAGATCAAAGAGCGCAAAGCTCAGAATATTTGAGAAAACATAGAAATGAGGAATGTTTTATGGAAAAAAGAAATAATAATTTTTACAATGCAGGTTATGAAAATGGTTCTGCAGTAAGAAAAATACAGCCACAGTGGGAGAAAGAAGAAGTCAGAAGACCACGAAAGATTGAACAACCGGATGCGGAACCAAAGGTAAAAATTGGACAGGGAATCGATTTGATTTCTGCATTACTTTTGATGGGTGCAATTATTGCAACATTATTTGTGTGTGTAAACTATTTAAAAGTGCAGTCTGATGTGGT
>JAZSEW010000005.1:0-3864 GCA_045531895.1 Lachnospiraceae bacterium
CCTCCGACTTGATTCGGAAATTGCAAGCTCTGTACCGTCAAGACCTGCATATTTCTTAGGAACTTTATCCAAATCAACAGTTAAACCGTCTGCCAACTCACCGATTGCAACGGACACACCGCCGGCACCGAAGTCATTACACTTTTTAATTAACTTGCTGACTTCTTCTCTACGGAAAAGTCTCTGAATCTTACGTTCGGTAGGTGCGTTACCCTTCTGTACTTCTGCACCACAGGTTTCAATGGAAGCCTCGGTATGCACCTTGGAAGAACCGGTAGCACCACCACAACCATCACGACCGGTACGTCCGCCAAGAAGGATAATGATATCGCCCGGATCAGAAGTCTCACGGATAACATTTCTTCTGGGAGCAGCACCCATAACGGCACCGATTTCCATACGCTTAGCCACATAATTAGGATGGTAAATTTCCTTAACAAAGCCGGTTGCCAAACCAATCTGGTTACCATAAGAAGAATAACCGTTAGCTGCACCGCGGACTAATTTCTTCTGAGATAATTTACCCTTTAATGTATCTGCAACAGGTACGGTAGGATCTGCCGCACCGGTAACACGCATTGCCTGATATACATAACCACGTCCTGAAAGGGGATCACGAATCGCACCGCCAAGACAGGTAGCCGCACCACCGAAAGGCTCGATTTCGGTAGGATGGTTATGTGTTTCGTTCTTGAAGAATACCAACCATTCCTCTGTTACCTTTTCGCCGTCTTCGTATTCCATTTCTACAGGAACTACTACGGAACAAGCATTGATTTCATCAGACTGTTCCATATCTTCTAACTTGCCGTCTCTCTTTAACTTACGCATAGCCATGGTAGCTAAATCCATAAGGCAAACAAATTTATCACTTCTGCCCGCAAAAATATCTGCACGGGTATCTAAATAGCTCTGATAAGAGGTTTCAATAGGGGTACGATAATAACCTTCACCAAACTCTACATCCTTAAGTTCTGTAGAGAAAGTAGTATGACGACAGTGGTCAGACCAGTAAGTATCCAACACTCTGATTTCTGTCATGGAAGGATCGCGTTTCTCATCATTTGCAAAGTAATTCTGAATGTGCAAGAAATCTTTGAAAGTCATGGCAAGACCCAAAGAATTATACAAATTCTTCAGTTCTTCTTCGCTCATAGCGGTAAAACCGTCAAAAATTGCCACATCAGCAGGCTCATCAAACTCTGTCACCAAGGTTTCCGGCTTCACCATATCGGTTTCTCTGGAATCCACAGGGTTAATACAGTATGCCTTAATCTTTGCAAACTCTTCCTCAGAAATATCACCAATAATCATATAAGTAACAGCAGTCTTAATAATAGGGTTCTCATCTTCTTTTAAGAACTGCACGCACTGTACGGCAGAATCTGCTCTCTGGTCAAACTGACCGGGAAGATACTCTACGGAAAACACATGTCCGTTTGCAGGAATCTCAATGGTTTCCTCATATAAATCATCCACGGGCGGTTCTGAAAATACAGTCTTACACGCTTTTTCAAAAATTTCGTCTGAAATATTTTCTACATCATAACGAATGAATTCGCGTACTGCTTCCACGTTATCCAGTCCCAGATAATTCTTCAAGTCTCCTTTCAGCTCCGCTGCTTTTACTGCATATGGTGCTTTCTTCTCAACATAGATACGTCGTACCTTACTCATAATTGTCCTCCAAGTTGTTTTATTCTTCTACGCCCAAACCGGCAAAGATATACAATAGTTCTCTATCCACCGTTTCCGGGCTGATTCCTCTGATTTGCGCCGAGATACGTAATCCCTCTAATACATACATAATGTTTCGGGCAGTTCCTTCCGGATTCTCACATCGGAATTCGCCGCTTTCCACACCCATTTCTATCAGTCGGTGTAACACCTTTACTGCTGAATCAAACTGCTGTTTTAAAATATTATCTTTCTTCGCAGACTTGTTCTCAAAATAAAATTCATAAGTAGCCTGTGTCAAAGTATCTTTCTTTCGCAGGATTTCTTTCTTTTGTTCTTTCAAAAAAAGCATCAAAATATCAGAAGCAGTGGAATCCTCTTTGATACTGTCCGAAAACAAATCATCCGCTTCTTCACTTTCCATCTTCAACACTTCCGCAAATACTTCTTCTGTGCTGTTAAAGTACAAATATAAACCGCCCCGGCTAATATCACATGCTTCCACAATATCCTTCATGGTTACACGTTTAAAACCTTTTTCCGCAAAAACTTTTCTGGCCGTTTCCAATATGTACTGTCGCTTTTGTACTGATTTTTCACCCATAATCAATCACTCCGTTTGGTACACCTACACGCCTGCGCCATCTAATACTTCCTGCATCTTTGACAGTGCCAGATAAAAAATACCCTCTTTTACTCCCTGATCCCACAAACCTGCCTGTGCGTTGCCTCCATACACATATCTTGTGAGAATACCGCACAAAATTTTCCAGTCTTCTATGGTCGCTTTCTCGATTGCTTCCTTTTCCTTTTCAGGAGTCTTTAAATCATACCATGTATAAACATAGACATAATTTCTGTCCATAAGTTTTGTTTCGGCTGCCTCTTTTACAAAGCTAAGCAAATTGCTGTCATAAATGGGGAATGACATGGTATTACTACCATCTTTTGTTCCGTCGAAAACAGTGGTCACACTCTTGCCGGTGTTTTCCTTCAACCAGTCCACATATTTCAAAAGAGGTGCCAGTTGTGGCTTATTATCTTTTACCAATTTTTCAATAATTTCTTTATCCTTTTCCATACCTATAACCTCTCTTCCCCATACCTTTTTGTTTTTTTACAAACCTATACATGTTAAGTATATCATTCCTTTAGCGTTTTGCAAATAATTAATTGCACGAAAAAAACCTAATTTGCTAAAAATTATTGAGAAAATAGCACTAAAAAGGTATAATTAAAGTAATTTTAGGGGAAGGGGGCATTTTAAGAATATGGCTGGTATTGATTTACCCGAAAAAACTGTTATCTATCAGGCAGGGCAACCTATGACCGCTTTACACCTAATTGTTTCCGGACATGTCAATGTCACTTTTCCGGGTGGCAGTTACACCCTCAGCAAAGGTGACGTTATCGGACTTACCGAGATTAACTCCGAAGTTCACTTTTTAAATTATACAACAGTAGATAACATTAATATGTTAACCTACCCTTATACCAACTCAGACACCTTACTGGCACTGTTGCAGAAGCATCCTGATGTAGCCAGATTGTTTTTGGTGTCTTCTTTTAAACAGATGAATCGCCTATTCAACCTATGCGATGCGTCCGAGCTTTTATCCAGCGATTTATTTTCCCAATTAGTACAATATTATATCAAATACAAAAATATCTGTGCCCGCTATCGAATAACTCCGGATACCCTACCGGGTTTCGACTCTCTGGACACCGGAGCTTTGGAACAATCTTCTAATGTTTGGCTGTCTAACTACTACCAGGGCCTTTTACAAACCGTATCCGATAACGTCGGCACTCGTATTAACTGGAATTCTGCCGTAGCGTATGGTTTTTTGCAGAAGACTTCTGCCGATTTTCAGCGAATTTATAGTTTTCTGGAGGAACGCTACCAGCATCAAAATCAATTAATACGCTTTTACATTAATGATTCCTCTCAGGATTTGTTCGCCATGCTTACCGCTTTGTACCACCGCCTTTCTTCCGAATCACAGGAACAGGCAGTAGTTTACTCCATGCTGGAACAAATCATGAATACCTTAGAAAACATATCCGTTCCGGAAGAAGAATTAATAAAGCAACGAATCAACAGTTTCCGCAATACGGTTACGAAGTTGGAATCCATTCAGACAAATTCCTCAAGCCAGTCGGATATTGCCAAGACCTATTCTTTGC
>JAZSEW010000123.1:0-13722 GCA_045531895.1 Lachnospiraceae bacterium
TACAATATAAAAAGGCACCGTTCTTACGATGCCTTTTCAATATACATGTTTTATTCTGTTTTCACTTCTTCTGAAATAATGCGGTCCAATTCTTCCAATCTTGTTTCTATGGCACTTTTCTCACGAATGCACCCAAGTCTCGGTATCTCTAATTTATCAATCCGTAATATGTTGGCACACCGCGCCCAAAAAGGATGTACCGACATAGCGCTAAAAAAAATGACAGAAGCAATTCCTGCAAAAAGAATTGAAATCATAATGCCCCCATTCACTATGACTGCTTTTAATCCAGATATTGGTTGCATCCAATAAAACAACTGTACCCCACCAATCATTAGCGCAATAAGTAATATAGCCACCGCCACAATTATACTCACAAAATAAATCTGCCGGCATCTCATCTGGCGATATTTTAAGTCTTGCAACCGGACATCAATATCCCTTAACTCCATATACAATTTGGCACACTCGCCTCTTAACTTATCATTCTCACCGGGCGCAATATAATCATCATCCCACACATTACTGGCTTTGATTCTATCCATATCCGTTTCCCCTGCTATACTACACTTATCCCGTTGTTAATATTTACAGTTTTATTGTAGACGCTTTCAATACTTTACGCAATCATTATCAATCATAAAATCTTCAAAAACAACATTCTTTTTTTAGACAACTGTTTTTATATCAACCATACTCAGATTACGGCAGACTATCCGCCACGCACAGCGCTCCCCAACCGGCCCTGTCATCCGGTAAATCCTCCTCTCCCGGAATAGTTTTTGCACCCTTAATCAAATAGGCCTTTAACTTCTCTCCGTAGAGGTAAGGATCATTTCCGCGAATAATTCCCCATTCCATGAGAAGAGCTGCCGCTCCTGCTACCATAGGAGTAGCATAAGACGTACCGCTAACCCTTGTATAACCTCCGCGGACGGATATGGTTTCAATATCTACACCGGGGGCTACGAGGTCCGGTTTGACGGTATTAATCAATGTCGGTATTTCTCTTTGCTCTAAATCTCCCGTTTCATATATGTTTTCCACATTCCCCATTAACTGCCGGAACACATAACCTCTCCCGCTAAAATCTGCTACGCCGCCGGTATACATATTATACGCTCCTACAGTAATGACCCTGGACGCCGTGGATGGCACTGTCAATGTTACTTGCGGACTCTCCCGGTAAAATCTGGTGCCTTCACTCCGGGTAGCACTGCCGGGCAAAAAAAACTGATAACCTCCATACACAATCCTGCGCGGTATCAATTCAAAAGTCCAAACGCCTGCCGAAATATAATTATTTCCCCCATTCCCTGTTTGTTGTTCTTCCGGATTATTTCCGCTTCTCCCACCGCTCTCCGGTATCAAATCAACATAAAGCTCCTGAAACACCATATACGGCAGAGGTTGCCCTACATAAATCAACAATGCATTGCCATTGGTTTGATACCTATAGGCTCCTGACATATCCATCGGAATTTCAATCCGCTCCCCCGCAGGCGTAATTATGGTTACGTCAAACACATCCTGATAATATTTCCAAAGTTGAACACTCAAAGACCTTTCGTATTCCGAAACAGCCAGTTCCACATACTCAGTCCTGCCGTTTTGGAGTAATCCTTCTACATGCCCTCCCGATGAGCCTTCGTTGCCGCTTCCCACCACAACAGATGTCCGCCCTATCTCTGCCGCATTATCCAAAAACCTCTCCAACAAAGAATTTCCCCGATGGTCTCCGTATGTATTACCAAAACTTAAATTAATGACCAAGGGCATTTTTAATTCCAAGGCTTTACGCACTGCATAAGTAATTCCCCTCATAATTTCCGTGGTTCTCGGAAAAGCATTTTCACGCTGCGTCCCCAATTTCACCACCAGCAGTGAACTTCCCGGTGCCACACCCTTTCGAAAGGGCTCCGCTGCGGTGCCGCCTGCCGCCAAGATGCCTGCCACAGCCGTACCATGCCCGGTAATGTCAATGGTTGGTATCCGCCTTCTTGCTTCTGCTTCATTTCCTGTAAACAGTGCTTCATCCATTTGCTCTTTGGTAAACTCCACTCCGACTTTAAAACCGTTAGGCGGTCTCATTCCCCGGTCCTCATCTGCCTCCAGGGACTGGTCCCACAAGGCTACAATTCTTGTACCTCCGTCAGCATTTCGAAAATTCTCATTATAAAAATCAATAGAGCTGTCCAGTATCGCCACTAACACCCCCTCTCCCGTAAGAAAAGGTTCTGCATTGGTCACTGCACTGATACAGCTCTCTCTTTGCGCCGTAATATCCTGAAAATAAAAAGGCTTCGGCTTTTCCACATATTCAATTTCCGGCAACGCCACAAAATCATCCAACAAAGCATCCGGTAACGTTACAATGGCATACCCTGCAATCAAAATCTCTATTTGAATCAAATTTGTTTCGTATTGCTGAATATCCCCCTGATATTTAATAATAATCTCCCAAGTATTACTGAATATATCAAATCCCTCCCGTAAAAGGGGAGACTCCTCACGCTCTTCCTCACTTACGGAAAGAGATAAATTTAGAAGGTTTTCGATTTTTTGGCTGTCCATGAATTTTATCCTGTAATTTTTATATATAATTATGATTGGACTTTCACTTTTATCCCTCAAACTTCAAGTTTACATAACTCCCTATTTCAATCAACAAAAAAGCGGTCAGCCTTAAGCCAACCGCCACTTTTACTTTTACACAATTATTTCCCGGGATGATATTCTCGGAAAAACTTAATCAATCCCTGCAACACATTAGTCAATGTGGGAATCTCCTTTTCATCCAAAGACGCAATAACCGCTTCCGTCATTTCATCATGGAAGGTCTTATGCTGTGCAAATGCACGCTCGCCCTTCTCTGTCAAGCTAATCATAACCACACGTCTGTCTTCTTCACTGCGCTCACGGACAACGTATCCCTTCTTCACAAGGCCGTTCATAGACGTGGTCAGGGAACCTACCGTAATACCGAGAGACTTGGCAATTGCCGACATATTACGGCCTTCCAAGCCAACCGCCTCGATAATATGCATATCATTTACGGTAATGTCCTCAAACTCACCCGTAATAATTGCATTTTCCTCTACAACAAGAATTTCCCTGAACAAATTTACTAAAATTTCATTTACTGTATCATGTATACTCAAAATGATAACTCCTTATCTTTACGTGCCGACACAATCCCCAACACTACTATGATTGTTTCCCTTTCAAATTATTTTAACACAAAAATAAGTTAATATAAAGTTAAAATTTACGGAATCTTTCATAACGTGCTTCTACCAACTCTTCTGCAGACTTCTTTCCGTGGCGTAATAAAAATCCTTCCACGGCATTTTTTACCTGGGTTGCCACCTTATAGAAGTGATCCTCATTAAACTTCTCAGGCTCTTTAATGATGCCGTCAATGACTTTCATCTCGTATAAATCCTGAGCCGTCATTTTCATCACACGGGCCGCATCCTTAGCAAGGGAACTGTCTTTCCAAAGAATTGATGCATAACCTTCCGGTGATAAAATGGAATACACGGAATTCTCTAACATCCACACTTCATCAGACACTGCCATGGCAAGAGCTCCGCCACTACCGCCTTCTCCGATAATCAATGAAAATACAGGTACTTTCAATCCGGACATTTCATACAAATTTCTTGCAATTGCTTCGCCCTGGCCGCGTTCCTCTGCTTCCAATCCGCAGAACGCCCCCGGAGTATCCACAAAACAAATAATCGGTCTGTTAAACTTTTCAGCCTGCTTCATCAAACGTAAAGCCTTGCGATAACCATCCGGCGAAGGCATACCGAAATTGCGGAATACATTTTCTTTGGTGGTTTTACCCTTACACTGGGCAATTACCGTTACCGGCATTCCCTTAAAATAAGCAATACCGCCTACGATACAATGATCATCACCAAAATATCTGTCGCCGTGGAATTCAATGAAATCCGAAAAACAGTTTTCAATATAATCCATGCCTACCGGTCTGTCTTTGCGTCTGGAAAGCAACACCTTATCCCAAGCACTCATATTGCTCTTTTTGAATTCAGCAGATACAGGTTGCTCCTGCAATTCCACAGAATCCAGTCTGTGCATATCTAAAATACTTTTTAACGTATCGTGCATTCTTTCTCTTTGCACAATAGCATCTACAAACCCATGTTCCAGTAAGAACTCCGCTCTTTGGAATCCCTTGGGCAATTTTTGACCGATGGTCTGCTCAATGACTCTCGGGCCTGCAAAACCGATTAATGCATTGGGTTCAGCCAAAATAATATCGCCCAGCATTGCAAAGCTTGCAGTTACACCGCCGGTTGTAGGGTCTGTTAAAACCGAAATATACAAATTCCCCTCATCGCTGTGTCTTTTTAATGCCGCAGATGTTTTGGCCATCTGCATCAGGGAAATAATACCCTCTTGCATTCTGGCTCCGCCGGAGCAGGCAAAAATAATCACGGGAAGTTTTTCTTTGGTGGCACGTTCCACCATGCGGGTGATTTTTTCACCAACCACATGTCCCATGCTGGCCATCATAAAACGTCCGTCGCAAACAGCCAAGGCTACCTTATTGGCACCAATCAAACCGGTACCGGTAATCACCGCTTCGTCCAAGCCGGTTTTCTCCTGCAATGCAGTAATTTTGTCTTCATAGCCTTTGTAGTTTAAAGGATTGTCAGTCTTTAAACCTTCATCCCACTTTTCAAAAGTACCCGGCTCCACAACCGATGCAATTCTTCTGTAAGCATGCATACGGAAATATCCGTGGCATTTCGGACAGATATAAAGATTTTCCTTTACCTCTTCCACATACACAGGTGCTTTACACATATTACATTTTTTAAAAAGCCCCTCCGGAACCTCTGCAGCCTGATTCTGCTTTGCTGCCTTCTCCAGTCTGCCGTCTTCTTTTTTAAACATTGAACCTAGCTTCATATTTTGCCTCCAAGATATGACTGTCACACCGTACATTCATTTCTGAATGTTGCAAACTCCTAAGATATCCGTTCTTTATTGCCCACCGAGAATTTCGGCCTCAGCCATATCACTGATCATTTCATACAAATAGTCCACATTTGTGTCAATTCCCTCTATAATGACTTCACCTAAGGCACTGCGCATTTTACGTAACGCTTCTTCCCTTGTGGTGCCGTGAACGATTAATTTTGCAATCATGGAATCATAATAGGGCGGAATCTCATATCCGCTGTAAATGGCAGTATCCATACGGATTCCCTTGCCGCCCGGAAGATATAAATCTTTGATTTTACCGGGTGAAGGACGGAAGTTTTTCTCCGGATTCTCCGCATTAATTCTGCACTCAATGGAATGACCTTCCATCTTCACTTCTTCCTGGGTAAAAGATAACTTTTCTCCGGAAGCAATTTTAATCTGTTCCTTAATCAAATCCACACCGGTAATCCACTCTGTTACAGGATGTTCAACCTGGATTCTTGTATTCATTTCCATGAAATAAAAGTCTTTATCATTTTCCAAAAGAAACTCAATGGTGCCGGCACTCTCATAGCCTACGGCTTTGGCTGCCTTAACAGCCTGTTCTCCCATACGTGCCCGCAATTCCTCTGAAATCGCTTTGCAGGGAGCCTCCTCAATGAATTTCTGATGGTTACGTTGAATGGAGCAGTCACGCTCCCCAAGATGCACTACATTGCCGTAAGAATCTGCTAAAATCTGAAATTCCACATGTCTGGGATTCTCGATAAAATGCTCCATATAAACAGAATCATCGCCGAATGCCGCACCGGCTTCTTTTCTGGCTGTTAAATATGCATTTTCAAACTCTTCCGGATTCATAGCCACACGCATACCCTTACCGCCACCGCCAAGAGCAGCTTTGACAATAATGGGGTAGCCTAATTGTTCAGCAATTTCTTTGCCTTCTTCTACGCTCTCCACCGTCTTGTTCCAACCGGGAATTACTTTGACTCCGGCATCAATCATGGTATTACGTGCTTCTGTCTTATTACCCATTTTACGGATAATTTCAGAAGACGGTCCGATAAAAGTAATGTTGCACTCTTCACATAATTTTGCAAACTTCTGGTTCTCGGACAAAAATCCGAAGCCCGGATGAATTGCCTGTGCACCGGTATTGATGGTAGCACTGATAATATTCTCCATATTCAGATAACTGTCTTTGGAAGGAGCCGGTCCGATACATACCGCCTCATCTGCCAACTGGGTATGAAGGGCGTCTTTGTCCGCTTCGGAATATACCGCAACAGACTGAATTCCCAATTCTCTGCAGGCACGAATAATGCGCACTGCAATTTCTCCTCTGTTTGCAATCAAAATTTTATGAATCATTGATTAATCCGCCTTATTATCCAATCATGAATGAAAGCTCAGCAGTTACAACCACCTTGCCGTCAACGCTGGCAATCGCCTCGCCCACACCCAAGGGTCCCTTGCTGCGAACAATGCGTGTTTCCAGTTTCAATTTATCTCCGGGAACTACTTTGCCTTTGAACTTGCACTTATTGATTCCCGCAAAATATGCAATCTTTCCTTTGTTTTCTTCCAGACTTAATGCTGCTACCGCACCGGTCTGTGCCAGGGCCTCAATAATGAGTACACCCGGCATTACAGGCTCCTGCGGAAAATGTCCTTTGAAGAAATCTTCACGAAAAGTCACACACTTATAACCTACTGCATACTCCCCGGGTACCATATCTTCAATGTAATCTACAAGAAGAAACGGATGTCTGTGGGGGATAATCTGTTCAATTTCTTTGATACCTAATTTCATGTCTAAACTCCTTATTACTCAACAACAAACAACGCTTCGCCGTATTCAACGCCGGTTGCATTGTCAACCAAAATCTCCGTAATGACGCCGTCATACTCAGATTCGATTTCATTCATCAGTTTCATTGCTTCCACGATGGCAACAATCTGACCTTTCTTCACACGGTCGCCTACTTTAACAAAGGCTTCCGCATCCTCAGAAGGTGCCGCATAAAAGGTACCTACCAAAGGCGAATTAATGGTCTTGGCATTGGCAGAAGGATTAGCCTTGGGAGCAGCCTCTGCTGTTTGCTCAACCACTGTTTCTGCCGTAACTGCTGCTTCCGTCACCTGCACAGGTGCTACTGCATTTACTGCAGGTACACTTTCCTTTACGGCAAAACCGGGATCCATCATTACTACATCACCGGAAGACATATGTATTTTAACATTTCCTTCTTCATAATGAAAGTTGGTTAAATTAGATTCTGAAACTGTTTTAATAAGTTCTAAAAGATGATTATATTCCATGTTTCTTCCTTTCCGTTATGCCTCATACTTAGCGAATAAAAGTGATGCATTGTGTCCGCCGAAGCCAAGGGAATTACTGATGGCATACTTGAAATCTTTCTGCACGGGAGCACCGAATACGTAATTCAAATCGCACTCTTCGTCTGCTTCTTTGGAATTTACGGTAGGATGAATATATCCTTCCTGCAAAGATTTTACACATACAATTGCTTCTACGCCGCCGGCTGCACCGAGAAGGTGACCTATCATGGATTTGGTTGAATTGATATATAAGTTCCGGGCATGGTCGCCAAATGCCATTTTAATTGCTCTGGTTTCGAACAAATCGTTATGATGTGTACTGGTTCCGTGCGCATTGATATAAGTAACCTCTGCAGGTTCAATATCTGCATCCTGCATTGCAAACTTCATTGCGGTACCTGCACCGCTGCCGTCTTCTGCGGGAGAAGTAATATGGAATGCATCACAAGTTGCACCGTATCCCACGATTTCTGCCAAAATGTTGGCGCCCCTTGCCTTTGCATGCTCTAACTCTTCCAAAACAAGGATACCTGCACCCTCACCCATTACAAAACCATTGCGGTCTTTATCAAAAGGAATGGATGCCTTATTTACATCTTCTGTTTCGTTCAAAGCTGTCAATGAAGTAAAACCTGCTACTCCGGTAGGACAAATGGCACTTTCGGTACCACCTGCCAGAATAACATCTGCATCACCGTATTGAATGGCACGGAATGCATCTCCGATACAATGAGAGCCGGTAGCACACGCTGTTACCACATTGGTACACTTGCCCTTTAATCCAAGGGCAATTGCAACGTTACCTGCTGCCATATTGGAAATCATCATAGGAATAAACATAGGGCTGACTCTGGAAGGTCCTCTTTCCAAAAGCTTACCGTGTTCCGATTCCAAACTGTTCATACCACCGATACCGGAACCGATAATAACACCTACGCGGAACGGGTCTTCTTTCTCCATATCCAATCCTGCATTTTCAAAAGCTTCTTTGGATGCAACTACTGCATACTGTGAGAAAGGCTCCATTCTTTTGGCTGCCTTAAAATCCATTCTCTCTTTGGCTACAAAATCTTTGACCTCTGCCGCGATTTTTACCTTGTAATCGGTTGTATCAAACTTGGTAATGGGACCGATTCCCACCTTTTCTTCCTTAATGGAATTCCAAAATTCCTCCACTGTATTTCCGATAGGAGTAATGGCACCCATACCGGTAACAACTACACGTCTCTTCATTCTTATCACCTTTCTACATTGCCATGCCGCCGTCTACGCAGATTACCTGACCTGTAACATACGCAGCTTCGTCCGAAGCAAGATATTTAACCATATTTGCAATATCTGAGGGATTTCCGAAGCGTCCCACGGGAATCTGCTTTACAGCCGCTTCTTTTACGGTATCAGACAACACTGCTGTCATTTCGGTTTCAATAAATCCCGGCGCAACTGCATTTACCGTAATATTTCTGGAGGCAAGTTCTCTTGCCATGGACTTAGTCAGCCCAATCATACCGGCCTTGGATGCAGAGTAGTTTGCCTGACCTGCATTTCCCATAACACCGGATACGGAAGTAATATTAATGATTCTTCCGCTACGCTGTTTTACCATGGTTCTGGTAGCTGCCTTGATGGTGTTAAAAGCACCCTTTAAATTGATGTTGATAACATCATCAAATTGCGCTTCGGTCATCATCATCATCAAACCGTCCTTGGTAATACCTGCGTTGTTTACAAGGATATCCAGTCGTCCTTTTGCGGCAATGATTTCGCTTACTGCCTTATTGGTTTCATCAAAATCACCTACACTGAATTTACAGATTTCACCCTGCCCGCCTTTTTCTTCAATGAGGCGAAGGGTTTCTTCTGCTTTTCCCTGCGAACCGTTATAATTTACATATACATAAGCACCTGCTTCTGCCAAAGCCAATGCAATGGCTCTTCCGATGCCCCCTGATGCGCCTGTTACCAAGGCGATTTTTTCCTGTGCCATAATCCTCACACTTTCCTGCGCTGCCTTTTAGGATAGCGCATGTTATATTTCATTCCTTTTACATCAAAATTTATGCTAACTCTTTCACATTTTCTAAATCTTCCACACAACTTACATTGATGACTTTTACATTTCTGTCAATCTTCTTAATGAAGCCTGCCAAAGTCTTTCCGGGTCCGATTTCGATAAATGTATCCACGCCGTCGGCGATCATGGTTTCCACGCTCTGCTGCCATCTTACGGATGAACAAATCTGACGTTCCAAAAGTCCCGGAATGTCATCTTTGTCACTTACATAAGTTGCGGTTACATTAGTTATGTAAGGAATTTTTAACTCATTAAAATTTACTTCTTCCATGTGCTTACGCAACTTTTCGCCTGCTTCTTTTAAATAAACGGAATGGAAGGGACCGCTTACTACCAACGGGATGCAACGCTTTGCACCTGCTTCTGTCAGCTTGGCACTTGCAAGCTCAACACCCTCTTTCATACCGGTAATAACAATCTGTCCGGGACAGTTATAGTTGGCAATGAACACATCCTCAAAGTCAACCAATACCTTTTCGATGGCATCTGCATCCATACCGAGTACTGCTGCCATAGCGCCTTTCCCTGAAGGAACCGCTTCCTCCATGAATACACCACGCTGTCTTACCAAACGGATGGCATCAATATAGTCCATACCGCCTGCGGCTGCAATTGCCGCGTACTCACCAAGGCTTAAACCTGCAGTTACATCGGGATAAATTCCCATGTCATTTAATACTGCCGTAATACCGAGACAAGTGGTTACCATTGCAGGCTGTGTATACTGCGTCTGATCAAGGAGAGGATTCTCTCTGAAGCACAAATCCTTCACACTGACATCCAGTGCTTCTTCCGCCTGCTCAAACACTGCCGCACACTTGGGATACATTTTATAAAAGTCCTGACCCATGAAGCATTTCTGTGCTCCCTGACCGGGATAAATAAAAGCTATTTTACTCATTCCGTAACCTTCTTTCCCATGAGGGCAGTGGCCTCTGCAGTAATTCTCTCAATGAATTCTTTACAGGTACATTCTTCTTTTACAAGACCTGCACTCTGGCCGGCCATAAGGCTACCGGTTCTGGTATCACCGTCTACCACAGCTTTACGAAGACCGCCTGCTGCCAGCATTTCCAGTTCTTCCGGTGAAGCACCTTCTGCTTCCTTCTTTAAATATTCCATTGTAAGGTTATTTCTGAGAGCTCTTACAGGATGGCCGGTACTGCGTCCGGTTACTCTGGTATCAATATCTTTTGCTTTTAAGATGCAATCTTTGTAATTCTGGTGAACAATACACTCTTTGGTTACCACAAAATGTGTACCAATCTGTACGCCGTCAGCACCCAACATAAAAGCAGCTGCCATTCCTCTTCCGTCTGCAACACCGCCGGCTGCAATAACAGGAATACTTACCGCATCACGAACCTGGGGCACCAATACCATGGTGGTTAATTCGCCAATATGGCCGCCTGCTTCGGTACCTTCTGCTACAACTGCATCCGCGCCGCATTTCTCCATACGTTTTGCCAAGGCTACGGAAGCAACAACAGGAATTACCTTAATACCTGCTTCCTTCCATTCTTTCATGTATTTTTCCGGATTACCGGCACCGGTGGTTACCACCTTTACGCCTTCTTCCACTACTACTTTGGCAATATCATCTGCTGAGGGATTCATCAGCATGATGTTTACACCAAAAGGCTTATCTGTAAGCTTCTTCGCTTCACGAATCTGCTCACGTACCCATTCTGCCGGTGCAGCACCTGCTGCAATAATACCAAGGCCGCCCGCATTGGATACGGCTGCTGCAAGATGATATTCGGCAACCCATGCCATACCACCCTGAACGATGGGATATTCAATACCTAAAAGCTTTGTTATCTCTGTCTTCACTCTCATCCACTTCCTATTCTTTGTGACTTTGATTATCTACTGTTTCTTTTCACAACTTCTTATCAAAAGATTATGCTTCCTGATTCTTTTCGATATATGTCATAACATCCTGAACAGTTACCATTTTTTCAAGTTCTTCTGAGGGGATAGATACACCGAATTCATCTTCAAAACTCATAACAAGTTCGAATAAGTCAAGGGAATCTGCGCCCAAATCATCCTTAAAAGATGCCTCGGGAACTACCTTTTCTGCATCTACTCCTAAACCATCTGCTACTAAACTCTGAATTTTTTCTAACATTTTATTAATCCTCCGTTTTTCTGTTTATGTAATCCGGGCTTGCCGGAAATTACCAAATTTAATGTTTTTATACTGTTGTATAAGTTGCACCCCAGGAAAGTCCTGCACCGAAACCGGCCATAATCAGGCGGTTTCCTTTATGAATTTTTCCTTCTCTGTATAACTGATCTAAAAGAAGAGGAATGCTTGCAGAAGAAGTGTTTCCGTATTCATCCAAATTCATGGGGAACTTACTCATAGGTTCTCCAAGCCTCTTGGCTACGGATTCTACAATTCTTCGGTTTGCCTGATGCAGAATGTAGTAATCTACATCTTCTTTTGCAAGCTTCATTTGGTCTAATACTTCGGTGATTGCTTCCGGTACACTTCTTACCGCAAACTTGAATACTTCCTGACCATTCATAAGTAAGGTACTTCCTGCCGCACAGGTAAGTACGTCGCCGCGGCTTCCGTCACACTTCATCATCATAGCGCCGTCTTCTTCACAAGCAGTAATTACCGCTGCGCCGGCACCGTCACCGAACAAAATACAACTGCTTCTGTCCGTCCAGTCTGTAATGGATGACAGCTTCTCCACGCCGATGATTAAGGCATTTTGAATCAGTCCCATGTTCATGTAAGCTATGCAGGTATTGTAAGCAAATACAAAACCGGAACAAGCTGCGCGTAGGTCAAAGCAAAATGCATTGGTAGCTCCGATTGCCGCCTGCACCCGGCAGGATACGGAAGGAAGAACTTCTTCCTGTGCAATGGAGCAAACAATAACGGCTCCGATTTCTTCCGGCTTCAGTTCTTTACAACTCTCCATTGCTTTCTTTGCCGCTTCGATTGCCATTTCCGTGGCTGATTTGTTTTGCTCGATATGTCTTCTTGCAATTCCGGTTCTCTCCCGAATCCATTCATCGCTGGTTTCTACCATTTCTGCCAGCTTGTTGTTGTCCCAAACAAGCTCCGGGATATATGCTCCCGTTCCTATTATTCTTCCTGTCATGATGTTTCCCTTTGTTTGTTGTATTTTTATTTCTGCAAAACAATCTAGCATAGAATTGTTAACTTTATGTAAATTATTTTTATTTTGAAATAATTTTATTTTAAAACCTTTTGCATTTCAAAGTATATCACTCTGTATATAAATGTCAATACAAATTTTATAAATTTTTAATAATTTTAATTTTTTCCTAATTTTTTTACTTATCCCATGTTTTTATAAAAAAACAGGGAGTATGATTTTTCACACTCCCTGCGGTATTACTTCTTTTTCTTTATACTTTTATCTTTGGGGGATGATTTGGCATTATCTTCATCCGCAACATCACTCTCATTCATTTCCACATCATATACTTTAGCTTTGCCCTTGATATTGTTAATCTTATTAATCTTGGACCAAATCACAACTGCCGGTATGAAATCCATTCCGATATAAAGGAGCTCAATTCCGCCCACTACAATGAACATCCAAGCCCACCAGTTATGGTTGATGATTAACATGATAATACCGAAAGCCGTAAACAAAATTCCTGCAATCATGGGCAACAAGCCTTCGAAAACTCTTCTCTTGGCATCGTATAGTTGCTTCGCAGTCTTATTGGCATCGCCTGACGGTTCCACCAACTTAAAGGCATCCGCCTTAATAATGCCCTTAAAAAACAATCCCGAAATCAGGGTTAATGCCCCCAATGCAAATACAAGCAAGGGTTCGAAGGACCATCCGCCTTCCAATATCATATCCGGTTGTTTGATATTGTAGTAGACTTCCAAAATAACCGTATCTTCCGGCAGCACTCCCGGATATTCATAGTTGGCGAATATGACTTTGTCTCCTACTTTATAGGATAAATCTACCATGGTATGTTTCAATCCCGTTTCCTGGACCAAATCGTACATGCCAACAACAGTGGCTTCTGTTTTACGCATTTGCAGATTCATATAATTAGACATAATAAACAGCACGATTCCGGCCAGTACAAACACCGTTCCCAGTCCGATACAGACCCAGCTGAGTATGTCTTTTTTCTTAGCTTCGCTCATTGGTATTTCCCCTCTGTCTTACTTCTGTTTTTCCTCAACTTCTTTATTATACATGATTTAGATTCGTATTTCCATGAATTTTATATCATTTTTTAAAAAACTACATTGCAAGGTTTGTTTTACGGTGCTATACTTACTAAGTTTTGAAAATGCTCTGCATGGTCCGAGTGATGGATTT
>JAZSEW010000110.1:0-21746 GCA_045531895.1 Lachnospiraceae bacterium
ACCAACAGTAGCTCCGACAGAAGCTCCGGCTGATGTAGATGCAGATACAGAAGGCGGTATGTCTCCATTAGTAATCGGCATTATTGTTGTTGCAGCTATCGCAGTAGTTGGCGGTGCGGCATTCGTGGTAATGAAGAAGAAAAAGTAAGATATAATTCATATGATGAATTTCTCCCCTGGCGGTCGTTGACTGCCGGGGGAGTTTTGTTTGCGCAATATTTTTTGTTGCTTGTTTTTTATTATCAATATAGGCTGTAACAATCGTAATACAAATTTTTAATCTCTCGTATCCAAGTGTACGACATCTCAAACTGCAGTTGTTCGTTAACGTCGAACATATTGAAATTCATATTTCGATATGTCCGACAGGAACGAATAACTGTAGGAGGAGTCAGGCGGACACGGATACGAGAGGCTTAAAAATTAAATATGATTACCTACAGCCTATTATAAAAAACAGGAAGCAAAAAATTACTGTATTTTGTATCGGTTATTTGCGGTATTCAACAACCCCTTGAAAGAGTATAATAAACTCATAAAACAAAGATTGTTTCTACGAAGCCCTGTGAGCAACGTAGGCAGGGAAACGCAGTGCGATGAAAACAAGGAGGCTTGCTATGAAAAAAGTAAAAGTACAAAGTAATGGCTGGACCGATAAAGTCTATTACGTTACACGATTTGGTACGATTCTTGGTTTGATGATGATGTTCTTTCCGGCAGCAAACCCGGGATATGTATGCAACTTAATTAACAAGAACCTGTCACTGTTTACAACGGCAGTTTCTTATGACTCTCTTACTACATTGGCCATGAGACCACTGGATAAAGGCTGGGTACAGAACAGTAGCTTTATTATGCTGATGGTGTCTGCGGCAATTCTTTGTGTAGGTATTGCATTGGGTGCCGTAGCAGGCTGTATGTCGGTAGGAAATCTGAAATTAAAGCGCATCAGTAACTGGTTTGGTCTTGCCGGCGCTTTGATTATGGTTGGTGGTGTAGCTGGAATTTACATGACATATGAAAGCTTTGGCAATTCCTCCAGACCGGAAAAGGTATATAATATTTTTCCAAATGGTATGTACATATATGGTGTTCTCGCACTGGTTCTTCTGGTGTCCAGCATTATTACGATTTTGTTCCAACCAAGACCGGAAAAGGGGGAACAGTGTGAGATTAAAACTCCTATGAAACTGTTCCTGATGTTTATTCCGATTATTGCTTTTGTATTTGTATTTTCTTATCTTCCACTTTGGGGTTGGAGATATGCGTTCTTTGACTACAAAGCGGGTGAAACTCTTACCATGGATAAGTTCGTTGGATTTAAATGGTTTACTTACCTGTTTGAAAATGATGCGACCCGTCGTGATATTATGCGCGTGTTAAAGAACACCTTGATTATGAGTGGACTTGGTATTGCAACAAGCTGGATTCCGATGGCATTCGCTATTTTCCTTACAGAAATTAAAACAGGCTGGTTCCGTCGTATCGTACAGACATTTACAACGATTCCTAACTTTATCAGCTGGGTATTGGTATATGCTATTGCATTGGCACTGTTTTCTACAGAAGGATTTATTAACAACTTCTTAACCAGCGTAACCGGCGACCCATATACAACAAACTATCTTTTAAGTGATTCCGGCACATGGTTCAAGATGCTTGCCTGGGGTATGTGGAAAGGTACCGGTTGGAGTGCTATTATTTACATTTCCGGTATTTCCGGAATTGACCAGCAGTTATACGAGGCTGCTACCGTAGATGGTGCAGGACGTTTTCAGAAGATGTGGCATATTACAGTGCCGGGCTTAATCCCAACCTTCTGCGTATTATTGCTTATGTCCGTAGCTAACATTTTAAGTAACGGTATGGATCAGTATCTGGTATTTGAAAATGCAAAGAACTTTGCAGATATCGAAGTACTTGACCTGTATGTTTATAAAATAGGTATCGGTAAAGGCTTAGTTCCTCTGTCCACCGTAGTAGGTATGGTAAAGACGGTTGTCAGTGTTACTTTGTTGTTCCTGGCAAACGGTGTTTCCAAGGCTGTCCGTGGCGAGAGTATTATATAGTGGAGGTGAGAAACTATGGCAAAGACAAAACAGGAAAAGCTGGATTTAAAGGCAGAAAAGCAATATTATAAGACTCATAAAAAGAAACAGAATTTTACGGTTGGTGATGTGATTTTTAACATCCTTAACTATGGTTTCTTTGCAATATTTACCATAAGCTGTATCTTCCCGTTTTATTATCTGTTTATTAACACAATTTCAGATAACTCTTTGGTAAGAATCGGTGCAATTAACTTTGTTCCAAAGGGAATTCACCTGCAGAACTATTTATCTTTACTTGGTGCGGAAGAAATTTTAGATGCATTTTTGGTATCCACTTCCAGAACCATCATTGGTACTGCTCTTATGGTAATGGTATCTGCGCTGGCAGGTTACTTAATGACCAAGCAGGAAATGTGGCACAGAAAGATTTGGTACCGTTTCCTTGTAATTACCATGTATTTTAATGCAGGTTTGGTACCTACCTATTTAAATTTCTTAATGTTAGGTTTGACAGAAAACTACCTGGTATATATTATTCCGGCTATTGTTCAGCCGTATAATATTATTCTGGTAAAAACGTATATTGAATCGATTCCGGCGGAACTGGAAGAAAGTGCATTCATTGATGGTGCCAGCCATATGAAGATTTTCCGTAACATTATCTGGCCGCTCAGTAAACCAATTCTTGCGACAATTGCAATTTTCGGTGCAGTTGGTCATTGGAACTCTTTCATGGATTCCATTCTTTACATGAGTGGTACACCGGAATTACAGACCTTGCAGCACAGACTGTATATTTACTTAAATCAGACCACCAGCCTTGCTTCCTTTATGCAGGGTGGTGTCAGCAGCAGCCAGGCGGCTAACGCCATGGCAAGTGTAATGGATGCTAAAACAATTAAATATACCATTTCCATGGTAACGGTTATTCCGATTTTAGCAGTATATCCATTCATGCAGCGTTACTTTGAAAAGGGTATTATGTTAGGCGCAGTTAAGGGCTAATAATGATTTTGACAGGTTTGAGGAGCCTGTTTAAAATACAGGGGAGTAATCTACTCCTCTTGTGAATAAAAAGCGAGGAAAATGGATATTTTCTTCGAATATAACAGAAAAGCGCAGCTTTTCTGAATATCAAGAAACAAGGAGGATTAACATGAGAAAATTTTGGAAAAAAGCGCTTTCCTTAGTGCTTGCCGGTACGATGGTATTTTCCCTGGCAGCATGCGGAGGCAAGACAGAAGACAAGGGAAACAATAATTCCGGTAACACGGCACAGAGCGGTACCACAAATAATGGTGGAAGCAGCACAAATAACACAGGTAATAATGACGATAAGAATGGTAAGGGTGATCCTATCGAACTGACCGTATACAGCCAGTTGGCAAACTTCTCCGGTGAACAGGTAGGTTGGTTTGCAAAGGTTCTGTTAGATAAGTTTAATGTTAAGTTAATGATTATCCCGGACTCTGACGGTGTATTCGATACCCGTATGGAATCCGGTAATCTGGGTGATATTGTTATCTTTGGCAGCACCGGTGCAGATTACAAGAGAGCTGTTGCGGCTGATATGTTATTTAACTGGGAAGAAGACGACCTTCTTGCGGAATACGGTCCTTACATCAAGGAAAACATGTCCATCGCTTTAGAGGCAAACAGAAGCTTAAACAATGATATTGCACAGAAAAACAATATTTACGGTTTTGGTCATGGTGTTGCAAAGGCCGATGCAAGCAGTATTGAGGAATTCTTCTATACATGGGATATTCGCTGGGATTTATATAAGCAGTTAGGCTATCCGGTAGTAAAGAACCTGGATGATTTACTTACTTTATTTAAGGATATGAAGGCTATCTGTCCGACCGATGACAATGGCAAGGAAACTTACGCAATGTCCTTATGGCCTGACTGGGACGGAAACATGGTTATGTATGTTAAGTCCATGGCTACTGCTTACTATGGTTATGACGAATTCCACTTAGGTCTTTACGACTGTGATACCGGTAAGTTCTATGGTGCTTTGGATGATAATGGTCCATACGTTGAAATGTTAAGATTCTTCAATAAGTTATATCGTGAAAACTTACTGGATCCTGACTCTATGACCCAGACTTACGATGAAATGGCATCCAAGGTAATTGCAGGTGGTGTATTCTTCTCTATCTTTAATTATGCAGGTAGTGCCGCTTACAACACAGAAGAGCATCTGACAGCAAACAAATATATGACAACCATGCTTCCGGAAGAAGCATCTCCAATCGTTTATGGTTTAAGTCCTTACGGTGGTAACAGAGTTTGGGCAATTGGTGCAAACAGCCAGTATCCGGAGCTTTGTATGGAAATCCTTAACTGGATGTCTACTCCGGAAGGATATATGACTTCTGAATATGGTCCTCAGGGTATCATGTGGGATTATGATGCAGACGGATATACTTACTTTACTGAGTTTGGTAAGAAGTGCTGGACTACCGGTGAAACCATGATGGAAGGCGAGTATGCAGGTTATACCTTTAATGATGGTCGTCAGCAGATGAACAACATCACCTGGTCCAGAAATGCAGTTAATCCGGATTCCAACGGTGAAACCTACAACCCGGATGCATGGAGAAGTAATGTAGCAGAAGCTTCCTGTGATATGCAGCAGGATTGGAGAGATTACACCGGTGCGGTAAGACCAAACGAGTACTTAAAGTCTAAGAACTATAAGGTGGCTCCGGCTACTACATATTCTGAAACTGCAAAGAGTGATGAACTTGAGGTTGTGTGGAATCAGGTTACTAACTGTATCGTAACAGGCTCCTGGAACTGCATTTATTCTGAATCCGATGGTCAGTTTAACATGCTCTTAAAGAAAATGCAGAACGATGCCAATGCGTATGGTTATGATCAGTGTATTCAGTGGTGCGAAGAAAATGCAGCACTTCGTCATCAGTTAGAGGAAGCAAACAGACAGTAAATAAATGTATAAAAAGGGGGCGGCGCAAAGGTGCCAGCCCCCTTTTTTAACCAAGGCAGTTTGCCTTAAGTATGGGGAAATAAAAGGAATGGAGAATGGATAGACGATGAAGCTTTTTAGTATAGACGGACCGCTGTATCAGTTTTTCAGCCGCCTGTTGGATATGTTAAAATTAAATTTTTTATGGTTGTTGTTCTCGCTCCCCATTGTGACAATTGGTGCGTCTACGGCAGCAGCCTTTTCTGTTACACTGAAGATGGTAGATGAGCGGGAAGGCTATATTGCAAAACAGTTCTTTACTGCATTTAAAGCAAATGCCAAGCAGGGGATTCCGACAGGGCTGTTGAATTTGTTTTTTGTATATGCACTGTATTTGGACTTTCAACTGTTTCATGCAGTAGAGGGTAATCCGATTTACTTTTTAATTCTTGGAATTGTGGGAAGTGTTATGTGCTTCTGTTATTTCATTTATGCTTATGCGCTGATGGCACGATATGAAAATACATTCCTGCAGACGTTGAAGAATTCCATGGAAATTTGTATTAAATATGTGGGAAGAACCCTGATGATAGTAGTAGTACTTGCTATTGAAATTGTTGTGTTTATGTTTAATACAACAACAATTTTTATAGGTTTGCTGGTAGGACCGGCAGTGATGTTTCTAACCATCAGTGGTCCTGCAATGTATATTTTCAGAGATATTGAAAAGAAAGCAAAGGAAGGTTAATTATGAAAGTTTGGAAAAAGAAAGGAATGGCATTATTGCTTAGTGCAGCAATGATGCTTTCTATGACAGCATGTGCCGGTTCGGAAAAGGCACCGGAGGTTATTCCTACTGTGGTGCCGACAGCCACACAGGCAGTGGAACCCACTACAGCACCGACAGAAGTGCCTGCTACGCCGACAGAGGCTCCGGTAACTCCGACTTCTGAACCGACTGCCGTACCGACGGAGACTCCGGAACCAACTCCGACAGAAGTGCCGGCACCGACAGAAGCACCAAAAGCAACAGCTGCCGATCCATTTCGTAACTTAACAGCAGAGGAAATGGTACTTGAGATGGGTACAGGCTGGAATCTTGGTAATACCATGGATGGTCATACCGGCTTCACACCATTGGAAACTTTATGGCAGCCATATGTAACCACAAAGGGATTAATGACAGCGGTACATGATGCCGGTTTTAATACCGTGCGTATTCCTGTAACCTGGGGGAACATGATTGATGATGAAAACGGATATGCCATCAACGAGCAGTGGATGGCAAGAGTACAGGAAATCGTAGATTACTGTGTGTCTCAGGATATGTATTGTATCATTAACATTCATCATGACGGAGCAGAGCAGACCGGCTGGCTCAGAGTCGGTGCAGAGGACTTAGGTCCTGTGAAGGAAAAATTCGCAGCAGTGTGGAAGCATATTGCCGAGCGTTTTAGAGACTATGACGAGCATTTGATTTTTGAATCCATGAATGAAGTAACAGGTCCTGATAATACCGATGCAGGTATTAAGAAGGATATGCAGGTTATTATGGAGCTGAATCAGATTTTTGTGGATACCGTACGTGCTACCGGAGGTAACAATGCATACCGCTGGTTATCGGTACCGGGCAGATATACAAACATCGTTAACACCACAAAGGAAGAATATGGATTTGAGATGCCAAAGGATAATGTGCATCATTTATTCCTTGCAGTACATGATTATGACTGGCTGTTTGGTCTGGCAGAAAATATGACAAACCGTACCTACAGCGAAAAATCTGCACAGAATCTGGAAGCAAATATGCAGAAGCTTTCCGGATTTATTGACGCAGGATATCCGGTAATTTTAGGTGAGTACGGTGCCATTGATAAGAATAACACATCGGAGCGTGTTTACTATTTGGAAGCAGTAAACTATATGTGTAAGAGCATTGGTATTGTTCCGGTATTATGGGATGCCGGTGCATTTAATCATGAAGATCCGGAGAAGGCAGACTTTTGCTTTACTATCATCCGTCGTGATACCTATGAACTGATGTATCCGGAGCTTACTTATGGTATTATGCGCGGTTTTAACCTGAACTATGGAAGTCTGGCAGATGTGGTGAAAGAACCTGCTATGGCGGCAATGACAGATATTACTGTGGATGCAGAGGCTGTACATATGTCTATTAATGAGTATGCTGCGATAACTGCAACAAAGGTTCCGGAAGACTGTAATGATATCATTCTCTGGAAAACTTCCGATGCTTCTGTGGCAACCGTATATAACGGAAAAATTCATGCCAAGGGAACGGGCGTTGCAATAATTACTGCATTCTCTATGACAGGAGATGTCAAAGTGGAAATTCCGGTAACTGTAAATGGTCAGCTTTCCGAGAATCCATGCACCAAGATTGTGATTCCGCAGACAACTGTTACGATTCCACAGGGCTCCCATGCAAATCTGGATGCAACCATGGAACCGGAAAATACGGACGCAACCTTGACTTATAAGTCCACTAACGAAGAAATTTGTACTGTGAATGAATTTGGTGAAGTGACAGCACATTCCGCAGGTGTTGCTTATGTGATTATTCAGTCCTCCACCGGGGTGAACAGAAGTGTAAAGATTAAGGTATCTGCAGTAGCATCTACCGGTGAAATTCAGGTGGCATTGAATGCTTACTTTTCAGACGGAGTACATAATTACTATGGTAACGATGTAGGTCAGACCACAACGATTACCGGCAACGGTCAGTACACCGTTGTGATTGATGCGGCTACAGATCTTTCTGATGCAGCAAAGGCAGCAGGAGTAACAAGCCTGGCAGGTATTGGTTCCCTGTATATCAAGGATTACCTTGTAACAACTGCTGCAAAGACCAAAACAGAGGTTGCAACCTGCGATATCATGTATGATAAGATTGTGGTAGACGGCACAGAATTAACGGTAACTCAGACTGCTCCGAAGACTGCTTTGAAGGCAGGTGTGTTAGATACCGGTGACCCGATGAATGCATGGGACGGTTCTGCTGTGGCAGAAGTAACTGCAAACAGTGATTTCTCTCTGAATATTGCGGGAATTGCAGAGCCGAAGAGAATTGAAGTAACTTTTACAATTTCTAATCTGGTATTTGAATCCACCGAAGCAGGTGAAACTGTGGCAATCACTTCCATTAAGGCAACGGAAACGGAAGCTGTAATGGCAGTGGGAGAAACAAGAGAATTTACGATTACTGTGGAGCCGGGTGATACTACAGAAAAGGTTGCATTTATGTCCGATGATACTTCCGTGGCAGTGGTTGATGTGACCGGTGTATTACCGGAAGAAGGTGTGGTAAAGGTGAAAGTAACCTGCATTAGGGCAGGAAATACAACCATTACTGCAATGGGTGAGCAGAGAGGTAAGGCTAAGATAAAGATTACCGCAGAGTAAAATTCATATTTTCATATAAGAACCCCGGAACCAAATTGTTCCTCGCAGCTCCAATTATGGGTGAGTCACTGCTTCGAAATAATTTGGTTCCGGGGTTCTTTTGCGAAGGTTGTGAAATGCTCTGCGGTAAAGGTGTATTTAGTCTTATCTCTCTGCTTGATGAGGAGGAAGGCGCTTTGATGAAAGAGAAATTTAAGAGTTGTCAGGCCAATAAAGTACATAGTATAATTATGTTGTATTGATTTGAAACACAGGAGAATAGGATAAAATAAAGAAACTATGTCATTGGAGGGGAGTATATGAGGAAAATCAGAGCGCTACTTAGTTTGTTTCTGGTTATTTTGTTTTGTGGCTGTGGAACTGGTCAGGAGCAGATGGGCAATATTCCGACCGAAATACCGAATAGTAGTACTCCTACAACTGTGCCTGCAACAGAACCTGCAAACAGATCAACAGAGACACCTACACCAATTCCGACGGAAGCACCGGTAGAGCTTGTGGTTTACAGCCAGTTATCCAGCTTTTGGGGAGAGCAGCAGGGCTGGTTTGCAAAAATTCTGCTGGATAAATTTAATGTGAGGCTTTATATTCAGCCGGATATTTATGACGGAGAGAATGATGAGAATAAGGCGGATATTCTTGTGTTTGGCAGCACAGGGGAGAAGTATCAAAAATTGGCAAAGCAGGGAGTTCTGCTTGACTGGGAAGCAAATGGACTGTTAGAACAGCACGGTTCATATATAAAGGAGCATATGGGTAAAGCACTGGAGCGCAATCGTAGTCTGACACCGGAGCTTGGCAAAGTGTTTGGTTTTGGAAATAATGTGGCATCCAGTGTGGAAAGTGCAGAGGAATTCTTTTACACCTGGGATATTCGTTGGGACTTATACAGGCAGTTAGGGTATCCGGAGGTGAAAAATTTAGAGGATTTGGTTTGCGTATTGGAAGACATGAAGGCAATTTGTCCATTGGATGAGAAGGGAGAGGAAGTATATGCGTTCTCTCTTTGGCCGGACTGGGACGATGGTATGGTAATGTATGTGAAGTCCATGGCGAGTGCCTGTTATGGTCTGGACGAAATGGGACTTGGCCTGTATGATACCAATACGGGAACTTTTTATGGTGCACTTAAGGAACAGGGACCATATTTGGAACTGTTACGGTTTTTCAATACCCTATATCGTAATGGGCTTTTAGACCCGGATTCTGCCACGCAGACGTATGAGGGCATGATTGCAAAACTGCAGCAGGGTAGTGTTTTATGTTCTATTTTTAACTATGCTGGCAGCTTGTCCTATAATACAGAGAAACACCTGGAAAGGAATCAGCATATGGCACCTTTATTACCGAAGGAAGCAACACCTGTGACCTATGGTATGAGTGTGTCCGGTGGCAATAGGGTATGGACTATCAGTGCAGATTCAAACTATCCGGAACTTTGTATGGAAATCATCAATTGGCTGTGCACACCGGAGGGCAAAATGGTGTCTTCCTATGGCCCGCAGGGTATTATTTGGGACTATGATGAGGATGGAAATACGTATTTCACAGAGTTTGGTAAACTCTGCTATTTCGAGGATGGTTCTACGATGATGACCGGAGCTTATGCAGGATATAGCTATCGGGACGGCTTTCCTCAAATCAACAATACTACCTGGTCTATGAATGCAGAGAATCCGGATTCCAATGGTGAGACCTATAATCAGTACGATTGGAAGAGTAATGTGCCGGAGGCTTCCTGCGAGGCAGAGCAGGATTGGCGGAATTTTACCGGTGCATTGACTTTGGATGATTATTTTAAAGCAAGGAAATATGTTGTTATTCCGGCAACTGCATATAAGGCCTCTGAAAAAACAAAAGAGCTGGAACTGATGTGGAACAGGGTAGCGGACTGTATTGTGAAAGGTTCCTGGGATGCCATCTATGCGGATTCGGAAGAAACCTTTGCAGCAATTGTTTCAGGAATGTGCTCTCAGGCGAAAGCACACGGCTATGAAAAATGTGTGGAGTGGTGTGAAAAAGAAGCGGCAGTACGTTTTGAACTGGAGGAACAGGCGAGAAAATAGGCACTTGCATAGTTCGACACTTTTAGTGTATAATCACAAAACAGAGGTATCAAGAATTGTAAGGACATACAAGGGGAGAAAGTTTAATGAGGGATGTCATGGAAACCGTTTTTATTGCGGATGATGAAGCAAGTATCAGAGAGGGCCTGAAGTATATTATTGATTGGGAAGAAAAGGGCTTTACTATTTGTGGAGAAGCGGGCAATGGTGAAGATGCGTTACGGGATATTCTGCGTCTGCAGCCATCTCTGGTCCTGATTGATATGCGTATGCCAAAGCTGTATGGTCTGGAGGTTATTGAGCAGGCCAAAGCACAGGGCTATCAGGGAAACTTTGTCATATTAAGCGGTTATTCTGATTTTAAATATGCCCAGACTGCCATGAAGTTTGGAGTAAAGTATTACCTGACCAAGCCGATGGATGAGGAAGAACTGGAAAAGGTCGTGGCAGAAGTATACGATTCTATTCAGGCAGAACGCCAGACGGTAGAAAACAATGAATTCTTCCGCAGAAAGTCCAAAAAAGAAATTCTGCAGGATATTCTTATGAATGAAGTTCCTTATGAACTGTTAGATTTAAAGGAACTTAAGCTGGAAGCAGAGATTTATCAGGTGGTAATGTATGAGAATTTCCAGATTGGCGAGGTGGAACTTCCGTACCAGTTTGCGGATATGTTTATGGTGGCAGATTCCGGTACAAACTCCTTTGAACACTTCGTGGTAAAAGGAAAAAATGTGTTGTTGTTGAAAGGGAATTTTGCCATTGAAAAATTTCAGCGTTTTTTAAAGCATTATGAGTCTGCACCGCAGAAGGGGAGCCCTCTGGATACGTTGTTTATTTCCTATGGCTGTGCTGTGACGGATATTACGCAGTTAAAAGACTCCTATGAACAGGCGGCAACTTTGCTTGGTAAACGTTTTTTCTGTGAGAAAGGACAGCATGTTCTTGGATTTACCGACTTGCCAAAACAGCAGGAAGAGAAGCTTTCCATGGATATCTCCCAGGTGGAGGCATATTGTGCCAAACTGACTGACTTTCTGCAGACGTTCAATCGTCGTAAGGTAACGGAAACATTGGAGGAGCTGGAAGGCTATCTATATCATGCAGATGCCGATATTTCTGCGGTGAAGCTGTTTATGACGGACTTATACCTGCAGATTAAGGAAACCATGAATCACCGGTATAATGCGGTGACTATTCCGTTTGACTCCAACCAGGACAGCATTGCGTTTATCAATGAACAGCACTATTTATATGAAATCACGGATTATCTGGCAGAGCAGTTTGAGGAAGTTATGAATTCCATCGGAAATTCCTCCAGAGACAGCGTGCTGGATGATATTTTATATTACATTGAGCATAATTATTCCACGAATATCAAACTGGAAAGTATAGCAGCATTGTTTGGTTATAACAGCTCTTATCTTGGAAAAATTTTTAATAAAAATGTGGGTGAAAGCTTCAACTCTTATGTAGACCAGGTGCGTATTAAGCATGCCATTGAGCTTTTGGTGGAGAATAAGCACAAGGTTTATGAAATTG
This sequence comes from Lachnospiraceae bacterium, assembly GCA_045531895.1. Classification (GTDB taxonomy): domain Bacteria; phylum Bacillota; class Clostridia; order Lachnospirales; family Lachnospiraceae; genus SIG299. The sequence goes on from JAZSEW010000110.1 coordinate 12,018, forward strand.
CAGAGCTGGTAGGATATAAAAATGTGGACTATTTCCACAAAAAGTTTAAAAAGTATGTGGGAGAAAGTCCGGCGGAATACCGCAAAAAGTTAGATAATCAAGAAGCATAAACGATAGGAAAGGCGAGGCTGCTGCAAAACGTTACGTTTGCAACAAGCTCGCCTTTTTGGAGATTTCACACCAATTTCTCTAAGTACTCAGCCACTTTCCACGCCGGACTTGCCAGAAACAAGTTTCTTGCCGAGGACGTATGGCTGTTTTTTATTGTTTGACCATAACTCGGTGGTCGGTTCTTGGAAAAAAACTAGTTTGTAATAACCTTCACTACTACCGGATACTCGGAGAAATTCTTCGGACCGTGTACCTTTAAACCTTCCGGCGTCTGCTCATAGGAGAGTTCCCCATGGTAGCCTAATACTTTTACATCGGTGATAATACCCTGGAAAGCAGTGGAGTTTTCGTGACCACCGGAAGCAAGGGATTTGATAACAAGCTCACCGTCAGCCGGATAGGACATGCAGGTGGCGTAAATGGAGCCATTACCTGCGGTGAAACGGAAATCTTCGGAGGTGTATTTTTTGTTGTGTTCATCGGAAAACTTACCTTCTTTTTCAGCGGTTGGTCCTTCCTGACAGGCGCGCCATGGCTTACTGTTGTAAATGGCTTCACCGTTAATTTTTAACCATGCGCCGATTTCCTTTAAAATCTTAGTGTCTTCCTCAGGAATGGAGCCATCGCCTTTTGGACCGACATTAAGAAGCAGATTGCCGTTCTTGCTGACAACATCTATCAGGTAGCACACAATTTCGTAGGAAGTTTTGTAATCCAGCTCGGTGGTATAGCACCAGGAATTGTGGGCAATAGCAGTATCAGTCTGCCAGTGGTAAGGCTTGGTATCTGCAAACTTACCGCGCTCCACATCTACAATGGCACTGCCGAACGGCATGGCATCATGCTTATAGCAGATAGCAACCGGAGTTCCCCATTCTACACCGCGGTTGTAGTAGTAGGCGGTGATTTTCTTTAAAGTATCTTTATAGCCTTCGTGTTGAATCCACCAGTCAAAGTAAAGAATGCGCGGACGATAATTGTCAATCAATTCACAGGTACGCAGTAACCAGTCCTCCAAAAATTCCTCGAACGGGTATGGAGTAGCGAACATGTCGCTCTGATCCGGCTGTTCCTGCAGGGATGGCCAGTAGAAATCGCCTACCTGTAACGGTTCTTTAATATCACTGTCAAAATCCTTGCCGTTACCCATAAACCACAGGTGCTCTGCACGATGGGTGGAGGTGGCAAAGGTCATATTTCTTTTTTCAAATTCAGATTTTAGTTCACCAAGAACATCTCGCTTTGGTCCCATTTTTACAGCATTAAATTCAGATAATTCGCTGTTATACATCTGGAAACCATCGTGGTGTTCTGCTACAGGAACAACATACTTTGCACCGGCTTCTTTGAATAAATCAGCCCACTTGGCCGGGTCAAATTTGTCTGCGGTGAACATCGGAATAAAATCCTTGTAGCCAAAATCCTTGTGAGGACCATAGGTGGCAACATGGTGCTCAAACTCTCTGGTGCCCTGAATATACATGTTTCTGGAATACCACTCATTGGCAAAGGCCGGAATGCTGAACAGCCCCCAGTGAATGAAAATACCGAACTTGGCTTTGGAAAACCAGGACGGTATTTCCATGTCGGTTAAGGAACTCCATTCCGCAGAATATGGCCCTTTGGCGATTACTTCATCAATTGTGCTTAAGTATGCTTTTTTATCCATTGAAATTTCTCCTTGTTTGGATTTAAAGAACGGATAACTAAAAAACGTTCTTTACAATAGTATATCACAAACAGCGGGAAACGCTATAGCACAAATCTGAGATAAGTTACAGTAGTTTTAACAGAGTTGCTATTTTTTTTCGCTCCTCCGGTGTAAGCTTCTTTGTAAGTTCGGTAATCAGCATGTTGCGTTCTTCTGTGGTAAATGCTTCACCATTTTTGCTTAGTGTGGCATTTGCCTTTAACAGCAGAGGGAAAGCTTTGTCAAGGGAGGTATTTCCTGCTTTCTCAATAAGCTCGGAAATTACTGCCTTCTTCATAGGAGAAAGATTTTGAAACAATGGATCGTTTAAAATAGTATCTGACATATAATAGCCTCCATTATAAAATTTTAGTCATCGGAAAACAAATTTTTGAGCAGGTTCAGGGTTTCCTGTTGTTCGCTGTTTAGCATAGAAGATAAGTCTCCGGGAATGGGAAAACCGGACGGTGCGGAGTTTTCTGCTGCTTCCGGAGCTGCTTGAGGTTGAGGAGTGCTTTCCTGTTCCGAAGGTGCGCCGGATGAAAAAAAACCGGAAAAGTCGGGTGTTCCGTTACCAAAAAGTGTTCCCATATTTAACAGATCACCATAGGTGTCGTAAAAGTTTTTTGCCCGGATGACGTTTAAAAACATGTTGATGATTTCACGTTCATCGCCGGTACATACTTGTGTGAGACTTTGGAGAAGCCCCTCTAAATCAACAATAAATGTGTTTATTAAACCAAAAAAACCGCTGTCCTTTTCCTGATGGGACAGCTCCTGAAAGAGTCTGGAAAAAGGATTCTTATGTTTGGAATGAAATTCTTGATATAATTTAATTGTTTCGGAAAATTCCAAAAATTTTGTAATCAGTTCTACCGGATGACGGCAGGAAGGCTGCAGAAAGGGGATTGCGGTAGCAAGCAGGTGTGCCGTATGGCTACGGAATGGCAGCAAAGTGGAATCAGAACTGTTATCCTGATGCTGTGGCATGAGAACTCCTCCTTTCCTCCGGCTATAATTTTGATGCTTCTTCATTATATGCAGTAAGGAAAAGAATATGAATTGTATAATATTTGTCAAGTTTTTTGTAAAGTTTGGTATTTATCTTTGATAAAATATTGACACACAATTAAAAAAGTTATATAATAATTGTACATACAATATTACGGAGGTGGACAACATGAAGAAAAAGAAAGGATTGTCACTTGTAGTAAAATTAATATTACTGGCTGTTATTCCGGTAATTTTAACTGGGGGAATTGTTACATTTGTAGGGGTAAATTCTTTAACAGATGGCATGGGTACAGAAAAATTAGAGGATTTGGCAGCCGTGGCAAAAAGTGTTGCAGCAGCTTATGAAGCCCTGGATGATGGAGAATATTATCTGGATGGAGATAATCTGATGAAGGGTGATTTTAATATCACAGCCCAGACGAGTGTGCTGGATTCCTTTGTTGCAGATAGTCATAATGAAGTTACTTTCTTTTTTGATAAGACCCGTTATGCAACTACAATTCTGGATGACTCCGGTAAACGAATTGTAGGAACAGATGCAACAGACGTGGTTTATGAAGCTGTTGTAAAAAATGGCGAAATTTATGAAGCAAAAAATGTTCTTATTAATGGCGAAGAATATTATGCGGCGTATGTTCCGATGAAAAACGGAACTCAGATTGTTGGTATGTTTTTCTGTGGTGCTCCAAGAGCAGAAGTAGCAGAGTTTATTAATAGTAAAGCTGCATCTATGATTAGTGCTTTTGTTGTAGTGTTAGTAACTTCGATGGTCATTGTCGGTGTATCTGTATTTACTTTGGCTAAGGGCTTAAAGGCAGCAGAAAAGGCAGTTGTGGGATTGTCAGAGGGTAATCTTTCTGTAGCAATTGACGAAAAGAGCATGAAACGTGGTGACGAACTTGGCGATATGGTTCGTGGTATTGCAGGCTTAAAGAACAAGCTGACAGAAGTTGTACAGCAGATACATAATGTTTCCGAAGATTTATTTAAAACCGGCAGTGAAGTTAATTCCATGGCAGCAGAAATCAATTCTTCTTCCGAAGAAATTTCCAATGCGATTAACGATATTGCCCGAGGTGCTTCTTCTCAGGCAGAAGAAATTGAGACTGCCTCAGGCAGAATTAATGAAATGGGTAATGTCATTGAACATATTGTAGAAAGTGTAGCTGTGCTTGATAATACCTCCGGGCAGATGCAGAAGTCCGGTGATGATTCTTTAGAAATCGTGCAGGATTTATCCGGTTCCAACGACCGTACTATGGAGGCTGTGGACAGAATTTCCAAACAGATTTATGCAACCAATGATTCCGCAAACAAGATTAGTGAAGCGGTAGAAATTATTACTGACATCGCATCCCAGACAAATCTGTTGTCACTGAATGCTTCCATTGAGGCAGCCAGAGCAGGGGATCAGGGTCGAGGCTTTGCTGTAGTTGCTGACCAGATTCGAAGCCTGGCAGAGCAGTCTGCAAGCTCCGCACAGCATATTACCGCAATTATTAATGAGTTAATTAAGGACTCTGAGCAGACCGTAAAGGTAATGCAGGAGGTTCAGGCAATTGTAAATGAGCAGAAGGAAAAGCTGGAGGAAACCAAGAACCAGTTCGCAAATGTAGCAACAGGTATTGAACAGTCCAGAACAGAGACAAATGGTATCAAGGGTCAGACTGAAATTTGTGACTCCGCAAGAATTACTATTGTTGATATTATTTCCAACCTGTCTGCAATTTCTGAAGAAAATGCAGCGTCCTCTGAGGAAACCACTGCTTCCATGGCAGAACTTAGCTCCACCATCGGTACGTTAGCAGATTCCGCAGAAGAATTGCAGAAGATTGCGGCAATTCTGGAAGATGAAATGAAGTTCTTCCAACTATAAAAGAATAATGACATAAGATATTATAAGAGCCGCCCGGCTGTTCAAGGTCAGTCCGGGCGGCTCCTTTTGCTCTTTTTTCTTTCGCACCAATTTTCTCTTCCAACTCAGCTGCTTATCCGCCTTGGCTTGCCAAATCATCGGGTCTTGTTGAAACATATGTCTGTTTTTACTGTTTGGCTACAACTCGGTGGAGGTGTAAGAACTTGTTATTAAAATTTGCTTCACCCAAAACATCCGGTGGATGTACCAAATGCCATATTTAGGTTCTATCCACCATCCACCTCAGACAATAGCCCAAACAGCATAAAACATCCATATCAACAAGCTCCGGTGATTTGGAGCCGTCGGGAAAGCACTGAACGTTGAAAATCGAAATTTGGTGCGAAAGAATAATCCTGGCTGGAACTTACCCGCAGGAATATTTTTTTGAGCAGATTTTTCTGCATCCGATGTTCAGCACTTTTTTTGCAGGCTCCAAGGGCAGCGCACCTTTTCATGATGGTAGTTTGTCGGTGGTTTGGCTATTGTTTGAGGTGGAGGAAAAAGTGAAAATGTAGATGATTTGGGAGGTTCAAAAAGCGCGACAGCGCTTTAAAAAAGATGCATGGGTGTCTCTGGGCAAGCTTGCTTGTCTAAGAGCACCGGTGCATCTTTTTTCTTTACCGACACCGAGTTGTAGCAAACCACCGGCAAACTGCCATGAATTAAAGAAAAGGGAGCTGTTCCTTGGCAAGCAACCATAAAAAGTGGCTGAATCGGAAAAGAAAAACTGCGAAAAAGAATTCCTGTGGGGAAGTTCCTCTCGCAGTTGCTTGAAGCAGAAATATAAATGCAGTTTATTCCGGATAAATCAGGCGCTCTTCTGAAATATTTTCTAACACGTCCTTTAAGAACTTGTCTGCCAGATAGTTTGCCATTGGCAGGTTCATATCCAGATAGTTTCCGCAGGCAATAGCGGAAGCGCCCGGTACCTCGTCCTTGTAGTCGCGGATAAAAGTGAACAGTTCCTTCATCAGCAGCACAATGTCCTTAGATTCATAATCCCCTGCCAGGAGCAGGTAACAGCCGGTGCGGCAGCCCATCGGTCCGAAGTAAACAACCTTAGAGCCAAATTCTGCGTGGTTGCGCAGGAAGGTGGCGGCCAGATGCTCGATAGTGTGAAGCTCGGCGGTATTCATGACCGGTTCAAAGTTTGGGCGGGTCATACGGATATCAAAAGTAGTAATGGTTTCGGAACCGACCTTGTCCTTGCGGGAAACGTAGATTCCCGGGAGTAAGGTTAAATGATTAATTGTAAAACTTGCAATGGGTTTCATGGTACCTCCTAAAAAATCTCAGCCAATTCCTCGAAGGAGGAAAGCTTGTAATCATACTTGGTTGCTTTGCCAAAGCCGTAAGCAGCAAAGGCAAAAGGAACACCTGCTTCTTCGGCAGCGGTCTGGTCACCGTAGGTGTCACCTACATAAATCGGGGCTTTTAAGTTATGGCGCTCTACCATCAGTTTGATGTTGTCGCCCTTTAGCAGTCCGGTGGTTCCCGGACATGCAAAGTCGGTAAAGTACTTGCCAAAATCATGTCCTTCCAGATAAGACTGGATATAGCCGTCTTCGCAGTTGCTGACGATGAATAACTTGTATTTTTCTGCTAGTTTCTTTAAGGTATCTTCAATGTTTCCGATAAGAATTCCACCGTGTTCTGTCAGGTATGGGCATTGTTCTACCACGCAGACTCTCATAATCTCGATACCCCGCTCTGCAGGGACACTGGTGAAAAGCTTTACGGCAATGTCTACCAGTGGAAGACCATACAGGGATTTTAATTTCGGACCGGTGATTTCGTCGGTAACGTCGGGATAGCGTTTTACAACTTCGGTCCAGATTCGTGCGGCATCTTCCGTGGTGTCCCACATGGTGCCGTCTAAGTCAAAAATGATACTGTCAATCATAGGGAAGTATCCTTTCTTAGTGATGTGCAACGGCTATTGCTCCTTGGTGTCTTGCTGTAGCAAATCCAAAAAGAATTTTGCCGGTTCTGTCAGAGGCAGGCTGGAATCATAAGCGGCCACCAGCTTCCGGGCCGGGATTTCGTCCTTTATTTTTAAGGCATACAGATTGTCCGGTGTCTGCTCAGTGACACAGTAATCCGGTACAAAAGCAATGCCAAGACCGATGGAGGCTAAATCTACTAACAGGTCGTTACTGTTTAATTCAATGGCAGGTGCCAGGTCGATAGAGTGGCTTAAAAACTGCTCATGCAGGAATACACTGGTAGTGGAAGTTTTCTCAAGCATCAAAATCGGCAGAGAAGATAATTCACGCAGTGTCATTTCTTTATCCTCAAAGGGATAAGCAGCTTTGTCAGCAATAAAAATGTCCCGGAATTCCTTAATCGGAACAATATGCATCGTATTATTCAGCGCCGGATTAGGCGAGTTTGTAATAATGATGTCTGCCCGGTTGCCGTCCAGATAGCCTGCACAGTTCTGGGAAGAAGCGTTCATCACCTTGATGTGAACATCCGGATACTGCTTATGGAACCGGTTGAAAAACGGCACCAGATAGTAGCGGCAAATAGTGTCGTTAGCAGCAATACGTAACTGGACACCGCCGGATTCTTTGGCAGAAAGAAGCTGTCCTTCGCCTTTTACAATTAAGTTGATAGCCGGTTCGATATGCTTAAATAAGATTTCACCCTCCTTAGTAAGAGAAACCTTTTTAGTGCTGCGGGTAAACAGGGTCTGTCCCAGACGACGCTCCAGCACCTTGATGGACTGGCTGACTGCAGACTGGGAGATAAAGAGCTCCTGGGCTGCATCGGAAAAGCTTAGGGAACGGGCAACATGATAAAATACTTTATAAAGTTCGTAGTTAACGTCCAAGATATACCTCCTGCGATAAATTATACGCAGAACAGGCTCGAAAATCCTTCGGATTTCCTCGCTGAGTTGGGCGGTGCCCAACTCCCGCACAAACAGAAAACAGTCGTTATGGGAAAGATATTTCCCAACGACCGGTTTTCTGCTGTGCTTCGTTCTGCTTTTATCATACCACATTAGTGCAAATTATAAAAGTATTAAAATATATTAATTTTCATAATAATAAACTCTGTGTTAAAATGAGACATGTAGGATATTAAAATGACAGGATATCCGTGGAAATTATTATATATACTAGGGAGGAAATTTCGATGGCTAATGTAAGAAGAGTTTATGCCGAAAAGAAGCCGGCCTACGCAGTTAGAGCCGAAGAACTCATGAATGAAATCAAAGAATACTTAAACATCCAGACTGTGTCCGGTGTTCGTGTTCTGGTACGCTACGATGTAGAAAATGTAAGTGAGGAAACTTATAAGAAAGCATTAGTTACCGTGTTTTCTGAGCCTCCTGTTGACTATTTATATGAAGAAACCTTCGAGATGAACGAAGGTGACAAAGTATTCTCCGTAGAATATCTTCCGGGTCAGTTCGACCAGAGAGCAGATTCTGCAGAGCAGTGTGTGAAACTCTTAAATGAGAGCGAAGAGCCTGTCATTCGCAGTGCAACTACCTACGTTCTCAGTGGTGATGTAACAGACGCAGAAGTAGAAGCAATCAAGAGCTACTGCATCAATCCGGTAGACTCCCGTGCAGCTTCTGAAGAAAAGCCTGCTACTTTAGCAACTGTTTTTGATGACCCTGCTGATGTTATCATCTATGATGGTTTCAAGGATATGCCGGAAGCTGAGCTTAAGGCACTGTATGATTCCTTAGGTCTTGCTATGACCTTCAAGGATTTCTTACATATCCAGAATTATTTCAAGAACGAAGAGAAGAGAGATCCATCCGTAACCGAAATCCGCGTGCTGGATACTTACTGGTCTGACCACTGCCGTCACACCACTTTCTCTACAGAGTTAACTAGTGTAACCTTTGAAGACGGCGACTACAAGGCACCAATTGAGGCTTCTTACCAGAACTACTTAAAGAGCCGTGAAGTAATGTATGCCGGTCGTGACGATAAATTTGTCTGCTTAATGGACCTTGCTATTTTTGCCATGAAGCAGCTGAGAGCAGACGGTAAGCTCGCGGATATGGAAGTATCCGATGAAATCAATGCCTGCTCCATCATCGTTCCTGTAGAAATCGATGGTAAAACCGAAGAGTGGTTAGTATTCTTTAAGAACGAGACTCACAACCATCCAACTGAAATTGAGCCATTTGGTGGTGCAGCCACCTGTCTTGGCGGTGCTATCCGTGACCCATTAAGTGGCCGTGGTTATGTATATCAGGCAATGCGTGTTACCGGTGCTGCAGACCCAACTGTTGCAATTAAGGATACCCTTGGCGGTAAGCTTCCTCAGAGAAAGATTGTTACCGGCGCAGCAAACGGTTACAGCTCCTATGGTAACCAGATTGGTCTGGCAACCGGCCTGGTTGATGAAATCTATCATCCAAACTATGTGGCAAAGAGACTGGAAATCGGTGCTGTTATGGGTGCTGCTCCAAGAAGAAACGTTATTCGTGAAAATTGCGATCCGGGCGATATCATTATCTTAATGGGTGGACGTACCGGTCGTGATGGCTGCGGCGGTGCAACAGGTTCCTCCAAGGCTCATACAACAGAATCCATCAATACCTGTGGCGCAGAAGTTCAGAAGGGTAATGCTCCTACCGAGCGTAAGCTTCAGAGATTATTCCGTCGTGAAGAAGTTACCAAGCTTATCAAGAAGTGTAACGAGTTTGGTGCCGGCGGTGTTTCCGTTGCCATCGGTGAACTTGCTGACGGTCTCAGAGTAGATCTTGACAAGGTACCAAAGAAGTATGCAGGTCTTGACGGAACCGAACTTGCTATCTCCGAATCCCAGGAGCGTATGGCAATTGTGGTTGCAGCTAAGGACGTTGACGCTATGCTTGCATTTGCGGCAGAAGAAAACTTAGAGGCAGTTGCTGTTGCAGAAGTAACAGAAGAAAAGAGACTGGTTCTTTCCTGGAGAGGAAAAGAAATCGTTAATATCGCAAGAAAGTTCCTGGATACCAACGGTGCTCATCAGGAGACAACAG
>JAZSEW010000029.1:0-13971 GCA_045531895.1 Lachnospiraceae bacterium
AATGTCCGCCTACACCAATCCATTTATCTTTATTAACGTCTTTTTCCTTTTTGACCCGGTGCATCATCAAATAAGAATCTTCTTTCTCTATGTAACATAGAGTGGTACAATTGTACTTTTTGTTATCTGTACTGCTCATAAAATCTCCTTTTTTACCTCAAAAGTTTATATAATCGCAGATTTTCTTCGTTGCTTCCGCCAAATAAAACATAATAATCAATCTGCATTTCGTTTTCTGTACAAATGTATTGTCCATACATTCCCACACCACACAAATAGACAGTATTCTCTGCCGAAACTGAAATACCGTATCCTTTCCCGGAAAGCAAAAGCGGCATCCTCTTTCTCTTTCCTCCGATGGAAATATAACGTGCTTTCCCGTTTATCTGTTCCAAATCCGTATCCAGAATTCCTTTCGCAACAATTCTTTCATTCTTTGCCCACTCAAAATAATTCCATGTCTTTTGGACATCAGATTCTATTTGTCGCGGTTCTTTTCCTGATTCCTTAAAGAGAAGCGTCCCTTTCATATCCAAACAGGAAAGTGCCCCACTCTTTTTCTCAATACGGATCACAAGCTTTTTCGTAATTATTTCATATATGCTTGCATTTTCTCTGGTTATAAAACCGGACTTTTTTTCTCCCGTATACTTCCAAAATCCATCTGCAAACAAATCCGTCTGTCCTCTGACAAACTGCACCCTGACTATTTCATCCGTTACCGGTGTCACTCGAAGTATTCCGTAGCTGCTCACAAAATCTACAAATGTCTTTGATTTCTTTACCCAGCGCACGGTACAGTCAATCCTGCTATGCCCCTTTGGTGTCAATTTTCCGGTTTCCACAACGGTTGCAAACTGATAAGGCGAAGTATTAATTTCCGGTTCGGTGGCTTGAACCGCCTCCTGAACCTCCTTTGCTTTTACAGTCATTTTTTCTGATGCGCTTTGTACCGGCTTTTCTACTGTTTTATCTGACTTTTGCGGTTGATTCAGTCCGTAGCGCCTGGTTGTCCGCTCCAGAAACTTTGCAAGCTCTGCCTGCTTTTCGTCTTCGGTAATTTTATGAATGACCCGAGGGGCTGCCACACGTAATTCATCCTGTGAATTCTCCAAAGAACGAAGCTTCTTTTCTTCCGACACAGAAGTCGCAATCAGTTCTGTCAAATCATTCAAATGTACCACTGCAAGCTCATGTAATGCTCTGGTCGCCGCTACATACAAAAGTTTTACATACCGGTCTTCCATCGGATAATGCTCCTTTGACGGATGGTACAAAAGTACTGCATCGAACTCCAGACCTTTCGTATATTCCACCGGAAGTACCATGACTCCCTCATCAAATACTGCCGTCTCCGGATTACTATCTGCCACTGTAATTTTCTCACCAAGCATCTTTGTTACATACTCTGCTTCCTGCGTATCAGCGCATATCACTGCAATGGTTTCATGTCCCTCCTTTTTCCAGGTCTCGATTATTTTTATCACTGCCCGGTTCATTTCCTCTTCCATACCAAACGCCTGCACACTTACCGGATTACCATGCCGCAAAATCGGCTCTGCCGGATAAATGGAAAAGTTGCCATGGCGTAACACCCCGGTAGCAAATTCCGATATTTCGACGGTATTACGATAACTTTTTTTTAGGGTTCCAAAGCTGTCATAATCTCCGGTTAAAATCAGTTTACGCAAGTCATTCCAGTCATTTAGTCCATAACCGTAATGGATGTTTTGGGAAACATCCCCCATAATTGTATACGTACAACCTCTGAGACAGTATTCCAGGGAACCATAGACCATCATGCCAAAGTCCTGTGCTTCATCAATAATGACATGGGACGCTTCGCGGATTGGATCAATTTCTTTAATCCGTTTGTATAGATACGCCAGTGCAGCAAGGTCATAAACGTCGTATTTCCCATGCTCCACATAAATTTTACTTCCCTTCTTCCTCTGACCTTCCAAAAACTCTTCATATAAATCAAACAATGAGCCCTTCCATTCATCCCTTCCAAAATGAACCTTGCAGGCTTTATTCAACTCTTTTTTTTCCTCCGGTGTATAAGAAACCGATTTCCCGGTCAATTCATTCTCAAGTTTCCCAAGCAGCCATTCATTCAATGCATTAATTTTTGCCTGCACCGACAGCTGTGGATTACTCCTTCTGTAATTTTCAATGGACCTCTTCTCTAAAAGCCTAGCTCCGGTCTTTTCAATAACCACCGAATCTGCAGGTATTACTTTTACCTCATATTCCTCACAAAAAGCTTCCAGCTCATGAAACCACGCATATTCGCCTTTCCGGTATGCTTCTTTGTCCGTTTGGTCTGTCGCTACTATTGTGTGCTTTTTGTCATCCCAATCCTCATAAAGCAGGCGGACAAACAACTGCTCCATGGTCATCTGTGAAACACCATATACATCCAGTTCCGGCAGAACACCGGTAATATAATTTAACAAAATCCTGTTGCTTCCCACGATATAAAAGTCAACCGGACGGAACTGCTCGTAGTTATACAGAATATAAGATATACGGTGCATTGCCACAGTTGTTTTTCCCGAACCCGCTACACCCTGTACAATCAAATTTGTCCTTGGAGACTTTCGGATAATTGCATTTTGCTCTTTTTGTATGGTTCCTATAATTTCGCCAAGCACTGCCTTTTTACTCTTTGCCAGACACTTTGTCAATAGCTCATCATTTGCCACCACATCCGAATCAAAAAAGTCTACCAGCTTGTCTTCCTCAATTTCGTAAGTTCGTTTTCGAAACAGGTCAATCTCATGGACTTTGGTCTCATTTTCTACCGTATCCTTTACCTCATAAGTACAGATTCCCAGGGCATTTTCATAATACACAGATGCCATCGGTGCTCTCCAGTCAATAACCAACTGCTCCACTCCGTCCGGTGAAATACCGACACGGCCCACATAATAAGCTTCCGGCTCCGAAAGTCCCGCATCTTTAAAATCAATTCTACCAAAGTACGGCTTTTTGCGTGCTTTAATACAACGGAGCAAATCCCGCTTACTTTCCTGAAACAGAGACTCCGTATTGTGCCATAAGGCGAGCACTTCTTTATCCTTGGTGTCATAGGATTCCAACATATCCTGTAATTGCTCCGACAATCCCTTCTGGTGCCCCTCAGCCCGTTCCAGATTCTCCTGTGCAACTGCCAAAATCTTTTTCAGTTGCTGTTCTTCTGCTTCTCTGCTAGTCCCGAATACATTCATTTGGTTTTTCTCCTTTTTGCTGCAGTTAGTGCTCATCCCTTCACCGTTTCTTTGCTACGTAAATTATTTTATCATTTTTTCAAAAAAAGAGTAGACTTGTATTTCAAAATAATGTATAATGCATAATGAGGTGTGCCTATACAACAGACACACCTCATTTTATTTACCAGATATGATATTGTCAATATTTCTTCCATGGCACAATATGCACATTCCTCATGCTCAAACTCTCTATAATATCACGTTCAAAACCATCCTCCTGTGCCTTAATATCCAGATTTTCAAACTGGAACTCTGATAACTTATACTGCAAATCTTCCTTCTTCACGTTGAAAAAGGTATCACACTCACAACAACAGTTCTTCATTGAAATATGATCTGCAAAAGATAGGGGCACATCTTTCCGTCCCTTCAAATCAAAAAACTGGGTCCATGGGTTGATGTTAATAAAGTTTGTAATCTTTCCTTCCACATTTTCCACAGAAATATACTCATAGTGTTGCGGTGTATCCGGTCTCATTTTCAACCACAGTAAATTCATTCCGGTATGTACCTTGATTCTGCGCATAATGATGTTGCGGTTATGTACCGACTCTGAACCGCAGGTGAGGCAACCGTGACAAAATCCATACTCACAGTCCTCGATGAGAATACGCTCATTAGAACCATTTTCCTCTGCCTCATTTGCCCAAGGTCCCTTACCACCCTTTAACACCACAGAATCATCATTGACCTCCAGATAGCAGTTTTTTACCAGCACGTCTGTGCATACATCCAAATCAATGGCATCGGTGCTTGGCGCCTTTACCGGTGCCGCCGGAGAAGTGATGGTACAGTTTAAGTATTTCACATAACGACTCTTATACACGTGAGTCGTCCAGAAATGGGAATTCTGCAGGTGTAAATCTGCAATCAATACATTTTTACAGTTAGAGATATATACCATTCTTGGCCGTTGCTCATCCTTGTTGGTACACTGCGGATTCCAGATACGCCTCAGCCAGAAAGCCTTCCAGGATTTTAAACCGTTTCCGTCGATGGTTCCCGGGCCGCACATGGTAAAACCGTCAATGCCGTCCGCATTGATAAGTGCAGTAAAATACCGGCAGGTTTCTCCTTCAATCCGGGTTTCTTTGATATCATAGTCGTTTATATCGTCACTGCCCATTAAGATACCGCCTTCTGACACATATAAATGCACACCCTGCTTAAAGTACAAAGCCCCGGTCAGGTAGGTTCCCTTTGGAACGACAATAACTCCGCCGCCATTTTCGTGAGCTGTGTCAATGAGGTTTTGAATTTCTTTAGTATAGATGTTACCATCATCCATAATATTGTAATCAGATAATACATACGGGGTTCCAAGCTCTGTGAGAGCCGGAACCGTTGTATTGTAAAACCATTCGGCAATGAGTGTGCCGTCCGGAAAAAATTCGTTCTGCATAAATTCTCCTTAAATCTTATTTCCTGCAAACTGAGTCATGTAAAGTTCATAGTACTTGCCCTGTTTTGCTAACAATTCTTCATGGTTACCCATTTCCACCACGCGTCCCTGATCCATAACCACAATTTTATCTGCATCACGGATGGTGGACAAACGATGGGCAATAATCAAGCTGGTACGGTTTTTCATCAAATTCACCATCGCATCCTGAATTTTTTTCTCTGTTCTCGTATCAACAGAAGAGGTTGCCTCATCAAGAATCAGAATCTTCGGATCCGCAAGGACTGCTCTGGCTATGGACATGAGCTGCCGCTGTCCATGGGAAAGTCCTGCACCGGCCTGTTTTAAGAAGGTCTTGTATTTCTTTGGCTGCTTCTCGATGTAACGGCGGATATTGCTCATTTCCGCTGCACGCACCATCTCTTCATCGGAAGCCTCCAGATTTGCATACTTAATATTATTTTCAATGGTATTGGAAAACAATACCGTATCCTGCAGTACAATAGCAATATTTTCACGCAGGGAATCCCGCTTGATATCCTGAATGTTTACGCCATCCACCAGGATTTCGCCCTTATCCACCGGGTAGAAACGCATCAGTAAATTTACTACTGTGGTTTTTCCGCTACCGGTGGAACCAACCAGAGCAATTTTCTGTCCCGGTTCTACTTCCAGGTCAAAATCATAGAGCACCTGTTTGCCCGGCACATAGGAGAAATCCACGTTGCGGAAAGAAATCTTGCCGGTAATATTCTCCATTTCCTTTTCACCGCTGTTATCCTCATCCGGCTGATCAAGTAAAGCAAAAACGCGCTCTGCACCGGCCACGGCAGTCTGAATAGTGCCGTAAAGCTGGGCAATTTCATTAATCGGTCTGGAAAACTGCTTTGCATAAATAATAAAGGCAGATACTGTACCAATGGTGATAAGCCCGGTGTAGGCAAAATATCCGCCAAAGGCCGCCACGATAACAAAGCTGATATTGGAAATACAGTTCATGACAGGTCCCATGGAACCGCCCAGAATCTCCGCCTTGATACTTACCTTACGTAACTCATCCGAAGTCCTTTTAAATTCTTCGATAACATCCTCCTGCTTATTGTAAGCCACGATAGACTTATATCCTGTAATCATTTCCTCGGAATGACCGTTTAATTGGCCCAAAATTGCAGAACGTTTACGATACACCTTTCGCATAACCGTAGACATTTTCTTCGTTACAAGTACTGTCAGAATCACTGTTATCATAGTAATAAGAGTCAATTGCCAGCAATAAACAAACATGATAACTACCGTGCCGATAATGGTTAACACACCTGACACCAAAGAGCCTAAACTCTGTGAAATGGTGTTGGATACATTTTCCACGTCGTTGGTCATACGACTCATGATGTCTCCGTTAGAGTGGGTGTCCAGATATTTTATGGACAAATAGTCTATTTTCTTAAACAGGTCATGGCGCATCTGCCTGACAATGCTCTGACTAAGTCTGGCTGCCAACAGAGACTGCGCCAGAGTAAACAACACATTTGCCAGGTAAACTACCAATAAAACGATGACACAGTTGGCTAAAATATCCCATTCTTTTTCAGCAATAGAGTCAATGGCAGTTCCCTGCAGGGATGGAGCAAAAAGGCCTGCCAGAGTAACACCAACCACTGATAACAACAGCATTACCAAAAGCTTTTTCGCCTTCTGAAAATACTGAAGCAGACGCACCAATGTACCCTTGATATTTTCTGCTTTTTCTACAGTCTGTCCCATGCCACGTCCCGGTCCGCCCGGTCTTCCCCTGAAATTCACCGTAGCAGGTGTATTGTTGCCTGCCGCCGTTGCTTTTTTATATTGCACAGCTCCCTGTTCAGGAGCCTTTTCAAAGCCTTTTGGAAGGTTCATTTTATCAAGCATTATTCTTCTCCTCCTTCCTTCATCTGCGATTTATAAATATCACGATAAATGTCGGAGGTCTGCATCAGTTCCTCATGAGTTCCGATGGCTGAAATTCCTCCATTGTCCAGCACCGCAATGCGGTCTGCACCCTTGATGGACGCAATACGTTGGGCAATGATGATTTTCGTCACGTCCGGATGATCCTTCTGTAATGCCTGATAGAAGGCCGCCTCCGTTTTTAAATCCAACGCACTGGTGGAATCATCGAAAATCAGGATTTCATGCTCCTTCAGAATTGCTCTTGCAATAGAAATTCTCTGCTTCTGACCACCGGACAGAGAATGTCCGCCTTCCGTTACCTGGGTATAATATCCATAGGTCTTATCACAAATAAAACCATCGGCCTGGGCAATTTCTGCTGCCTTCTTGATTTCCCAAGGAGTAGCGTCATTCTTCGACCACTTGATATTTTCTTCAATGCTTCTGGAATACAGCTCCGCCTTCTGCAAAACAATGGCAATCTTTTCTCTTAAACCGGTTAGCTCATAGTCCTTGACATTTACACCGTCTACCAGCACTTCGCCCTTAGTTACATCGTAAAACCGTGGAATCAGATGCACCAAGGAGCTCTTACCGCTGCCGGTAGCACCGATAATTGCCAATGTCTCTCCCGAACTCACTTTAAAGGAAATATTCTCTAATACACACTGACCGTCGCTTTCCGGATAGGCAAAGCTTACATTCTTAAATTCAATGGTACCCTTGGAATTCTGTTCTCCGGTACCCTCACCGTCTGTAATAATATCCGGACTCTTAAGCACCTCATTGATACGATCGGCAGAAGCCTTGGCGCGGCTGAAGGTCTGGAAAATATTCGCCATAAAGGTAATGCCATGAAGAATCTGGGCAAGATATGTAATGGCTGCCATCGTATTACCCGGAGTGATGGTACCTCCCGCCTTTACCGTATAACCACCTACTAAAATCACCGCCACCACACACAGATTCAGCACAATATTCATACACGGGCTCATAAACGCCAGTAAGGTCTGCACGCGAAGATTTTCCGTACAAAGAGCACCGTTGGCATCATCAAACCGGCTCAGCTCATACTCTTCTTTTACATAAGCCTTTACTACTCTGGCACCGGCCACGGTTTCCTGCATTACGTTATTGATACCGTCCAGCTTTTTCTGCACCACAGCAAACAGCGGCGACGCTTTCTTTAAGAAAAAGAACACAAAGCACACCACGAAAGGCAGACCACAGGCTGCCACCAAAGCAAACTTTGGTGACTGCTGATACAGCATGAAAATGCCGCCCACAAACATCACGGAATTTCGCACAAAGCCACGTACTGCCATCATTACCATGTTCTGCACTTGGGTAACATCATTGGTAAGACGGGTTACCAGGGAACCGGTAGAAATTTTGTCTGTCTGCTGAAAGGACAGGTTCATAATCTTGGCGAACAAATCTTTTCGCAAGTCATTACCAAAGCCCTGGGCAGCAATGTTGGCAAACACGCCACACATAATACCGCAAAAGCCACCCAGCACTACCGTTAAAATCATTTTAATACCAATGTTAATAATCAAAGCAATGTCGCTTTTTAACACACCATTGTCTACAATATCAGCCATCATGTCCGGCTGAATCAAATCCATTGCCACCTCTCCCACCATAAAAAGCGGTGCCAACAGGCAGAAAAACCAATATTTTTTTAAGTATTTCAGCATGATGTCAAATCCCTCCGTATGCAGTCGGTTATTTTATCCATGAGCGCAATCAGCTCCTCTTCTTTTTCCGGCGTTACCAGTTCCGTAATCACCTCATCCGAAGCACTTAACCGCTCTCTCAGTTTCTCTGCTGCCAGCTCACCCTTTTCCGTCAAAAAAAGTTTAGAGTGACGTTTATCGCAGTCATCGGTTTCTTTTTTTAAATACCCTTCTTCCTGCATGCTTTTTACCGTCTGGTTTACGGCAGATGTAGTCACATCCGCAAACTCTGCGATATTTCGCTGGTTTGCCCCCGGATTCCGATGCAAAAACGAGATAATCATCCGGTAAGAATCAGGAATGCCAATGGAATGGGCAACTTCTTTGACATGGTTATTCCATGCACGGCGGGTACGTGCCATCGCCATCATTAAGGTTCTTTTTCGTTCCATGAAATACTCCCTTCATTATTTTTAAAATATCTGTTGATTATCATTCATATATGATCAATCATTAATTAAGTTCTTAACTATTATAACAAAAATAATCTCCCTGTCAAGAAATACCGACAAAGCAAATTTACAAATGTCTAATAAACATTAAAAGGATGGCACACTTACCACCCTTTCAATGCTTTTGTCATATCTGACTTCCGGACACGGATGTTGTATAATTAAGGGACTGTTTTCTAAACATCTCAGCATATTTGCCGTTAAGTTCCATAAGCTCCCTATGACTTCCCTGCTCAATTATTTCGCCCTTTTCAAACATATAAATTTTGTCTGCCATAACCGTAGTAGACAGCCTATGTGAAATAAAAATAACCGTTCTGTCCTTTGCTATCTCTACCATGTTCTGGTTCAGCTTATATTCAGCAATAGGATCCAGCGCACTGGAAGGTTCGTCCATAACCGCATAGTGCGAAGTCTTATAAAAAGCTCTTGCAATAGCAACCTTCTGCTTTTCTCCACCGGACAGGTCAACCCCCGACTTTTCAAATTCCTTCGTAAGCGGAGTTTCAATTCCAAGCGGAAGTTCCTTATATTTCTCCTCAAAATCACTCTTGTAAAGTGCGTCAACAATTTTCTCTTTATCACTTTCATCGGTCCCGTTCATAACTACATTCTCGCCAAGCGTGGCAGCAAATATCTGATAATCCTGAAAAACTGCTGCAAATTCTTTACGATATTCATCCGTATCGAATTCCTTTATATTCTTATCTCCTATGAAAATCTCTCCCTCTGTCGGGTCATAGAGTCTCATAAGAAGCTTGATAAGTGTGGTTTTGCCGGCACCATTATAGCCTACAATCGCCACCTTTTCATAAGGATTGATTGTCATGTTGACATTCTTAAGACTCGGCGTTGTTTCACCATTATATGTAAAGGACACATTCTTAAGCACTATCGGCTTTAATTCTTTCTCAGGAAGTTCTCCTTTTTGTCTTTCTATCTTAGGCTCATACTCCATAAATCTTCTGAACTTATCCATGTAAAGACTGAGCTCCGCAAAATTCAGCGCAACATTCAGCACCTGTCTCAGACGACTTGAAAAACGTCCTGTTGACTGTGACAACGCACCGAAATCACCAAAGGTCAGTCCACCGGAGACCATAACCTCATAAGCAAGATAACCGTACATTCCAATTGTTCCTAAAATTTCCAACAGCGTCTCGCTGATTAATGCCAGGCGAAAATGTTTCTTACTTGCCTTCCACTGGATATCGCAAAGTCGATTATTTGCATCAACAAAATTGTCATGTATCACCTCATGTATTCTGGAAAGTCTTATTTCCTTCGCATAATCACTTAAGTAGAATACCCTCTTGGCATAATCCCTTTCACGCTCCACGGGCTTTAATTCATTGTTCGCTGCATAACGTATCTTAATGTGCTTACGCTGCGTTACAAAACTAATAATTGCCATTGCAACCGCAAATATAAGAAGCACGGGATTAATGACAACGAGCACACCGCCCACAAATATTGTCTCCGAAAGCCTTGCCACAAGCACCGAAAATTGTGCATGTATCTGCGCTACCTGCGAGGTAGCCTGTTGTGCTGCCCACACATAATCTGTGTAAAACTGTGGTGTCTCGTAATATTCCAAGTCCATCCTTGCGGCCTTTTCGTGAAGCTCTTTCAGAAGTTTCTCCTGAACTCTCGTATTAGAAACCGTTTCCAGATACTCCACTATATAACATGCAAATACATGTCTGATAATTACAAGAAAGGTTATCATAACCAGGAAAATAAGGACTTCCTTTATTGGCTTTCCCTCTGCAAGGGCATCCAGAATATATTTGGTCGTAATCGGCCCCTGTATCGTCCATATGGCAGACACAAAAATCGTAAATACTATCTGCCCGTAAAAGTAAACCGGCACATATTTTCTGTAATACCCTATTGCAAGAAGTATATTGGATATAATAGTTTTAAGCTTCATACGCCAATTCCTCCTTGTACTTTTTGGCCTGCATTTGATACATTTCGGCATACCTGCCGTTCTTACTCATAAGCTCCTCATGACTGCCCTGCTCGATTATCCTGCCTTCCTCAAGCATATATATTCTGTCCGCCATAACTGTTGAAGACAAACGATGTGATATAAAAACAACAGTTTTTCCCTCACATGCCTTTAACATATTATCAAAAATCTCATATTCACTCATAGGGTCAAGCGCACTGGAAGGCTCGTCAAGTATGCAAATTTCGCTGTTCTTGGCAAATACTCTGGCAATGGCAAGCTTCTGTAACTCGCCGCCCGACATCATGACACCGTCCTTGGCAAACTCTTTGGTAAGCTGACTCTCCATCTTGTTGGGAAGAGAATCAATCTTGTCATAAATACCGCTTGCCTGAAGTGCTCTCTCGGCTCTCTTGATATCTTCCCCTGTCACATCACCATGCAAAAGTACATTATTAGTAATCGTCGTTGCAAATATCTTAAAGTCCTGAAAAATTGTCCCGAATAATTCTCTGTATTCACTGAGCCGATATTCCCTGATATCCGTTCCACCAACCGAGATTGCGCCTTCGGTAGCATCATAAAGTCTCATAAGAAGCTTTACAAACGTTGATTTGCCGGCACCGTTATGTCCTACAATCGCGATACGCTCGCCCTTTTTAATAGTCATGTTGATATCTTTCAGAACCGGACTCTCACTTCCCTCGTATGTAAAGCCAACATTTTTAAGTTCAATATCGGTATTGTTAACATCCACCCTTTTACCGTTCTCATTCTCCGGCATCTTCGTCTCATAAGCCATAAATGTCCTAAAGTTTTCTATAAACATACCGCATTGATAAATATTGTTACGCACCTGCGAAAAGGAACCTATCAGACTGGAAAATTCGCTTGCCGCATTGAGAAGCGTTGTAAGCTCCGCAAAGGAATATGCCGAATTAACGAGATACTGATATACAATAAGGCTCTGAACTCCCAGGTACACAAAAAGCTCCGATACTATCGTTCTAAAAAAACGCACAATACCTATCTTTATGCCGTACTCTTTTGAAGTCTTTATCATGCTGTCTATAGCATTCTCAAAACTCTTTATGATCGGTGTAAAAATACTTGTAAGTCTAATATCCTTAGCAAAATCCTGTAAATACACGGTTCTGTTAACATACTCTACCTGACGTCTCTCATATGTTGTATCTTTATCCCTGTTAAATTTAAGCTCTGTATACTTCTTAACAAGAGCCTGTTCAATAATTACCGGTATTACTACAATCAAAATAATAAGTGGCTCGCTCACTGCAATCACATAAACCGAGATTATCATACTCACAAATATTCCAATAACATGGGTTATGTGATACAGTGCCCTATGCGCATACCCTGTAATCTGCTCATTAGCCTTTGTATAACTGTCGTAAAACTTTGGATTTTCATAACAACTCAAATCGACACTTATAGCTTGTCCGTAAAGCATCTCCATAAGCAGTGCGGAAGTCTTAATACTTGCTATTCGTTCTAGCACATGATATCCAAGTCTGTCCATAATCGAAGCCACTACTTTCACCACAAACATCCCCAATATCAAAATAAAGGCTTCTCTATAAGACTTATTTCCCTGTACCGCTTCCACTATGTATCTCATAAAGTATAATGCGATAAGTGTATCAGTAACATAGTTTAATACATCCGCAAAAGCTTTCAAGCATACACACAGTGGAGCTGCTTTAAAACATAATCTTAAAATATATAGATTATTCTTGAATATCTTCATATTTCCACCCCATCATTTGAATTTTATCCCCTTATATTATAGCAACAATTGGTAATTCATTCTTGACTTTTTGGGTAAAATTAATTTCACCTCAACAATCAGCTCAGAGAATATACCTGATGTGCTGATTGTGTTTTCGGCAGTTTCGTTTTTTCAAGTTCAACAGTTTCACCGTTTTTTCAAACTGTGTTAAAACAGCTTATCATTGATCATATATATAGGTTCCGCCATTTTGCCGGTTGAATCTAAATTATATTTAGATTCAAAATATTTAATAATCTCTTCTTCGGATGGGAATTCGATCCATTGATATGGTTCCTGGAACGCTAATTTTTCCAAAAGATATACAGAGCCATCTTTTTCGTATATCACTCCTGCATGATCTATAAACAGAAACGGATTAGATTCATCTATAGTATTGTGCCCAACCATCCCTATAAACTTTAAACTGGAATTTTTAAATTGAATTCCTCTCTCCTTAAGAGCTTGCTCCAAAACCTTTTTTTGAACCTCTTTATCAGTTGATGTGCTTGTAGGTATTGGTGCATAAAAGTTTTCAAATGCCTTTAAATTTTCATCTGTCATATATTTAGTGGGCATCTTTTCAAACGAATAATTATCAAAAGTCAATGGATTCATATATGTTTTTTGAAAATCAGTGTTATTTACCAGGATATCATCTCTCAACAATGTAAATGCTGACATTCTGCAACAAACACCAACAAAATCAGGATATTTTTGCACCCATACGTCATTTATATCATAAGGGTCGTAATGTACTTTATCCAAAGTGTTCCAACCATCCAAAACGGATTCAGGCGCCGTTTCATTGTATAGATTAACGTAGTCAATATAATCTTTAATATAAGATTCCTTTATTCCCGCTTTTCCTAAATCCTTGCTAAGCTCTGATTGATCTTCTTCAGAAGTCAAGTTGCTGAATTTCACCTCGGGATTTACATAGGGATCTGTAATCCCACTGGACCTCAAATCTCCGCTTTGGTTTTTATCAGAGCTGTTCTCCTCCAAATAATCTGAACAGCCAGAAGATAATGCTGTCACCATAAACTCCCCCATAAAAGGATCAACTTCTGATAGCGTACCTGTATAAGTTACGAGTACCCTATCCCCGACAGCTATCTTATCCAGACATTCCGGCTTCTCTTCATAAGTAAATGCATAACTAACATTATCATCATCCGTTACGATAAACATAAAATCTTTTATTTCTTCTACTTTTCCTATTACTTCCGACGCATCTTCATCTACTACATCCTTATCACTGTCCGATGGTATCGGTTCATCCTCCGTTACTTCACTCTGAATTATGCTCACAGAAGTTTCTGAGTCCTCTTGTCCGGTTACTTTCGAACATCCAACAATAAAACTTACAGTTAAAATAACTAACAACATTAATATTTTTTTATTCATTCTTTACCTCTTTCTGGAAAG
>JAZSEW010000022.1:0-2584 GCA_045531895.1 Lachnospiraceae bacterium
GAAGGTTTTATCAATGATTTCTTCCTTCTTCCATACATACTGGCCGGTACCTCTTTTATTGCGATATAAAGACTTACCTACTACTACCGCTTCCTTCTGATACTGGCTCATATAGTTTACAAAATGAGGGAATACAATGCCTGCATCTCCCAATTCTTCCAACCACGCGGGAATCCATTCAAAAGATACATAACCTTCATAGTTAACAGACTGTAACGCTAACATTAACTCGTCAATAGGTAAAGTACCTTCGCCCATTAAAGAGTATTCAATATTGCCGTCAACCACTTCAGAATCCTTGATATGTACGTGTTTTACGTATGCGCCCAAGTTCTGGATGGTCTTTTCGGGAGTTTCGTTGCCGTAACGTACAGTGTGATGGATATCCCACAATGCAGCTACGTTGTCACGGGCAAATACATTTAAAACATTGCGAAGGCGCTCTGTATCGGTATAAGGACCTACAGTTTCAATCAAAATGGAGATTCCGTTGTTATCAGCCTCACGATAGGTTCTCTTGATACATTCGATAACTGCATCATCTTTTACGTCCTTATCGGTAGAATGCTTGCCTGCGCGGATACGGATGCAGGGGCATTTTACGATTTTGGCAATCTTAATATATTCTTCGATTTCTGCCACATTTTCTTCGATTTTAGTTTCATCGGATACGTCACAGGTGGTATCCAAACAGGGAATGGTTAATTCCATCTGTGCCATTTTATGTGCAGTTTCTACAATATTTTCACTATTAAAAGGGCGGTTCTTTCCGGAGAAAACTTCTCTTTTTACATCATGGATTTCGATACCATCGAACTGCAAATCCTTGGCAGTTACATAAAAGTCTGTCCAGTCAAAATCATCCCAGCCGTTTGTACTAAATGATAATTTCATGTTCTATCTCCTATTCTTATCCGAAAACGGATTATAAAATTACTGATTAGCGTTCTGTTCTTCGTGAACAATCTTGTTTAATGCATTTACGTAAGCGCGGATACTTGCGCCGATGATATCGGTGGA
Source organism: Lachnospiraceae bacterium (assembly GCA_045531895.1). GTDB lineage: Bacteria > Bacillota > Clostridia > Lachnospirales > Lachnospiraceae > SIG299. Next base: position 1,021 of record JAZSEW010000022.1, read on the forward strand.
AATACCGTTACCGGAGTAAACCTTGTTGCCTACGCGAATCTTAACAAATGCAGAACCTACCGCTTCACTACCTTCGGTTACGGACTGAATCTGGAAATCTTCCAAATCATAATGATGTCCGACAATCATCTCGATGGCAAGTAATGCTGCTTCAATAGGGCCGTCTCCTGAGCTTAAGCCCTTCATGGGAGTGCCTTTTTTATCCAAAGTAACCTGTGCGGTAGGAGTAATAATGTTACCGCTGTTAATCACATAATCCACTAACTGATAGGTAGGCGGAACCTGGAGTGCTGCGGTTGCAATGATTGCTTCCAATTCCTTAGCACCAACGGGTTTTTTCGCAGATACACGCTTGAATTCCTTGAATACCTTCGCGTTATCATCATCAGAAAGCTCATAACCTAACTTCTTTACTGCCTTAATTACTGCTGCGATATCAGCCTGAGCAGTTAAATTCACATCTTCATGTGTATCATTTCCGGTTGTGTCGCCAAAAGGTGTTTTGCCGGTCTTTTTATTGCTGTCAAGCCATGTCATCTTACGAACGGCTCTTGCAAGTTCACCCTGAGATACGCCGCATTCAATGCCCATTGCATCGCCCTTCATGGTAATGGTGTGTACCACTGTTTCCAAGGAAGGTGTGGCATTGCCGATTAAACTTGCCTTAATCTGGCTTACGCCGGCCTGTGCTCCCGCAAAAACATTGGCATTTGCTACATTCAACTCATCAGAGCAGGTGGCGGAAATTGCTACATTTTCCATTGCAGGCACATTTGTCTTGATTTCTTCGATAAAATTCTTAAATTCCTCCGGGAACATGATGCCTGCGGTATCGCAGATATCAATTGTGGTTGCACCGTTTTCGATTGCCGCTTCAATTACCTGGCAAAGGAAGGGCATCTCGCTTCTTGTGGCGTCCTGTGCAGAGAACTCAATGTCCTTGCATTTACTCTTTGCATATGCTACCACTTCTTTTACTGCTTCCAAAACCTTAGCAGGCTTCTTACCACAGATGAATTCCATCTGAACTGCTGAAGTAGGTGCACAAATGCGAATTCTGGATTTCGCTGCACTTGAAACTGCTTCCCATGCTTTATCTACTTCTTCCTTGCAGATTCCTGCTCCAACGGATAAAATGCTTTCTTTTATCATGGGGGAGAGTGATTTTACCAGTAGGGCATCTGTTTTATCCTTGGCTACATTGGGCATCTCGATAATATCAATATTTCTCTTTTCGAGCTGCTTTGCGACCTCCATTTTTTCTTTGAAGCTCATGGAAAATTCAGCTTTTTCTGAGCTTTCTCTGATTGTTACGTCTGCAATACTGATTTTCTTCATTTTCTTTCTCTCCTTTTTTTAAATAAAAAAATCCCTAGAACCCTTCCGGATTCTAGGGACGATAAATCAACTTTACCGCGGTACCACCCATATTACTGTAGATACAGTCGCTCATTACGAATACCATCATATTCGTAGCCCTGATAACGGTGCTTGCCGGAATTCTTTACTAAACCTGTTCGAGAATTCTGCTCCGGAGTGAGACTGCCTTCGTTCTTAAGTATCG